>JADKFY010000008.1 GCA_016717305.1 Flavobacteriales bacterium
GCAGAGCCTCCCATCGCCTGATGTGACGTACGCTGCATTGTTACGGTTCCTAGTTGGTAATACCCGCCACGCGCAGCCCACCGCACGTCACTCCGGAAGTCGGGCGATCGCAGATCGGGGTCCCGGCTATCCGGAGTCTCACCAATGTTTATCGTGGGTCATTGGTGAGACTCCGGGTCTTCAGTCGCAGAACCTCCCTCGCCCAGAGTGACGTGGTCGTTGAGTGGAGTTCCGTGGTTTGGTTGGGGATACCGACTTCGCGCACGAACTTCACACCATGAAAGGTGGCTGGGTGTACATCATGACCAACAAGCACGACACCACCTTGTACACCGGTGTCACTTCGAATTTGATGAAGCGTGTTCTTCAGCACAAGAAGGGCATTTTCCCCGGTTCGTTCACAGATCAGTTCTTGTGCCACAAGTTGGCGTGGTTCGGATTTTATAACACGATCGTTGAGGCGATCGCCATGGAGAAGCGCATCAAGCATTGGCGGCGTGCTTGGAAGGACGAATTGATCGAAAAGCTGAATCCGGACTGGAAGGACATGAGCGAGGACTGGTACCATGAACGGGATCTGGAGAAGTAGATCGTTGTTGCAATGCCTTGGTTGTGATAATACCCGCCACGCGCAACTCACCGCACGGCACTCCTAAAGCCGGGCGAACGCAGATACCGGAGCTGCCGTGTTCACATTCCTTACTTGTTCTCGATGTAGGGTGAATGGACCCCGAACTGCCCGGCGATCCCGAACAGCCCGGTAAACGCATTCGACCCTGTACCACTAACCACCGATCCCGTCCAAATGAAAAAGCACGCTTTACTCCTGATCCTTTCCATCGCTCTCGGCCTTTGTTCCCATGCACAATACTGGCAAAGGATGAACTCCGGTACAACCGGAACGCTGCATGACGTCTTCTTCATTTCCCCCTCCCAAGGATGGGTGGTGGGTAGTAATGCTTCGATCTTGACCACATTGGATGGTGGAGAAACATGGACACCACAAGTTTCTCCCGTTGCTACATCCATCACGTTCAGAACGGTGGTCTTTACTTCGCCCACCAAAGGGTGGATCGCAGGAACATCCGCAACCTTGCTTACGACGGAGGATGGTGGTTCTACTTGGACAAGTGTAGGGACCGGTACTTCATTGGACCACTACGACATGGTCTTCACATCTCCGGATACCGGATATATCGTGGGCGCCAATGGAGGGTCAGGTTACGTGAGGCGCACGTTCAATGGCGGCCTTACTTGGGCCTCGACCACGATGAGCGAACCCCTATATGCAGTTGATTTCACTTCCAATACCAAAGGATGGGCCTGTGGGTATTTGGGCGTGATCTTCCGCACAACGAACGGGTTGACTTGGACGCAGCAAGTGGAAGCTGGCGCCAATGTGCTGTCTAACCTCTCCTGCATCGACATGGTCTCGGATACGGTGGGTTGGGCTGGTGGAAATTCGGGGAACAACAGGCGCACAGTGGATGGTGGCCTCACATGGGTGAACCAAGCATCTGGCACCTATGCGGGCAGGACCGGTATCTCGTTCTCGGATAACCAGAATGGATGGGCGAGTACCACAACGCCCTTGGGTGGAGGAGAATGCCCAGCAGGATGCCCAATGCGGTATACTTCGGACGGAGGTTCGAGCTGGACGACCGACACACTGCAGGGCCCAACGCTCTCCAACGTTTGGTTCTACGACACTTCCTTGGGCTGGGCCGTGGGTGATAATGGCTGGATCCTGCGCTACGGGAACGCAACGGGCAACTCGGTAGCTGAGATCACCCCCACGAACACCATCCGGGTCAGCCCGAACCCGGTCAGTGATCGGTTGATGATCACGAGCAACGAACCGCTCAGGTCGGCCGAGGTGTTCAACTCCACTGGATCACTCGTGCTGACCTTAAATAGTGGTGGCATGAGGGATATCGATGTGAGTGCACTGCCGCCTGGTAGCTACGCTGTAAGGTTTTCCACCGGCAACGGCGCAGTACCACAGGTGGACCGCTTTATAAAGGAATGATCCAGTTCTGAACAGGGTTTTCAGCTCTGGGTCGAGATCAAAAGGTGCTTCCTGAACAACTGGCCCTCGTTGCTGTTACGCTCAATACGGCCAAGGGATCCCCGTCATCACGGCGTCGCCATTTGCAGTTGGCGCTTAATTAAACCCGTGCAGGGTCTTCCGTCTTCGGAGACCCTGCACCTCTACGCCCCTCACTTCTTGCGCTTGAATTTCTTCTTCGGGTGCTGGCTGGTGTGGAATACACGCACCACAGCGAGGTGGTCTTTCATTGGTCGGTAGAGGATCACGAAAGGAAAGCCGTTCACGTTCTACTGTCGAACCATACCACGCACCCGTGGCTCACCATTGGGGAACTGCGCAATGAAACCGAGTTCGTTATACACGGCCTCAATGAAGCCGACCGCTACTTTCATGCTACGCTCCGCATACCAGCTTGCTGCTGCGGAGATATCTGCATCCGCCTCATCGCTGACGCGAACGGGAAGCAGGATCATTTGCGAATGGCTTTCAATGCACGTGTGCGCATCTGCTCCGGCGTGTAGGACTTGCCCACGCCACTTAGGTAGCGCTCCATGCTTGCGTCCAATTGTCGCACTTGTTCTGTGCTAAGCGTATAATGCGTAGCGCCTTCGAGCGTGCGCTCCATCGCAGCGATCACCCCTTCGTCCTCAATGGTGGTAAGCTTGTGGATGAGCTTGACCTTGCGCTTAAGTATGTTCGACATGGTCTCGTCGTGTTCGTTCACAGCGGAGATACGTTTTGACCTCAGCCCAAGTGTGATCTCTTCCCGTTGGTTGCGCACTTGATCCGGACCACAAATTCCAACAAGGTGCCAGTTGAAGCGGAATTGCAAAGCATAACGTAGCACCTACTTTGCGCCCAACGCGAACCAGCCGATGAAGAACGTGTGCCGATTTGTACTGTTGAGCCTATGTGCCGGGCTGCTCACCGGCTGCCATTTCATCAAGGTGCCCAAGTTGGCGAAGCAAGGGAACGTAACGAAGAGCGACTACCTGCATGAAGTGCCGTTCGACTATTCGAAGGGGCTGATCCTTGTGGATGTGTTGATCAATGGCAAGACGTACAACTTCGTGTTCGATACCGGTGCGGAACTGAGCGTGATCGGTGCGCACATCAAGGATGCGGTGGATCACAAGGTGATCGCCTCGGCCAAAGTGAAAGCCACGCAGAACAAGTCGGAGAGCAAGGTCCACTTCATTCGCATACCCAGCATAATACTTGCCTCAGTGGACTTTGAGAACACCGGGGCCATCATAGCCGACCTCGCGCATATGAACGAGCCCTTCGGTTGTAGGCCGATCGATGGGATCATCGGGAACAACCTGATGCGCAAGGCGGCATGGCAGATCGACTATGCAGCGGAGAGGCTCAGGGTTTCTGACAGTACCGGGAAATTCAGTGTTTCTGAACAAGCTTCGGCCTTGGTCATGGACGCAGGCAGGTTCAGGAACGTCTTCTTCGATGTGACGATCGATAGCGTGAGCGCTCGCTTTGCCTTCGATACCGGCTCCACGGGCAACATCCTTGCGGACAGTAGCTTCTTCGCTCGGCTGCAGGCGAAGAACCCGGCGTTGGAGTACACGAGCACAACCGGCTTCACGTCCACCGATCTGAATGGTAAGCAGACAGGCCGCACCATCAGCGCACGGGTGAAGCGCATTGATATTGAAGGTCTAGTGATCCCCGATCAGATCATCCTGCTCTCTGGTCGAAGTACCTACTTGATGGGCAATGAGGTCTATGAGCACTTCACCCTCACGATCGATTGGGAGCATGACACGTTGTTCCTGGACCCGACCAAACCGGTCGAGGCCGACACCTTGAAGGGCTTCGAGATCAGGATCGTGCCCAACTTCGTAACACGGCAGATGGAGATCGCCCGGTTCCAAGATCAGTATCCACTGGCCGACCCGATCGCCATGGATGCGAAGATCCTGAAGATCAATGCGGTGGATGTTTCGCACTTCACCATGGACGAGCTCTGTACTTATTGGGAACAGGAAGAGGAGAATTTCCGGAACACCAACACCCTTGATCTGGAGTTGCTGGATGAAGGGGTAACGAAGCAGGTGCGGCTGACGAACAAGGTACTTCTGCCGAAGTGAGTAGGACCTGAGCAGGGCTATCCACGCGCAGATCCGCGCAGCTCCAGTAATGATCCGACATCAATGACGTTCGGCATACGGCCAAGGGATCCCCGTCATCACGGAATCTCCATCCGCAGCTGGCACTTTGACACAAGCCACCATGGTGCCACCCGGACACATGTTCCAATGGACCAAGCTATCGTCCATGTCCATGCCGAATGCGATCGGTCCTTCCCATGCGCTCGAACGCAAGGCGACATACAACGCACACGTCCGTTGGATGATGTTGAGATCGATCAGGTCCTTTTTCGCACTTGTCGCATGCACGTTCAGACTGATCGTTCGTTCCAATGGCCGTGTGTCGGACGAGCTGTCCAAGTGGTGAACGTGTCCGCAGGATACATAGAGGATAACGAGGAAGACGGAAAGCAAGAGTTCGGGTCGCATGTATAGAAGGACGCGCCACAACGAAAGAGGTTACGAGCACCATTTAAGCCTTGGCCTAAAATGGTTGGTGGTAATAATAGCCAAAGGTGGGCCATGGGGATCCGGTGAAGTAAATGTTCATTCATATCAGCCCAGAGGAAGGGTATTGGAGCACAGGGTCTGCTGTTGTCCATTTGCTGAGCAACCTAATTTATTTTGGAACGTCTATCATTACACAGGCATTCGTGCTTCGCTAACCAAGACCGCCACCGCCCCATGTTACGTTCCACATTCACTCGGGTCCTGCTCATAACGGTGTTCGCCGTGGGGCTATTCCGTCCGGGTGCTGCTCAGACATTCCCGTTCACGAGCGGCCCTATTCCTCTTTGCGATACCAGTACGTTCACGGCCAGCGTTAGCGGAGTGGGTTACCTGATCACCCCTGATCCATGGAATTGGGGGCCTTTCTTGGACAATGTGCTGCTCAACATCACCACGGACCATCCACAAACGCTTCAGATCTCCTTGACGTCACCGGAAGGAACGACTATTCTGCTATCGGCCTTCAATGGTGCAGGAGGCCAGAACTACACCAATACCAATTTCTCGAGTTGGGGGTGGAACAGCATTACAACCGGGACAGCGCCCTTCACCGGCAATTTTGCGCCACAAAGTGGCTCTTTGAACGATTTCGCCGGAGAAAGTGCTGACGGCACCTGGACGATCACCGTGATCGATACGGCCTGTGTGAATGGGGGGACCGGACCCGGTGGTCCATGGGTACCGGGCTGGTTCACCGGAGGTACAGGTAGCGGAGCAATGGCATTCGGGTTCAGTAGCCCACCACCACCTTGCACTACGGATATGGGTACGCAAACCGCTTACCTCTGTCCCGGGGAAACTGCGGATATTCTGGGCTATTTCGTTACTGGCTGGGACTTTGGGCAAGGTGTCACGTTCAATATCTGGGCATCGAATGGAAATCCAGTTCCCGATCCATCAGCGGTAAGCACACCGGGTTGGTATAACGTTGATGGCTACGATTGGTCCGGCTGTAGCTATTGGGGTTCATTCGAGGTGGTATCCACACCGCAGATCGCCTTAGGCCCGGACTTGGCGGTGGACCACTGCTCAGGCGCGGGTCCCTTGGACTTGTCTACTTTGTTCAGTCTAGCTGGTTTGCAGCCTGCTTGGTCGTTGGATGGCTCACCGATTACGACTGCAACCGCTTCAGCGGCCACTACACCAGGGGTGTATGAGCTGATCGTTCAGAACAATGGCGGCTGTGGGGACACTGCGCTGGTCACCCTCGACATTGTTACCGGACCGATGTTGGGAGCGGACCAATCCATGAACATTTGCCCGGGCGGCAGCGCTGACCTCACCGCTTTGTATAATTCCAACGGGGACACGGAGGCATGGAGCTTTGGCGGTGCAGTCTTTACTACACCTACCATGGCCACGGATGCTGGCGTATACACGTTGGTCGTGACCAATGCGACCGGTTGCACGGACACTGCAATGGTCACCTTGGATATGCTGGCCGGAGGGGTGTTGGGTGCCGACCAAGCCATTGCGCTTTGCAGCAATGAAGTATTGGACCTGGATGGCTTGTACGCCTCGGGTGGCGTTGGCACGACATGGACCTTAATGGGTATACCGGTTGCTGACCCAAGCTCCGTTAATGAAGCAGGAACCTATCAAGTTGTTGGTGACTGGTCCGGTTGCACGGACACTGCGCTTGTTACTGTTACGGTGGATACAGCCCCGGACTTGGGACCGGATGTCAACGTGAATGCATGTGACGGTGATGCGGTGGACCTTACAGCGAGCTTCGGAACAACAGGCACCACTACTTCTTGGACACTTGCCGGCGTTGCAGTTGTGGATCCTAGCGCAGTGGACGTGGGTGGCACATACACGCTGACCGCGACGAACTTGGCGGGTTGCAGCGATGTTGCTGATCTGTTCCTGACCGTTTCTCCGAACCCGACGTTGGGTGCTGATCAGTCAGTTGCCATTTGCGATGGCACCACCCTCGACCTCGCCGCTTTGTACACGATAGGCACTGCGACAGCGAATTGGGACCTGAACGGTGTTCCTGTTGCCGACCCGACCGCCATATCTGCCGCAGGAAACTACGTGCTGACCGCGACGAATGCCTCTGGCTGCTCTGCGACTGCGACCGTAACAGTGACCTTGGAAGTGGCTCCGGCTCTTGGTCCCGACCAGGTGGCCAGTATCTGTTCCGGCACTTCCTTGGATCTTTCCAGCTACTATGTCACCAATGGCCTTCCTGGCTTCTGGACACTCGCCGGCGTGCCGGTGGCTGACCCTACGACAGTAGTGAACATGGGAAGCTATCAACTTGTGGTCACCAACTCTGCGGGTTGCTCCGATACGGCATCTGTCGTCCTTACGGTGAACCCGACCCCCTCACTTGGCGCAGATCTTTCATTCACGTTATGTCCATGGCAAACGGTGGACCTGACCACGGCCTTTCCGACCTCCGGACTGAGTGCTGTGTACATGAATGATGGTTCGGTAGTGGACGAGCCCACCGCCGTCAACGTTGCTGGTATTTACGAGGTCTCGGTAACTGATGCGAACGGCTGCATGGATACGGCAGTGGCGACCATCGTGAACGTGGAGTGCTTATGCGAAGCGGACTTTACGGAAGATGCCCATTGCATGCAAGAGCCGGTGAAGTTCGTCTTGCTCGCGGACTCGGTGATCATGGATGCACGTTGGGAATTTGCGGATGCCGTTGGTGGTTCATCCGCGATCGATCCGTTGGTGAAATTCAACAAGGAAGGCGAAGTGCAGGTAACGTTGCAGGCCACGTTGGGTTGTGGAGTGGTAACGGTGGAACGCACCATTCGGCTAGTGGACTGCACGAAGGAATGCAGCGTTTTCATCCCCAACACCTTCACCCCCAACAATGATCAGATCAATGATGACTGGAGCTGGGTGGGCGCGTGCAAGCCGGAGGATTTCTCCATGGAGGTCTTCGATCGGTTCGGCGAGGTGATCTTCGCGAGCAAGGATCCGGAGCTCTCTTGGGATGGGACCTTCGGCGGTGTGTCGTCCCAACCCGGAGTGTATGCCTATCGTGTTAAGTATCGGTTGCCCTATCAGGAAGCGCAGCGGGTGGTGGGTTCTGTGACTTTGTTGCGCTAGCCGGCATCTCGTCCCAGAGGGAAGGTTTCGTACCCTTGTGCAAATGGCAAGGTCGGTGCTGCTTATCCTCTTTCTTGTAATCGGTAATTTCACTTGGGCCCAAGAACTTGAAGAGGTCTTGCACTTCGGTCCCGATCCCGGCAAATTGCGCATGTTCGTTCACGTTCCACCGCAACTGGAGCGTGCCTCGGAACCTTTGCCGTTGGTGGTGGCCTTGCACGGTTGCACGCAGGACGCGGAAGAATTGGTGACACTGTCCGGCTGGGTCAAACTCGCAGACGAGCGGGGATTTATCCTCCTTTGTCCGGAACAACGTGGAGCGAACAATGTCTCGCACTGTTTCAATTGGTTCAGGAGCAAGGATGCGTATGGTGATCAGGGCGAGGCGCGTTCGATCGTAAGCATGATCGACTTCGCCAAGAAGCATTGGCAGGTGGATACGCAGCGCGTGTTCATCTATGGCGTTTCGGCCGGTGCGGCAATGGCGGTCAACCTCATGGTCGGGCTTCCAGCAACCTTCAACATGGGAGCTTCACTAGCTGGTGGTCCATGCCTTGGTGCTGTAAATGCGCTAAAGGCCATGCGCTCGATGTTGGGCCCGCAGGACCTAACACCGGAGGCTTGGAAGGCAGTGGTATCGAACACATTCCCGAACAACACCGGACCTTGGCCTAAGCTGATCGTAATGCATGGCACGAAGGATGGGGTGGTGGATCCGCGATCATCCTTGGAACTGATCGATCAATGGGCAGGCCTTCACGGAACGGATGCGATACCCGACAAGGAGGAACGCCCGATGGAAGGGCACAACGGCATTGAACGGTGTGTGTACAATGATCCGAACGATAATGCGGTGATCACTTATTATTCCATCGCCAACATGGGCCACGCCATACCGATCGACCCCGGGCCCGGCCCCTGCCAAGGCGGAAGGGTCGCTACCCGTGCCGTTGATCTGGACTTCCACAGCACCTGTGTGATCGCGGACGGGTTCGGCCTCTAAGGAATAGAATAGCCGCGAGTGCTTGTGCGCCGGATCGGTTCGTGGTGCTGCTCTCGAAGGTGCCTTGTTCAAAGTCGTAAGTTGCGCACGAATTCGACATCCCCAAAGCACCACATGCGCAAATTCATTACCCTTAACCTCTTCGCTTTCGCCTTCCTCACAACAAACGGCCAAAGCATAACAAGTCCGGAAAGCGTAGAGTACGACGCGCTTTACGATCGTTACCTGATCTCCAACTCGGCCGGTAACAGCATTGTGGCCATGGACCAAGCCGGCACTGTTACAGCGTTCGCTTCAGGTATTGCAAGTGGGCCCTTTGGTATCGAGATCTTGGATAGCGTGCTGTATGCTTGCGCGGGTGGTTTTGTTCGTGGTTACCACTTGGCTACGGGCATCCAAGTGTTCAGCCTGAACGTGAACGCCTCTTTCCTGAACGGGATCACCACCGATGGTACCTTCATTTACGTCACCGATTTCAGTGGGGCCAAGATCATCAAGGTCGATGTGGATGCAACCACCTTCAGCGTATTGGTGGCCAATACCAACGGTACACCGAATGGCATTGTGTACGATCCAGACCAGGGTGGCGGCATGCTCTGGACCGCTTTCTGGGGAAGTAACGCACCGGTGAAGGGGTACATGCTGGATGGTTCTGCAGGTCCGGTGGTCCCAACGACCTTGTCGAATATCGATGGCATAACCCGTGATTGTTTCGGTGACTTGTACTTGGCATCTTGGACGCCGGATGCGGTCACAAGGTTGGTACTTGGGCCGAACACCTTGACCAATATGGGTTGGAGCGTGGCCAATCCCGCGGACATCGATTTCGATGCTGTGAATTCGCGCATCTGCATACCCAACACAAGCTCCAGTACGGTAACATTGGAAGACCTTACCGTATGTGCCACGTCCGTGGAAGAGCGAGCAAGTATTGCAACGTTCTCGGTCTACCCGAATCCTACAACGGACAATTTATTCGTGACCGGACCCGCCGACATGAATACCACGTTCCGGATCTTGGATGCGGCCATGCGCGTGGTGCAAAGCGGCCCACTCCGCGGGAAGAGTTCCATCGGTGTTGGCCAACTCCTTCCCGGGGTCTACCTGCTCGTGTTGAAGGATAGTGTTACCGGGCAACGTTTTATTGTTGCAGAGTAACGCCCCTTCCGACGGTTCCATCCTCTTCCCAAACGATATACTTTCCCAGGGTGCCTTGGAAGCGTTGCCAGAAGGTTTGTCGGTCCACAATGGAAACGAAGTCCTTCCGAAATGCTGAAGATGGGTCGATCTCAGGAGTGCGCTGGTCCATGATCTCAACGGAATCCCGTACCATGGGAATGATGTCCACCTCGGATCCGACCTTGCGCTGCATCTTTCGGTTGAATTTCTTCAGCATCTTGCTTTGGAACTCGTCGGTGGCCAGTCCGATCTTTTCAAACCCCAGTGACCGCGCCAGCTTCCAGCCGTAATACAAGTTCTCGGTGCTGTGTTCAGCTATTGGTTCTGCGAACACATCAGCTGCCGGCACGCCGATGGCGATCGCGTATTTGCGCATGATCTCAGCCTCCACGTATGGGCTGTACACGGCGGCACCGGAGCACATGATGTGCTTCGTAACCCCTCGGTCGTAGAGGAACTTCGCCCACAACAACCTACCGTGTGTGACGCGGTCCCATTGGCCGTTCACGAATGGTGTTCCGGGTACGATCACCACATCGTAAGGCCGTTTTTCATAGGCTTTCGTGTAGTACTTCCTAGGGTTGGCCACAGTACACCCCACGAGCAGAAAGGCGATGGTACAGACTTGGACTATAGTGCGGTAGTTCATTTTGAATAAACACTTCAACGGGAAGAATGGTTCGTTATTGGCGAACATACGATCTACTTTGGCGCGGCGGACCAGCACCCAGGGAACACGAACCCCATGTTCAAGGAATTCAAAGAGTTTTGGAACACCTATTCACCGTACTTCGTGGATGTGTGGCAATACCTGTTGATCATCGTGATCTTCATTGTTGCAGCATTGGTGATCCTTTAGGTCATTTATTGATTCTGCTGCACAGCCGCCGATCTGGGCCGTTCCAACTGGGAATTTCTGAATTGGTCCTTTGGATGACTACGCGGTAAAGAGGCAACCATTTCGGTAGTTCCCGTTCTATCGATGCCGCCCCGGTCCTACACCGGAATGGCCCACCACCATGAAGAAAAGAGCGACCCAGGTCGGCGGAATTTCGTATGCCCAATGACGAAGGAAGTTACGCGAATTGGAACGGGATCGGTCGTGTTCACGGTCATCGTTCCGGGCTTGATCGAACAACGCCATTTACCCGATGCGAGCTTGGACGAACGGACCATGGAACGGTGTCGGGCAACTAGAAGGAAACTGGCCAAGGGAGTGCCTTTTGCACTTCTGATCATTGTGCCGGAAGAGGTGCCCGTGGATGCCGCTGCGACCAACCATGATCATTACCGCAAGGAAAGTGATGAGCGAAGTATCGTTGCCTTGGCCGTGGTCACCAGTAGCGAGGCCATGAGTGCTGTGACCAAATTCTACTTCAGGTACTACCAATGTTCCTTTGAGGTGAAAGTGTTCGATGACGAGGACAACGCAAAGGCATGGTTGCTTGCTTCCTTGGAGAGGTTAGCCCAAGGTTGATACCAATAGAAAAGACTGACCGAAGTCCTTGATCGCTTAATTGAACGCCGCCGATCTCTTCACATCATGTCCGGTGATCAAGCGTGAATATGGCGAGTGCCTGTATAGGTCACCACGCTTTACAAGTTCCTTTGCTTACTTGAACGCCGCCAATCCAGTAACCTCCATACCCGTGATCAATAAGTGGATGTCGTGTGTGCCTTCGTAGGTCACTACACTTTCCAAGTTCATCATGTGGCGCATGATCGGATACTCGTTGGTGATGCCCATACCACCCAGGATCTGACGTGCTTCCCGGGCAATGGTCAAAGCGAGCATCACGTTGTTCCGTTTGGCCATGCTGATCTGTGCCGTTGTAGCACGTCCTTCGTTCCGAAGCACACCCAAACGCCACGTGAGCAACTGGGCCTTCGTGATCTCGGTGATCATTTCGGCCAACTTCTTTTGGGTCAGTTGGAACTGCCCGATCGGTTTGCCGAATTGGATGCGTTGCTGGCTGTACCGCAAGGCCGTGTCGTAGCATTCCATGGCCACACCAAGGGTGCCCCACGCAATGCCGTAGCGAGCACTGTCCAGGCAACCAAGTGGTGCGCCCAATCCGCTTTTGTTCGGAAGCAAATTCGCTTTTGGCACTTTCACATTGTCGAACACCAATTCACCGGTGGGGCTGGCCCTCAATGAAAGCTTGCCATGGGTGGTGGGGGTGGAGAACCCTTCCATGCCACGCTCCACAAGCAGTCCATGGATCCGTCCTTCGGTGTTCTCGGCTTTCGCCCAGACCACGGCCACATCGGCCAATGGGCTGTTGCTGATCCACATTTTTGCCCCGTTCAAGAGGTAGTGATCACCCTTGTCCTGGAACGTGGTCACCATACCGCTAGGGTTGCTGCCGTGGTCGGGTTCGGTAAGGCCGAAACAGCCGATCTTCTTTCCCGCTGCCAAATCCGGTAGCCATTTCTTCTTTTGTTCTTCGCTGCCGTACTTCCAGATCGGGTACATCACCAAACTGCCTTGTACGCTGCACAAGCTGCGCAGGCCGCTGTCGCAACGCTCGATCTCCTGCATGATCAGGCCGTAGCTGATCTGGTCCAGTCCCATGCCGCCATATTCCACGGGAACCATCGGTCCGAATGCACCGATCTCTGCCAGTCCGGGAATGATCTCCGGATTGAATTCGGCCTTTTCGAAAGCTTCTTCGATAATGGGCTTCAGGTGCTTGCTCACGTGCTTGCGCGCCGTATCCCGTATCAAGCGGTGTTCCTCGGTCAGGAGTTCGTCCACCAGATAATGGTCGTGCGCTTGGAACTGGTCCGTGGCAGTGCGCTTTTCAACAGAGTTCTTGGTGGTCGCCTTAGGCGCTTGTGCAGATGTGCTCATGGGGTGAAGTGCCATGCCCTAATTCGGCAAAGCGGTGCAAAAGTAGAAAAGGAGCGTGCGTGGGATGCGGTCGGGTCCGTCTACTTTTGCGCAAAAGCAGGAGGTCACTGCTGCTGGACGTGTAAAGCATGGGCTCGAGCTGCCAATGGACAAGTTAAGAATGTTGGACCCGCTTAACGCGGAGTGGGTAACCCTTGTGCTCTTGGCAGCCGTGGGTCTAATGGCGTTGATCAACCGGAGTTCCCCAAGGAAGTGGAGGTTGCTGGCAAGTTCAATGTTGCAAATGCGTTTGGGCAAACAAGCCCTACGTGAAGAAATGGACCTCCAGGACCGGGCCTTCATCGGACTTCTTGTGGTGGCCGCGGCCGTGTTGGCGTTGTTCGGTTGGCAGGCATTCATGGTGAGCGGCGTGTCCTGGGCCTTTCCGCGGCTTCTGATGGTGGTTTGTGCGATCATCTTGGGCCATTATTTGGTATTGCGTGCAGTGGGTAGTGTTCTGGGAGTTGCTAAGGGTATTGAAGAGTATCTGTACACAGGTTTTCTGCTCATTATTTTGACGGGCATCCTGCTCTTGCCGATCGTTACGGTGATCGCCTATCGGGCGGAGTGGCGGCAGGGGCTCGTCGTGGCAGGAGGGGGGGTCATGTTGGTGCTGGTTCTGTACCGTTGGCTGCGGGGTGCGTGGATCGGGTTGGGTGAGGGTCTCCCATTGCGCTACATTATTCTATACTTTTGCGCCGCCGAATTGCTACCGGTCTTGTTGCTATTGGACCATTGGCGAAGCACTCCATCACCTTTGTTCAACACCTAAGACGACGGCCTTGAAGATCAAGACCATCCTTATTTCGCAACCCGCCCCTACGGACGTGAAGTCGCCATACCACGAGTTGGCGAAGAAGTATTCACTGAAGTTGGAGTTCCGTGCGTTCATCAATGTGGAAGCTGTTCCTGCCCAAGAGTTCCGGCAAGAGCGGGTGAACATTTTGGACCATACCGCTATTGTTCTCACCAGCCGGAATTCGGTGGATCACTTCTTCCGCATGTGCAAGGAAATGCGGATCACCGTCCCGGAGGGCATGAAGTATTTCTGCGTTTCGGAATCGGTCGCATTCTATGTGCAGAAGTACATCCAGTACCGCAAACGGAAGGTGTTCATCGGCAAGCAGACCTTTGCGGACCTGATGGACGTGATCAAGAAGCACAAGTCCGAGAAGTACTTGGTTCCTTGTAGCGACATCCAGAAAGGCGAGATCCCCAAGCAGTTGGACAAGGCGAACGTGCGCTACACCAATGCTGTGTTCTACCGCACGGTGGCCAGCGACCTGAGCGACTTGAAGAAGTTGGAATACGATATGCTCGTGTTCTTCAGTCCCGGCGGCATCGAAAGCTTGAAGAAGAACTTCCCCAAGTTCAAGCAGAACGGGATCTTCATGGCGGCTTTTGGACCCACCACTGCAAAGGCCGTCAAGGACAATGGTTTCCGTCTGGACCTGGAGGCGCCGCTACCGGAGGCCCCCAGCATGACCGGGGCCATCGAGCTGTTCATCAAGCGCCTTGCCAAGCAGAAGTGAGCACCGCGCATCACGGACCCAACCTTCCGACCTCGCAAGCTGATGGGCAGGCCAAGGTGCGTGCTACCTTTCGAAAACATGAACGGTTGTGTGGCCGGTTGCGCATTGAAGAAGTGGTGAAGACCGGACGTACAGTACACGTGCCACCGTTCAAACTGGTGGGAAAGGTCATGGAACTACCGACAACTGCAGCCGCGCAAGTGGCCTTCGCGATCCCCAAGCGGAATCTGCGCAATGCCGTGGACCGCAATCGGATGCGGCGGTTGATGCGTGAGGCCTACCGAATGAACAAGCACACATACCATGAACACCTTCAGGCCAAGGGCAAACAATGTGCTTGGTTGTTCGTTTATCAAGCGCGCACGGTGATCGACCTGGCCATGACCCAAGACAAAATAACCAGAGCATTGCACCGTTGGCTGAAGGAGCATGGGTAAACTGCTGGCATGGCCGTTGATCGTTCTGGTGAAGGGGTACCAATTACTCATCTCGCCATTGCTTCCCGGTGTGTGCAGGTATGAGCCTTCCTGTTCGGAATACGGTTTGCAGGCCTTACGCATGCATGGCGTATGGTGGGGCAGCTGGCTCACGTTGAAACGCTTTATATCTTGTAACCCGTGGGGGGGCCATGGCCATGATCCCGTTCCGCAAGACCCGCATTCACATGGATAATCAGAAGACACGTACATCACCCAAATGGAAGCTCTGGCTGATCGGCGGGGCAATTGTTGGCGGTGGTGCGATCACCATCTCGGCCGGCGACAGCTTTTTCGAGATCAGCAAGAACCTGGAGATCTTCACCGAACTGTACAAGGAGCTGAACATCTACTATGTGGATGATACCCAGCCCGGCAAGTTGATGAAGACCGGCATTGATGCCATGCTCAGCTCGCTGGACCCATACACCCAGTACATACCGGAGAGCGATATGGAAGATTACCGCTTCATGACCACCGGCCAATACGGTGGCATCGGCGCGTTGATCAAGCGGCAGGATGACCATGTTTTCGTAAGCGAACCCTACGAAGGTTACCCGGCCATGAAGGCGGGTATCTGGGCGGGCGATGAGATCGTGGAAGTGGACGGTCGCAAGATCGTGGGCATGAACACGGAAGAAGTAAGCAAGTTGTTGAAGGGACAAGCCGGGAGTACAGTGCATGTGATCACCCAGCGCAAGGGTATGGAGCCGGTAACGCACGATCTGCTCCGCGAAGAGATCAAGATCCCGGACGTTCCTTACAAGGGCATGATCGATCCCGTTGGCAAAGTGGGCTACATCAAGCTGAACAGCTTCACCCAAACCGCTGGACAGGAAGTGCGCAATGCGATGAAGGAGTTGAAGGACGAAGGTGCCTTGAAGATCATCTTGGACCTGCGAGGAAATGGCGGTGGCTTGTTGCGCGAGGCCGTGAACATCGTGAACCTCTTCGTACCCAAGAACCAATTGGTGGTGGAAACGAAAGGGAAGATCCCCGAATGGGACAAGACCTACAAGACCTTGAGCGAGCCATTGGATGCAGAGATCCCTTTGGTGGTCTTGGTAGATGAGCAAAGTGCAAGCGCCAGCGAGATCGTTAGCGGCGCAATACAAGACCTGGACCGTGGTGTGATCGTGGGAGAGCGTACCTATGGAAAAGGATTGGTGCAACAAACCCGCGACCTCTACTACAACAGCAAGCTGAAGGTGACCGTTGCGAAATACTACATCCCCAGTGGCCGGTGCATCCAGAAGCTGGATTATTCGCACCGCGACAGTACCGGCAAGGTTTCAGAAGTTGATGAAAATGCCATCGCGGAATTCAAAACGCGGAACGGAAGGCCCGTGTTCGATGGTCGCGGGATCCTGCCCGATGTTGATGTGATGGATCCTGAGTTGGCCAAAGTAGTCGGTGGTCTGTATGGCGAAGACCTTTTCTTCGACTTTGCAACGAACTATCGCTTGTCCCATGATTCCATCGGACCTGCCGAGTCGTTCAAGATCAGCGATGGACTTTACCAGGAGTTCACCAGTTTCGTTAAGGACAAAAAGTTCGATTACGATACGGAGACGATGGAAGCCTTCAAGACCTTGGAGGAAAAGGCGAAGAAGGAACGCTATTACGAGCATGCCAAGGCGCAGATGGAGGCTTTGCACAATGAAATAGCACCGGACCGCACTGAAGAGCTGGTACGTTTCCGCGACGATATCTCGGAAGTGTTGCTCAACGAGATCGTAGGCCGGTACTATTTCCAGACGGGTCGTGCCAAGTCCGCTTTGGCGACCGATCCTTATGTGGCCAAGTCGGTTGAAATACTGAACGGTGCGAGCTACAACGAGGTCCTAACCGTGGCCAAGAAGTAGCAGACACGTTATGATCGCGTCCGCCATGGGGCAATTGCGGAGTCGCGATCCCTTTCGCACGGTACACGTGGCCGCTTTGGCCTTGTGTGCGATCATGCTTCCGTGGAGCACCGCTTTTCTCAGCATCGCCCAAATGCTGTTGGTGGTGAATTGGCTGGCCGAAGGAGTTGTTCGAAAGGATCTCCTTCAGCGTTTTCGAACCGGCTTGGGCTCCGCTGCCGCGCTGGTATTCATTTCATTCTTCCTGTTGCATGTGGTCGGTCTGTTGTGGACAACCGATATGGAATGGGGTTGGGACCTTGTGCGGATCCTCTTGCCCATCATCTCGTTCACTCCGGTACTGGCGAGTGCTCGAAGGCTTTCCAAGGACGAACTGAGCACGGTACTGCTGTTGGGTGCATGGAGCGTGGTCGTTAGCACGTTGGTCAGCCTCTTCATGCGCCCGGATGCGGGTTCGGACTATCGATCACTATCGGTGTTCATCAGCCACATCCGGCTCACCTTGCTCTTGTGCTTGGCCGTGGTGGTGTTGCTGAAGGAACGGCCCGCTTTGCCATGGTTGCGGTGGGCCGGTGTTCTCGCTGCGCTCTGGAGCATCTTCTTCATCAATAAATTGGGCAGCATCCAAGGGTTCGTGATCTTGACAACGTTGGCGTGGGTGTTTCTTTGGCGCCTGCAATTCCTCGGGAGAAAAGGACTGCGAAATGTTGTTCGGTCGATCTTGATCCTGTTGCCGATCCTCCTTCTGCTGTTCGGTATCCTTGAAGTACGCAAGCGCTACCAATTGCCTGATCCGGCGTTGGCCAACTCGTTGGAACGCACTTCGAGCGGCGACCTCTACGAGCACGACCTGACCAATCCCCAGACCGAGAACGGCACGCATGTCTGGACCTTCTTTGCCTGGCGAGAGATGTATACCGGATGGGCCGCTCGGAGTGACCGTCCAATGGATTCACTGGACGATAAGGGCAATCCGCTCCGCAGCACCTTGGCGCGGTACCTCTCCAGCAAAGGTGAACGCAAGGATAGTCTGGCGATCATGGCATTGAGCGATGTCGAGGTGCGTGCGATCGAAACAGGGGTCACCAATGTGATGCAAGGCAAGCGCAGCAAATTGCGGGAGCGGTTTGAAGAAGTCTTCTTCGAGATGGAGATCTACTACGCGTATGGTGCTGCGGACGGCCATTCCGTGGCCATGCGTTTGGAATTCCTTAGGGCGGGTTGGGCCTTGGCAAAGAGCAATTGGATCTACGGCGTTGGCACCGGCGATACCAAGATCGCATTCGAGCAGCAGTACGAGAACATGCACACCGCTCTCTCCAAGGAATACCAGTACCGTGCGCACAACGAATACCTCACGCTGCTGATCAGCTTCGGTGTCATCGGACTGTTGTGGGCCTTGTTCAGTTGGTGGTGGCCTGCGTGGCAACAAGGCGCGTGGCGAACATCCTATTTCATTGCTTGGGCGATCATCTTCGGGATCTCCTGCCTCTCGGACGATACGATCGAGACCCAAGCAGGTGCTACGTTCTTGGGTCTGTATTACGCGTTGTTCGTGTTCGGGGCACCGCAGCAAGAGGCGTGATCCCCGACGTTATTCAACGTTCCGCAGCCGCTGCAACTTCGCGTACTTCAAGTACACCCCATACGCGGAATACCAAGCGATCCTCCAGCCCGCTGCTCCATCGAGAAAGCCAAGTTGGAAGAAGAAGGTCTGAATGAATTTCACAACGGGCGAGAGGTAACGTTTGACCAGCCCGCCGCGTTTTCCAGCGGCGTTCATTTTTTGCGCATGCAGATCGCTGTACCGCTCCAATCGCTGCAAATGATCGGCAACGGAGGTGTAGGAATAGTGGAGCAGGTCGCCCTCCAGTTGAATGATCTTCGTGCCTTGGGCCAGCTGCAACTCCTCATGCACATGTGCTCCTTCCCAACGCGATCCGTGCTTCGGGAAAAGGCGGACCTTGGCATCGGGGTACCAGCCGCTGTGGTGGACCCAGTGGCCGCAATAATTCGTCAACCGGTTCAAGCGATAGGCTCCGTTCAAGCCTGCCGTGATGCGTTTTCGAATGGATGCGATCAATTCGGGCGACAGCACTTCATCGGCATCCAAGGAAAGGATGTAAGGACCGGTCGCTTGGTCATTTGCGAAATTCTTCTGGTCCGAATAATCGGTCCACGCACGTTCCACAACCGTTGCACCGTGTTGCGTGGCCAGCTCGCGGGTCCCGTCGGTACTTTGTGCATCCACAACGATCACCTCATCCACAAGGCCCTTGAGAGGGACAAGGCAACGGACGATATTGTGCGCCTCATTGCGCGTAATGATCACTGCGGAAATGCCCGTCATCAGCGGCCGAAGGTAGTGGAGCGTTCCGTTGGTGGTCCCTTGGCAGGAAACAGGTCACCGCTCGTTCAGAGTCCGTGTACCACCATGAAGCGACCGTCCCCAATGGTCCTTCCAGCAGCAGTGATGCGGAACGTGTAAAGTCCGTTCGCCATGTCACTGGTGCGAAGTGTGTAACGATCGGTAAGTAACAAATGCGTGCCCACCAATGCTCCGGTCGCATCGTACAGTTCCATTCTCGCATTGGACGGTTGTCCATTTGCGATCTGAATGGTCAGCTCCTGATCGGCCGGTTGCGGGTACAGGTTGAACGTGTTCGAATTCCAGCTCTCCGATACGCCGGTGGATGCTGTGATATTCACGCAATAATCCTCGATCTCCCCATAGTCGAAATCAACCGAGCAGGCATTGGTTGGCGCATTCCCGGCACGCATACCGATACGCATCCGAGTAGGACCCAACAGTGCGCTGATCGGTATCCGAAGCGAATCGATCACGGGATCATTGCTGGCTCCTTCCGTATCGAAAACGAGTTCATCGACCCCGCCGAAAGTGCCGTCGTGATCGAGGTCGATCCAGATCCGGAACCATTCGCTGAAATTGAATCCGCTCCAGTCGGCTTCCAGTCGCATGGGGTGAGCAGCACCCACTTGCAGGTTCGTTGAAATGGACGTGTAGTTGCCATAACCGTCGTCGCTTGCCGTGGTGTTGTCGATCGTGCCGATCTGAACAATGTGGATCCATTCGTCGGATGCATTGTCGCCATTCGCCGAGCAATAGACGTTGTCGACACATGCGCCGCAACCACTGGTCCCGACCGACAGTACAGTGGACCAGTCGGAGATAACGCCATCACACAGGCTTCGCACTTGCACGGTGTAGTTCGTGCAGGGGGTAAGTGGGGCCAGGGTGATCATGTTCGTGGTGCTGCCGGGGATCACGGTCCAAACGGTGGAGCCGGAAGCCATGTAGCGCACATCAAAGGTTTCCGCAGCAAGTATGGTCGACCATTCAAGCACGACCTGTGCATCGGTCCTGGATACTTCGATGAGGTCTGCCGGCGCGTTGCAGCATCCTTCACTCGTCCATACGAATGGCGCACTGTAGACACTGGTGTCTGCTTCACAATACACGCGTACTTCAAACTCATAAGGCGTACAACTCGACAGTCCGCTCAGCGAAAATTCCGGGGCGTTGAGAGCGAGGACTTCGGTCCATACAGAGGTTGATAGGTCCCGGTATCGGAGATCGAAAATGGTGCCCGATACGGAGCTCCAAGAAAGTGTACTGGTCGTCTCGCTGTCCGAATCGGCATTTAGACCATACGGAGCAGGACAACTTCCGCAGAGGTCCATGATGCGCTGCATGCTATTGCCCGCATTGATCCGGCCACCTGTTACCGTCTCCTCCATCAGTTCTGGCACTTGGTCAACACCATCGAAGAGCATTTGACGGATGTAAAGTGCGCCGACCGAGGGGTCATCCTTGACCAATGCCATCATGGAAGCGCACGGAGCGCTGTAAAGCAGGGCGATCACCCCAGCTGTAAGGGGTGATGCGAAGGAAGTACCGCTTGTAGTACCGTATTCACCATTGATATTCGTGGTGTACACATTCGCGCCCGGGGCACCCACATCGATCGTGGTTTGGCCGTAGCCGGAGAACGTGCGCAGGTCATCCATATTCGTTGCAGTAACACTGATCATGAAGTCACTGGGGCAGGCGGTGGGTAGATCACCATCGACATCCACGTTCCTGTTCTGATTGGTAGTGGCACCACAGTTCAAGATCCCTGCCGTACCAAGGGAATCGTACATCGCGCACCACAATGGGGCATCCTCCGGTTGTCCGCCATCCACACCCCAACTCGCATTGGTGGCGACAACGAATGCGCCGGTCGCACCGTTGGAAGCGTTGTACATGCGGCGCATCACCAAGGGATAACTATGCGATGCGATCACACCGGCATCGTTCGCGCCGGAGTTCGACACCACCATCATCTTCACGTTCCAATTCGCGCCCGTGATACCCAATTCGTTATTCCCTTTTGCACCGATCATACCTGCTACTTGGGTGCCATGGCCCCCGCTGTACACATCATCGTCCATGTCGATCGGGTCCCAGCCACGGAAGTCGTCCACGTATCCATTGTTGTCATCGTCAATGGAGTTGTTCGGGATCTCCGCGTGATTGTACCATGCATTGTCGATCAGGTCGTCATGGGGCAGGTTCGCCTTCTCAATAATGCACACCACAATGGTATCGCCATCGGTGGTAACGCCGCCTGTGCTCAGGTCCCACGCCGCTTCGCTCCCGATATTCTCGTGGTGCCATTGGCTGCCATAATTGGTGTCGTTGGGCATGTTGCGCAATTCCACCGGGTGGTTGTTCTGTGCCAGCAGCACATCCGGGTGGTTGCGTACCGCACGCAGCACCACCGCTTGTTCAACGGAATTCGGGTCGAACTGCAACAGCCAAGTCCGCATCGGTGCACTTACTTCGCTCACCACACGCAACTTCGTGCGCTCGCCGTTGATCATGGACAGATCATCCACCAATTTGCTCGCATCCACATTGGGTTGGAGCATCACCAGGATATCTCCCGGTATGAAGGCCGCTTGTTGGGCATGCGAACGGGTGAGGGAACCGAGCACAACAACGAGAGCGAATAGAAAAGTAGAGCGCATAGGTAGGGAAGGGTTACATACAAAAGTACGGGAAGTGGTTGTTCCCAGCCCTTTTCATGGGTTCTGATCAACGTGCTACTTGGAATGCTGAAGTGGCACGATCAGACGAGACGAGCGATCTCACTTTATCACGTCTTCGCCTCTTCACCTTCTAACCGTCATCCCGGGCACCGACCCGGGATTCACTGTATTACCCTTTCACATACACCCGCTTCACGCGCTGGGCAATGCTGGTCAACGCTTCGTAGGGAATAGTGCCGAGGTCCTTGGCATATTCGGCAAGTCCATGTTCTCTGTTGAAGATGATCACCTCTTCCCCGGATCTGCATGGGATATCCGTAACGTCCACCATGCACATATCCATGCAAATGTTGCCGATGGTCCGAGCTTCCTTTCCGGCGATCCATACACGGCCTTGTCCATTTCCCAAGCGGCGTGAAAAACCATCGGCATAACCGATGGGCAGGATCGCGATGCGTGTTGGGTTTTTCACGGTGGCCTGTCTTCCGTAGCCAACGGAATCACCGGTGGGAATACCCTTGATCTGCGCGATCACCGTTCGCAGTGTTGCAGTGGGCACGAGTTGTGCGGACTCTGCGGGTGTGTTCCCGATCCCGTGCAGTCCTATCCCAAGCCGGACCATATCGAAGTGGGCTTCCGGAAAACGTGAAATGCCCGCACTGTTGGCGATGTGCCGCAACGGTCGGTAGCCGAGTACCTCATCGATCGCATCGCACATCGACGCGAATCGGGCGATCTGTTGCTTCGTGAAAGCATCCTGTTGTGGGTCTTCGCTCGCGGCCAAATGACTGAAGATCGACATGATCTTCAACGGTGCATCCTTCAGCTCGGAAAGTAGTGCGGGCAATTCGCTTTCCATAAAGCCCAAGCGGTGCATACCGGTGTCCAACTTCAAATGCACTCTGAGTGGTTTACGCAGCGTGCGGGCGAAATCGATCGCCTCGTGGAGTGAGACTTGGTCGTAGAGCTCGGCTTCCAGATCGGAACGGTGCAAGGTCTCATGCGGCACTGGCTCCGGATTCATTACCAAGATGGGAAGGTCGATCCCGCGTTGGCGCAATTCGATCCCTTCATCCGCATAGGCCACGCCCAAATAATCCACCCGTTCGTGTGCGAACAAACGTGCCAGTTCAACCGCCCCGCTCCCGTATCCGAAGGCCTTCACCATGGCCATGATCCGCACGCGGGGAAAGGCCTCACCCCCAGCCCCTCTCCCAAGGAGAGGGGAGGAAAGCAAGGTGCGATAGAAATTCAAGTTCGTCCGAATGGCCTCCAGGTCGATCTCCAATTCTGTGCCATGCACTTGGTGTTGCCAGCGTTGAACAGCGGATTCCAAGTGCAAGCTGCGGGCGCCTTTCACCAACACAACTGCACCTCCGAAAACTGCCGGATCAACATCGCGAAGTAGGTCGTTCGTGTTCTTGAAGAATTGCGTGGTAACAGGGAACGCAGCGCGTTGTGCTGAAATTCTTGGTCCCACGGCGAAGAGCTGATCCACTCCCGCCAGGGTCAGTTGGCTAGCTACGTTGGCATAAAGCTTAGCAGGCTCCAACGCACTTTCTGCGATATCTCCGATCACCACTATGCGCTGACGCCCATGTGCGATCCGTGCCTGGTGTTCAAGCGCAATGCCGAGCGAAGCCAGGTCGTTGCTGTAGCTATCATCGATCAAGGTGCTTCCATGCAAACCTTCCATGGTGCGCAAGCGCATTTCCACCGGTTCCAATGATTGCAAACGATCATTGATCCACGAGGGCTCCTTCTGCAAATGCATCAGGACCGTAATGCAAGTGATCGCATTGTCCACGCTGGCGCGATCAGTGAACGGCACCATGAAACGATGTTGCGATCCGTTATGCAAGACCACTAGTTCAGTTGCATTGGTGAGAACCTGTTCGTTGAGCACTTGTACAAAAGCCTCTCCTGTTCGCGACCAGTTCCGAAGGACTGGAGGATGTAGTTCGGCCATCGCATCACGAACCACTGGTTGGTCCGTGCAACAGACAACAGCCTGTGCACTTTTGAACAAGGCACATTTCTCACGGGTCTTGTCCACATCATCGGCGAACCCTTCTCCATGCGCCGGGCCGATCGTGGTAAGCACGCCGATCGTAGGTGCGATGATCGGTGCAAGAAGCTCCATTTCACCGCGCTTGCTGATGCCTGCCTCAAAGATCCCCAAGGTGTGCGAGCCGTCCATTTCCCACACGCTTAACGGCACGCCCACTTGGCTGTTCCAACTGCCCGGACTGCGAACGATGTGCTCTTCGCTCCGTAACATTTGGTAGAGCCATTCCTTTACGATGGTCTTTCCGTTACTGCCGGTGATCCCGATCACTGGAATGGTGGAACCTTCGCGGTGCAACGCAGCAATTCGTTGCAGTGCGCCAAGTGGATCGGGCACCACTAGGAAGCACGCTCGTTCTTGCAGGTCCGGCGCAGGAGCATGCGAAACCACGAACGCTTTCACTCCCCGTTCGATCAGTTCCGGGATGTAGGTGTGCCCATCATGTCGGTCGCCCGGCAACGCGAAGAAGAGCGTGTTCGCAGGATCAAGCGGCTTGCGCGAGTCGATGGCCAAATGCTCCACTGAAATTGGGCTCACAGCCCCGATCAATTGCGCGTTGACCATGGATGCGAGATCGCGCAAGGGGTATGCGCGTTGCATCAGGCCTTGTGTGCGTTGTTTTCGGGGACCGTTCCCGCATCAACATTGCGCGCTTCATTGAAGCAATTCCGGCAAAGAGGCTCATAGCTGTCCGTTTCGCCAAGAAGCACAAGATCTTGGCTCGCTGTCTTGCGGTGGCTGAACGTTGCCAAGCCGCCGCAATGCATACAGATGGCATGCACCTTGGTCACGTACTCTGCCATCGCCATCAGCTGTGGCATGGGTCCGAAGGGTCGACCTTGGAAATCCATGTCCAGTCCGGCAATGATCACACGTACTCCGCTATTCGCCAACTGTTCGCAGACCAAGGGCAATCCCATGTCGAAAAATTGCGCTTCATCAATGGCCACCACTTCGATCCCGCTGGCCAAGAGGAGCAAGTTGCTGCTGCTGGGAATGGGTGTGCTCCGAATGCTGGTCCTGTCATGGCTCACCACTTCCTCGTCATGGTATCTGGTGTCCACTCCGGGTTTGAAGATCTCCACGCGTTGTTTGGCGAATTCCGCACGGCGCAATCGGCGGATCAGTTCTTCCGTCTTACCGGAGAACATGGAACCGCAGATCACCTCGATCCAACCCTTTCGGGCACCTAGTGGTCCAGTGTGTTCAAGGAACATGGTTGGAATGGGTCATCTTCAGGAATGTTCGACCCGGAATTGGCGCTTGTTCGGGTTCTTCCACATTCCAAATTGTGCAAAATTCAAGACGTGGTTGTTCCAACGTGTGGCGAAATTAGGGATCTTCGCAATGTACCGGGTTGATCCGGACGTATTACAGGAGCATGGAGAAGCCGTTCAGGAAGATCAGTGAGTTGGTGGCGGCGCTGGCCAACGCGGAAAAGGGCATGAATGCCGGGACCTTGAAATTGGATGGGCTCGAAACCGCTTGCAACGATGCACGCGAACTGTTCGAACGCTTGGTCGTCTTGCGGCACAAGGCCAGGGAATCGGCTGTCGGGGGTGATCAGAAAAGTGTGGATACCCTTCCAACCGAAATGGTGGCAACTGGACCGGAAATGGAACCGACAAATGCAGCAAACAACTTAGTAGAAGAGCCGACACCGCTACGATTGGATACCCGGCCGATGGAGACGAACCCGCGGCAAACCTCCTTGATAGAGGCCATCGAGAGCATCGAGGAGCCTGCCCCACCGGAAAAGGCGCCTGCGCCCAAGCGCCCTGTGGTCGAAGAGGTCACTGCGAAAAGCCCGGTAACACGGCCCAAGGCACCGCCCTCGGTAGCTGAGAAATTGGAGAAAGCAGCAGTGGCGGATCTGGGAAAGGCGATATCCCTGAGCCACAAATTCTGGTTCGTTGCCGAGTTGTTCAACGGCGATCGGATCAACTACGAACGGTCCATCGAGAAGTTGAATCTGTTCACCAGCTTGGAACAGGCGGAAACCTTCGTCAAGGAAGAGGTCTTGGACAAATTGAAGAAACCGGCCGATCCCGAAGCGGTAACCACTTTCACGGACTTGGTAAAACGACGACACGGATGAGGGCGCTGATCCAATTGGTAATGCTCTTCGCCTGGGGCACATTGCAGGCCCAAGAGGCAGCAGCACTCCAGTCACGGGCCAAGAAAGTGGTGGCCACGCTGTGTGCGCCCGAGATGCACGGTCGTGGATACGTCGAGAATGGAGATGGACTGGCGGCCGATTGGATCGCGGAGCAATACAAGGCCATGGGCTTGCCTCCCATCAAAGCCGACTATTTCGAGCCGTTCACGTTCAATGTGAACAGTTTTCCCGATAGCATCAAAGTGGAATTGGACGGAAATTCTTTGGTCCCGGGCGTCGACTTTCTGGTGGACCCATCCTCGGGCAGCGCAAGTGGCACCTTTGAACTGGTCCATCTAACAGCCGATGCCATGATGCAGCCCGAGCGCAAAGCGACCGTGATGGGCAGCTTGCCCGGCAAGGCGGCTTGCCTCCATTTTCCGGCCACCACCAATGCCGATACGCTCCAAGCATACCGGGCGTTGGAGCGCGAGTTGATGCACTACTGCCCCGTTGTACGGGTGGCAAGCGGTAAGCTTACGTGGGGTGCGGCACAGGAAGCAATGCCTTATCCATTGGTTGATGTGGCGAGTGACCAATTGACCGAAGCGAGCAGGACGATCCGGATCGACGTGCGCAATAGTTTGTTGGTGAAACACCAAGCGCGCAATGTCTTGGGCACGATCAAGGGCAAGGGAAGGAAGTGGATCATAATTGGTGCGCATTATGATCACTTGGGTCAAATGGGACCCGATGTGCTTTTCCCCGGTGCCAATGACAATGCGAGCGGTGTGGCGATGCTCCTGTCCTTGGCGGATCACTTCAGCAAGTTCAAGCCCAAGCACAATTTGCTCTTCGCTGCTTTTGCGGGTGAAGAAGCCGGTCTGGTAGGGTCGGATTGGTGCGCGGTGGACCGGCCGATCAACTTGCCCGATGTGAAGATGATGCTGAACTTGGACATTCTGGGCACCGGCGATGATGGGATCATGGTGGTGAATGCCACGGAACAACAAGCGGCATACGACCTATTGGTGAAGATCAACGGAAAACGGAGATATCTGCCGCAGGTCAAATCGCGAGGACCGGCATGCAACAGCGACCATTGTCCGTTCGTGAAACGCGGTGTGCCGGGCATCTTCGTGTACACCTTGGGTGGCATAGCCGCATACCACGATGTGTTGGACAAGGCCGAGACCCTTCCCCTCAACGAATTCGCTGATCTGCATTTCCTGTTGCGCGACTTCATCGATCAACTGAAGTGAGCACCTTCCACGCTTCCTTGGTCTTGGTGCCAACGCCGATCGGCAACTTGGACGATATCACCTTGCGTGCCTTGAAAGCATTGGCCGAAGTGGATGCCGTGATCGCCGAGGACACACGGGTCACAGGCCGGTTGTTGCAGCACTACGCGATAGCCCGGCCGCAGATCGGTTTTCATGCGCACAACGAGCACCGTATGGTGGAACAATTGGTGCAACGCATGCAGAACGGCGAGCGCTTCGCCATGGTCACCGATGCGGGCACGCCGGGCATCAGTGATCCCGGTTTCCTGTTGGTGCGTGCAGCGTTGGCCGCAGGAGTAACGGTTGAATGTCTGCCCGGTGCCACCGCATTTGTTCCAGCATTGGTGAACAGTGGTCTGCCGTGCGATCGCTTCGTGTTCGAAGGCTTCCTTCCGGTGAAGAAAGGACGACGCACCCGTTTGGATGCATTGCGCATTGAAACGCGCACCATGGTCTTCTATGAAAGTCCGCACCGGATAGGCCGTTCATTGGGCGACCTCGCGGAAAGTTTCGGTCCTGACCGCGCAGCAAGCGTCTCCAGAGAGCTCACCAAACTGCACGAGGAAACCGTTCGAGGCAGTCTTGCGGAATTGGCAGCCCACTTCACCACCAAGGAGCATCGCGGTGAATTCGTTGTGGTGGTTGCGGGAGCGGAGTAATGGCTGATCGGAAGGGTGTTGGCCTGAAGGATCATGCCTACTGTGCAGGGTCCGATTAAACAGAATTTAATTTCAGTATTCCACTCAACTTATGAACAATCGGTGTTTACTTTGTGGATATGTTTTCCACCCATCTACAACTCCTTCAACGCACCCTCGGGGTCGTCATCGCGGTTGTCTTCCTAGGTGCAACCGGCATGGCGCAAGCTTTCCTGCTGTATACGCCCGATGAGTATTTGGAAAATCGCACCTCGGACCCCCTACTTGCCGATCGGAGAGGCTGTTGGTGATTTCGTGGACCTCTACCCGAACTTGGGGCTTGGACCTTGCTCTTCGTGAAGGACGGCGTGGAGCGCAAAGTGAAGTGCAAGGACATCTGGGGCTTCAACTACAAGGGCGTGTTGTTCCGGATCAACAGCGAAGGTCCGATCCCCGTGCGGTTGATGACCGAGGCTGAAGTGTGTTACTACGAGAACGGCTTCGCCCATTTGAAAATGCAACGGGATGATACCGAATGGGCAGGTTTCGAATTGGGTCATGGTTCCTACCTGAGCCGCAACATCAAAGGCCCCATCGTACCTGCGCAATTCAAGGAAGGCGATGAAAAGTCCATGAGCGGTATCTTCCGCAAGGAGTATCCGGAACTGGAGCCTTTGTTCAACTGCATAGGCTCCGGTGTTGAAATGGACCAGACGCGGCAATGTGTCGTGGATTTCGAAGCGGGCCTGGAAGTGCAGAAATTGGCCCGTGAAAAGGAGTAGAACAAGCAGCGCTCCACCGACTGGTTTTCACTCTCCGCGTAGCGCCGAGACACTCGAAGTGGTTCACATCTTCACTTCTTTACCTCTTAACTCTTGTGTCCCCGCCGTGCGGGATTTCACTTCGTTCAATTTGTAAATTGTGTCTTGTGTCTTCTTTCAACGTTCTACTATACCCCGACTTGGTCGCCTTCTACCGTATCGATCAACTCACGATCCCGTAGGTTCGCCAAGAACACCACAACGCACCGTGAATGAACCCCTCCACCATGCAAACCTGGACACTCACCGCCCACGGAGAACCATCGTCCGTACTGGAACTGCAACAGCGCGACAAGCCCGAGCCCGGTGCCAACCAAGGGCGCATACACTGCGAAGGTTTCGGATTGAACTATGCCGATGTCATGGCCGTGAAAGGCTTGTACCGCGAGGCTCCACCATTGCCCAGCGTCTTGGGGTATGAAGTCGTAGGCCGTGTGGAGGCGGTCGGGAGCGGATCGCCAGCAACCCTCATTGGAAAGCGTGTAGTGGCCATGACGCGCTTCGGCGGGTATGCGCAGTATGCGATCACGGACCACAGCGCCATGGCCGAGATCCCCGAAACGATGCCGATCGGTGAAGCTGCCGCACTTGCCACCCAAGGGTGCACGGCCTGGTATGCCGCACGTGTGCTTTGTCTATTGCGGAAAGGAGAACGCGTACTGGTACACAGCGCTGCTGGCGGCGTGGGTCATTTGCTTGTGCAACTGGCGGTGGCCCAAGGCTGCGAAGTGTTCGCCGTCGCGAGCGGAAAAGAGAAAGGCGACTACCTGCGCGGCCTTGGCGCAAAACACGTGATCGATCGCACACGAGGTGACTACGCGGCGCAGGTGCGAACGCTGCTGAAGGGCAACACCCTCGATGCGATCTTCAATGCGGTGGGCGGCTCGTCGTTCAAGAAGGACATGCGCATGCTCGGTGGCGGTGGCCGCATCGTCTTGTTCGGTGGTGCCGAGCGCGGTGGCATCGGTCTGTTCGGTACGTTACGCTTCGTGTGGCGCATGGGACTGGTGGTCCCCATCTTCTTGATGATGCGCAGCCAAAGTATTCTCGGCCTCAACATGCTGCGCATCTCCGAAGGCCACCCGCAACTGCTGGCCGAATGCCAACACGCCGTTGTACGCGCCTATCGCGAGGGCACTTTGAAGCCTCGTGTACACAAGGAATACCCGGCCACAGAACTGCCTCTCGCCTTGGCCGATCTGGAGAGCGGAAGAACGGTGGGGAAGGTGGCGTTGCGGTGGTAGCGCAGGTTGGAAGTTGAGGGGTTTCTAAGCCACTGGGATATACCCATATAGTTTTCAAACAGTCTTTCGAATGTCATGTTCGCAATGCTACATTCGTTTCGCTTTCGTGGGAAACGTTTGCTTCGTATCCACGCACGGTGAATTGCCTTGTTGCTGATGGACCTGTCGAGCTCACATCCTACTACGAGTTCCCAAATTGGAGCGCAGTGGCCGCATGCAGTTATTGGTCAACAGCAATGATGGCAAGGAATTGCGTGTGCTGAAGGCATCCAGATTTCAGGCGGATACCTACCAATACGCATGGGAACAGCAGGTCTTGCTCCCGGGGTGTGATCCGTAACCCTCTCGTTGAATGGCCAGTCCATATCAAAGCAAGTGATAAAGATCGATCGGTAACGGATCGGTACACGAACCGCATGAACCCCAAAGCGCACAACGCTGCGGGGTTCATTGCTTTTAACCCGTTCATCCCAACGCTCGGTGACCACCTGTGCAACGCTTTGCCACTAGGCGTTAAAGCTGTGTTGAACCGCGCGTGAAGCGCTGTGGAGTGCCGGTAGGTTTGTTGGTGAGATCAGGATCACAACAACAAACCCACCATTCCGGGTGCGTCATTCCGGCCACCGAGCCGGAACCCGGAACAAACTCCCAGCACCATGGCACGCTTCGAACTACCTCTAATACGCAGCATACAATGCGGGATCGTTCTACTGTTCGCACTTCCAACAACAGGTCAGGCACTTGTAAGGGAAGAGCAGGTGGCACCCATCGGCAGTACGTGGCAAATGCTTTCCATACAGGATGTTCCGGACATGATGCCACCAACTCAGGACAGTATTTGGGCTTTCTCCAACCTGACGACGAATACGGTGTTCGGTGCCGCCTATACAGTACTGGATCCGGACGACGTACCGGGCCATTTGGCCTTTCCCGGCGCGGATCGCGTTGTGCGGGAGGTCTTCAATAATGCACAGGACGAGGCCACCCATGTATTCCAGAATGTGGACGAGTCGGATATCCATGAGGTCGGACGGACAGGTCCCGTCTCTTCGCGCAGTTACGTTCAACCGGCCTTGGTGGCCATCTATCCCATGGACGAAGGGGCTACGGTGACTGCCAATTTCTGCTTCGTTTCCAGCACCGCTTCCGGCAGTTCGGACCATTGTGGGAACACGACCATAACGCATGAGGCGACCGGGCCGTTGGAACTGCCGTACGGCAACTTCCCCGTTGCCAAGCTGGTCTCCACACGGTGGAACATCGGAGGTGCTTCTGGCACCAGTCCATCGCAAGTGGTGGAATACGCATGGTTCGTTCCGGGCACGCCTTTCCCGGCGTTGCGTTTTACGTGGAACCTATATGCGGATGGCTCCTCCAGCAGAATGGGACAACTCTTGGAAGAAGGGTCATTGACCACGGTCCAAGAATTGGCAAGCGCGCGGTCCTTGGCAGTTTTCCCGAACCCCACGAACGGAACGTTGACCATAGCCAGAAGGATCGGTGATACGGATGTGCAGGTGTACGCGGCCGATGGTCGTTCGGTGAACGCGTTCGTTCCAACAGCTCAAATTACGAGCCAACAAGTGGACCTTTCAGGATCTCCGGCCGGTGTGTACCATGTGGTCGTGAATGGTACATAGGGTCGGCGTTCAGCACGTGTGGTGCTCACGGAGTGAACGGATCTGAACCTCTGAAGAGACCCCGTTCGTCCCATGTCGGATGATCGATCGTGACGAATAGTTTTGCACGCCTGTCCTACGTCGATCCACCTAAGCCGTTCAGCACCCATGCTCTTTTCTATCCGCTCAACAATTACCGGGCTCTCCATTCTCCTGTCAAGTGCGTTCATGGCACAGAGCAGCCCGCTGTGGTTGCGCCAACCTGCGATCTCACCGGATGGCTCAGCGATCGTATTCACCTATCAAGGTGACCTGTGGCGTGTGGATGCGAAAGGGGGTAATGCGCAGTTGCTCACCACCAACGAAGCCGTGGATGCCAACCCGGTCTGGTCGCACAACGGAAAGCAGTTGGCCTTCAGCAGTGATCGATACGGCAACAACGATGTGTACCTGATGCCAAGTGAAGGTGGCGCGGCCAAACGGTTGACCTTTCACAGTGCAGGCGATACACCCACAGATTTCACGCCCAATGACAGCGCGATCATCTTCAGCAGTCACCGGTTGGATGCCGCCAGCAACCAGCTCTTCCCGGTGGGTGGCTTGGGCGAATTGTACCGCGTTCCCGTGAAGGGTGGTCGGGCATTCCGTTTGCTTACCACGCCCGCTCTTTCGGCACACTTCGATCCGGCGGGTGATCGGTTGGTCTTCCATGATATGAAGGGCTACGAAGATGATCTGCGCAAGCACCACACATCGAGCGTAACCCGCGATATCTGGACCTACGACCTGAAGAACAAGACGTATGCACAACTCACCACCTTCAACGGGGAGGACGTTGATCCGCTCTTCAGCGCCGATGGAAGTACGGTGTATTACTTGAGCGAGGAGAAGGGCAGCTTTAACATTTTCAAACGGCCGGTTTCCGGTGGCACCTCAACACAGGTCAGCTTCATGACCGAACATCCGGTACGTGGTCTAAGCATGAGCAAGGGCGGGTTACTGTGTTTCAGTTACCGGGGCGAATTGTACACGCTGGTCGAGGGTAATGGACCGCAAAAAGTGGAAGTACGGATCGCAGCCGATGATCGGTACCGCGAAGAAAAGATCATTCCGGTGACGGAGGCGGATGAGATGCACGTTTCCCCGAACGGGAAGGAAATTGTCTTTATACACCGGGGCGAGGTCTTCGTTACGTCGGTGGCCGAAGGCACTACCCGTCGGATAACCAACACGCCAGAGCAGGAACGCAGCGCGAGCTTCAGTCCCGATGGACGAACGATCCTGTATGCAAGTGAGCGCAACGGGAGCTGGGACGTGTACACCACGAAGCTGACACGCAAAGAGGAGAACTACTTCTTCAACGCCACGGTACTGAAGGAAGAACCGTTGTTGACCACACCTGCGGAAGAATTCCAACCGGCATGGTCGCCCGATGGAAAGGAGGTTGCCTACTTGGAAGAACGAACCGCGATCAAGGTGATCAACATGGCGAGCAAAGCGACCCGGTTGATCATGCCGGCAGACAAGAACTACAGCTACTCGGACGGGGACCAATATTTCGAGTGGTCGCCGGACAGCAAGTGGCTGTTAGTGGAATTCCTTCAACCCGACCAATGGATCACCCAATGCGGATTGGTGAGCGCAGAGGGAGGCAAGGAGATCTTCGACCTGACGCATAGCGGCTACGGTGGCTACCATCCGCAATGGGCCATGGACGGCAAAGCGATGACATGGGTAAGTGCCCGCGATGGCATGAAGAACCATGCGAGCTGGGGCGGGCAGACGGATGCCTACGCCATGTTCTTCACGCAAGCGGCATACGACAAATTCAAATTGAACAAAGAGGAAGCGGAGCTGATGAAGGCGGCCGAGGAAAAGAAGAAAGAAGGCGAAGAAGAAGATCCGAAAGGAGCGGCGAAGAAGAAAGAGGAAGACAAGAAGAAAGAAGAGGCGAAGAAGGATGAGAAAAAGAAGATCGAGCCCTTGAAGTTCGAACTCTCAGGGATCGATGAGCGCAAGGTGCGCCTTACGCCGCACAGCAGCGACCTGAGCAGCATGGTGTTGAGCAAGGATGGCGAGAAGCTCTTTTACATCGCCAAGTACGAAAAGAGCTACGACCTCTGGCAGGCGGAGTTGCGCACCCACGAGACCAAATTATTGACATCGCTGGGCAAAGAGCACGCCGGTGATCTACAGATCGACGATGAAGGGACCACGCTCTTCTTTGTTGCGGAAGGGGGAATATCGCGGATGGAGATCGAAAAGGAAGAGGTAAAGCCCGTGGGGATCAATGGTGAAATGGTGCTGAACGAGACGAAGGAACGTGCCTACCTCTTCGAACATGTATGGCGGCAGGTGGTGAAGAAATTCTATACCATTGATCTGCACGGAGTGGATTGGAACGCGTTGAAAGTGGAATACGCGCGTTACCTTCCATTCATCAACAACAACACTGACTTCGCCGATGTGCTAAGTGAAATGCTGGGCGAGTTGAACGCATCACATACCGGAGCAGGGTACCGCGCGAAGCTGGAGAACGCCGATGCAACGGCCAGCTTGGGTCTCTTCTATGCCGACCCGGAAGAACCCACATCAGGTGTGTTGATCACCGAGGTCATGGAGAACGGTCCAGTGATCAAAGATGGTGGCAAGATCAAAGTGGGTCATGTTATTGAGCAGGTCGATGGCGTTGTCTTGGCTGCGGATATGGACCCTGCCAAACTGCTGAACCGGAAGGCTGGAAAACCGACGCTGCTGTCCATGTATGATCCCAAGACCAAAACGCGTTGGGTGGAGAGCGTAAGGCCGCTGGACCGTGGTGAAGAGCGGGAACTGCTCTATCAGCGCTGGGTAAAACGGTGTAGGCACATCGTCGACAGTCTCAGTGGTGGCACGATCGGATACGTGCATGTGCGCGGCATGGACGACCAGAGCTACCGTATCGTCTATGAGGATGCGTTGGGCCGGAATTACGCGAAGAAGGCCTTGGTGGTTGATACCCGCTTCAACGGAGGTGGTTGGTTGCACGATGATCTCGCGACCTTCTTGAGCGGAAAGACCTACATGCGGGAAGAACCACGCGGACAGAAATTGGGCACCGAACCACAATTCAAATGGCAGCGCCCCAGCGTGGTGGTCATGAGCGAGAGCAATTACAGCGATGCGCACATGTTCCCGGTCACGTACAAAGCATTGGGGATCGGAAAACTGGTGGGCATGCCCGTACCGGGAACCGGAACTGCGGTCTGGTGGGAAGGCTTGCAGAACGAGATGTGGTTCGGGATCCCGCAGGTTGGCATGGTGGACATGCAGGGCAAATTCCTGGAGAACCAGCAATTGGAACCGGACATTCGCCAGGCGCTCGACCCCGCCATAGTGATCCAAGGCCGCGACCAGCAATTGGAAGCAGCAGTAAAGGAGTTGCAGCAGCAATTGAAGAAGTGATGTGATCGGCTGATCTTGGATCAGATCACTAGAACGTGTCAAGAGCACAGTACCGCGGTTTGCACAATAGCTCCGGACTCTCCGGGTTAGTCAACCCTCTCCTTGGGAGAGGGGTCGGGGGATGAGGCCGTATTCATCAGCCAAGGCGCACCGCACCATACTCCCTACAAAAGCTCCTCCCGATCCTAGATAGTCATCCCTCTCCTTGGGAGGGGGGCAGGGAGTAAGGCCCTACCACGATCATGTTATTGCGGACGACATCCAACTGTTGGTCCTTTGTACCGGTCCGATAAAAGACGGCCAACAAAGCACATGTCCACCACCATTTCAAGGGACCCACAAGAACTGAAAGTGCGTTGGGAAACCCTGCGCACGGAACAACCGAACCTTTACATGCGCAATGCCGCTGCAGAGCTCGGGGTAAGCGAGGCTGAATTGCTCGCAACACGGGTGGGTGATGGTGTAGTCTTTTTGAACACCGACTTCAAAGCGATCCTTTTGGACGTGTGTACGCTGGGGTATGTGATGGCGTTGACACGCAACAACGATGTGGTGCACGAGCGCAAAGGGCCGTACATCAACCCGCAACTCGATGGGCACGTGGGCCTTTTCCTGGGCGCGGATATCGACCTGCGGATCTTCTGGGGCTCATGGGCCTATGCTTTCGCGGTGGAAGAAACCGGAAAGGACATGGTGCGCAAGAGCATCCAGTTCTTCGGCAAGGACGGCAACGCCATCCATAAGATCTACTTGACCGAACAAAGCAATGTCGCGTCCTATAACGAGTTAGTGGCGAAGCACCAAGCCGCCGATCAAGCCCAAGTGGTCACCGTGCAACCCGCACGCGCCGCCCGCCCGGAGCAACCCGATAGCGCGATCGATGTCGCCGGCTTCCAAGCAGGTTGGCTGGCCTTGAAGGACACACACGATTTCCACATGCTTGTGCATGGCATGGGACTTACGCGCACCCAAGCGTTGCGCATGGCACCAGTCGGCAACTGGTCCGTTTCGGTATCTCCATCAGCCCTGCGTGCAACACTCACGAAAGCAGCAGCAGACAAAGTGCCGATCATGATCTTCGTTGGAAACCCCGGAATGATCCAGATCCATAGCGGTGAAGTTGTGAATGTGGTCGATGCTCGTGGTTGGCTCAACGTTCTGGACCCCGAACTCAACGTACACATTCGCGAAGAGGCGATCACCCAAGCATGGATCGTACGCAAACCCACCACCGATGGCTTGGTCACGGCGTTGGAGTGCTACGATGCGAAAGGGGAGCAATTGATCCAACTGTTCGGAAAACGCAAGCCCGGGATCCCCGAACTGGAGAGCTGGCGCGAATTGGTGCAAAATGTGGAGGAAGGATGCAAAGCCTGAGCACAGTGATCGACCCAACCCCAATGCGCTGTGCCGGTGAAGAGCAGCAGCAAGTCACGGCCAAAAAGAAAGGGTGGTTGAAACGGATCGGCTGGATCGGTTTCTTCTTCTTCCTGATCAAGGGGCTGATCTGGCTCGTGGTGTTCTTCGGGGTGGGAAAGATGGTGACCGGATAAGATCGATCATTGGGTCCAATTGGGTAAGGCCAACTACGATCATTACCCAAGGCCGCGCTAGCACTCCAGCTTTTCGTTCATCAATTTCACTACGGACAAGGCGGCGAAAGTTGGTTGATCCATTCTTGGATCAATGCCACCCCTTCTTGGTGTACCACGGTGCGTCCTAAAAGAGGCATGCGTTCTGCCTCGTTGGTCGAATTGATCCGATAATAGAGCATCGAGCGTGCTGCATTGCCGCGGGCCACGATGTGTGTTTGTCCTTCTGCGATGGGATCATCGGGTGGTACGCACTCGCCGAGGTTCTCCGGTTGGGTGGTCTCAGAAAAAGCGAAACGCATGGACCGATAGTCGCAGTGGGTGTTATCGCTATGGCAGTGAGCACAATTCATGTCCAAGTACGAGCGTACACGCGTCTCCAGGTCCTGTGAAGTATCGTTCCATCGGACGGTCGTGTTTATCCGTTTTGGAATGTCATTCGCCAAGTAGCCATTTCGCACCCACTCGATCAGTTGATTGCGGTCACCACTGGTATAAGGGTAGGTACTGTTCAGGTTCTGGGGTTTGGGACCGATGGGTGTATTGAGGCCGGAATACTTATGGCAGGTATGGCATTCAGCCTCGGCCGGGATACGGTAATTGATGCTTTGTTGCATGTTTTCCTCGTCGGTCCAAGTAATAGGAGTGTTGGACCCGGACATGTTGAAAGTGGCATCGGTCTGTTCAGCATTCCACACGTATTCGGCGAATTCCCAAAGGCCGTCCCGCTTATACAGAATGCGGGTCTCTATGATGCGCGTTGTATTGGTCGGTGCCACGTTGTCGTAGTAGAAATTCTTGATCAATACAGTGCCATCGGGCATATCAAGTATCACATGGTCGCCGGCATAGTGTGCCATACTTCCTTCAGGCATCCAGACGAAGCGCTTTTTGTGGGCATAGTCCGTGAACAGTGCGGTGATCGGTTCATAAGGTATAACGCCGGTGCGTGGGCGTTGGTCGGCCATCGGTCCTTTGAAGAAGCGGTACTCGGAAAGATTCGTGTACGGGAACTCATTCACGTTCAAGACCAACCTGTCCGCGCCAGCAGGGCTGCCGGGTAGGCCCTCTTCCAGTTCATCCTTGGAACACGAAACGAATACAATGAACAGGAGCGAGAGGAAAAGAAGGACTTTTTTCATGATGTTCTGACCGCGAATATCGGAAAGACGCAGGTGGGAATGAAATCGTGGCCTCACAAAATAAGGTCGGTTATGGAAAGGCAATGACCTAAGAACGAACAAGAGGTGAGTAAGTTCTGCAATGCCCCAAATAACAGGTCGTTCCAATTCCCGACGTGGAACATCCCCATACCTTTGTGCAATGATCGACCAAGCACAGGGCACCTTGCATCCAAGACCGTTCGCCACTTGGGGCTTGGAGATGGCGCATCCTTTGTTGATCGCAGGGCCGTGCAGCGCCGAAAGTGAAGAACAGCTTGTTGCAACAGCACGGGGTATTGCCGCCTCTGGTAGAGCCCAAGTTTTGCGGGCGGGTCTGTGGAAACCGCGCACTCGTCCCGGTAATTTCGAAGGTTCCGGTGCGCTGGGTTTAGCCTGGTTGCAGCGGGCAAAGGAGGAGACCGGATTGTTGACGATGACAGAGGTGGCCACTTCCGAACATGTTGAAGCCTGTTTGAGAGCAGGTGTGGACATGTTGTGGATCGGAGCCCGTACGACACCGAACCCCTTCAGTGTGCAAGCCTTGGCCGATGCATTGCGCGGTGTGGACATCCCAGTATTCGTGAAGAACCCGATCAATCCCGACCTGCAATTGTGGGTAGGGGCATTGGAGCGGCTGGCAAGGGCGGGAGTAACGCGGTTGGCGGCCATCCACCGGGGCTTCAGTTGGTTCGAACGCACTCCTTACCGGAACAGTCCAATGTGGGAGTTCCCGATCCGGTTGAAGGCAGCATTCCCAGAATTGGAGATCTTGTGCGATCCGAGCCACATTGCCGGAAGTCGCGAAAAGCTGGGGACCATTGCTCAACAGGCATTGGACCTTGGCCTGAGCGGCTTGATGTTGGAAGTACACGTTGACCCTGAGAATGCGTACAGTGACGCGGAACAGCAGGTTACGCCGCAAGCGTATGGTGCACTGTTGGACAGTCTCATCTTTCGACAGGCGCGGCCGAACCAACACATGCAGGACCGATTGGACGAACTGCGGGACCTGATCGACCAATTGGATGATGAGATCGCCCAAAAGCTGGGAACACGAATGGATATCGCCGAGCGGATAGGCGACCACAAACGGGAGAATATGGTGGCCATCCTTCAACCTGAAAGGTGGGAGCGTATCATGCAGAAGCAATACCGATTGGCCGAACACCTAGGGCTCAGCCCATCTTTTGTGTTGGAGTTCATGGACGCGGTCCATCGCGAGAGCATCAGACGCCAAAGCGTTGTACTACCAGAACTTGGCACGCGCGCCAAGCCTTCAGGAACCCCAGCCTTCCCGATCGATTTGTTGGACAAGTGATCAGCGTCCCACTACCTTGTGCAAGATATCCGGATCTTTTCCACACCGACCCAGCCCCAAAACACCTTCATGATCAAACACGTTACACTCGGCCTCTCCGTGGTTTGCATTGCAACTATGGCGAGTGCCCAATTGAGCTTTACGGATGCTTCATCGCTCATGACACCCTCGAACAGTGGTGGCTGCATGGGGGTGGTGGATATGAACGGGGACGGCTTGGACGACATAGCCAAGTTGAACAACGCGAATATTTGCCAAGTGGATTACCAGAATCCGGACGGCAGTTTTACGTTCGTTGATTATGGTGCGGTCAGCAATGCGGGCCAATGGGGATGGGCGATCGCGGATATCGATAACAATGGACACAAGGATGTTTTGAGCGGGGGTAACGGCGATGGAACGCATTATGTGCGCATCACTTCCCCCGGGGTGAGTGCGTTGTCCAACCTGAACGGACCGAACATCTTTACCCAAGGGATGAGCATCGCGGATGTCAACAATGACGGTGATCTGGATGTCTTCGCATGTGGTGACACCGGCCCGTCAAACTTGTGGCTCACCAATACAAGCGGCGTGCCCATTAGCAACAACAGCTACATCAATTGGGCGACCAACCCGGTCAGTGATATGAGCGGCAACTACGGTTCATGCTTCACGGATTTTGATGGGGATGGCGATATCGACCTGTATATCGCGCACTGCCGCCAGGGAGTGAATAGCCCGGATGATCCCCGCCGTTGGGACCGGTTGTTCGTGAATGACGGCAACAACAATTACTCGGACCAAGCAGCCGAATACGGAGTGCAGATCCGCAACCAGACATGGACCACGGATTTCGGCGATTATGACAATGATGGTGATCTGGACATGGTGGCCACGAACCACGATGCCACGATCCAATTGTTCGAGAACGATGGCAACGGTTATTTCACGGAAGTTACCGCGGGTTGCGGAATGGAATTCAACAGCAACTACCTGCAGAGCAAGTTCGTGGATTTCGATAATGATGGAAATTTGGATGTCATGGTCGCCGGGGGCGATAATTTCCTTTTTATGGGAAATGGTGATGGTACCTTCTTGAAGGTCGATGGAAAATTCCCATCAACGCGTGAAATGCACAGCTTCGCCACAGGTGATCTGAACAATGACGGTTTCCAAGATGTGTTCGCGAACTACGGTTCGGGATACATTACTCCATCCTCTAGCTTCCCGGATCGACTTTGGTTGAACGACGGAAATGACAACCATTGGTTCACTGTTCGGCTGATCGGTACGGTAAGTAACCGAGATGCCGTGGGTGCAAGGGTCACGATCACCGGTCCATGGGGCAGCCAGGTGCGCGAAGTGAAAGCCGGTGAGAGCTATGGAATGGTGACCACGTTCGCCTGTAGCTTCGGTTTAGGTGCGGCAACTCAGGTGCCGACCGTAACGATCACATGGCCAAGCGGTCTTGTGGAAACCTTCAACGATCTGGATGCGGATGCGACGATCACGGTGATCGAAGGGGAATGCATCAGTCCAGTTGCAGTGATCACCCCGGCCTCCGAGCCACTGCTTTGCGGAAACGGTGATGCATTGGAACTTTCCGCGAATGAAGGATTCAACTACCTCTGGAGCAACGGTGCAACCACACAAACCATTTCCATTGATGAACCGGGCAACTACAGTGTCACCATTGATGATGGAACGGATTGCGCAGGGAACACAAGTCTCTTCGTTGCACAGCGCCCGGATGAAACACCGATGGTGACCGCTTTGGGCGAAACGGATATTTGTGCAGGCGGAACGGTGGTTCTTACCACCGAGGCATCCAATTCCGGTTATTCATGGAGTACAGGAGAGACCACGCAAAGTATCACGGTCGGTACCGCGGGTTCTTATAGTGTTACCACAGAAAGCGCTTTCTGTGGTGCGCTTAGCAGTGCTGCGACCGAAGTGGTCGTGTTCGCTACGCCCGATGCGCCAGTTGCGGAAGATGTTACGGTCCCTTTGAACAGCACGGCCAACTTGGATGCAACTGGGGTGAACATTGAATGGTTCGATCAGGCTGTCGGTGGAACACCGGTCGGAACGGGAAGCACGTTCACCACACCGGTGCTTTTTGCCAACACGACGTATTGGGTTTCATCAACCAACGATTTCGCCGGAGCTATTGAATTCGGTGCTCGTGCAAACCGGAGCACAAATGGCCAGTTCCACACCAACGCGGACAACTACCAGATCTTCACGGCCAACGAGGATCTTGTGATCCGCAGTACCAAGGTCTATGCGAACGGAGATGGCGACCGCACATTTGCAGTGGTCGACCAAAGCAATGGCGCAACTATTGCGACCGGAGTTTTCAATGTCCCAAATGGAGAAAGTCGGGTCGATCTCAATTTCTTCGTTCCGGCGGGTGGTCCTTATGGCCTGCGTGCGGTAGGGGGAAACCCACAGTTGTGGCGCGATGGCACAGGGAGCGGAACGTCCTACCCGTACCCACTGGGAACCTTGGGTAGCATGACCAGCAGCAGTGCAACGGGCACCAACGCATTGGTGTACTACTACTTCTTCTACGATGTGGAAGTGCAAACCCCAGGTATCTCATGCACTGGACCTCGCACACAAGTGGATGTGTTGGTTGGTCCTTCAGCTCTTCAAGAGGTTTCGAACAGTACTGCGATCACTGTATTCCCGAATCCGACCACCGGCCTTATTTCGGTTGGTATGGGTGAAGTGGAAGGTGGTGTTTCCTTGGATGTGCTCGACGTCACCGGCCGTGTTGTGTTGGCAGTGAATGCGGATTATGCAGCCCGTAAGAACGGTATCGTTACAATGGACCTCGGCAAGCTCGCTTCCGGCGATTACACACTGAACGTTCGTCACCAGAATGGTTCCAGCGTGCATCGCGTAGTGGTGCAATAACGAACACCTCAAGCTTCGAAAGCCTCCGTTCCAATTTGGAACGGAGGCTTTTCTTTTGGGACCGGTGGAGTGCAAGTAGTCCGGGAGGGACGTCATGCTGGAAGCCCCATCGGGGCGCTACAAAAAGATCGTCCATCACCTGTTACCTTGGTCACGTGGAAAACACGGAGGGGGACCAGAGCGGAATGCACGATGCACGGATCGCGGTCATAGGTGTCGGTGGCACAGGCTGTGCGCTTTTACCCTTGCTCGTTGCGTTGCCTGTGCATACCATCACATTGATCGATGGCGACACCGTGGAACGGCGCAACCTTTCGCGCCAACCTTTGTACGGTCAGCGCGACGTGGGCAAGACGAAAGTGCTCTGTGCGCGGTACCGTATGGGAGCTGTTGCTCCGTTGGGATCGCAGATGGAGGTGGTCCCGCAATTCATCGATGCGAACAACTGTTTTGAGTTATTGAAGGACCATGCTCTAGTTGCGGACTGCACCGACGATCTCGATGCTCGGAAGCTGATCGCAAGCACCTGTTCCGAACTTGGGATCCCACTGGTCAGTGGTGCTGTCCACGGCATGCAAATTCAAGTCACTACGGTTGATGCAACAGTGAAGGGAAGTGGATCGAACCCCGCATTCTTCCAAGGATCCCCGGCCGAGGAACAGACCGGTTGCGACATGCGCATCGTTCCCGCAGCGGTCACCACTATAACGGCCTCGCTCATGGCGTTGCGTATCGAAGACCTGTTGCGCGGTGGCCACGGTCACGCTGGTATGATGGATCTTTTGGATATCGCAAACGGCCGTTGGATGCGCATCATGGGTCCGACTGGTGGTGAGATCATGGACTCGCCGACGAGACCCCAACGTCACGTTTAATGGAACCTTGGCTCCCCTTACTCTTGCTGCTCGTCGCATTTCTCTATGCCAGCGTCGGGCATGGCGGTGCGAGTGGTTACCTCGCGCTCATGGCAGTGCTGGGCTTCTCCAGTGACGTTATGCGGCCCACGGCGTTGATATTGAACTTGGTAGTGAGCGCCATGGCCTTTGCACAGTTCGCGCGAGCTGGACATTTCAATTGGCGGCTGTTCTGGCCTTTCGCATTGGCTTCCGTGCCGTTCGCATGGTTGGGTGCCCACGTTCAGTTGGACACGCTGGTCTACAAACGCGTGCTCGCCGTTTGCCTGTTGATCGCTGTTGCACGGTTGTTCGGCATTTTCGGGAACGGCAAAGAGGGAACGCGCATGCCGCCATTGCTCTTGGCCTTGGTCATTGGTGCGTTCCTCGGTCTTGTCAGTGGCATGATCGGCATTGGTGGTGGCATTCTGTTGAGCCCATTGCTTTTGGTGTTCGCTTGGTCCACGGCGAAGGAAAGCGCGGCTGTGAGTGCAGCGTTCATTTTCGTGAACAGTTTGGCCGGTCTGTTCGGACTGGAAGAAGTTCGATCCGTGGTCACCACGCAACACCTTTTGTGGATCGGTGCGGTATTGGTCGGTGGTGCCATTGGTGCTTATGTAGGCGCACAACGTTACAGCGAAACGCGGTTGCGCCAAGTGCTTGGTGGTGTTTTGCTGTTGGCTTCGTTCAAATTGTTCTTTACATGATCACGGTGGAACAAGCTACAGTGCAGATGCGGCAAGCTGTCATTAGGCTACCGGCTGAAATGATAGCGGTGTCGGAAGCGACCGGTCGATGTACTTCACGTGAAGTGAAAGCACCGCATGATCATCCGTTGTTCGATATGAGCGCGGTGGATGGTTATGCCTTGGCATTGACAACTCACAATGAGTGGGAAGTTATCGGCGAAGTGGCCGCGGGATCCGTGTTCGATCGTGCGTTGACAGAAGATGAATCGGTGCGAATATTTACTGGTGCCATCGTTCCGGAAGGTGCCGAAGCCGTGGTGATGCAAGAGTTCGTTGAACGCATCGGCGATCGCATTTCACACACCGATGAGCGGTTGCACAACGGGGGCAATATCCGCCGCCAAGCGGAACAAGTACGCAACGGGGATGTGCTCTTGCCAGCAGGCATCACACTGAACGCAGCAGCGATCGGGTTGTTAGCTTCTGTTGGCGTTGGCATGGTTGAAGTTGCTAAAAGACCGAATGTTCTCGTGATCGTTACCGGCGATGAATTCACCGAGGTCGATCACCCCGCACCCGGGAAGATCTTCAGCAGCAACGATGTGCTGTTGGTCTCGATACTTTCAGCCTATGCGAAGATCGATGTGGTGCATGCCAAGGACACCATCGCCGCACTTTCACAGCAGTTCAGTAGCGGTGCCGATCAGTACGATCTGGTATTGACCACAGGTGGTGTTTCGGTGGGTGATCACGATCTTGTCGCGCGCGTATTGAACGATCTCCAAGCGGAAATTCGTTTCCACGGTGTTCAGCAGAAACCCGGAAAGCCCATGCTCTTTGCGCAACTCGGTACAACACCGGTCATCGGGTTACCTGGCAATCCACGTGCGGTGTTCGTCTTGTGCTTCGTGTACGTGTTGCCATTTCTTCGCGCCATGGCGGGTATACCATGGTCCTATTGCGAGCGATCACCGCTTACCGAAGCGGTAGAGAAGAAAGGCGATCGAGCGGAATTCCGCGCGGCGCGAATCGCCAATGGAGCCATCGAATTGCTGCGCGATGAAGGTTCGCACATGCTTCGCTCACTGATCGATGCCAATGCACTGGTGTACCTTCCGGCGGATCGCAGCCACTGGGCACAGAATGATCCCGTTCAATTCTACCCCCTGTCATGATGGATCCTTTCGCGCAACCCAACAACCCATGGCAGACCGGCAATGGCTGGACGGGTGTGGTCCTTGCCGGTGGAAGAAGCTCGCGCATGGGTCGTGATAAGGCCATGGTCGAGATGGATGGTCGCACGTTATTGGACCGTGCCTTGGACATTTTGCAACCCCATGTGAACGACCTGCTCGTGGTGGGCGATCCGGAAAAATATGGCCACGTTGGACCGTTCGTTTTCCCGGACGATGTGCCGGGCATTGGTCCACTGGGGGGTATTTCCACCGCGTTGCATTATGCGTTGCATGATCGTGTGATCGTATTGGCCGTGGACATGCCGCATGTGAACGGGAGCTTATTTGAACGCATCAAAGTTGGACTCACAATGGAGCGCGATGCATTCGTTCCCGTGTGCGATGGAAAAATGGAACCACTCGTCGCAGGATACCACAGGCGGTGCAGGGCAACGTTCGAAGCATGTATTGCACAGGGCAAATGGAAAGTAACCGACGCGTTGGAGAAAGTGAATGCCACGTACGCACAGATCTGCCCGGGCGAAGAAGGCTGGCCAGCGGACCTGTTCCGGAACATCAACGCTCCTGCCGATCTTTGAACGATGGAAGTATTGCTCTTTGGAATGATCGCCGAAAAGGCCAATACGGATCGGGTCCAGATCAGTGCAACATCGCTTTCAGAATTGCGCACCGCTTTGACCGCGCGCATACCGGACCTTGATCGTATGAGCTATGCCATTGCCGTGGACCGTGCGGTAGTGCTCGCAGATCGTGCATTGAATGGAACGGAAGAGATCGCTGTATTACCCCCATTCGCAGGCGGATGAGTGAAGTCAGGCAACATAAAGTGAAGGACATTTTCGTGGATGGGCCGATCGATCCATCGTTCGTCGGCACCAGCATCGCGAAACACGCAACGCGCCAGGACATCGGTGCGCACGAGATCTTCCTCGGGCAAATACGCGCAGACGTTGTAGGGGCGGACGATCGTCCGCCCAATAACGTCGTTATCGCGATCGAATACACCGCCTACCGCGAAATGGCATTGGAGACAATGACCGCGATCCGCGAAGAAGCCTTCGTGCGTTGGCCGGAAATGACCTGCTTGCACGTACACCACAGCCTCGGAACGATCCCTGTCGGTCAATTGTGCTTCATGGTCTTTGCCAGTTCCAAGCATCGCCAACAGGCACGTGAAGCAGTTGCATACGTCGTGGATCGGATCAAATCGGAACTGCCCATCTTCGGAAAAGAGATCTTCGTGGACAACACCCATCAATGGAAACGCAACACATGATACGGCCAGTTCCTTCTCATCTTCTCTGCGCCTTCGCGCCTAAGCGGTCTTCTGCAAACCCATGATCGACATCACCCATAAACCCACCACTTTGCGTGAGGCCATCGCATCGGCCATCGTAACCGTGAGTGATCCTGCGACGATCCTTGCGGTGAAGGAAGGCCGTGTCCCCAAGGGGAATGTGCTGGAAAGTGCGCGCGTCGCTGCCTTGTTCGGGGTGAAGAAGACGTACGAGTTGATCCCGGATTGTCATCCGTTGCCGATCGAACATGCCGAGTGTACTTTCCAAGTGCGCGACATGGAGATCGAAGTGCGTATGCGCGTTCGAACGATCTACCGCACCGGTGTGGAGGTGGAAGCGATGCACGGGGCAAGTGTGGCCGCGCTCACGATCTACGACATGCTCAAGCCGATCGACAAGGGGGTCACCATCGGAAGCATTCGGTTGGTGGAGAAGAAGGGTGGCAAAAGCGATTGGAAGGACCGTTTCGGAACACCCGTGAAAGCGGCAGTGTTGGTGATCAGTGATGGAGTTGCTGCAGGGAAGAAAGAAGATAGGGGCGGAGTTGAAGTGGTTGAGAGGTTGGGGAAGTTGGGGGTTGCATGTTCCGGTACAACGGTCGTTCCTGATGAACCGGAGCAGATCACGGCACAAGTAAAAGCGTGGGCTGGTGAAGGCTACGACCTCATCCTCACCACGGGCGGCACTGGCCTATCTCCGCGCGACATTACGCCCGAAGCCATTGCCCCGTTGCTGGATCGCGAAGTTCCCGGTATCATGGAAGCCGCTCGCGCGTATGGCCAAGCGCGAATGCCCCTGGCCATGATGAGCCGAGGGATCGCAGGCATGATCGGTCGCACCTTGGTGATCACGCTGCCGGGATCCACACGTGGAGCGCAAGAGACAATGGATGCACTCTTTCCGTTCGTATTGCACGTGGTGAAAGTGCAGGAAATGGCGTTTCGGCATGGGCAATAGTGTCCAGGTATTTTTGCCAGCTCGAAAAAGGTTCGATAGGAAGCAACATCAAGGATGATAGACGGAAAAGAATCGATGGTGGATGAGTTCGTGCTCCACCGTATTGGTGCGAACAGCGCGGAAAGTGTGTTCAGTGACCACAGTGCCGTGTTGCAAGGCCCGGAGGAGCAAGAGTTTCTGCGGAAGCTATTCCTGCGGCCGTTCGCTTCCATGGCTCAGACCTTGGAGTTCGCACCGGAGATCGACGGGAAGGAGAATGTGCTCCATGCCGTGTGCAAGGCGATCGAAACAGGAGATGACCTGGTATCTGCTTCAACGGCCATTGCGAACCATTTGATCAACGCATCAGAGAACCACGCGATCAAGGGCGGCGACCTTTTCGTTGTGAAATTCAGCCATGTGGTGTTGGGCACTTCGATGTACGAGGCCGTCGGGATCTACAAGTTCGATGAGAAGGAAGTCTTCATCGAAAGCAAGGTGAAGGGCAAGGAGCTGGGCATGCAATTGAAACGCGGGTTGGGCACTACCAAGCCGAACATGGCGTGCTTGGTGGTCTTCACCAAGAAAGGATACACGTTGTTCATGATCGACGATCGCTCGCACAACCCGTCATGGCAACAGGATTTTATCGGTCACCGGTTGAAGCGAGACAATGTGAACAGCACGAGCAGTGTGCTGGAGATGACCAAGTCGTTCATCACGGAAAAGCTTCCGCAGGACTTCGAGATCCCCAAGGCCGACCAGATCGATCTGCTCAACCGTTCGGTACAGTACTTCAAGGACAATTCAGAATTCGACAAGAATGCCTTCGCGCAAGAGGTGTTCCAAGAGGAGAGCGTAATGGGCTCTTTCCAAAAGTTCGGGGAACAGTTCCAAGAGAGCCACGGCATGGAGCTCGACGATAACTTCGAGATCTCTTCCCACGCGGTGAAACGGCAAGCACGCATCTTCAAGACCGTGCTCAAGTTGGACAAGAACTTCCACATCTACATCCACGGCGACCGCAACAAGATCGAGCACGGCGTGGACGATGGTGGACGGAAATTCTACAAGATCTACTACGAGTTGGAGACGTGATCAGCGGGAACCGAAAGGATCAACCGCCAATGCTCACCATCGGTCGTGTGCTCAGGTCGTGCAACACTTCTTCTTCGCATTCCGGTTTGAATTGCGGTAAGCCGCCGAGCATCGCGTGTTTCCCCAATACGTTCGCTTCGATCAATGGAGCAAGGTCTTCACCGTTGCGCAATGCCGTGAGCAGGTCGGTCTCATCGCGTGAGAAAAGGCAGTTGCGCATTTTGCCTTCTGCAGTAAGGCGCAAGCGGTCACAATTGCCACAGAAGGGTTCGGTAACGGTACTGATCACGGCGAAGGTGCCTTTCCAACCTGGCACACGATAGGCCTTCGCGGTGCTGTGCGGATCGTCGTCCAATTTCTCGAAGGAATGCACGCTGCCGATGTGACCCAACATTTCAGAATAGGTGTACACCCGTTCGCGACCCCATTTGTTCCCTGCGAATGGCATGAACTCAATGAAGCGAACGTGCAGATCATGTTCGCGGGTCAGGTCCACGAAGCGCAACAATTCATCGTCGTTCACGCCGCGCATCACTACCATGTTCACCTTCACCCGCAAGCCTCGTTCTAGTGCAAGCAGGATGTTCCCGTGTACGATCCGGAATCCATCGCGCCGTGTGATCTTCTTGAAGCGTTCAGCATCGAAGGTGTCCAAGCTCACGTTCACGCTCTTCAACCCGGCATCGATCAATTCATCGATGTGCTTGTGGAGCGAAAGTGCATTGGTGGTAATCCCCACCTTCACATGCAGGGCGATGAGGTCCCGAACGATGTCCACAGTATCTGGCCGAACCAACGGTTCACCTCCTGTTATCCGGATCTTGGTGATCCCGTAACGTTCAACGAAGAGCCGAGCGATCGTTTCGATCTCTTCGCGCGTCATAAGGTCCTTCTTCGGCAGGAACAATTGATCCTCGGGCATGCAATAGGTGCAGCGCAGGTCGCACTTGTCCACCACGCTGATGCGCAGGCTACGGTGTACACGCTTGTGGCTATCAATAAGCGATCCTCCCATGTCACAAAGGAACGAAACGAGCCATTGGCGGTAGGTGTATATCCGGTCGATAACTTTATGTCAGAATAAATAACAGATCAAACGCATCCATCATACATTTGGTCCGTCTACATACCGTATTACCGCCAAACCCCACCACCATGAATACGATAAAAATGCACGCCGCGATCCATGACGTAGATCTTCACCCAATGCGCTGGATATGGCTCTTCTGCTTGGTTTTACTAGCTCCTTGGCAACAAGTAGCAGGACAGGCCGGTTCCATCGACGCTACTTTTTCCATTGGAACAGGGGCGAACGGAAGGGTCTTCGGAATGGCCTCTCAGAATAATGGCAAGCAGGTCATCGTAGGGGCGTTCACGGATTACAATGGTACTGTGATCAATCGGGTTGCCCGGATCAACCGCAGTGGAGCCTTGGATGGCACCTTCACGGTAGGGACAGGAGCCAACGGACAGGTGAACGCGGTAGTGATAGATGGATCGGGTAAGATCCTAATTGGTGGTTCGTTCACCGATTATAATGGTACCACGTTGAACAAGATCGCGAGGTTGAACAGCAATGGTACGCTGGACGGCACCTTTAGTATCGGAACGGGCTTCGCAGGTGGTAACGTGAATGCGATCGCCGTACAAGCAGATGGAAAGATCTTGGTGGTCGGTACGTTCACCTCTTACAACGGCACCACCGAAAATCGTATTGTAAGGCTGAATACCAATGGTACGCGCGATGTCGGGTATGTAACCGGTACGGGAACGAATAGTGATATCTACCACGGCGCATTGGACGTGAATGGCAAGTTCGTGATCGGCGGAACCTTTTCGACCTACAATGGGACATCGAGCCAAGGCGTTGCACGGATCAATACGAACGGAACTATCGATGGCACCTTGAGCGTGGGCACAGGAACGAACAATGCGGTCTTCTGCATCGGCAACCAACCCGATGGCAAGATCGTTATTGGTGGTCTGTTCACCACCTACAACGGAACGAGCGCGACACGTATCGCGCGTTTGACCAGTACGGGCGCATTGGATGGAACCTTCTCCACGGGAACAGGCTTCAACTCTTGGCCCTATGTGATCGCCTTCCAGCCCGATGGCAAGATCTTGATCGGTGGTGATTTCATGACCTACAACGGTGTAACGCGTAACCGAATGGTTCGATTGAACACGAACGGCACGCTCGATACCGGGTTCACGACCGGTACCACATTCAACAATTGGGTATATGCCATCGCGTACCATAATGAAGGCAGGGTAACGGTAGCAGGTGGTTTCACCTCCTACAACGGAAGCGCGCGGAATCGCTTGATCCGGTTGAGCACGGGATGCACAGAGACCCTGCAGTTGACCATCAATACCAATGGTGCAGGTGCGGAAACCAGTTGGGAGATCCAGCCCGAAGGCTTCGCGTACGCGGCGTGCTCCGGTTCAGGCTATGGCAACTTCGCGACCGCTGTGGAACAGTGCTGCGTGGCGGATGGCTGCTACCGGTTGCGTGTGTTCGACTCTGCGGGTGATGGCATGGGCAGTGGCGGATACATGCTCACCAACGGAAGTGGCGCGCGCATCATAGACAACTTGGGCGATGGCGTGTTCACGAACGAAAGCAGCATTGCCGGTGGAGGTGTTTTCTGCGTGCCCATGAGCACTGATCGCGTGATCACGTACGATTGCGACAAGTTGGACTTCTTGCCGAACAACTACATGGTCGCTTCGGAAATACCTGCGGTATCTGCGCAATTCGGCGTGGGCGATCAAACGGATGACGGGTACGAATTCTGGTTCTTCGATCCGGACGGCACCTATTCCGTGCGCAAGTTCCGCAGCCATGCTACGAGCGATGGTTATGGCGTAAACGAATTGCGCGCCTGCCACAAGCGTTTGAGTTGGACGCCTGCCGTGGATCCTATCCCCACCGGTGTGAAGTTGAACGTTCGTGTTCGTGGCCGGGTGAATGGTGTCAACAATGCTTGGGGCCCCGCATGCACCTTCAAAGTGGATGCGGCTTATTGCCCGCTCTCCCGCTTGATGGACATTCCAGGCAATCGCTATTTCTCTTGCGGCGTGACCCGGTCGCGGAAGCAGTATGTCACGGCCCTCCCTGTACTTGGTGCCACCAAGTACGATTTCGAATTCGTGAACACCGCGGATTCTTATTCCTACACCATCCAGTCCAACAACTATCACCGGTATCTCAACTGGGCATCGCCAGCCTTGCTTACCGGGCACACCTACGATGTTCGCGTTAGGGTGAGCTTGGACAATGGAGCAACGTGGTGTCCATGGGGCGAGACCTGTACGATAACGATCTCCGCATCGATGCTGGAACCCAATGGTGGACTGTCTTTCGCTGACGTTGGCGGTGACCAGGACATACAGGTTTGGCCCAACCCGAATGCGGGCGATCGGATGGAGTTGTTGATCCCCGACTTGGATGAGAACGATCATCTCGCTGAAGTGACGGTCTATGGGTCCAACGGCCAATGCGTGCATGAGCAGCGCTTTGGCATAGAGGCGCCGGAATGGCGCACCAAGTTGGAGTTCTCTAATACACTTGATCAGGGTCATTACATCATTCAGGTCCGCGTGGGCGAAAAGAGCTGGCACCAGCGCTTTGTGGTAACACGCTAAGGAGCTTATCTACTACAAATGACCGGGTGGGGAATGATCCTTACCCGGTCATTTGTTTTTACGGTCATCTTTCTCTTCTCGAAGGTCTCACTGGCCGTTAGGCCGTGGGTATGGCCGATCGATACATGTTCGCGCCTCGGAATAGTTGGAAAGGAGAAGGTGTCACGAACTTGTGGCATTCGTCGAACGAAACTTTGCTTTCGGCGATCCGTACAATAGGTATAGTGCAATTTCAAAGTGCTGCGCCCTAACCCTCACGACTTACTTATTGACCAACTCCAAATGCACACTGGAACCCTGCACCGCTCATTGATCGCCAAATTGAACAGAAGGACCATCCGGAAGCTGGTGTGCCTGTCCTCATTGTCACTGTTCACTGTGGCAAGTACTTCGGCACAATCCGGTAGTTCGGACCCTTCCTTCACCGTAGGGACCGGCGCCAACAACCGCGTGTTCGGCATGGTACTGCAACCGGACGGTAAGCAGGTTTTGGTAGGTGCCTTCACCACCTACAACAGTGTTGCGCAGAACAGAGTGGCCCGCATCAACCGAAATGGCACCTTGGATGCCACCTTTTCGATCGGTTCCGGGGCGAATGCACAAGTGAATTGCGCCGCAGTCGATGCGGTCGGAAAAGTCCTCATCGGTGGTTCGTTCAGTTCGTTCAATGGTGTTTTCCGGAACAAGATGATCCGGCTCACCAGCACCGGCGCACTGGATCCTACCTTCGTTATGGGTGCCGGCTTCTCGGGTGGCAATGTGAACTCGATCCTGATGCAGTCAAATGGCCAGGTCATCGTGGTCGGAACCTTCACCCAATACAATGGGAGTGGTGCAGGGCGCTTGGTGCGGCTGAACAACGATGGTTCGTTGGACGCGACCTACGCGATCGGCACAGGGACCAACGGAGACATTTATTCGGCCTCGCTCGACGATCAGGGGCGTTTAGTGGTGGTTGGTTCCTTCACGTCAGTGAATGGAACAACACGCGCTGGAATTGCACGGGTGAACGTGGATGGTACGGTCGATACCGGGTTCACTCCGGGCACTGGCGTGAACGGTGCACCTTATGTGGTTGCACATCAGCGCGATGGCAAGATCCTTATCGGTGGCTTGTTCACGACTTACAACGGAACGACTGCCAACCGGATCGCCCGGATCATGCCGAATGGATCAATTGATGCGTTGTTCACCACCGGTACCGGGTTCAATAGCTGGGTATACACCTTCGCACTGCAAGGCGATGGAAAGATCCTCGCCGGTGGCGACTTCTTAACATACAACGGAGCGACGCGTGGTCGCTTGGTACGACTGAACCCGAATGGCACATTGGATGCTTCGTTCGTTACGGGCAGCACCTTCAACAACTGGGTGTATGCGGTCACATGGCAGCCGGAAGGAAAGGTTACCGTAGCAGGTGGTTTTACCTTGTTCAACGGAGGAGCGAAGAACCGGATCATTCGATTACAAACGGGTTGCGATGATACGATCGCACTGACGCTGACCACCGACGGGTCCGGAGCACAAACGAGTTGGGAATTGGTCGGTGAAGGGGTTACGTATCCTTTATGTTCCGGCTCAGGCTACAGCAATAATTCCACTGTTACGGCCTCTTGCTGCGTACCCAATAGTTGTATCCGGTTGCGCGTACTGGACAGCGCCGGCGATGGAATGTCGACCGGTGGTTATGTTTTGCGTGACCAAGCGGGAAACCGGATCATCGATGACAGCAACGATGGTGTTTTCGCAAGTGAAAGCAGCTTGGCGAATGCTGAACGCTTCTGCTTGCCTCTGAGCCCGGATCGCGTGATCGTGTCCAACTGTGACAAGATGAACTTCGTTCCGAATGATTTCATGATCGCATCTCCGGTCGCAGCCGTAAGCGCACAATGGGGCGTCGGCGATCAAACGGACGATGGATATGAATTCTGGTTCTTCGATCCAGATGGTTCCTATTCACAGCGGAAATTCCGGAACCACGCCACCACTGGCGGCTATGGCGGTGGTGCCTTGCGCGCCTGTTACCAGCGCCTTAGTTGGTTCCCCTTTACTGACCAGATCCCCACGAACAAAGTGCTGAACGTGCGTATCCGTGGTCGCGTGAACGGGGTGAACAATGCATGGGGCCCTGCCTGCCGTTTCAAAGTGTTACCGGCACCGGAGATCTGTCCTGTTACCAAGTTGTTGGACATTCCCGGCCATCAATTCTTCTCCTGTGGTGTAACGAGGGCACGCACCGGTTTTGTGGTTGCACAACCGGTTTCGGGTGCAACCAATTATCAGTTCGAATTCCGGAATCTTGAAGGCTCATATTACTATATCATCCAAGGCACGACTTATGTGCGCACCTTATATTGGACCACACCTGCATTGGTTCCCGGTCAAACCTATCGTGTAAGGGTGCGTGCGAGTCGCAACAACGCAAGCACGTGGTGTCCTTGGGGTGCTGAATGTTTGCTCACGATCGCGCCCAATGTTGCTCCGGAAGGAGGCACTTCGAACCTCGATGCACCCGTTGCCGAACAAAGCCTCTTGATCTGGCCGAATGCGAACAACGGGACCAACTTGGAGCTGAACCTCCAAGGCTTGGACCGCGATGCGGAAGATGCGCAGGTGACCGTGTACGATGCTACCGGAAAGCTGGTGTACCAGGATCGGTTCGCTGTGGAACCACCGATCTGGCGAAATACGCTTTCATTTGAAGGAACGTTGCCACAGGGCACGTACATGTTGCGTGTCCTCTCCGGAGAGAAGCTCTGGAACGAACGATTCGTTGTGGCGCAGTAGGGCTACTACTTGCGAACTCGGTCACGGACCACGAGATTCGTTCCACGGAACGGACTCGTGGTCCGTTCCGTACGTACATGACAAAAGAGCGAGATCGATGCCCATGGTGTTTGAAAGACGACATCTACAAGAACTACCACGATACCGTGTGGGGCATTCCCGAGCACGATGATCGAAAGCTCTTCGCAAAATTGGTCTTGGACGGAGCGCAGGCCGGACTCAGTTGGTACACCATCTTGATCCGAACAGAGAGCTACGCGAAAGCCTTCCACAATTGGGATGCGAAGAAGATCGCGGCGTACGGACCAAAAGAGGTGGATCGCTTGCTGAACGATCCCGGCATTATTCGCAACAAAGCGAAAGTGGCTTCGGCGATCAAGAACGCACAGGCGTATTTGCGGATCATGGAGAACGGGAAAGGATCGTTCGATCATTTTCTTTGGAGGCATGTCGATCACAAGCCGAAGGTGGGTCGTTGGACAGAAATGGGCCAAGTACCTGCCACCACACCGATCAGTGATGCATTGGCCAAGGACTTGAAGAAAGCCGGATTCTCCTTTGTCGGCACCACCATCGTCTACGCATTCATGCAAGCGGTGGGCATGGTTGATGATCACCTGGTCACCTGCTGGCGGCGGACCGGCCGTTGATGCGCTGTATCTTTCGGGCATGCACGCACCAGTGGAAGCGGTGAAGGTCCAGCGAACTACGGTGGACGAAAGTGTCATCGTGGATGATCTACTCGTTACCGAAGAACCTTTGGAGATCCGATTGGGCCACGGACCCGAAGATGCGCGCACGGAATTTCGGATGAGCGTGACAATGCGCACACCGGGCCACGACAACGAACTGGCACTCGGGTTCTTGTTCAGCGAAGGGTTGATCGACGACATCGCGCAAGTGTTGCGCGTAGTGACTTGCAAGAATGTGAAGCCTGAGGAACTGGGCAATGTTGTGCGGGTCGAATTGCATCCTTCTGTCGAATTGGATCCCGGAAAGTGGCAGCGGAACACGTATACAACGAGCAGTTGTGGTGTATGCGGAAAGACCAGCATCGATGCAGTTAACGTAACGTGTACAAGGACCATTGGAGTGATCCCTGACCTCGCTCACGCACTGATCACCTCATTGCCCGAACGAATGCGTACCGCGCAAACGATCTTCAAGCATACGGGAGGGATCCACGCGGCGGCGTTGTTCAACACTGCAGGTGACTTGTTGGTCTTGCGAGAGGACATCGGTAGGCACAATGCGGTGGACAAGGTGATCGGAGTGGTGTTGCAAGGTGCGCTGCCAACTGAAGGGACGGTCATGGTCGTTAGTGGTCGTGCTGGTTTTGAACTGGTGCAAAAATGTGCAGTGGCAGGCATACCCATGATGATCTCGGTTGGTGCGCCCAGTACCCTGGCCGTGCAGCTGGCACGCGAGCGAGGCATGCGATTGATAGGGTTCGCCCGCGATGAGCGTTACAACGATTACACGGCCGTAAAATGAATGACTCGGTGAAGGATATGGAGGCTCGCTTGCAGGAGCTGATGCAGGAGCGCGTTCACATGCTGCCTTACGATCCGGAATGGGCTTTGACATTCCGCCAAGAACAGAGGTTCTTGGAAGAGGTCTTGCCAGCGGACCTGGTCCAACGTATCGAGCACATCGGTAGCACAGCAGTTCCCGGGTCGAGCGCGAAACCGACCATCGACATCCAAGTGGAAGTGAACGATCTGCAACGCGTTCGGAAGGAAGTGGTACCGGTACTCGTCGATGCGGGCTATGAATTCATTTGGCGGAAGAGCATTGGAGAGCAACAGCCCTATTACGCATGGTTCATCAAGCGTAACGCCCACGGGGACCGCACGCATCATCTACATGTGATCGAACCGGACAGCGCAAGTTTGGATCGGCTCATCTTTCGTGATCACCTTAGGGCCCACCCTGAAGCCGTTGCGCGTTATGAAGTACTGAAACATGACCTGGCTTTCCGTTACCCGAATGACCGCGCGGCATACACAAAAGGCAAGGCCGGATTCATCGCTGCGATCCTTGCAGAAGCGCAAGGTCCGCCCCGCCCCGGGGAAGAGAGCCGGGGCTGATCGTGGGGAGTGAACAACCAAGCACGCATCCGACTACGATCCGCGGCTTGCCAGAAATAGCAGAACCGGTCACGTCGTGAACGCAAAGCGAGCAGCACCGGTTCCAGTTCTTCTTTCGGATAATACAAGTGGATCGAAGCCGTCTCCGTGTCCAAGGTCGATGCAGGTATCGACTTGCCTGGTTCAAGAAAATTGAAGTGTACTTGGTCCACAACGCTCCGTTTGCTCGCAGGGCGTGCGCTGAAAACCAAGGTCACGGAAGGTGCGCTCATGTCCGATCGACTGATCTCGCGTACCAAACGCACAACCTCCAAGGAACCGGGTTCGAAGGATGTTCCGCGCCTTGCGTTCGCAGCTACATGTTCCAGCACACCTAGCGCGCTGACCTCATCCATTGGAGGAGTTGTTTGCGCTATGGTGATCATTCCCATGGTGCCAAGATCGTTACAATTCGGCATCCGGACCAAGCCGACAGCCAAGCATCACATTCACTTTACATAGGCTTAACATGTTTATTGACCTGTACAAGGAGCTACCCGATGGGGCTGTCATTGGGTAGAATGCGATCCACCTTCAACGACCAGTGCGAATGGGTGAATGCACGACGCATCCGGGTAGGGGTCAACGGTCCATTGAGCTCGAACGTGATCTGGATCCAGCTTCAGCGAATGGAAAGAAGGCGGATCATTTTGCCATTGAAGAATACCTCATCGCCCTCGATCTTCCCCTGCATTGCCTGCCCGATCGGTGAGGCTATTGAGATCACATAGCACTTCTCTCCGTTGAGTTCCAACGCGCCCAGACCGATCGCAATAAAGTAGCTCCCTTGGTCGGTGGAAACGAAACTGCCAAAGGCCACATGATCAAAATTGCGCTCCAACGGAACACGGTCCAGTTCCTGGAGCAACGCTCGTGTCTTGGCCAACTGGGCCTCCAATTGATCCAACTCCTGTTGCACCATTGCGCGGCCTACTTCGTGCTTGTCCCCAGCACTGCTCTTGGTATCGCTGTTGCGGGCGGCAAGGGTGGATGCAAGCTCGACTTCCGTAGCAGCGACCCGCTCCAGCAAGGTGGTGCGCAGGTGGGCGATGAGTGTTGTCTTTTTCACGAGATCGATAAGGCCGCCAAGGTATTGATGTGGGTTGGATCCAGAGAGGCTTGCGTAGCATCCAGGATGGCAATTGCGATCCCATTGGTGGAAGGGTACACCACAACGCACTAGAAGTAAGTGAACCATTTTGGGACTCGCAGCAATTGAACGTGACCGGCGAGTCCTTCAAAAGAAGAACGTGGACGCTATACCTGTTTTAGGTATTGCAGAATGGGAGGCCTAGCAAGTACCTTCGTTCCAAGACCAACACCATCACGCTATGTACACCTTTGTGATACGTGACGATGAACATGCCTTGGTCGAGGTGGATCTCGGCAATTCCATGTTCCGATTGACTTGGCGGGAGCAAGCATCCAGCGAGGTCGTTCGCCGGATCCTTATCCAAGCTCACATGCAAGTGGTCCAATATGGTCTGCGTTATTGGCTTTCGGATTCACGTACACTGACCATGTTGATGCCTGCGGATGAAGAATGGATAAAGGTCACTTGGACACCGCGCATCTTCGAAGCGGGGTTGAAGTGCATGGCCATTGTACCCAGCAACTTAGACCTGTACCGCGCCCCGTTGGACCGGATCGTGGATGGTGCAGGTGCCACTTCGCCCTTCGCGTTGCAATTCTTCGAACGTCCGGAGGATGGGGAGCGGTGGTTGTTGGATCGCTCGGTGGCCGTGGCATAGGTTCTTTGCCCGGTACAGCGTTCGCCATGCCACTGAACGAGACCCTCTTTGATCCCACTACATGCCAAGGAGATCGTGTAAGAGTTGACACTGACGGTTTAGCATATTCGGACTGGTGGAAGAGTATTTCCTAGCTCCGTTCGTCTTCCTAAAAGTGAGCACCATCTTTGTACGGGAAGTGGCGAACGAGCGAAGCATAGCTGGTGTAGTGCAACGCTACGGTCGTGGCCTGTTGGCCTTTATCCGCGGCCGTGTGCGCACGCGTGACGATGCCGAAGATGTGCTCCAGGATGTCTGGCTTCAACTCGCTTCGCAACCCGAACTCGAAGCGATCGAACAAGTGGGTGCGTGGCTTTTTCGCGTCGCTCGCAACAAGATCACCGACCGTTACCGGAAGAAGACCACTACCGCGTTGGAGGATCTTCATCTCGAAGATGACGATGAAGGCATCGGCTTTCAGGACATCCTTTTGGCCGACGACAACGACCCCGATCTAGCAGATTTGAAACGCATTTTCTGGGAAGAGCTCATGATCGGTTTGGACAAACTTCCCGAAGTGCAACGCGAAGTTTTCGTCCGCAACGAGTTGGAAGATGAAACGTTGCAGTCCATTGCCGATGAAAAGGGCGAACCCCTCAAGACCATCATTTCACGCAAGCGTTACGCCGTAAATAAATTGCGCGAACACTTGCGCAGCACCTATCACGAACTACTGGGCACACCGCCCGTTAATACCGAACGACCATGATCCCATTCAAGCGTCCACTACTTCTTTCCATTCCTCTTCATCGGCGCGGGCTTGCTCATGGCGGTTGTTGTCATGTTCCTGTGGAATGCGATCTTGCCCGATCTCACTGGCTGGGCACAACTCACGTTTTGGAAAGCACTCGGTCTGCTCGTGCTTAGTCGAATCCTCTTCGGCGGCTTCGGTCGCGGACGCTGGGGACGTAATGGTGGTCCGAAGGGATCGCAAGGCCCACCTTGGCGCGAACGTTGGAAGAGCATGACCGATGAAGAACGCCAGACCATGAAGGCGCGTTGGCGCGAACGTTGCGGACCATGCTGAATTATTTTCGATCAGTTTGAAGTAATTCGCCGAGCCATCCGTCCACCTTCACATGGACACGAACTATCAACCCTACCGGACACCGATACGGAGGTTAGCGCTCGGAGGTGTGATCGCAGGCGCTGCACTTTACTTTTTCCCTTTCCTGTTTCCCATGTTGGGCTTCTTCCTACTGGCCGGGCTCTTCTTCCGACTGGTCTGGGGCGGACGCAGGCAACACATGCGCATGGCCTGGGCGCAGATGAGCGATGAGCAACGCGCCCAATTCGGTGGCCGTTGCGGCAGCAGGCACCGCGGAACATGGCAAGCAGACCAAGCCAGAAACGCAACCACAGCCTAACAGATGAGAACACGACGCACCTGGATAATGCTGCTCTTCGCAGCCGCCACCTTCGCAACGCTGTACTTCAGCATGGGCCCAAGAACGCATGGCTGGTATCGCAATGGCCACAACACTTGTACCCAAAGCGAGACAAGTTCTTAGCGGACCAATAGATGGAATGCATACGCCCCGGCTTTGTCGGGGTTTGTGCGTTGGCAAGGCTTCTAATATCTGTACCGACCATTAATCGCTGACTTAGAAGATCTACAACAGATCAAGATGTCCACCTGATCGAACAATTCCTACCGTGCACGTTTCACATAGCGCGAATCGGTATCCACGTTCAACAGCAAGTGTGACCATAGCGGAGGCCGCATCCGAAAGGCCCCGATGCGGCGATGCGCCATAATGCTGTCGTGGAACTCCGTCAGGATCCAATACCCTGTTGGGTCAGTGTTCGGTTCTTGTGCCGCAGGTCGCTCGTCGTTTTTCACTTCCATAGGTGGTCCGGAAACCGATCGGAACAGGGCGAGCAGGCCACGACCACGACCAACACGGAGGCGATGACGAAGAAGTGCATGGTGCGAAGATGGGGAGGGGAACCGGAAGTGAGATGAGCTTCCGCACCCATCAGAAGTTCATAATATTTCCGGTACCCCGCTCTCCGGGCATTCGGGATCGCAGTAGATTGGTACCACCAAAACCATTGTAGATGAACGCTCGCTACGTACGGACCTGTGTATTGACAGCATGCGCTTTCGCTTTTGCTACACACGCAAATGCCGATCGTGTTTACATCATGAACACCACCGGCTATAATTCTGCGGACGCACCGCTCATTGCCGCGATCCAGAGTTTGGGCCATACGGTGGATGTATCCGCGATAGGTGCCTTCACTCTTCCTGCGGACTTCGTGTCTACATGCATCGACCCGGAGAACGGGTACGACTGGCTGTGTTTCTTTGGTGATATGGACCGGACGACCCTAGCCACGCAGGTGCAGGAATTCATCGGCGATGGCGGAAAAGTGCTGTTACAGTATGAGGTGGATTGTTGTACTACCTCCTCAATAAGCGCCGCTAACATTGTAAGTGCCGTTACCGGCTTGACGGTAACGCCGAATAGTGAACCGAATATCGCCTTTTCGGGGTTGTCGGAGCTACCGGGATGGGAAGCGGAATCGTTACTGGATTGTATTGACGTTACAGGCAACGCGTACAAGTGCATGGACGGCCTGCCGACAGCGAATGCCCTGATGGCGACCGCTAACCTTGCGGGAGCAACTCCGAACATCAGTGTATGTGGCAATTTCGGTTTCCGGTTCCTACCCGGCGATCTACCCGGGAACAATGGAGGGCTGATCGGTTTCGGAGACATAAACCTGTATTACAACAGCGCGGGTGAACCGTCGAACAACAGTGGCACACAGCCTGTGAACATGGACGTGGTCGAGTTGATCTTCGCTACCCAGGGTAGCACCTGCGCATTTCTGCCTTCTGGTTGTTTGCAGAACAGTGTGCCCCAAAAGGAGATCGATCTGATCGGAGCGATCTACCCTGTACCGGCCGATGATGTGCTCGTGGTGGAGTTCCCGCGAGGTGCCGCAAAGGAATTCTGGATCTTCAACGCCCAGGGCCAGTGTGTGATGCACGAGCGCAGCACTGGGGCCGATCGCATGAACATCGAAGTAAGTGACCTGGCCCCTGGTCTTTACCACATCCGTGCTGCGGGGGGCAACAGGAACCAAGAGCGAAGTTTCATGGTAGTACGAGGTGGTCAGTGAAACCGGGGTGTGTATTGCTCGGCCAACGTAGCCTTTGGGCTAGTGCGCACTGAACGCGCAAACAGTAACCTATTAAGGGCGAAGGGAGGTGAAGTAGCTCTGCACGGATCGTAGATCATAGGAAGGACCCTCATTTGCTCTTGAGGAACTCTTCCGCATCAACACCTGCTTGCTTCAGGATAGCCCGCAGCGTTCCTTCCGGGATGTCACCGCTGTGGTTGGGAATCGTGGTATACCGTTTCGTCTGTTCGCAATACCAGATCTCATGACTTCACGCCGCTTGACGGTGGAAGGTGAACCCGAAGCGCTTCAACCGAGAAACGATCTCACGGTAGCGGAAACCTCCGAGCCGACCCATCAGAGACCGACCACCAGTGGATAGTCGAAATTATCACCGAATTCGACGGTCTTGATATTCGCATTAGGCTCAGCGGATTCGATAAGCTTCTTTGCCACGTCGCGTGCGGTCTCCAAAGTCTCCGCTATGGTACGCCCTTTGCCACCAAGCCCTGCAACGAATCGGATGTGGCGAGATAGAAGCCTTCCTGCAGCTTCTCTATGTGCAGAATGATCTTTGCGTTCCCATGCTCCTAAGGTAGTGGAAGAACGTGGCAGTGGCCTTTGGGCTCAGTGACCACCAACTGCAAAGCCTCAATCTTCGGCAGACAGACCGGCCGGGCCTTCCGAACAGAACGGCGGGTTTAACGAGCGATTGTACAAGGTGCGCACGGAGGCACGCAAGCAACAACTCGGTAAGGGCGAAGGGAAGATGGACGGCATTGACCACAGGTCGGCTTGAGCGGTGTTCAAGCGGGCAATCACCAGCGGCTTACTTCATCTCCGGTTTCCCCGCAGCCTTGAGCCTTTCGTTGAGTGCACCGCGGCGCTCTTTAGCTTTCATGGGTTGGATATAGAAGAAATCGAAGAGCGCTTCAAGGACTTCGAGGTTTCATTCCGCTTCGCCAACCTCGACTTCCAAGACTTCACCAGAATTCGTGTCCTTCAGCGAATGTGCCGCAAAGTTGCCAACGTTGCGCACTGCATCAAGGTTGTCCTGATGTGTCCGGGTAACTTTCCACTGTCTAAGGCAAGCTGAATCTCATCACTTAGTGTTCTTGCGGAGAACCCTTGCTCCCGAAGTATAGCCTGCAAGCATCTTCGGCTGGAGTGCGGCACTTGCTTTCGGGCTGAGGTGAATTACCGCACAAGCCTCGTCATAATCGCTTGCATGTTCTTTGGGAACTTCCGTCGTGTCAAAGGTTCTTGCAGGTTTGTCTGGATACACCATGATTCTCTTTGACGTGGTCCAGACAGCATTGCGCTTACAACGCTCACAACGAGAGAATGCAAGGTCCGCTATGCGACCAGTGGGCATCACTTTGTGTCCGTGTGCGGAGGTCATCATATCATAGCCGTCTGCCCCGCTCCATTGTTGCTTGGCATAAGCGCCGCAAAGTGGGCAATTGAAGGCATCCTTTCCGAACTCCGGGTTAACGTCCTTTTCCATGTGTTTAGCTGTGGGATGTGTATCGAATGACAGAAGGCTGAAGTGAACGGAATCCCGCGTGACGGATTGCAGCGGAAAGCCCGCAAGCGAGGAGGAACGACGAGTGCGGACTTGCAGCGGAAAGCCGGACCCCGAGGCTTTGCGAGGGGCACGCCCAATTACTTCAAGTATTCAAACTAACCTCCCCAGCCTTCCTAGTGTGCCCCTTCTTCGCCTTCCGTATCCGACAGCTCACCACCTTATACTCCGGGCATAGCGCCTCGGTGTCGTGTACATCGCTGGTGATGATATTGAGCATGATCTCCGGAAGTGGAAGGTGCTGCTGAGGATGCCGGGCTTCACCTCGTCGGTGATGCGGGCTTTGATGTCCACCTTGCCGCGCGGGCTTTCCACGCAGACCATGTCGCCTTCTGCGATGTTGTTCTTGGCGGCATCATCCGGGTTGATCAGTAGCACGTCTTCGGTAAGGATGTCGTTGTTGCGTGTGCGGCGCGTCATGGTGCCGCAGTTGTAATGTTCCAGCTCTCGGTTGGTGGTAATGATGTAGGGGTAGTCCTTCCGTGGTCGCGCACCTCCGGCTTGCTCGTCCGTCACGCGTTCGTAGAAGTGTCCAAGGCCGCGTTTGAAACTGGTGCCGTGCAGGATCTGCGTGTCGGTACCATCTTCGGCCACGGGCCATTGCTTGCCGTTCTCGCCGAGGTTCTCCCAGCGAATTCCTTTGAAGAAGGGCACGATGCGGCTGATCTCCTCAAGCACCCAACTTGGGTGATAGTCCGGGCTCTTTGGCACCCATGCGGTTCATGATGTCCACGATGATCTGGCCATCGGGCTTGGTGCCTTCGAGGGGTTCCACCACGGCGTTCACACGTTGTACGCGGCGCTCGCCGTTGGTGAAGGTGCCGCTCTTTTCCAGGAAGCTGGCACCGGGTAGGATCACATCGGCGTACTTGGCGGTCTCGGTCATGAAGAGCTCCTGCACCACGAAGCTCCAGGCTTTCCATGGCCTTTATCACCTTGTTGGTGTTGGGATCAGTCTGCACCACGTCCTCACCGATCAGCCACAGCGCTTTCAGTTTGCCATCGATGGCAGCATTGAACATCTCGGGGATCTTGTAGCCGATGTGTGATGGAACCGGCACGCCGTAATGTGCTTCGTAAAGTTTGTTCAACTCGCTGTCATCCACCTCGTGGTATCCGGCGCCTTGATGCGGTTGGGCACCCATGTCGGCTGCTCCTTGCACGTTGTTCTGGCCGCGCAAAGGGTTCACTCCCACACCGCGGCGGCCGATGTTGCCGGTCATCATCGCGAGGTCGGCGATCTGCATCACGGTGAAGGTGCCCTGCGAATGTTCGGTGACGCCCAGGCCGTGGAAACTCATGGCGGCAGGACTCGTCGCGTAGGCAATGGCCGCGGCACGAACTTGCGCGTGGCACACCGGTAACGGCTTCCATTTTGTCTACATCGAGTGCCAACAGATGATCGCGGAATTCGGCGTAGCCTTCGGTGCGGTTGTCAATGAACTTCTGATCCACCAACCCCTCTTTGATGATGTAGTGCATCATCATGTTCAGCACCGCGACGTTGGTGCCGGGGTTCAGTTGCAAGTGGTATTGCGCGTACTTGGCCAAGTGGATGCGACGTGGGTCGATCACGATCAGCGTCTTGCCCTTCATCGCGCCTGCTTGATCTTCGCACCGGTAACAGGGTGCGCATCGGTCGGGTTCGCACCGATCACCATCATGCACTCGGTATCGTTGAGGTCGTCGATGCTATTCGTCGCCGCACCGGTTCCGTACGTGCTTTGCATGCCAAGCGCGGTCGGACTGTGGCACGCGCGCACAGCAATCGATGTTGTTGGTGCCGATCACCGCCCGCATGAATTTCTGCATGAGGTAGTTCTCCTCGTTCGGGCAGCGCGCACTGCTGATGCCATGCTATCCGGACCGTGGTCGGTCTTCAACTGCCGTGAATTTGTTCACGATGAAGTCGAGGCCTCGTCCCAAGTTGCCTCCAACAAATGCACGATCGCGTTTTGATCAGCGGTGTCCGAATGCGTTCGGGATGATCGTAAAAGCTGAAGGCATAGCGGCCTTTCAAACAGGTATGTCCTTGGTTCGATTCGGCATCGTACGGCGCCGTGATCGCCACCACCTTTTCATCCTTCACTGCACTTCAAGTTGCACCCAACACCGCAGTACGTACACACGGTGCGCACAATGCGATCAGCAACGGTCTCTTTGCTCTTGAACACATCGGTGATGGCGCTCGTCGGGCAAGCCTGCGCACAGGCACCGCAACTCACGCAATCGCTGTCCTTGAAGCTCTCGCCGGTGCCCTTCGCGATCCAACTATCGAAACCACGACCGGCCATGGTCAGCACCATTTCGCCTTGCACCTCATCGCAAGCCCGCACACAACGGTAACAGTTGATGCAGCTATCGAGGTTGCTCACCATGTAGGGGTGAGTGGTGTCGCTCGCGAAAGCGCGGTCGGCACCGGCGGCATCCAAGGGCAATGCTCCTTTCGGATAACGCACACTATCGATATCGAAGCCGATCTTCTGCACCACGTTGTACAGTTCGTTAGCACCGTGGTCCTCGGTCTTCAGTTGCTCTGTCGGGTAGTTCGTGAGCACCAACTCCACGATGTTCTTGCGCAGGCGTTTCATCCGCTCGCTGTGCGTGGTGATGAATTGGCCTTGCGCCACGGGTGTGTGGCAGCTCGCCATCACCCTGCCCGGCCCGTCCGCCTGTAGGGCCACTTCAACACTACACACACGGCAGCTCCCGAAAGGCTCCAAATTGGGCGCATCGCATAGCGTCGGCACAGGATCCGGACCCATGTTGCGCCGCAGCAGATCGAGGATGGTCTCGCCCTCGATGATCGGTGTTGCCTTGCCGTTGATGTAGGCCACCATGGTATCGGTATCGGTGACGGGTGTTGCCTCGGCTTTCGTGCGGGCATCGGGCATCCGGGTCATGGGCGTGTGGGTTGAAGTACGAAGATAGGGAGGCTTGGGTAGAGACACGGGAACGCCTGGCGGTGGGGGGGGGGGGGGGGGGGGGGGGGGGGGGGGGGGGGGGGGGGGGGGGGGGGGGGGGGGGGGGGGGGAGGGGGGCGGGCGCAGGTCACCTCGCGGTTGCAACCGGGGGTGCGCCGAAATTGGGCAGGGGCAGGGGCCCGAGGTTCCCGGTGGACATCACGCTGGGATGTCCAACCCAGGCAAGCTCTTGATATACGCCAACGCCAACTCAGGTCTTGAAAGCGCCCTATAAGGCTGGGTCTGTGGGTCGCGAATTTCCATGGCTGAAAGTTAGCGATGAGCAGCGATGTTTCTAGCCGCAGGTAGCGCAGATGCTTTGAACAGTGCAGATTGGGGATGTCGCAGATGGATATCGGGAGGAATGAAGGGCGGATACCCTCGGTTGGCAATATCTGCGCAATCTGCGTCATCTGCGGCTCGCTTCGGTTCCGTCAGTCTTCCTTGGGGAAAACTGTCCAATGCCAAACCTCGCTGAAACCACGCGCTGCACCGGACCCGGTCATGCGCCTCAACAGGCAAAGCATCCACCACTTGGAAGGGGAAGCACACCGCCACTGTCATGGCCTTCGGGTGCTGTGGAAGGAAGGAATCGTAGTACCCCGCGCCGTAGCCGAGCCGATCACCCTTTTCAGTGAACGCAAGGCCGGGAACAAGGATCATGTCGAAGGTGCCGGTGTAGGGTTCGTCGCCTGCTGGATGCCGTGTTCCGAAGACACCCGGCACCAAATGCTCCTGTCCTTGGTAGCGGTAGTTTTCCAGCACGCGACCTTTCAATGTCTTTGGCGCATAGACTTCGATGCCGTTCGCCACTGCGCGGTCCAACAGCGGGAAGAGTTCCACCTCCGATCCCATGGGCAGGAAACTGTGCAGGACCTTCACGTTGCGTTCGTGCATCAAGGCTTCGAGCTCGGTGATGATGCGTGTGCTTAGTGCTGCACGTTCGGCAGGTTCGTATGCATCGCGTTGTGCGAGAACCTGTTGGCGGAGGGCTTTCTTCTGGGTTGCGATCATACTCGCACTCAAGCCTTAAAGTACCCCTTCAGCTCTTCATCGAAATACTGCAACGCATTCTTGATACCCAGCGGCAACCCACCACCTAAGGCGCACAAGCTGCCGATCTCCAAGGTCTCCAAGAGGTCGTCGAAGAGCGCACGGTCGATCTTGTCGTTGTTGGTACGCGCTCGGTTCAGCAACTCCTCGCCGCGTTTGCTTCCGATGCGACAAGGGAAGCATTTGCCGCAGCTTTCCACGGCCGTGAATTGGAAGAGGTGCTCGAGGTATTCCACCATTGGGAAGTCCTCGGGGATGCTCAGAACGCTGGCATGACCGAGTAGAAATCCTTCCTTTTGAAAGCTCTCGAAATCGATGCTCAATTTATCGATCTTGCTCAACGGAACGATGCCGCCGAGCGGTCCGCCGATGTGCAGTGCCTTTACTTTCTTCTTGAAGCCCTGGCCCAGTTCATCGATGACCTTGCGAAGCGGTGTGCCGCATTCCACTTCGTACACGCCCGGACGGTTGAAGGCGCTGTCCAAACACACGAGCTTAGTGCCGTTACTTTTCTCGGAACCGAGTTTCGAGAAGGCTTCACCACCGTTGCTGATGATCCACGGAACACAGGCCAAGGTCTCCACGTTGTTCACTAAGGTGGGGCGGTTGAACAAGCCTTGTTGCGCAGGGTAGGGTGGACGTGTGCGCACTTCGCCGCGCTTGCCTTCGATGCTGTTGAGCAGGGCGGTCTCTTCGCCACACACGTACGCACCGGCCGCCATGATCACCTTGAAACGGAAGTTGAAACCGCTGCCTTTGATGTCCTTGCCGATCCAACCTTTCGCCTCGAGATCTGCTACCGCATCCTTCACGATCTGCACCGCTTCTGGATACTCGGCACGGATGTACAACACACCCGTATCGGCACCTGCACAGTAACCCGCGATCATCATCCCGAGCAACACCAAATGCGGACGTTGCTCCAGCAAATAGCGATCGCTGAAGGCAGCGGGGTCACCTTCATCCGCATTGCATACGATGTACTTGCGTGGCGTGCCGTTACCGGTCACATCCTCCGCATCGCGACATGCCTGTAGCTTGAATCCCATCGGGAAACCAGCACCTCCACGACCGCGTATCGTCGCGATCTTGATCTCGTTGAGAATGTCCTTCGGGTCGGCTTTCAGAACACGTTCCCACAAGCCGTAGAAATCGCCGAGCGAAGGCATCGGTGCCGTGAGGATCGGATGATCCATCGAAGTGCCGACGAAGTGTTTTCCGCTATGCGGGGTCGAAGCACCCTTTACCAAAGCATCGACGTGGTCGATCGCATCGCCACTGTAATTTCTTCCATCCAAATTGAACGCGCTGTTCTCGTGGCAACGCCCCAAGCAACACATGTGTCCGATCTCTTCCGCCTTGAAATGCTGTTTGAGTTCGCGATGGACGCGATCCTGTGTACCGGCCACCAAGCAGGTGCTGCCGTTGCACACGTATGCCTTGATCCCTTTGTTTTCGCGTTTGAGAAAATCGTAGAAGGAACTGGTGCCATAGGCCACCGCTTCGCCCACGAGAAAATCATCGGCAACGGCGGTGAGCATTTCGGTCGATGGCGAGCCATGGTCGGTGTTGGCCGCGTGTTGTAGCCGTTCCCACAGGGAGTCGTCGAGTTCCTTGCCGTCGCGGCCGCTGAGTGATGTAATGTTCTTGGACATGGTCAATTCTCACAGGTCACGGTTTGGCGCCGGAACCTGAAGGTACCGAAGATACATGGTGCATGCCATTGGGTCGACATGGTCGCGAGGTGTTTCGGGTTCTTGCACGGATCCCTACTTCTGCGATATTTGTATTCCACCACAAACCCACTCTCCCATGAAAACCATATTGAAGGTCCTAGGTATCCTGATCCTTGTGATCGCATTGGTCGCGATCCTCGGCGTAACCTACATCACACAAGCTCTACCGAACATCGAGGCACCGGGCGATTTGAGAGTGGAAGTAACACCCGAACGGGTGGAACGTGGTGAGTATTTGGCGAACAGCGTGTGCGTTTGCATGGACTGCCACAGTACGCGCGATTGGAATGCGTTCGCGGCACCGCTCGTTCCGGGAAGTTTTGGGAAAGGCGGGGAGAAATTCGATCGCACGATGAACTTCCCCGGCGAGTTCTATTCCAAGAACATCACGCCGTTCGCGTTGAAGGATTGGACCGATGGCGAGGTGTACCGTGCGATCACCAGCGGGGTGAGCAAGGATGGGCATCCGTTCTTTCCGGTAATGCCCTATGGGAATTACAACAAGCTGGCAACGGAGGATGTGTACAGCATCATCGCGTACCTGCGGACATTGGAGCCCCAAGAGACCAGGCCTTATCCGGCCAGCGAGATCGACTTTCCGGTGAATTTGATCATGCGCACGTTCCCGGAGCCGGCGCATCCCACTGAGCGTCCCGTTATGACCGATCCGAATTACGGGGAGTACGTCACGAATGCGGCGGCGTGCATTGAATGTCATACCAACACCGTTAAAGGCAAGAAGGTCGGAGAGCCGCTCGCGGGTGGTTTCGAATTTCTTCTGCCCAATGGTGGCATCGTGCGTTCAGCTAATATCACGCCGAGCGAAGATGGCGGGATCGGCCGTTGGTCGAAGGCGCAATTCATCGAACGCTTCAAACAATACCAGGACAGCGGCTATGTGGCTCCTGCCGTGAATTGGGAGCGCGGCGATATGCAAACACCGATGCCGTGGATGATGTATTCCACCATGAACGAAGGGGACCTGGGAGCGATCTACGATCATCTGCGCACGATCAAACCGGTAGCGGTAACGATCGAAAAGTGGACGCCACCGGGTTCGTAGTACGGGAGATCGTTCTTCCGTGGAACGGCGATCGTAACAACATCAATCCAGATCCTCCGGGTCGATGTCCTTGTCACGTTTTCGCGTGACCTTCTCCTTCTTGTTGGGCACCACTTTTTCGCGGAAACGACCGTCCAACGCACCTTGGTCCTTTTGCTCTTTACGCACGGCTCCCTTCTCGATCTTGAGCAGTTCCTTTTTGGTGATCCGGGTTTTCTTCTTTTTCGCCATGAGCAACATCGATCGTGGATGCAAAGTTCGTACCCGTTGCGACAAGTACGATTATGATACCCGGCCAGTTGATCGTAGGTGCCAATAATGCGCCGTACAGCCATTGGATAAAAGCCAACGGCCAGTGGCGGAATTCAACGTAAAGCCGCTGCGCGCATCGCAACCGCTTTCTCTTTTCCCAAGTAACTTTCTATCGCTGCGTGGACCAAATAGATCAGCGGAGTGCTCAAGATCGCGACAACGAATTTATAGGTGTATGCAGTTAGGACAAGTGCCGTGGCCATGGGGAACGACATCCCTTTGAACCACCAGAACGCGACGTAGGTCACCACCGCGCTATCGATCAATTGGCTGATCAAGGTGCTGCCCGTTGCGCGAAGCCAGATGCGTTTGTCGCCGGTAATTTTCTTGATCCTTCGGAATGTGAATGCATCCACCAACTGACCGATCAGGAATGCGCAAAGTGATCCAACGATGATGTTCATTCCTTGTCCGAAGATCGCTGTGAAGGCCGCTTGCATATCGGGCACGCCGTTTTGTGCGTTGCTGCCCAACCACCAACCTTGTTCGGCAGGAATGTGGATCGAAACATAGAACACCAGGAATGCGAAAGCGATCAACGAAGTGGTGAGAAGGGTAAGGAAACGCACGCCGCGCACACCGTAATAATCGTTGATCACATCGGTCATGATGAACACGATCGGCCACGGCAACACACCAACGCTCAACACGAATGAAAGGTGCTCTTGGCCCAACAAGCTGAAGTCGGCTTTTGCAAGGCCCAATGCGGTCTCTAGCTGGAACAACTTCACGCCGATCATCTCCGCGATCAAGGCATTGGCCACGAAGAAACCCGCAAGGACGATAAAGAGCCGATTCGCCTTTTCAGCGAGCAGGGTGTGGATCATAGTGAGATAGGATCACCAACGTGGAGCCACCCGTTCGATAGCGTTAGTGCGTTCATCCCGAAATCCACTTTGCCGATCCGCTTTTCTGAGAGGTCCTTGCGGAAGTTTGCAAGGGTGCGCAAGGGCTCTGCGCTTCGCTCGCCTGTGCGCTGGTCGGTGTTGGGGATCACACAACGCGCACAAGGTTTCACCAACGAGAATGCGACTTCGCCGATATTGATATCCCGCCATTCATCTTCGTGGAAAGCGCCGCTTCCGGCAACTACCAAACTGGGACGGAAGCGGTCCATCGGAACCGCTTGTGGAAGACGTTCGTTCAGGTCGTCCAAGGATGCTTGCGAAATGATCAAGTAGGGGAATCCGTCAGCGAAGGAGACGATCCCTTCCGCATATTCTGGGTCAACCTCACGCGTACTTTCATCGGGCATGTACACGAGTTGCGTGCCAACATAGAGTCGCTGCGCGAACCACGTTGAAAGTTCTTCAGCTGCGCAAATTGTGTTCACTGTATCGGTCCAGATCCGCACGCTCTTTTCGGCACCGGACGTGATCGACCACGGTAAATGGATCACATCGTTCGTTCGTATGTCGGTCACGCTAAAGCCACTTTCGGAAGGTGCGCAATGCAAGCAAGCCATGGCCGCTTCTTCGCGTTGTGAAATGAAGCGACCTGCAGCATCCACCAGCATCCAGCGGCGATCATGTTCAAGTCCGCGGGCAGTGGTCCGTGCTTGGTCAACCCCAAACCCACCGAGCGATTTCACGGGGTATACATGGATCGAGGACAAGGTCAGGCTCATCGCCTCAAGACACGCTTCAACACAACTTTTTCACCAACACGGACTTGCACGAAATACAACCCGCTCGCTTCGGGAAGTTGGATGCGATACCCATTAATGCTCCGTTCGGTATGCGCCACGATCATTTTACCGCGTGCATCGAAAACGGTGACGGCATCCATGCGCTCATCACCAATTATCCTGATCCATCCGTTCTCCGTCGGGTTCGGCAATACCATAAGCTCCGAAGTGTTTGCGCCATGGATGCCCAAAGGTCCTATCCCAATTGAATCGGCAGCCACCATTGTCGGCGTGCCATCACTGGCATCGAGCATGTCACGGAACGTGTCGATGTGATCGCTGTTGTATGCGAACATTTCGTTGTTCCATTTCGGTGGCATGGGTTGGTAGAACACACGTGCCGTAGCGAACAGTGGGCCATCGATCCCTTGCACCGGCACGTTGTAATGGACAATGTCGCTTCCACTGCCTTCTTCGTTCAGTGTGTTGTAGTTGAAATCAGGATCGACCAATGCTGTACCGGCGATCAAGGTGGTGTCATAGCTCGGGTGTGAAGTGACGAACCCGAGCGGCACCAAACGATTGTCCTTCAACGGACGCTTTGCTCGTTCCAATACAGTTGTGACATCGTCGTTCACATCGCCCATCGCCAGCTCGTAGATCTGCACCTGGTCGGGTGCGGTGATCACATTGTAGTGCGGTTCGTAAGTGGCATCGTGGCCCAGCACTTCGTAGGTGCCATCGATCGTTCCACTTTTGAAAACAGTGTCGCCCATTGCATCCTTCACAACGAATTCAACGAATGCGCGGCGCGATGGATAGCCACTCGGAAAGCGATGGCCAGCGCGGTTCTCCAAGCGAACTGAAAAATAGGCAGTGTCGTTCGTGCGATCCTCCAGGTCCAGATCGATGTCCAAAGTCCGTTGGGTGAGCATGGCCCGGGTGCGTGCGATCGTACTGTCGAATTGTACCTCGGTCGCAGGTATGCCCAGCACTTCGCGTTGCGCTTTCAGGATCTCCAACATGTGGACGTTCGCCCCGGCCAAATGATGCAAACCGAACGGAGTTTGTGGATTGAGGAAAGCGTATTCCGCGGCAAGGAGTATCGGACCTTCGATCCGGGGCAAGTGGCAGGTGTTGCACATGGTTCCGGCAGCGGGATAAACACTGTTCCGCCATTCGTGATAAGTGGCCTGTTCCACGAACGCATCACCGGTCAAGTTGCCATCCAGGTCCACTGTTTCTGTGATCAGCGTATGGCAACCTGCACATACTTCGCTGTTCACGATATGTGCCCCGAATCCGGGTGTGAAGCCTACGAAATTCTGCATGATGCTCGGATCGATCTGATCATCGGAATAGGGACCGTAGACATGTGCACTGTCGAAGTGCAGCTCACCGCTGAAGGTGGATCCCGTTCCATTGGGTCCTTGCATGTGGCACGCCAAGCAGCCTACTCCATCACTGGCCAACACGCTGGTATCGAGCATGGCGCTTGTGAACGGTGGGTGCCCCGAGAGCAGCTCTTCGTATGCCGCGAGTGGCGCATGGCACTTCAGGCATTTCACGCCGATCGTTTCGCCGAGTGAAGGGTTCACCAATTCTTCATGGTCCAACTTGGCGCGGAAGAACGGATCGCGCGCGCTATTCGCCATCAGGCTGCTGCGCCAATCGTTCACCACGTTGATGTCCCTACCGGTCCCGGGTTCAATGCTCGCCTGCCCCAACAGATCGCGGCCATGGCAACCCGCACACTTGCCACTGGTCCAGAAGTAGCCGCTTTGCACTACGGGCAAGGAGTCGGTAGTGCTGCGGTACAAGGCAAGTTCTATCCGGCTATGTGGTCCAAGTGCGGGTCTGTTCGCCTCGTTCCAGCCGGCGAACAAGAACACCACGCCCAAAAGGCTTGCCAGCAGAAGGGGTTTGCGACCAAATACCATCGGTGGCGGAAAGGTATTGCACAGTTTCCGTTTTGTGGGCCATTGTGTCGTGACTTATCCAAGGCCAGTATTGGATGCGCACTTGTTGGAACAGATGAACAGAAAGGCGCAACAAGTAGAGGTGGAAGGTTCAGACCTATCGAGGTCGTGAGAGTTTCGGTCACTCGCACTTGGGAAGAACAAGTCGGAACGCTCCACACGGAATTGGGCCGCTGCACGTTGTTGAAAGTGTATGTGCCGATGCTGGATCAGTACACTTCACCCGCCATTACTTTCGCCCCATGCCAACCCGTTTGCTTCGTTCGATGCGACCCTGGTCCGTTCTTGTAATGCTTGCGCCAGCGTTTGTTCTAGCACAAGGTGTACAACCCTTTATCGAACATTGGGATGCGAAGAAGACCATCAAGAAGAGCGAGGGCCTATTCGTAAATGGAAGGGAATGGGGTGAATGGAAATTCTATGATGCTGAAGGACGGCTGAAGGAGCAAGCCGATTTCAAAAGTGGCGAACGTGATGGACGTGTGCGCATCTATTACGAGAACGGCGTGGTCAAGCACGATGGTTGGTTCAAGCAAGGCAAAGAGGACAGCGTTCTCGTGAACCGATACCGCGATGGTGACATCATGGAGCGTGGCACCTATACGCTGGGAAAGAAAGCTGGAACATGGCACTATTTCTATCCGGATAGCATGCCCATGCTCACCGAACAATGGACGGACAGCACCTTGCTCATCAACGACGCATGGGACCGCGAAGGGCACCACACCTTGGAGAAAGGCGATGGCCGAATGGAGACCTATTACGGCAGTGGCGCGGTCATGGAGGAATGCAACTACCGCGCTGGACTGCGGAGCGGGCCATGCACCACCTTCCATCCCGCAGGCAATCCTGCGGCGCGTGGCGAATACGTGCAAGGCAAGAAGAACGGAACATGGAAATACTGGTTCTCCGATGATCAATTGGAGAAGTTGGAAACCTTCAAGGAAGGCGAGTTGACCGGTCACTTCGAACAATATTTCCGCACCGGAGAACCCAACGTGGTGGGCCGTTTTCAAGATGGGATGAAGGACAGTGTCTGGACTTGGTACACGCGCTTGGGCAAGAAGGATCAACAGGGTCCATTCCTAGCAGACAAACGACAAGGCGTGTGGAAATACTGGTACCCCAATGGCGAGTTGAGCAGCACTGGGGCATTCGAGAATGACAAGGAGCAGGCGGAGTGGGTCTACTTCTACGAAGGGAAGCAGTTCTGGAAAAAGGGGGAATACGACCAAGGCGTGAAGACCGGCGTTTGGACCACTTGGTTCGAAAGCGGGCAGAAGTTACAGGAGGGCCCGTACGTCAATGGCTTGGAAGAAGGGGAGTGGCACAGCTGGTTCGCTGACGGAAAAGAACAGACGATCGGTACCTTCCATGAGGGCAAGATGAATGGCATCTGGCGCGGGTTCTTCCCCGATGGCCAACCGGATTTCGAAGGCAGCTATGCGAACGACCTGAAGCACGGCCCTTGGAAACTGTACACCGAAAGCCCCCCGGGGAAAGAGATCGGTGGTCGCATAAAGGAGGAAGGGAGCTACGCGGAAGGAAAGAAGAGCGGTCGTTGGGTCACGTTCAATATCCACGGGATCCCCGTGGCCGAAGGTTCGTACCTGAATGGCATGCCGGATGGCCAGTGGACCTACTACGACGATGCCGGCGTGAAGATGCGTGAGCAAGGCTATCGCAATGGCGATCCCGAAGGCCTATGCATCATTTACGACAAACGGATGCGCAAGATCCAGGAAATGACCTACCGCAACGGTCGACTACACGGCACCATGACCGTTTATGGAGCGGACGGAAAGCCGGTGCGCACCACAGAGTATGTGGATGGGGAAGTGAAGAAAGTTCCACCACCCGCAACGGACGATAAACCGAAGGGTGGGGGAGTTCCGGGTGGGCGGTGAGGTTCCGTGCCATGGTTCTCCTGATGCGTGCGGGGGTCCTGTCTTTTCAAAGAGAGCCATCCTGTCAAGCTAATAAATGCTACATTTGCGACGAAAATCGGTGGAAGAGGAGAGGGGACCACCCCTCTTTTTTGTTCTCCGACGGTTCGTAAAAGTTCAAATGAAAACTGCGGAAGTCGTGCAGCAAAGCGTTGAGAAACATCTGGTTGGCACCCCACATTTCCTTGTGGCAGTGGACGTGCGTCCTGGTGGCAAGGTGAACGTGGAGGTGGACAACGACCGTGGCATAACCTTGGAAGAGTTGGTCGTTTTGAACAAAGCCGTTCGTGCGGATCTGGGGGAAGAGGCCGATGCCTTGGAATTCCAGTTCAGTAGTCCGGGCATGGGCCGTCCGTTCAAGGTGATGCGACAGTACCAGAAACACATCGGCAGGATCGTTCAAGTTGAAACCGCTGATGGCCAACAGTTGGAAGGCCAGTTGGACAGTGCGGATGAGGAGAACATCGCTTTACGGATTCAACACCCAAGCAAGATCAAGGGTCGGTTGCCCAAGTTGGACACCGAGCTTACAACAGTACCTTTCGACCAGGTAAAGACAACCAAAGCAACCATCACGTTCCATTGACCGTGTTCCATGAGTACAGTAAACCTTATCGAGTCCTTCGGCGAATTCAAGGACCTCAAGAACATTGACCGCGTAACCATGATGGGCATCCTGGAGGATGTCTTCCGTGGTGTCGTTAAGCGCCGTTTCGGGGAAGAGGCCAACGTGGACATCATCATCAACCCGGACAAGGGCGACCTGGAGATCTGGCTCAACCGCATCATCGTGGAGGATGGGATGAGCGAGGACGATAACCTGGAGATCGAACTGGCCGAGGCGAAAAAGATCGAACCGGATTTTGAAGTAGGTGAAGAGGTGAGCCAAGAGGTGAAGATCGCCGACTTCGGAAGGCGCAATATTCTTTCGCTGAAGCAGAACCTCCAGAGCCGGATCATGGACTTGGAGAAGGATCATTTGTACAACAAGTACAAGGAGCGGGTAGGCGAGATCGTGACCGGCGAAGTGTACCAGATCTGGAAGCGCGAGACGTTGATATTGGATGATGAGGGCAATGAGTTGATCATGCCCAAGGAGCAGCAGATCAAGACCGATTTCTTCAAGAAGGGCGATTCTGTTCGCGCAGTGCTCTGGAAGGTGGAACTTCGGAACAATACCCCAACCGTGATATTGAGCCGCACCGCACCCGAGTTCTTGGAGAAGTTGTTCGAACAGGAAGTGCCTGAAGTAGCTGATGGCCTGATCATGATCAAGAGGATCGTGCGCGAGCCCGGCGAACGTGCCAAAGTGGCCGTTGAGAGCTATGATGATCGTGTGGATCCAGTTGGTGCATGTGTGGGTATGAAGGGGTCACGGATCCATGGCATTGTGCGCGAGCTGCGCAACGAGAACATCGACGTGATCAATTACACGGCCAACGATGAATTGTTGATCCAACGGGCGTTGAGCCCGGCCAAAGTGGGCAACATCAAGTTGGACCATGAGCGGAAGCGTGCCGAGGTGTACATGAAGCCCGACCAAGTGGCGTTGGCCATAGGCAAGGGTGGACACAACATCAAGTTGGCCGGCAAGCTCACCGGATTTGAAATTGATGTCTATCGCGAAACTGATGAGGTCACGGATGACGTGAGCTTGGAAGAATTCCGCGACGAGATCGACCAGTGGATCATTGACGAATTCAAGAAGATCGGTTGCGACACCGCGCGGTCCGTATTGGACATACCTGTTGATGAATTGGTACAACGTACGGACCTGGAAGAAGAGACGATCCGCGAAGTGGTTCCGGATCCTGGTCAGGAATTGGAGGCATAACGCGGTGCGTGATGCGTAGGGGCCGAAAATTTCGGCCCAATAATGAACGGGACGGGTCATTACCGGACCGTGGATTCGTAGGGGCCGAAAATTTTCGGCCCGGTATGTAGGACAACAGCAGCATTGAATGAGCGAAGCAGCGGAAAAGGGAATGCGTTTGAGCAAGGTGGCCCGGGAATTCAACCAAGGGTTGCACACCGTTGTGGAATTCCTGGAAGGGAAAGGCCACGCCGTGGAAAGCAATCCCAACACGAAGATCCCTGCGGAATTGTATTCCCTATTGCAGAAGGAATTCGGCAAGGACAAAGCGATCAAGGAAGCCAGCATTGCCACGGTACAACAGCGGCAGGAACGTGAGACCATCTCGCTGAGCACACCTCAGCCGATGAAGGAGGCCGCCGCCGCGAAACGGGCCGAGGACGACGTGGTGCTTATCCACAATGTACAACCCACGGACGCACCGATCGTTCCACCCACACCGCCTCCCACTCCCGCCCCGACACCTGCGCCAGTTCCAACACCAGCGCCAATTCCGGCGGAACCGGAACTGATCAAAGCCAGGGCCGAGAAAGCCGTTGGTCCAAAGACCTTGGGCAAGATCGATCTGGAAGCGGGAAAGAAAGGAACCAAGTCGCCAGCACCGGCCACAGCGGGAAAAGTCACCGAAAAGGCCAAAGCACCCGAGGCCCCAATTGCGGAAAAACCGGTTGAAGCACCCGGTAAAGTTGCCCCAACTAAAGCGGAGACGCCTGTGGGACCAACAGTTCCGGCGGATACAAAGACAAGTGCGGACGGAGCGGCACCGGACCAGGAACCTACCGAGACCATCCGCGTTAACGTGGCCAAGCTGGCCGGATTGAAGACCGTGGGCAAGATCGTCCTACCCGTGGCAAGGAGCGCAAACCAACGGAACGCACAGAACGTGGACGTCGCAAGCGGATCGTGAAGCCGGGTCCGGTCAATATCGATCGCGCCGTTCGTTCCGAACCGCGACCAGGTACGGGTCCAGGACCTTCAACGGGAAGGCCCGGTGAGACGGAGGAAAATGCCGCGAAGCGTAAAGTGAGCGAAACATTGGCCCGCCTTACCGGTTCTGGTAAGAACAAGGGTTCGCGCATGCGTCGTGAAAAGCGCGACCAACGCTATCAACGTTTCGAGGAGGAACAAGCAGCGAAAGAGCTGGCCGGTATGACCCTCCAAGTGACCGAGTTCGTAACCGCAAGTGAACTTGCGAGCATGATGAACCTCCCGGTAACGGATGTCATCAAAGCGTGCTTCTCGCTGGGTGTCATGGTCAGCATCAACCAACGATTGGATGCAGAGACCTTGGCCGTTATCGCTGAGGAATACGGGTTCAAAGTGGAGTTCGTCGGTGCCGATGTACAGCAGGACATGCAGGAGGAGGACGACGACCCTGCTCGTGTTGAGCCTCGTCCACCGATCGTTACCGTTATGGGCCACGTTGACCACGGTAAGACCTCCTTGCTGGACACCATCCGCAAAGCGAACGTTATCGCTGGCGAAGCAGGTGGTATCACACAGCACATCGGAGCGTACAGCGTTTTGCTTGAGAACGAGAAGCGCATCACATTCCTGGATACACCCGGTCACGAAGCGTTCACCGCTATGCGTGCCCGAGGTGCACAGGTCACGGACATCGCGATCATCGTGATCGCTGCGGACGATAATGTGATGCCCCAGACGCGTGAAGCCATCAACCACGCCCAAGCGGCTGGTGTTCCAATGGTATTCGCCTTCAACAAAATGGACAAGGAAGGGGCCAACGCGGACAAGCTGCGGGAAGAACTTTCTCAAATGAACATCCTCGTGGAGGAATGGGGCGGTAAGCACCAGACCCAAGAGATCAGTGCCAAGAAGGGCACCGGCGTGGATCAATTGCTGGAGAAGGTATTGCTGGAAGCGGAGATCTTGGACTTGAAGGCCGATCCCGGAAAGCGCGCACATGGCGTAGTGATCGAAAGCACCTTGGAACAAGGCCGTGGCTACGTTACCACCTTGCTCGTCGATAGCGGCACCTTGCGCAAAGGGGACGTGTTGTTGGCCGGCCAATACAGCGGTCGCATCCGGAACATGTTCAACGAACGCGGCCAACAGGTGAATGAAGCACCGCCCTCAACACCGGTCAGCATTCTCGGATTGGACGGCGCACCGAACGCTGGAGACACCTTCCAAGTGTTCGAGGATGAGCGTGATGCACGTGTCATTGCGACCAAACGCCAGCAGTTGCAGCGCGAGCAGGGCATCCGCACGCACAAACACATCACCTTGGACGAGATCGGTCGTCGTCTCGCCATAGGAGACTTTAAGGAACTGAACATCATCGTAAAAGGCGACGTGGACGGTTCCGTGGAAGCCTTGACCGATTCACTGTTGAAGCTCACCACCGAAAGTATCAAGGTGAACGTGATCCACCGCGCCGTGGGACCGATCGCCGAAAGCGACGTGTTGTTGGCCAGTGCTTCCAACGCCATCATCATCGGCTTCCAAGTGCGCCCCACACCGGGTGCACGCAAATTGGCGGAGGCCGAGGAGATCGACATCCGCATGTACTCCATCATCTATGCTGCGATCGAAGAGATCAAGCAGGCCATGGAGGGCATGTTGGCACCGAAGGAAGTGGAGAAGGTCATTGGTACCGCCGAGGTCCGCGAAACCTTCCGCATTAGCAAAGTGGGCACCGTGGCCGGTTGCTACGTGATGGATGGCAAGATCGTGCGCAACAACAAGGTGCGTTTGATCCGCCAAGGAATCGTGGTCTATACTGGCGATCTCAGCGACCTGAAGCGTTTCAAGGACGACGCCAAGGAAGTGACCCACGGTTACGAGTGCGGCCTAAGCATCAAGAACTTCAACGACATCAAGGTTGGCGATACCCTCGAGAGCTTCGAGATGATCGAGGTGAAGCGGACGCTTGAAGGGTGAACATCCAAACATTCAGAATGAAAAAGGCCTCGAGTGATTGCGGCCTTTTTTACTTAGCATGAATTGATCGGGCATAGGAAGACCTCAATTGACTTCCATCCGTTCATACCGAAAAGATGGATACTATGCTACCAGCATAATATCCCCAATTACCATCAATTTGGGTTTGGTTCGGAGGGAACAATGGATCGGGCGCAGGATCCAGCTTGGCTTCTGGACCTTTTCCGCTGATCATACTGAGGTAAAGATGGGCATCAGTAGCAACTCCAATTGCTAATTCGTTCATTGTGAAGGCCCGTCGACCGCCAAGCTTCTCTTGACGATTCCCTCGATCACATGAGCAATCCACTCAATGACGTGCGGAATGGACGTCACGTTCATTTTCCTTTCGGGGTATGAAAACCACGAACCACCTCCTTAGCATCATGCTTTGCACCCGCGTATTGGTCCAAGCCGGCGCGTTTGACAACACCTATAGTGGTGATGGTAAAAGGACATTCAACGTTGTACAGCGGTGATGAAGGAGTAGGGCGCTCATGACCGCGCGGCTTGAGCAACCGCACCATATCGACCGGAAACGAACGACCTTGCAAACCCTTAGGTCGGGATGATACACATGCGCAGCGCGTTCATCGCGGGTCTTGTAATCCTTCTCGCTGGCGGCGTGCGGGCTCAGTATTTCGTGAACTACACCGCCGAACAAGGTCTGCTCAGTGAGGATGTGCGCCACGTGTTGCTGGATCATCAGGGCTTCTTGTGGGTTTCCAGTCAGGAAGGACTTTGGCGATTTGATGGCGCGTCGTTCCGGCGCTTCGATGTGGACCGGCCATTGCGAAGTGGAGCACCGCGGGACATTGGCGAGAACATGGCGATCGCACCGGATGGGCGCATCTGGACGGTTTCCGGAGCAACGGGCTTGGGCGTTTTCGATCCCGCGACCGAACATTACACGGAGTGGCAGGAACTGGTCGGTGATAGCCTGCCGTTCCCTTTCCGGCTGTCGCCCGGAATGCTAGTGCTCAACAATGATTCGATCCTGGCCGTGGCGGAGGAAGATGGACTGTTGCTCTTTCTGCCCGCTCAACACCGTTGGGAAGTCATGGCAACCAACCCGTTGGAAGAACGGCTTTATTGCAGAGTGATCGTCCGTGACCGGTTCGATCTGCAACGGGTCTGGATCGGTGCATCCGGAAGGCTCCTGAGCTGCCACCTGCGTACAGGCCAACTGGTGACCAGCGAGTTCCAGGACAGCATTGACAACGATGAAGTGGTGCATATCCATGCGATCGATCAGGACGAGGACGGAACGCTTTGGTTGGGCACTTGGGGTGATGGCGTTATGCACTATGATCCGGGGAAAGGTCGTGCCGTAGCCTACCTTTTCGATACCACCTCCGATCAACGGTGCGAAGAACATCATCCAAGGAATGGCACGCCGATCGGCGGAGGAATTCTATCTCGGCTGCGAGGACGGTCTGCGGGTGTTCAATATGCGTACCGGGTTCAGCGGACCGATCAAGCACAATCCCGAAAGTGCGCACAGCCTCCCGTCAGGAATGGTGACCACTTTGATGCTGGCTCCTTCTGGCGATCTGTGGATATGTACCGGCAACGGCCTGTCCTGTCTTTCCCCTACAATGAACCGGTTCGCGCATGTACGATTGGGCAAACCGTTCTATGTGGGCGAACAATGGACACGATTGAGCGGTGTGGCGGAAGTCGGCGACGACCTCTTTCTGGGAACGGATATTCAAGGGCTATTGCGGTTGAACAAGCAAAGCCACGTGGTCACTCGGGTGAAGAACACGCTTGATGAACACGGACGACATACGGATGTCTCCTATACGTTCGACCTCTTCCGGTGCGGTGATGGACCAATCCAACTGCGAACCAGAAACGGGGCGTTCATTATGGATCCCGATTCCCTCATCTTGAGGCGCGTATTGCAAAAGACCATCGAAAAGCTGGGTCGTTTGGATGGGCTGAGCCATTTGTGCGACGCAGATGGGTGGGTCTGGACCGGTACCTCTTACGGACTGTACAAGACCAATGCGGCGTTGGACGAAGGTGTAGCTTACGACCGCAAGGCACCGCCCGGCTTTCGCGTGAACCGGGCGTATTGGCCGCAAGGCATCGCGAAAGACCACAACGGGAACACCTGGTTCAGCGTGAGCGAAACGGGCATCGGTCGCATTCCGCCCAGCGGGTCACCGGTGGAGATCCTTACGCCGGCAACACAGCATTGGCTTACCACGCCTGCGGTCTGGGACGTGGAGATCGATGAGCAGGACCGATTGTGGCTCGGCACCTTCGCCCACGGCCTGATCATCACCCCGGCCTCGGACCTCGGAGGCGCGGGTACCCGGTACCTCGGCGCAAAGGACGGGCTCGCCTCGTTGATCTCTTCCGTGAAAATGTTGTGCAACGGCGATGTGTGGTGCGGCAGCCCGATGGGCTTGTTCAGGATCGATCCGAAAAACATGTCCATAAGGCACTTCGGGCTGAACGATGGTCTGCCCAATGGCAACTTCCACCACGCGGAAATCCGTGAACACCCTTCCGGTCTGGTAACGGTGTATGGGGACGGGGATGAGATGATCTGGTTCCATCCGGACAGCATCGAAACCGCACAGCCGATGCCACGGATATGGATCGATCGTGTGGTGGTGCGTGGCGAAACCGTTGCCCGTGACAGTAACTACGCCATCGCTCCGCTCCTGGACCTGGCGTACGACCGCAATTTCGTTGATGTACATTTCTCGGCGATCGCGCTTACCCAGCGCCATCGTGTGGCCCTGGAATACCTTCTGGATGGACTTGCTCGGGGCTGGACGCACACCGGAGCAACAGGCGTGGCCACGTTCACGGACCTGCCGCCGGGCGAATACACCTTTCGCGTGCGACCGGTCGGTACAACGAACGGTGCACAGGAAACGCGGCTCGCCATCCACATCCATCCGGCCTTCTGGCAAACATGGTGGTTCATGGCCCTGATCGCGTTGTGCCTGATCGCGGCGTTTACGGTCTTTTTGCGGTGGCGACTGCGCACTGTTCGCCGCCAAGAACGACTACGCTCCGACTTTGAGCGCCGCATCGGCGAGGTGGAGATGAGCGCCCTGCGCGCCCAGATGAACCCGCACTTCCTGTTCAACAGCCTCAATTCGATAAACCGCTATATCGTGAAGCACGAACCCCGCATAGCTTCGGAATACCTTACGAAGTTCTCGCGGCTGATGCGGTCCGTGCTCAACAATAGCAAAGAGACGTTGGTGCCGTTGAAGGATGAACTCGAAGCACTCACGCTTTACATCGATCTGGAAGCTCTACGCTTCACCAACAAATTCGATCTGCGTTCCCAGGTGGAAGTGGACCGCGACCCCGCCTTGATCATGGTGCCGCCGCTGATCCTGCAACCTTTCGTGGAGAACGCCATTTGGCACGGGTTGATGCACAAGAAGGACGGCGAAGCGATTCTCATCCTGCACGTGCAGCACCAGCAAGGCGTATTACGCTTTGTGGTGGAGGACAACGGCATCGGGCGTGCGCAAGCCGCACAACACCGAAGCCTGTCCGCGATACGACGCCCTTCTTATGGCACACGCATAACCCAGGAGCGGCTCGATCTGCTGGAGCGCCTCTACGGAATGGAAGTACAGGTGGAGTACACCGACATCATGGATACTGCACAACGACCGCTTGGAACGCGCGTGACCTTGACCATTAAACAACAGGAACCATGGAACCCGAATTGACAGCCGTGCTCGTGGACGATGAGGAACACTGTACGGACATGCTCGCATGGATGTTGGCCGAATACTGCCCCAATGTGCAGGTGATCGGTGCGTTCAATGACCCGGAGAAAGCATTGCATTACTTGCGCAATCATGTTCCGGACATCTTGTTCCTTGATATCGAAATGCCGGCGCTAAATGGGTTCGACCTGCTCACGGACCTGGATGCGCATCGGTTCGCGTTGATCTTCACCACCGCGTACGACCAGTTCGCCATCAAGGCCATCAAGCACCACGCCTTGGACTACCTGTTGAAGCCCGTGGACAAGGACGAACTGCGTGCTGCGATCGCCAAGGCAGCTCGAAAACCCGGTGACCTGGACCTGCTCTCCAAAGTGGGTGCCTTGCTTGTGCAACTGAAGAACCCAACACCCACCGCACGGATCGCAATACCTACGCGCGAAGGGTTGGAGATGGTGGAGGTGGATCACATCATCCACGCCCGTGCGGATGACAACTACACGGAGTTGCACTTGGAAGGGGGCCGCCGCATCATGGTTTCGCGCACGCTGAAGGACATCGAAGCCGACCTGCCTGCCGACCGCTTCATGCCGGTACATTCCGGACATTTGGTCGTCCTACCCTTTGTGGTACGCTACGTGCGTGGTAACGGGGGCTATGTGGTGCTGCCGACCGGGGAGCAGTTGCTCGTTTCAAGGGCGAAGAAGGACGAACTGCTCGTGCGGTTGGGTGTGGTTTGAATATCTTTTGGCTTGGAATATCCAGAGAATACCCTGTTTTGGGTATTGCAAAATCCAATGCTGCATGTTCTATTTGTGTACGGGCCGCATCTCGGCGTAACGTAACGATCCCGTTCCACATGTCGAAAGCCACTGTTTTTCGTACCACAGGCCGCAATCGGAGCGTAGCGGGGACAAAAGGACGTATCGTTGAGTTCCATTCCGAACTGGCCCAACGGGACCCAGAACCGATCCAAGTTCACACGCCACCACGGTTCGCCTTTCGCAGCGACCAGTTGGAAGAGATGCTGGGTTCCATCCTGCACAAGCTGCTCAATGGCGCGTCACTACCCGCAGCCTATTCGGGCCATTCGCGATCGGGAGATCACGGCGGTCCTCAACGCATCGCCATACCCGACCTAAGGGGCATCGAGATGCTGAGGGTGGACTCGATCCTCTGTGCGGTGGCCTTCAGCAACTACACCGAACTGCACCTGCACGGTGGTCACCGCATCGTGATCTCCCGGACGCTGAAGGACATCGAAGCCGACCTGCCCGTAGAGTGGTTCATCCGCATCCATGCATCTCACTTGGTCGCCTTGTCGGCCATTACGCGCTACATCCGCGGTAATGGCGGCATCGTGGTCCTTGCCAACGGCGAACAGTTCCCCGTATCCCGGGCCAAGAAGGACGAATTGTTGGAACGTCTGGGGGCGCATTGAACGATCCACTCGATCGCGCTGGCAAACGGCTCGATCGGATGTGCGTCGAAGCGCGGTGCGGCGTAGGTTCGATCAGATCCAACGATTCCATGCCAACATTATCCGCCATTCCCGGTTTTGTTGGCGTACTGACGGCCCAATTCATTTTCGTAGCGCTATTCGCCCAACCGTTCAACTTGGGTGACAAGATCAAGCGTGTGCATTTGGATCGGGTGGAGCTGGGCAAGGCGGAAGGGGAAAGACCAAGGAATTATGAAGACCTGGTTGCTCTCACGATCATTCGAGTAGCGCCGGGATATTTCGATCGAAAACCACACCATGACTAATACCACAACAACCCTGACCACTCTGTTCCTCGCATTTGGAGCAACAACATTCGCACAACCCGGCAGTCTTGACAACAGTTTCAGTATTGACGGCAAGGTGACCACCGCCTTCGGAACGGGTGATGACAGCGGACAGTCCGTCGCCATCCAGCTGGATGGGAAGATCGTTGTGGTCGGGACCGTAAGCAATGGCACAGATTCTGATCTCGCTATAGCCCGGTACAGCACGGATGGCACCCTTGACAACAGCTTCAGTGGTGATGGCAAAGTGTCCACCGACTTCGGAACAGTTGCTGCCGCTGGAAATTCAGTCACCATCCAGTCGAACGGGAAGATCATCGTGGCCGGATCCGCGTCCAATGGCACAGATAGCGATTTCGTTTTAGCCCGGTACAACACGGATGGTACCCCCGACAACGGCTTTGGTGTTGGCGGCAAAGTATCCACCGCCTTTGGAACGGGGAATGATTTTGGAATGTCAGTCGCCGTGCAACCGGACGCGAGGATCGTCGTGGCCGGAAATTCCTACAACGGCACAGATAGGGATTTCGCTACAGCCCGGTACAACACGGATGGCACCCTCGACAATAGCTTCAGTGGTGATGGCAAAGTGACCACCGCCTTCGGAACAGGTAATGATTATGGATCGTCAGTCGCCATCCAACCGGACGGGAGGATCGTAGTGGCCGGATACGCGTACAACGGCACCAATAATGATCTCGCTTTAGCCCGCTACAACACGGATGGAACCCTCGACAACAGCTTCAGTGGTGATGGCAAAGTGATCACCGCCTTCGGAACGGGTGATGACGCCGGATATTCAGTCGCCATCCAGCCGGACGGGAAGATCGTAGTGGCCGGATCCGCGTCCAACGGCACAGTTCGTTATTTCGCTATAGCCCGTTACAACACGGATGGCACCCTTGACAACAGCTTCAGTGGCGGTGGTATAGAAACCACCAACTTCGGAACGGGAACTGCCATCGGAATATCAGTCGCCATCCAGCCGGACGGGAAGATCGTAGTGGCCGGCGACGCATACATGGGTTCAAATTCCGACTTCGCTTTAGCCAGGTATCACACGGATGGTTCCCTCGACAATAGTTTCGGCGTGGGCGGCAAAGTAACGACCGCCTTCGGAACGGCCAATGACTTCGGACGGTCAGTCGCCATTCAGCCGGACGGGAAGATCGTAGTGGCCGGATCTGCATACTCCGGCACAAATTCTGATTTCGCGGTAGCCCGCTATCTCTCTGGCCTCAACATAGGCGTGATCGAATTCTCACTCGCCGACAACGCGCCACTGATCTATCCGAACCCAATCGATGAGCGCGCAACGCTGGAGTTCACCTTGCAGAATGATGAGACCATCTCCATACACCTCCTCGATATGCAGGGCAGAACGGTACGGACGTTCATTGACGGTAAGTACCAACCAGCAGGCGAGCATCGCCTGTCCATTGATGTGCCCGAAGCATTGCCATCAGGTGCCTACCTCATTGTTATTTCTTCCCTCAATGGCAAGTTCGCGGTGCAAGTGGTGAAGTAGCACCTCTGCTGCTGTTGCTAACGAAACCGGAATCCACAAAGCCGAACAGATGAAACACTTGAACCAAATTCTGATCGTTTTCCTCCTCGCAACTGGAGCAACAACAACAGCCCAACCCGGCACTCTTGACAACACCTTCAATTTTGACGGCAAAGTGACCACCGACTTCGGACCGGGTGCTGACGACGGTCGGTCGGTCGCTATCCAATCGGACGGGAAGATCGTAGTGGCCGGGTCCGGGTCCGTCGGAACAACAAGGGATTTCGCCTTAGCCCGGTATTACACGGACGGTACCCTCGACAACAGCTTCAGCGGTGACGGCAAAATAATCACCGACTTCAGCACGGATAATGACGAAGGACAGTCAGTCGCCATCCAGCCGGACGGGAAGATCGTGGTGGCCGGATACGCGCAGAACGGCACAAATAGAGACTTCGCTATAGCCCGGTACAACACGGATGGTAGTCTCGACAACAGCTTCAGCGTTGACGGCAGAGTGACCACCGACTTCAGCACGGGTAATGACGAAGGACAGTCAGTCGCCATCCAGCCGGACGGGAAGATCGTGGTGGCCGGATACGCGCAGAACGGCACAAACAGGGACTTCGCTATTGCCCGGTACAACACGGATGGTAGCCTCGACAACAGCTACAGTGGTGACGGTAAGGTGACCACCGCCTTCGGAGCGTATTGGGACTCCGGATCTTCCGTTGCCATCCAGCTGGACGAGAAGATCGTCGTCACCGGTGAAACGGCGAATGGCGTGGATCTCGATCTAGCTATGGCCCGTTATAACGCGGATGGTTCCCTTGACAGCAGCTTCAGTGTTGACGGCAAAGTGACCACCGCCTTCGGAACGGGTGATGACTACGGACGGTCGGTCGCTATCCAGCCTGACGGCAAGATCCTGGTGGCCGGAGGTTCTTCGTACGGCACTTTCGGATTAGCGCGATATAACACGAATGGCACCCTGGACAACAGCTTCGGTGGTGTTGGCTTCGTGGGTGGTGTCACGAGATATTCAGCCGCCATTCAGCTGGATGGTAAGATCTTAGTGGCGGGATCCTCGAACATCGGCACAAGTGATGCTTTTAATATAGCCAGATACAACACGGATGGCACCCTGGACAACAGCTTCCTTGGCGGCATAGTGATAGCCGACTTCGGAACGGGTAATGACCGCGGCTATTCGGTCGCCATCCAGCCAAACTTGAGGATCGTGGTAGCCGGTGCCTCGTACATCGGCACAAATGGTTATTTCGCGGTGGTCCGGTACCTTTCCGGCCTATATGTTGGCGTAGTCGAATTCTCACTAAGTAATAACGCGCCACTCATCTATCCGAACCCGATCGATGCCCACGCAACCCTGGAGTACACCTTGCAGAGTGACGAGACCATATCCATCCACCTGTTCGATATGCAGGGTAGAACGGTACAGACTTTCATTGAGCGTCAGGTCCAACCAGCGGGTGAGCATCGCCAGTCCATTGATCTGCCTGATGCACTGCCATCGGGAACCTACCTCATCACTATTTCTTCCCCCAATGGCAAGTTCACAGTGCAAGTAGTGAAGTAGTATTTCCACTGTTGGTGCTAATGAAACCGGAGTAAACAAAGCCGAACCCATGAAACGCTTGAGCCCCACCCTGACCACTTTGTTCCTCACACTAGGAGCAGCAGCATCCGCACAACCCGGCAGCCTTGACAACAGTTTCAGTAGTGACGGCAAAGTGACCACAGCCTTCGGATCGGGTCTTGATTTTGGATTTTCAGTCGCCGTCCAGCTTGATGGGAGGATCGTAGTGGCCGGAAACACGGACAACGGCTCAGACAGAGATTTCGCTTTAGCGCGGTACAACATGGATGGTACCGTAGACAACAGCTTCAGCGGTGACGGCAAGGTGACCACCGCCTTCGGATCGGGTAATGACATCGGACTGGCAGTCGCCATCCAGCCGGACGGGAAGGATCGTAATGGCCGGATTCGCGTACGTCGGATCAGGTAGAGATTTCGTTTTAGCCCGGTATAACACGGATGGAACCCTCGACAATAGCTTCAGCGCGGACGGCAAAGTGACCACCGACTTCGGAACGGGTGATGCGGGTGATGACGACGGATGGTCAGTGGCCATCCAACAGGACGGGAGGATCGTAGTGGCGGGTTACTCGAACATCGGCACAAATGATGATTTCGCTTTGGCCCGGTACAACACGGATGGAACTCTCGACAACAGCTTTAGTGCAGACGGCAAAGTGACCACCGACTTCGGAACGGGTGATGACAGCGGAGCTTCAGTCGCCATCCAGTTGGACGGAAAGATCGTAGTGGCCGGATCCTCGTCCGGTGATTTCGCTTTAGCCCGGTACAATACGGACGGCACCCTCGACAACAGTTTCAGTGGTGACGGCAAAGTGACCACCGACTTCGGCACAGGTTCTAGCAACGGACGGTCTGTCGCCATCCAGCCTGATGGGAAGATCGTAGTGGCCGGACGCGCTTACGTCGGCACAGATTCTGATCTCGCTATAGCCCGGTACAGCACCGATGGCACCCTTGACAACAGCTTCAGTGGTGATGGCAAAGTGTCCACCGACTTCGGAACGGTTGGTGCCGATGGAAATTCAGTCACCATCCAGTCGAACGGGAAGATCATCGTGGCCGGATCCGCGTCCAATGGCACAGATAGCGATTTCGTTTTAGCCCGGTACAACACGGATGGTACCCCCGACAACGGTTTTGGTGTTAACGGCAAAGTGACCACGGCCTTCGGAACGGATAGTGACTCGGGGGAGTCAGTCGCCATCGCGCCGGACGGGAAGATCGTAGTGGCCGGAAGCACTTACAACGGCATAGCTTCCGATTTCGCTTTAGCCCGGTACATCTCAGGCCTTAACGTAGGCATTGTTGATCTCTCCCTCGCCAACAGCGCGCCACTCATCTATCCGAACCCGATCAATCATCACGCAACTCTGGAGTACACGTTGCAGAATGCCGAGGTCATCTCCATTCAACTGCTCGATATGCAGGGCAGAACGGTACAGACTTTCATTGCGGGACAGGTCCAAGCAGCAGGCGCGCATCGTCTCACCATTGATCTGCCAGAAGCATTAACATCGGGTCAGTACCTCATTGCTATTTCTTCCCCCAACGGGAAGTTTATGGTGCAAGTGGTGAAGTAACACCTCTACTGCTGTTGCCAACGAAACCGGAGTCAACAAAGCCGAACACATGAAACACTTGAACCCGATCCTGACCGCCCTGTTCCTCGCACTTGGAACAACAATATTCGCACAACCCGGCAATCTTGATGGCGACTTTGATGCTGATGGTAAAGTGACCACCGACTTCGGAACGGGTGATGACCTTGGACAGTCAGTCGCTATTCAGCCGGACGGGCGGATCGTGGTGGCCGGATCCGCATCCAACGGCACAAATAAGGATTTCGCTGTAGCCCGGTACAACACGGATGGCACACTCGACAACAGCTTCAGTGTGGACGGCAAAGTGACCGCCCCTTTCGGAACGAGCGATGACATCGGACAGTCAGTTGCCATTCAGCCGGACGGGAAGATCCTGGTGGCGGGATACTCGAACAACGGTACAGATAATGATTTCGCTGTAGCCCGGTACAACACGGATGGCACACTCGACAACAGCTTCAGTGTGGACGGCAAAGCGACCACCGCCGTCGGAATGGGTGATGACCGCGGACAGTCAGTGGCCCTTCAACCGGACGGGAGGATCGTAGTGGCGGGATATGCGCACAACGGCGTAGATCAGGATTTCGCCTTGGCCCGGTACAATACGGATGGTACCCTCGACAACAGCTTTAGTGCGGACGGCAAAGTGACCACTGACTTTGGTATGGGTCATGATTACGGACGGTCAGTAGCCTTCCAGCCGGATGGGAAGATCCTGGTGGCCGGATATGCGAACAACGGCACGGATGATGATTTCGCTTTGGCCCGGTACAACACGAATGGTACGCTCGACAGCAGCTTCAGTGCGGACGGTAAAGTGACCACCCCCTTCGGAACGGATGATAACTACGGAACTTCGGTCGCCATCCAGCTCGATGGGAGGGTCGTAGTGGCTGGATTCTCGTTCATCGGCACAGATAGTGATTTCGCTTTGGCCCGGTACAATGTGGATGGTAGCCTCGACAACAGTTTCAACGTGGACGGCAAAGTGACCACCGCCTTCGGAACGGGTGGTGACGTTGGTTATTCAGTCGCTGTACAACAGGACGGGAAGATCATAGTGGCCGGATTCTCGTTCATTGGCACAGATGGGGATTTCGCATTAGCCCGGTACAATATGGACGGTACCTTGGACAACAGTTTCAGCATTGACGGCAAGGTGACCACCACCTTCGGAACAGGCGTTGACCGCGGAAATTCAGTCGCCATCCAGCCGGACGGGCGGATAGTGGTTGCCGGATATGCATACATCAGCGCAGAACCTGATTTCGCGGTGGCCCGTTACATCTCCGGCCTTGACATTGGAGTGATCGAATTCTCGCTCACGGACAATGCGCCACTCATCTTTCCGAACCCGATCGATAACCACGCAACCCTGGAGTACACGTTGCAGAATGCAGAGACCATCTCCATTCACCTCCTCGATATACAGGGCAAGACGGTGCAGACTTTCATTGAGGGACAGGACCAAGCAGCAGGCGAGCATCGCATGTCCATTGATCTGCCCGAAGCGCTGCCATCGGGTACCTACCTCATCGCTATTTCCTCCCCTATGGGTAAACTTACGGTGCAAGTGGTGAAGTAAGGCGATTGCCGATCCATAGGAACTCGCGCACCGGTTCCGGGGGAGCTTACCATGCGATCTCCACCTTCCACCTCATGCGCCCCACCCTCATTAATCCTCACCCTCTACCACACCCATGCCCGATCCAACCTGTTACAAGCCTTGGACGGTCGGTACGTCGAGGAAGACACCCTCTAGCGATCCGCTCGATCAAAGCATGACCGATCCCTCGATCGCGCGTGGGAACGGAGAAGCGGGAAGTCACCTTCGGGCACCAACCTAACACCCATGTGCACTCGAAAATACGCACGAACACTTTTCGTCCCTGCGCTACTTGCCTGTACCATTTCCGCAGTACAGGCCCAACACCCACGCCAGGAAGATCTTCGGGGTGGCACGGTCAGCGGCAACACCTATTGCCATCCCAGTTTCTTCAATGACGGCGGCGCCCCGGATTTCATTGATGGCGTGGTGCTTGGGAGTATTTCCACGGCGAACACGGGTTTCAATAACGAAAACAACGGCTGGAACGACAGGTTCTTCGACGGTTTCGGCACGGTGACCTCGCTGCAGAAGGGCGGTTCCTTTGTCCTGACCATCACCACAGGCACCGCCCCGAACAGCCACTACTACGCTTGGCTCGATCTCAATAGGGATGGTACGTTCGCGAATAACGAACTGTTGGGCCACTACCAAGGCACCGGGTCCGGTGTGCAGGGCACCATTTCCTTCACCGTCCCGAGCTCAGCGCCAACAGGGTACACAGGACTACGCATCCTATGCACCACCGAAAACCTGCCCGTACCCGACCCATGCGGTGGGTACGCTTATGGTGAGGCCGAGGACTACGCTGTGCTATTGGCCCCTGCTTCCCCTTGTATGCCGGTGCATACCGAAGGCACTACGCAAGGGGATTTCATCAGTGTGTTCGCGATCGATGGTATCACCGATGGAGTGGTCAATGCTGCGGGCGAGTTTCCATATAAGGCCCCTGAACGCGCGTTCCACCTTGCTCCTGGGGTCCACGATCTTTCGATCACCTCCGGCGAATTCGCCACTGACAACTACACGGTATGGGTGGATTGGAACAACGACGGGGACTGGAACGACGGTTTTGAAACGGTCGGTTCGTTCGTGTCCACCACGGCGTTCACCGCACAGTCCATCCAATTGAACGTGCCGGACACCGTTTGGGGCTGGTTCACCTTGCGTGTGCGTTGCGCGGACGTCGATCCGCTGTTGCCTTGCGTCGAGCATACTTGGGGTGAGACCCGAGACTACGCTGATCGTCGTGAACAACCCATTACTGCCTTGTCTTACCTACAACTATTATGGAACGGCAAATGGCCTAGGCATGTCGCTCGTCGAAGTGAACGGATCACAGGCACAACCCCCTATCAGTCCGCCTTTCCATTCCATTGGTGGTACGGCACCGGTGGTACATGTATTGCCCGGTGGAGATCTCGCGATCAGCGTACCGGTAACGCTGGCAACGTGGGCAACTTGATCGTCGGTTATGTGGACCTGAACAATGACTTGGACTATGATGATGCCAATGAGACCGGGCCTTACGTTCAAGGAACTTTTGCGTTCGACGTGATGGAATTCAACTTACCCATTCCGGCTACGACTCCTGCTGGTGGACACCTGCTGCGTGTAGTGAGCTATGGTCAAGGCTTCGAGTTCGTGAATGCCTGTACAAACCCGGATCAGGGGCAGGTCATGGACATCAGCTTCGTTGTGGACAGCATACAATTCCCTTGCATTCCAGGCAGTGTTCACTGGACCAGTGGTGGAGATTACATCGATGGAGTACAGCTCGGTGACATCAACAATCTCGGTTCTGGTGCCGCATACGGTCCCGTTTACAACAACTATACCGGCCTCTCAACTACCCTGATCACCACCCACGACTATGAATTAGGGATCACCAGTGGCACCTTCAACGATGACAACTTCTACGCTTGGATCGATTACAATGATGATCTGGACTTCGATGATCCAAATGAATTGCTTGGATCGGTACAAAATACCTCGTCCGCCGAGGACATGATGATCCCTTTCACCGTACCCGGAGGCACAATACCAGGCCTCAAGAAAATGCGCGTCAGATGCATGAGGAACGCGAGTCCCGATCCTTGCGCGGATTCCTATTACGGCGAGACCGAGGACTACTCCGTGTTCATCGACCTGAACACCGCGATCCACGAGATCGGGGATGCAAACTGGTCTGCCATCGTAGGAGCCGCTAGTTCCCACATCACCGTAACCGGCAACGGGGCACTGGGTACGATCATCCTGTACGATGCCGCCGGGCGTTCAATAAGCACGCATCGGATCGCGCAGCCAATGTTCAACCTGCCGGTGGAAGACCTACCGAACGGGATCTATACGGTGGAACGCACCACGAACGACAAGCGTGAAGTCAAGCGCATTTTGATCATGCATTGAGCACAAGGGCCCCCACTGAAGGGCAGGTCCACTGCCCGTCCTTCTCAAACCCGGAAGCATGGAACGCCTCGATCAATAAGACCTTTTCCTCTTTCCCCTCCCCGCACGAGCACAGGATCAACAAATTCCATATTGCATGGTGATCCATCTTTCAAACCGTCAATTAGTTGGTTCCGCGATCAGTGGGTGCTTTCTATTGGCATCCTTGTCCGGGCAAGCACAGGACCTTGGCGAAGTGGGCAAGAAAGGAGGGTTTCAGATGGGTGGCGGGTTATCCGCATACGCTGGTGCGTATTCAACAGGACTTGACCGGCCCCAACAGGTTCCACTGACATGGGGTGTAACAGCACGGTTGAATCTTTCCCTTTATGGGTTACAGATCCCCTTCTCCGTTACGTTCAGCGAACGGGAGCGTTCCTTTCGTCAACCATTCAATCAGTACGGGGCCAGCCCTCGTTACAAATGGGTGCGCCTTCACCTTGGTTATCGGACGATGCACTTCTCCCAGCTAACCATGACGGGCCAGAATTTCCTTGGTGGTGGGGTCGAGCTTACCCCGGGAAAGTTCAGGTTCGAGGCCATGTATGGGCGATTGCGTAGAGAGGTATATGCCGACTCCAGTAATACATTCAGTGTGGATCCAGCATTTGAGCGATGGGCATGGGCAGTTAAGGCCGGTGTCGGGACCGAGGCCAGCCATGTGGAGTTGATCGCTCTGCGGGCATGGGACCGCTACGATCCCATCAAGGAAGCGAATACGGATCGTGGCAAAGTACAGCCTGAAGAGAACGCGGTGTTGGGCATCGACATCGCTCAAGTATTTTGGAAGCGCTTGCGACTTCAGCAGATGCCGCCGTGAGCCTGCACAACGTGGGTGTCACACCACAGGAGCGAAACCGAAGGGTTAGTGGATCTATCCCGGAATTACGATTCGTTCCTCTTCAACGTGGATCCGATAACACGGATCGGAACGGCGGCAAAAGCAGGGTTGAGCTATAGTATGCGCGGTCTCACACTTTCAGTGAACTATGACCGTATGGATCCTTTCTTCCGCACGCTCGGTTGCTATTACATGCTTTCGGATGTCGAGAATTTCCGGGGTACGGCGGGGATCGGGTTGTTCAAGCAAAAAGTGAGGATACAGGCCACTCTCGGCAGGCAACACAACGATTTGGGCCATACCGCCGTGCAACGCAACGTGCGTACCATCGGCTCCGGTAGTATTAGTTACAACAGTGGCAGGGTCGCTACGGTCACATTGGACGTGTCCAATTTCCAGACGGACTACCGCAGCGCCTTCCTTGCAGCCCAAACCGATTCTTTTTTTGTGAGCCAAGTGGCACGCAGCATTGGGCTCACGAACTCCATTCGGATCGGAAAGGGCAAAGGAGCGCTATCCCATACAGCGGACCTTTCGATCGGGCTTCAGGATTTCGCTGACAATGGTTCGGCACAGGGCACTGGGAGTAATTCCAAGAATGCCAGTGTCGGTTATCGCTATCAGAATAAGCACCGTCACCTCTCATGGGGTGTTCGGTGGACCGGCAGCAAGTTCAGTAGTTATGGTGCCGAGAGGACCAAACTGGGCTTCTCGGCGAACGTGCGTAAGGGCTTATTGGCCGATCGGCTAGGCATCTCACTGCGCTTGGGCTTATATGACAATCGTGCGCCGAATGGTGTGCATGGCCTTTCCGAAACGATTTCCGTGGCCGTTGAACAAAAAGTCGCAAGGATCCATCAATTGGGGTTCTCCGTCAACTACAACGGCCGATCGGATCTGGGATCGTTCGCATCCGCTCAGTATCAACTGCGCGCACAAGTAACGTACAGTGTCTCCTTCCAAACTGCGCCTGATCGCACCAAGACCAAAGGACAATGAAACAGCTCACTCACAGATACCTCGGCTTGCTCGTTCAAGTGCTTTTGCCCTTGGCACTTATTGCACAGAACTACCCGATACAAGTGCAGGTGGAACTGGAGCCGCCTTACCCATACACTTGGCTCGCACTTACGGATTTCTTGCCCTCGGTGTCTGTTCATATGATCAATGCCGGAGCTGTGGTGGATGCCTATCCGCGTGTAGTCATGCACAATGTTGATCAAAACATCACCCTTACAACACGGGATGCTGCATTGAAGCAACATTGCATAACCATACCTGAAGAGGATTCCGATAGGGACCTTGCGCAGTTCAATTCCGTATTTGCCGGTTCCAATGTGATAAGTGATGAATTTTTCGTGGGAGAGAACATCTCTCTCGCAACCATCCAAGCAAATGAAGGCATACCAGAGGGATTCTGGCAACTCTGTGTGCAGCTATTCGATTGTACCACTGACGAGGCATTGTCCGGGCCGATCCCGGCCGGGTGCGCAAGGTTCATTATCAGTAACGCACTACCGCCACAGTTCATCTCGCCTTGTGACGCGGTTGCGCGCACTACGGGTGGTTTGCTGAATCTGAGCTGGACATTCACACCCCCATCGCATGACTTCGAAGTGCTTTATCGCGTACGAATTGCACTTATCAACCTCGACGACATGACCGACATGACCGGTGGAGCGAATCAGGCCATACAGTCTTCCACTACTCCAGAACCTACCTATGCGGAGGAAGATATCATGGAGAATACCCTTCAACTGACCATAGGTGATGAAATTACGTTGATCCCCGGCCGCACCTATGCCGTGCGCGTGCAGGCCTACTCACCAGAGGGTTATTTGCCCGTGCAAAATGATGGGGCCAGCGAGGTCTGTACGTTCACCTATGTGCCGGACGGCGAGGAGGCCGATGGGATCCTGCGCGCAGTCTATCCGGCGAACGGATTTCATACCCTTCCGCTTTTTTCCGATCATCGCCAAATTCGAACCCTATCACAATTACACCAGCTTCTTGTTCACCACAACGGTGAATGGGACGCACGGATCGGGCAACTTACCTACACGTGTTGATAGTAACAATTGGCCAAATGGCCCTTTGCGCGCACAAGAGACCCTACTTGGCATCTCCCTAACAGAAGAACAAGCCAAGCATTTGCCGATCTGGTATGCCAACGGAGCATCCGGGCTGAATGGTGCCACCTTTGAACGGGGTGCCCATTATCAGTGGCGTTGTTTTGGCGATCTAACAATTGCACCCCAGCCTGTGCATGGGGATACCGGCGAAGAACCATTTGGTACCGGTATGGGCCCCTCCAAACCCACCGAACCAGCTAACGGTGCCACCAATGTGCCAACAGGCAATGTGGTTTTGCATTGGCGAACGGCTGATGCCCCAGGGAATTTGATGCCACCCATGGAAGTGGTGCAAGCGCATGGACCGAGGCATGGCGAGGTGGACCTTGCGTTCTTCAATGGCGAAGTCAATGAATATTGGGAGTTGGAAGTTCGCAAGAACTCGCTCACAGGCACTTTGGTCTATAGTGATGACGGTGCATTGGGAACCACTCTGGCACTTGCGGACTTATATACACACGAAGCCCAAGCTACGGCCGAAGCACTGCTGTACAAGGAACTCACCAATACACTTATCCTTAATGACCCAGGTACATACTATTGGCAACTAAAATGGCGAAAGGACCCTGCGGATGCTACAGCGGGTTACTACAACGAGAGTGAAGTATACCATTTCACCATAGGCAGTGGGGATGCCACGACCACACCAGGAGCCCCTACGGAAGAATCGACCGCGGAAGAGGCCTGCGTGGCCAATTGCATTGCGGATCTACCAACCGATGTGAGCCCGGGCGCCAGCGGCATACATGTGAACGATGTGCTTGAAATGGGAAAATTCAAACTGGTGGTACAGACCGTGAGTGCGTTCGCGCCGTACACGGGAACAGGTACCATCGAGATCCCCTTCCTCAACCATGTGAAAATGCAGGTGGATTTTGAGGGTATTAGGGCCAACGCAGCATTTCAGGTATACGCAGGCACCGCGAAGGCCAAGCGTGACCACCTCACCGGCACCCTTGCCAAGGTACAAAGCAGTATTGGTTACATCCCGGGCTTGACAGCGGCGGAGAAAACGGAGTTGAGCGAACTAATGGCATTTGGCGATCGGTTGATTAATCGCATGAGCGCCAGTGCGGAGATCGGGCTACCCATCGGCATCGATCGCGAGGTCGATGGCCGCCAAATTGTGCTCGGTATCGTCAACATGGAATTCGCCCCAACGCGCGCCTTCCTCGACATGGTGGGGGGTGTTGACCTGCCGGAATTGAACACATCCATCTTTCTGGGCCTCGGCGATGTATGCATTGCTCCAAGCGGTTTCGCTGGTGAAATGCGCGCATACATGGCGGACACTTTGGATGTGGCTGTAGGTGGCATGACCTACCGCCTAAACGGGGGCGCGAGCACGTCGCTGGCCAACCTCACGTACATGGACTGGGACTGCCACGGCTTCAAGTGCCTGCAGATTGCTGGTGGCATCGGCTTCCCGCGCACTTCCATCATCCCGTCGCCTGACAACAACGAGCAGGTCTTCGCGCGCTTCAGCGTAAAAATGTGCCATGGTTGGGACTTCCTTGCCAAGGTGAGCATGGACCCCTTCGAACCCGCAGGCGCTGCGGATTGGGTGCTGACCGTGGACAGCATGTGGTGGGATCTCAGCCTGGCGGAAAATCCCACCGGCATCACCTTTCCGACCGGGTATGATCATGCTGCGTTGAGCGCGACAGAACCGGGATTGCTTCCGACCTGGAAGGGTTTCTATATGCCGCTTGTGAGCATGACCGCACCACGGGCACTCAACGACGGTGGTCCGCTGCAATGGGATGTTAGCAATGTCTTCATCGACAACACGGGCATCACGCTCAACGCTTCGACGGTACACCTCGTTGATATTGGACATGGCAACCTGAGCGGCTGGGCATTTTCGTTGGACAGCATCTGGCTCGATGTGTTGCAGAACCGCTTCCGCAGTGCGGGGCTAAAGGGGAAACTGGGCATACCCATCTTCCGGGAACAAGATGCACTTGCCTACAGTGCCGTGGTCGGCTACATCCCGGAAACCGAGCCGCCGCCACCGGACCAACATTCCGACCACACGGGTGTCACGCCGCAAACGGGGCTCACTTTTAACCTGAAGGTGGAAGCCGATCGTGACATCACCGTGCCCATGTGGATCGCGGAAGTGCGGCTGGAGGAGAACTCAAAAGTGGAATTGGAGATCGGACACGACACGTATTTGCGGGCGAATCTGAGCGGGAGCTTGTCGGTCAATACGGAATCTGCCGGTGACGCCGCAGCAGGAATACCATCCATGTCGTTTGATGTGATGGAGTTCGAAGACCTCGTGCTCGACTCCGATAGTGGAATGAGTTCTTGCCGAAGATGTACTGTCTTTGGCATGGCCAGCCCGCAGCACAGCTTGTTGGGTTTGCCTGTAAGCATCGATTCCATCGGGGTCTCCTTCGAAATGGGCAGTCCAACGCTGTACATCGCACCCCGGATCTCGCTGGGTGGAGGTGATGGGGATTTTGCGGCCACGGCGGGTCTTGCTTTCGTTGGTGCGTTGGATCTCGGAGATATCCAACGGTTCCACTTTGACCATGTAGATCTGCGCAAGGTGAGGCTCGATAACGTTCATGTGGCGGGAATAACGTTGAACGGCGAATTGGACATCATACACAACGCGACCCAAGACGAGATTGGCGGTCATTTGGATGCGAGCTTCCCTATGGGCATCGGTGGGTACGTGGAGGCGACATTTGGTAGTTTCCATAACGGTACTCCCACGTATGGCGCTACCGGGACTTTTATTGAGAACGAGAACCACTACAGTTATTGGCGCGTGGATGGCATGGTCAGCTTCGGTGCTGGTGTTCCGCTATTCAGCGGCTTTGCCATGTACGGTTTTGGCGGTGGTGCATATTACCATATGAGCCGCGACCGCGCCCCAAGTATCGGGCCTGTGATCATCGTGGAACAGGACAAGGATGCTCCGACTCCAGATCCAGTCCCTATATCGAGCGGCGCGCATTATGTAGCTAACTATTCGGTGCCGCTCGGTTTCCGTGTAGGACTCTTGCTGGGCACGCATCCCAAGCCCGATGCACTGAACATGAACGTGAGCGTTGGGGCGCAATTCACCGACTACGGCGGACTCGGGAGATTGGAGATTGACGGTCGGTTGTACGGTTTGAGTGCCATTCCTGATAGCGCACAGGCACCAGTGAAGGGTCGGGTCAGTATCGTGTATGACAATACTGGCGGTGAAGAGGTGGTCGATGGGAATTTCGATGTTTTCCTGTATACGCCACCGATCCGCGGCAGCGGATCGAACAACCTATTGGTACACGCTGGGTTCCACACCGGACCCGACGGATGGTATTTCAAGATGGGTGAACCGAAGATGGATGCGCACTCAACTGATGACCCCCGTGCAGGTATCGCGCTGGACTTGGAGATCTTCAAGGTGGGAGCCAAGGCCTATATTATGACCGGCTCCAAGGATATTCCACTGGACTTGCCCCCTGTTCCCCAATTGATCACTGACATTCTGAACCGTGCAGGGGGCACTAGTGGCGAGCATGGCGGTGTGGATGGGACAGCGAGCGGTGCCGATCTTGGACAAGGCGCCCGTGAAGGTCTTGATGTCTTATCCACAGGTGCTGGATTCGCGTTCGGTGCGGAGATCGGTGCGAATATGGACCTCAATCTGGTGATCCTCTACGCGAAACTTGAGGCAACCATTGGCTTCGATATTAACATGACGAAACAGACCATGCTCTGCGCGGGTTTGGATGGTGGCCCTAACTATGAACCAGGTTGCAATGGCTGGTACGCACAAGGACAGTTCTATGCAGGGCTAAAGGGCGAAGTGGGCATACAGCTACCGCTGATCTTCACCACCATCCGGGTTCCGATCGTAGAATTGGGCGCGGCCATGGTGTTGCAAGGGAATTTGCCCAACCCCTTCGGTTTCCGGGGTGAAGCGGGTTTGTATTTCAGCGTTCTGGGTTGCGAGGGGCGTGCGCGGTTGCGTGTGGAGGCTGGTTCAAAATGCGTGCTGGTGAACAATGACCCACTAGCGGGCATGCGGTTCATTCAAGAGGTGAAACCGCAGGGCAACACGGCCAGCATTTATGATCTGCCCACCGCCACGTTTTCGCGTAGCATGGGCATATACAAGGGCAACGGTCGAACCTTCACCGTGCCACGAAGCGACGACGGTGAAGGGCACATCACAGCATACACCTTCAGACCTTATTTGAAGACCTTCGATGTGGCTGAGATGAGTGGATTTGCCTCGTTCGCGAACGTACCCAATTGCACGCGCCGCTACAGTGGTGATTCTCTTGCATGTGTGTACCTCGATCGGACTGAACCTCTTAAGGCGAGCAAGATGCACCGGATAAAAATAAGCGTACAGGTCGAGGAATGGGTAGGCGGAGACTGGCACGATTACGCCAAGGACAATGTGGTATGGCACGAGGATACCACCGTGTTCTTCACCACGGGTGTTGCTCCGGATGTGATCCCCGAAAGCGTTGTTGACTACACCTATCCTGTCAACAAGCAGCGGTTCCATTTGCAAGGTGAATCGAACAACAAGGGCGTGATCAAAGTGAGTCAGAGCGTGCTAGCCGCGTTCCCTGCGTCGGTGGTCAATGGAAATGCCGCCTCACAGTACAGTTATCGTGCTCGCTTCATTCCGGTTACCGGCGGGGCAACCGAGGAAGCACCAGTTACTTATACCACCGGGCAAATGGTGCCGCTCGCCATTCCAACCCTGATGCCGGAACAAGTGTACATCTGCCAGATCATCCGGAGCAAGATCCTGACGGGCCAAGAGATTATCCAACAGTCGTTCACAGTTGGCAATTCCGCTACCAACAGTGTCGTCACGTCCACACAACAAAGCAACCTATCACTAATTGCATATCTGCACACTTTGGATGGAAGTACCGTAAACGTCACCAGCGCTTCTGGAAGATTGGAACAAGCGAAGTCGCTTGCGGACAACGAGCACTTGGTGTATCAGTTCAGTTTCCGCACAAGCAAATACAGCATAATACAACAGAAGTTGGCCGCCGTTCAATTGAAGGCCAATACGCCTTCCACAATTGGGCCAGGAAAGGCAGATGTGACCGGTCATACCGAAGAAGGGTTGGATGAGTTCGATCTGAACGGCGTGTGGAAGAACGGTGTGCGGAAGTTGGACCCACTGTTTAGCATGCGGCGGCCAAACATTGGCGAAACGGGCGGGTATGATGACTATTACCGCTATCTGGACGGGCGGATTTACGATCCGACGGTGAATTGCGGTTACGACACGCACTACAGCTTCCCGAATGGTGAACAGGTGTCGGTTAACTACCCGTTGTCCATGTGGTTGTTCCCGGGCTCTTGGTCCAACAACTACAAAAGCACACCATTGTTTTCTTATGTCGGTGCGGCAGAAGCGCCACTTTCCGGCGCAGACCTTGGAAGTGTTCCTCCTCCCAGTATGACCAGCAGCCCAGCCACCACTACATCGAACCCGTTGATGGGAACACCGATGCCCGGCCTTGGTGGTGTCAACAATGGTCCTTTCGCGAATGTGCCCTCGAATGGCGGTTCTTCCATAGTGAGCAATTCATTGGTGCAGAACCTGCGACTGGTCTATCGAGGGCAGATGTTGGCGGATTTGGACAGGTGGGGTATTTTACCAAGGGCACTGACTGCCTTGGGCAGAAGGTCCTCACCCGGCCACCAAACACTGCGGTCACTTTTACAGCAATATGACCAGATCGAAGGGTCGTGTTTGATGCAATTGTCATCGGTCCCGTATGATGCGTTACGCTACATTACGTACAACGAACCGAAGCCTGCGCAAGAATTCAACACCACCGAGAGTGCGGTTTATCATGTGAAGATGGGGTACGCCTCACCCATCGCAGGCTCGCAGAATACCTCCGTCATCTTACCCTTCACCCTCTACAACAAAGCACTCCCCGATGTCTACAACAACACGGTACTTGGCGGCACTATGTATTAGCATGATCTGCGCCGGAGCGTTCGCACAAAGTGGCGCGCCACGGGCACTACCGAAGGGCCTGGTCCTTGATACGGTGGACCGTTACGATACGCACCTTACGCTACGTGCGCATTACAACGGTACGGTCGTGCACTTGCGTTGGGCACCCAGTGCACCGCTGGGTTGGATCAATGCCAACGGGCGTGGTTATCGCTTGGATCGCATGGACCTTGGTCTGGTAAGCGACACCACGCTAGGGGGCATCGGAGAGAGCGTTTCGATCACCGCTGTACCAATGAAGCCATTGGACATACCGGGCTGGCGCGCCCTGCACGATCAATTGCCCAACGATAACTACGTGATGGTGGCGGGGGAGATGATCCACGAGGCGTTGCAACCGGAGAACATGGGCATGCCCAACGGCGACATGCTCGGTGCGGCGAACACCTTTATGGAGCGCATGAGCTTCGCCTTGTTGAGCGCCGACCTGAGCTGGCCAGCGGCGAAGGGAAGTGCATTGGGCATGGAGGATGCAACCGTGCAGCCGGGCCATCGCTACCTCTATCGCGTGTGGAGCGATGTGAAGCCCGATGTGGTGCGCATGGACACGGCGTATCTAGTTGTTAGCACTTCCAAGCCGCAGCAGATCCCCAAGCCCATCATCACGGAAGTGGTGGAGCGCGACAAGGTGATCGTGCTCAATTGGCCGCGCACCGCTCACGAACATTACTTTACCGCTTACGACATCGAACGGAGCGATGATGGTGGCAAGTCGTTCCACAAGTTGAACGAGCAGCCGTACATCCATTTCACCAACCCCGACCTGCCGCAACGAAAGGACCTGATCACCTATACCGATAGTGTGCCGCAGCAATACAAAAGTTACCAGTACAGGCTCATCGGTCACACCCCCTTTGGGATCGAAGGACCCCCGAGCGACGCGGTGAAGGGCATGGCGCGGGACAGGACCGGACCACCGGCACCGGTGAATGTGAAGGCCATTGAGAAGAAGGCGGGGGAGATCGCCTTGAGCTGGGAGTATCCGCCCGATGTAAAGGACTTGCGCGGGTTCCATGTGGTGCGTGGGGGCGAGGTGAGCACACCGAACACTGCGCTCACCAAGGAAATGCTGCCTGCGAAGGCGCGCAGTTTCACGGACCGCTCGCCGGAATTACACAAGCACAACTACTACATGGTAGTGGCGGTGGATACGGCCGGCAATCCGGGTGTGAGCTTGAGCGCGTTGTGCGATGTGTTGGACAGTATCCCGCCAGCTGCACCAACAGGGATCACCGGGCGGATCGACACCAGTGGCGTGGTCACACTCAAGTGGCGCTTGGGCAAGGAACCCGACCTCTTCGGGTACTACGTGTACTTCCGCAACCAGAAGGACCACATTGAGGCACGCGTGAACGGGCAACCCCTTCGGGATACCGTGTTCACGGATACCATCAGCATGCACACGCTGACCGAACATATCTACTATCGCGTCGTGGCCATAGACATGAATGAGAACCAATCAGCGCGTGGGGAGCTCATCGAACTGCAGCGCCCGGATGTTCGGCCACCGAATACTCCGGTCTTCACGGATTACAGAGTAAGTAAACAGGGAATTTGGATGAAGTGGGCGCCGAGCAGTAGCGAGGACGTGGTGGCGCACCTCTTGTTGAGGCGTGCCAATAGCAGGGCGAAGTGGGATACGTTGAAGGTGTTCGACGTTGGGTCCAAGCTGCGCGAATACCTTGATCCGGACCAAGGAAAGGGCAAGATCTTCGAGTATGCGATCATCGCCAAGGACGATGTCGGATTGTTCAGTAAGCGCGAGCGCGGTTTCCGGTTACGCATGATGAGCTTGGACCGACCCGCCGCCGTGAGGGATCTACAGGCGAAGGCGGATGCACAGCGCAAGCAATTGCAATTGTCATGGAGCTATGAAGGACCTTCCGATGCGTGGTTCATCGTTATGCGTTCCGGTCCAAACGGCAAGTATGCTTCTCTATGCTCGTTGCCCGCTGAGACAAGGCAGTGGACCGACCCTACGGCCAAACCGGATGTAACCTATAAGTACATGGTTCAGGTACGAGCCGCTGATGGAGCAACATCGGACTACGCATCGGCAACCGCTAAGCTTCGATAAAGAGCCGTATCGCGAGGCGCGCGAGGCGGGCCTTACGTCGTTCGATGTAGCTCGAAAGTCACCGACTTCACCTTATCAACCACCGAACAGATGTTGTACTGCACGGTCATGATCCTTCGGCCGGATGGGAGGACTTGAACCCAGAAAAATGATCGGGCCTGCATAAATGATAAGAGGGCTGCTACTATCCACCAATGTAGAGCAGCCAATTGAACTGTTTTTCAGTCAAGGCTGAAGGTTGTACAGCCGAACGCACCTCCTCAATCCCTCCCCATCTCAACCTCATCCGGCACAATATAGCTGCCAGGATAAGTCGTCTTCAATTCATGCAGAAGATGCTCCGCTTCCAAGCGTGTGTGAAGGTCGCCAACGCGCAGTCGGAAATTGGGGGCCAACCAACTGAGGTAGGCGGGTACGTCCGGGTGCCGTTGGAGAAAGCTGCGCTTGGTGCTTTCCGCGGTGTTTCGGTCACCCAGAAAGATCTGTACACGATACCCGTTCTGGGAATGTTCATGGTTCGCGTAGTCCTTAAGCAGTGTCGCAACACGCGGTTGCACGGTGAACTTCACATCCCCTTCGCGCGGCGTTAGAAGGGTATCCACGAAGGGCGTATCCACCGGGAAGACCTTCGGCTTATCAGCGGGAATGGTTCGGTATCCTTCCTGCGACACACTTAGGATGGCGATCAGCATGGAAAGAGAGAAAAGAATGGAACGCATCATGTTGAAGGAGGCCAAAAGTATGCCGAACACGTTGATCGGACCGGCAACATTCGCGTTGGGAACATATGGGAAGGACATCGGAAAGAAGAAATCTGGAAAACGGGTCTCACCGATAAATTTCATGTTTGATGCCTGACACTGTGAACTCCGATAATTGGTCAAATTCTGGGCCCCAATCGCAGGATATACTATTTAGACCAATTCTAAATAGTGATACACCCATGACAACCTTGAAGCAACCTTGCCCTTCATTCAGTTCGCCGTGTATTTTTGCGGCCGGAGAAATGGACGCAGTTCCCATCAAAATGCTCGGAATGCCGCTTGTAGTAAGGATCTCAGAACGATTTACCCTTCTCCGTAACGCTTCGCTCACTTTACTGTTCTTTGCATTTTCCTTAGGGGCACTAGCCCAAGGGACTGATGCGGCCCAATATGCTGCAGGTGAAAAGCTCTTCAAAGGCAACTGCGCAAGCTGCCACAAACCGGACAAGGACCTTACCGGTCCTGCCATGGCTGGTGCCCGTGCACGCTGGGAGGGAAAGGGTGACATCTATGCTTGGGTGAAGAACAGCAGTGCCTACCTGAAGACCGGTAATCCTTACGCCAACGAGCTCTTTGCCAAGTGGAACAAGAGCGTGATGACCGCGCAGGCCCTGAACAATGAGGAGATCGACGCGGTCCTGTATTATGCGGATAATTATGTGCCGCCAGCAGGTCCAAAGCCTCCCATAGACCCTAATCCTAAGCCTGAAGCAAGTTCCAACTGGCCATGGCTGGTCGTGATCGGTTTGCTGCTCGCGGTGGTTGCTGTTTCCTTGAGCGGGGTCAAGTCCAGTTTGACCAATGCGGTGCGTGAGGCGGAAGGGCAGGAACCCTTGCCGGATATGACCACGGGGCAGAAGCTTCGTCAATGGGCATGGAACAACAAAGGTTTTGCTACGATCATTGCACTCTTCGTGGTCACCTTCATCACCTTGAAATTGTGGGATGCCGCTTGGGTGATCGGTGTCTACGGCGGTGATGAAGTGGAACACTACAAACCGGAACAACCGATCAATTTCCCTCACAGCCTGCACGCCGGAAAAGTGGAAGCGGGCAACTTGGCGATCGATTGTCAATATTGCCACAGCAGCGCTGCGAAGAGCAAGCACGCTGGAATTCCTACGACTAACGTGTGCATGAATTGCCATACGGCGGTGAGTGAGGGTCGTTCTCCGGAAGGCACTGCCGAGATCCAGAAGATCTACGCGGCAGCCGGTTGGGACCCAGCAGCGTTGAAGTACACTGGAAAGATCGAGCCTGTGAAATGGGTGAAGGTGCACAACTTGCCTGACCACGCCTATTTCAACCACAGCCAACACGTGAACGTGGGCCAGTTGGAGTGCCAAGAGTGCCACGGTCCCATCGATGAGAAGATGGACGTTGCCGAGCAGTGGGCACCGCTCACCATGGGCTGGTGCATTGATTGCCACAATACCAAGGATGTGAAGATGGCCGGTAACGGTTACTACGATGAGATCATGGCCCGCTTGGAAGAGACCGATATGGGCCATTCCGAATTGAAGAAGTATTTGGAGGACGATAAGATCAGTGTGAGAGAGCTTGGTGGCTGGGAGTGCGCCAAGTGCCATTACTAGGACAGAACATTACGCGCCGAATGTCGGACAACAAGCGATATTGGATGGATCTCGGGGAACTGCATCAGCAGCCCGAAGCGATCAAGGGCCGTGAGAACGAGTTCCCGCAGGAATTGGCAATTGACCAGGTCCTGGGTGATCCGTCGTTCGGCAAAGCGAGCACGGGGCGTCGAGATTTCCTCAAGTTCCTCGGCTTCGGGATCGGGGCCGCCACCTTGGCCGCTTGCGAAACGCCGGTGATCAAGAGCATACCTTATGTGAACAAGCCGGAGGACATTACTCCAGGCGTGGCCAACTGGTACGCGAGCACCTTTTATGATGGCGAGGACTTCGCCAGCATTCTTGTTAAGACCCGTGAAGGTCGCCCCATTCACATCAAGGGCAATCCGCGCTTTGGGATCAACCGTAATCCGGCATTGACCAAGGGTAGCATCAATGCCAGGATCAACAGTTCGGTGCTTTCGTTGTATGACAATGAGCGTTTGACAAGCCCAATGTCCAAAGGGGCGGAAGGCATGACCGCCAGCTCCTGGAGCGATGCCGACAAGGCCATCGGTACAGCCTTGGCCGGCACCGGAAAGCGCATTGTGATCCTTACGGGTACGGTGATCAGCCCTAGCACCACTGCTGCGATCAACGCATTGAAGGCGAAGTATTCCGCACCGGATGCAGCAGGTGTTCCAGCCACGAAAGTGGACCACATTCAATACGATCCCATTAGCTACAGCGGCGTCACCAGCGCAAATCAAAAGAGCTTTGGCAAACGCGTGTTCCCAAGCTACGACCTCACGAAGGCTGATGTGATCGTGAGCGTGGATGCCGACTTCCTCAGCAGCTGGGGCAGTACCACGGAGAATACCTGGCAGTATTCAAGCCGTCGTCAACCTGGCAAAGGCATGAACCGCCACTTCCAGTTCGAGGCTCGCATGAGCTTGAGCGGCGCCAACGCGGATGTGCGGGTACCATTGAAGGTGAGCGAACTTCCTCAGGCCATCGTGGCATTGCATGCACACATCGCCAAGGGAACAGGCAGTTCCGCCAGCGGTGCAAGTGCTGAAGTGATGGCCGCTACGGAAACGGCAGCAAAGGCATTGCTTGCCGCACGTGGCCGCAGCGTGGTAATGAGCGGCAGCAACAATGAAGGCGTGCAAGTATTGGTGAACAGCATCAACAACATGCTGGGGAACTACGGTACGACCATCGACCTTTTCGGCCACACCAATTTCCACCAAGGGAATGATGCGGAAGTAGCGCGGTTGGTGGAGAACATGAACAGTGGGGCCATAGGTGCCTTGTTGATCGCAGGTGTGAATCCTGCCTACACACTACCGAATGCCGACCAGTTCAAGGCAGGTCTCACCCAAGTGCCGTTGAGCGTCAGTTTCAGCGGTTATGCCGATGAGACCGCCAGCTTGTGCACATGGGTCTGTCCGGACCATCATGCATTGGAAAGCTGGAACGATTTCAATCCGAAGGTCGGCCACTATGCCTTGGCGCAACCTACTATTCGCCCGCTGTTCAGCACACGCCAATGGCAGGAAAGTCTCTTGGCTTGGAGCGGTTCCTCCAGCAACTACCACGATTTCATCCGCAGCACGTGGGAGGCCAACATGGCGGGGCTTGGTTACACGACCCCATTCGTCGATAGTTGGAATACCGCTTTGCATGATGGGGTCATCACCATGGGCGGGGCGTCCACGGAAGTGATCACCTTCGCCGGTGATATTCCGTCTGCCACTTCAGTTGCACAGAAGTCAGGTGAAGGGGCAGGTGAATTCGAGCTCTCCTTGTACACCAAAGAATCGATCGGTAGTGGTGCCCACGCCAACAACCCGTGGTTGCAGGAAATGCCCGATCCGCTAACCAAGATCACATGGGACAACTATGTGTGCATGTCCCCGGTGGACATTGAGCGCATGGGCTTGAACATGTACTTGGGCGAACAGGCACCAGCAAGTTTGGTTACCGTGAAGGCAGGGGATCGCGAGATCACGCTGCCAGCAGTGGTAACTCCAGGCCAACGCACGGGTACTGTTTCGATCGCTTTGGGTTATGGTCGCGGTGCCAATGGTGAACGCGTGGGTCGTGCAGCTTGCACAACGGACCATGAAGGGAATTTTGTTCCGGTCGGTAAGAACGCCTATCCATTGACCACATTCCTGAACGGGGTGGTTGGTTACGATGTATTGAACGTTTCCGTGGAGAAGGCAGGTGGTACCTATCCCATAGCGATCACGCAAACGCACCTCACGGACATGGACCGTGTAAGTATCGTGAAGGAGACCAACTTGGCCACATTCCTCGGTGGGGAAAAGCGCGCGTACAACCATCCGCACGAATTAGCGGTCCACGAGGATGTGAATGGCGATGGAGTGATCAACGCACTGGACAAGAAGCCGGTTGCGGAATTCGATCTATGGGAAGAACATCCGGTGGAAGGTGTCGGTCACCGTTGGGGGCTGAGCATTGACCTGAACGGGTGCATCGGCTGTGGTGCCTGCATAACGGCGTGCAACAGTGAGAACAACATTTCGGTAGTAGGCAAGGATGAGGTGCGCCGCAGTCGCGAGATGCATTGGCTGCGTGTAGACCGATACTACAGCTCGGCCACCACCAAGGAAAGCGCCAAGCAGGATGGCCTGGGCAAGATCGACATGTACCTCAAGATGGAGGTGCCGGAGGAAAGCCCGAAAGTGGTCTTCATGCCGGTGATGTGCCAGCATTGCAACCACGCACCGTGCGAAACGGTATGTCCGGTTGCCGCCACCACGCACAGTAATGAAGGGTTGAACATGATGGCGTACAACCGGTGCATCGGCACACGGTATTGCGCGAACAACTGTCCCTACAAGGTGCGTCGCTTCAATTGGTTCAACTATGTGAGCGAGAAGTTCGGCGAGGTGAACCCCGCATGGGATGATCTGGGCCGCATGGTGCTGAACCCTGATGTAACGGTACGTGCACGCGGTGTTATCGAGAAGTGCAGCATGTGCGTGCAGCAGATCCAAGAAGGGAAACTGGCTGCGAAGAAGGCTGGTACTCCGATCAAGGATGGGGCCATCGAAACGGCGTGCAGCGCAGCTTGTGGTTCCGGTGCCATCGTATTTGGGGACCTGAACGACAAGAAGAGCAAAGTGTTGGAGATGGCCACGGGCGACCGCAGCTACCACATGTTGGAAGAGATCGGCGTTAAGCCGAGTGTGAATTACCTGGTGAAAGTGCGCAACACCGAAGAAGCCGCCGCACACCACGCTTAAGGATAACGAAGAGAGGACCAAATGCATTCTGAAGCAGCGATCCGCGAGCCGCTCATCCTGGGCCACAAGACCTATCACGATATCACGAACGATATCGTAGGTCCAATTGAGAACAAGGCACCCCGTGGCTGGTACATCCTGATCACCATCTCGGCATTGATCGCCGCGTATGGCACTGGTTGCATCCTATACCTGATCAGCAAGGGGATCGGGGTTTGGGGGTTGAACAAGACCGTTGACTGGGCCTGGGACATCACCAACTTCGTTTGGTGGGTCGGTATTGGTCACGCCGGTACACTGATCAGTGCGGTGTTGCTTTTGTTCCGTCAGAAATGGCGCATGGCGATCAACCGTTCCGCGGAAGCGATGACCATTTTCGCGGTGATCATGGCGGCCACCTTCCCCGGGATCCACATGGGGCGGATCTGGATGGGCTATTGGGTGCTTCCCTTACCCAACCAATTCGGGAGTTTGTGGGTGAATTTCAACAGCCCGCTGCTCTGGGACGTTTTTGCGATCAGCACGTATTTCAGCGTTTCACTAGTGTTCTGGTACATTGGTTTGATCCCCGATTTCGCCACAATTCGCGACAAGGTCACCAAGCCGGGAATGAAGAAGGTCTACGGCCTCCTCAGCTTTGGCTGGACCGGAAATGCAAAGGCTTGGACCCGTTTCGAAGAAGTTAGCTTGGTGTTGGCCGGCATCGCCACCCCGCTGGTTTTCTCGGTACACTCAGTGGTGAGCATGGACTTTGCCACATCCATCATACCGGGTTGGCATACCACGATCTTTCCACCCTATTTTGTGAGCGGTGCGGTGTTCAGTGGATTCGCCATGGTGCAAACGTTGTTGCTGGTCCTGCGCAAGGTGATGCACATGGAAGCGTACATCACCAAGAAGCACGTGGAGTACATGAACATCGTGATCATCGTGACCGGTTCCATCGTCGGTGTGGCGTACATCACTGAGTTGTTCATCAGCTGGTACAGTGGGGTTGAGTACGAGAGCTATGCCTTCATCAACCGTGCTACCGGACCATACTGGTGGGCGTATTGGAGCATGATGACATGCAACGTGATCAGTCCGCAGCTTTTCTGGAGCAAGAAGTTGCGCACCAACTTGGCATTCACCTTCTTCATGAGCATCATCGTGAACATCGGCATGTGGTGTTGGCCTTGAACGAGGTGAAATCCATTTTGAAGGTAAGTGGCGAGAGTTATAAGAAGGAAGCCGCTAACCACCACCACCACTAGCCCATGGCGAACAAGGTCATTTACGCGGTATACGAGGATCCGGAACTTCTGAAGGATGGTGCGCGCAAGCTCGTCTCCAACGGGATCAAGGTGAAGGATGTATTCTCACCGTTCCCGGTCCACGGGATCGATCCGATCATCGGGATCACGCGCACCCGGTTGGGGATCGCGGCTTTCATGTTCGGCATTACCGGAACCTGTTTGGCGTTGCTGGGCATCTGGTACTTCAACATCTTCGATTGGCCAATGAACATCGGTGGCAAGCCGAGCCAAGCGTTGTACAAGAATTTGCCGGCCTTCATCCCGGTCACTTTCGAATTCACCGTCCTGTGTGCAGCACACGGCATGTCGATCACCTACCTGATACGCAACAAGACCTTGCCCGGTATGCCTGCCCGTAACCCGGACCCGCGTACCACGGATGATAAGTTCATCATTGAGGTGCGTACCCACGAGAACCACGGACATAGCGCCGAGGCCATTACGGACCTGTTGCGCACAACCCAAGTGTTCGAGATCAACGAGCGCCAGTACTAGACCATGAGCACGCGCATTTCAACCTCTTCCTTCACTTTGGGCACCCTGCTGGCCACCGTGCTGCTCTTGGGTTCTTGCATTGGGGATCCCAATAGTCCCGGGGTGGAGTACATGCCGGATATGTACCGCAGCCCGGCGATCGAAGCGTATGTGGATTTCGGTCAGGACCCGTACAATTTCACCGAAGAAGTGGCCAGGGATCAACGGAACCGGCAGAGTGCGCGGTTGCCAGTGGATGGGACGATCCCATTCGCTGCCGACCAAAGCAAGGCGAACTACAACATGCCTTATCCGTATGCCAATACACCTGAAGGCTATGAAATGGCAGGCGCGAATTTGAAGAGCCCGATCGCCATGACCGAAGCGACCGTGGAGCAGGGCAAGGTGATCTACACGAAGTTCTGCATGCACTGTCACGGTACCAGTGGTCAAGGGGATGGTGGTGTGGTGAAGAACGGGAACTACCCGGTGCCTCCGGCTTACGACGGTCCACAACTGAAGGACCTACCGGAAGGAAAGATCTTCCACAGTCTTCAATATGGAAAGAACCTCGCTATGGGTTCACATGCCTCTCAATTGAACAAGGAAGAGCGTTGGCTCTTGGTACAGTACGTTAAGTTCCTGCAGAACGGCGGTAAGATGCAACGGGACGGTGCAGTGGCGACCGAACCGGTGGCAGCAGTGAATTGATATAGACAGCAACGGAAAAGCGATGAACTTCACCATCAGCAAACGGGCACGCGGCATAACCATGGGGTTGATGGTCCTGGGCGTTGTTGCCACCGTTATCGGTGTGCTTGGCGATGCCACGGATCACCACCAACGGACATGGGCGAACTTGCTCGTGAACGGATTCTTCTTCTTTGGTATCGCATTGGGCGCGCTGTTCTTCGTTGCGCTGCAGAACGCGACCGAAACTGCATGGACGGTATTGGTGAAGCGCGTGTACGAAGGCATTTTCGGTTACTTACCGATCGGCGCCATCGTGATCGTTGTCGTCCTATTGGCCGGCACATTCCACATCCACCACCTGTACCATTGGATGGATACCAGCCTTTACCATGAATACATGGTCGGTGAAGGGCACGATGCGCAATACATGGATGAGGCTGTGCAGGGTGCCGTGGCCAATCCGAATTTCGATGTGCTGATCGCGAACAAGAAGGCATTCTTGAACCAGCCTTTCTTTTGGATCCGTTCGTTGGTCTACTTGGGCACCTTCCTTTTCTTCGCCAATTATTTCCGTAAGCAGAGCTTGCTGATGGACAGTGAAACGGGCGAAGCGCTGACCAAGCGCATGCTGCTCAACTACCGCCGTAGTGCGTTGTTCTTGGTGTTCTTCGCTGTATTCAGTAGCACCTTGGCGTGGGATTGGATCATGAGCATTGATACCCACTGGTTCAGTACATTGTTCGGTTGGTATGTGTTCGCCGGCATGTTCTGCAGTGCGATGACCACCGCGGTGATCCTTGTGCTTTACCTGAAGCGCAAAGGCTTGTTGCCCCAGGTGAACAACAGCCATATCCAGGATATGGGGAAATGGGTGTTCGCAACCAGTTTCCTGTGGAGCTATCTCTATTTCAGCCAGTTCATGCTGATCTGGTACAGTAACATTCCGGAGGAAGTGACCTATTTCCAGCAGCGGATCAACGAGCATCCCGGATTGTTGTGGGGCACGTTCTTCATCAATTTCGCATTGCCCATGGTATTGCTCATGAGCCGCGATGCCAAGCGGAATCCGCGATTCCTGATCGGCGTGGGCAGCATCATTTTGATCGGCCATTGGATGGACGTGATCTTGATGGTCATGCCAGGTAGTTTGGGCCATGCGTTCCACAACATCGGCTTGCTGGAAGTGGGCATGTTCATGGCATTTTTGGGCCTGTTCATCAACACGGTCCTGCGTACTTTGGCCAAAGCCCCTCTCACCGTAGTCAATCATCCATATTTGGAGGAAAGTATCCACCACCAGATCTGATGGAGAACCTGCTGTCCATAGCTATCATTCTTGCAATTGCGAAGGCCGTGTTGGTACTTCTCCCAGCGCGGGTCCCGACCAATGGACTAGAATTGATAGCGGTTCGGGCCTCAAAAAAGACCGCCCTGCCAAGGGTTGATATACAGAGCGAACGATGATGAAGTTGTTGATCCTGATCGTCGTGGTACTGGGCATTCTGGCAGTGGCCCAGTTGGCCCGTGTCTACGAACTTACCGCGAAGTTGCGTGGCAAGCGCGAAGAGGATATCTCGCCTGCCGACAACCGTTTCAATGGTCGAATGATGTGGGTGTTCGGCATCGCATATTTCGCTTTCTTCCTCTGGTTGGTGCTCCATTACAAGGACAAGATGTTGCCAGTTGCCGCAAGTGAGCAGGGGGTGGAGACCGATTGGCTGATGGACTTCAATTGGTGGATCCTCTTGGTGGCTTTTGTCATCACCAATGTGCTCTTGTTCTGGTTCTCCGGCAAGTACATCTACAGCAAGGATCGGCGCGCCTACTGGCAACCGCACAACAACAAGTTGGAATTGGCTTGGACCATCGCGCCTGCCGCTGTTCTTGCCGTGATCATTATTTATGGGCTCCAGAGCTGGAACAACATCACGAGCCCCGCATCACCGGATGCCTTGGTCGTTGAACTCTATGCGCGTCAATTCGACTGGACAGCGCGTTACCCCGGTAATGATGGTGGCTTGGGTGCAACGGATTTCCGATTGATCAATGGGAACAATCCATTGGGTATCGTGACCAAGGAAAGCGTTGCCGAGCGGATCGCGGAATTGGATGCCGAGATCAACAGCGCGGACAGCCTCTTGGCCCATGCCATTCTGGCGGCGACCAAGGAACACGAACTCTCCGAACAAGTGGGCCGGATGCGTCGCAACAAGACCCGCATCATCAACCTCCGCACCATCATGGAACTGGACATTGCGGAAAAAGGCGAAGCAAGTCCATACCTTCACGGTGCCGATGACATCGTTATCAAGGAGTTCAACCTTCCGGTTCGCAAGGAAGTGAAGATCTTGATCCGCAGTCAGGACGTGATCCATAGCGCGTATTTGCCGCACATGCGTATTCAGATGAACGCGGTTCCGGGAATGACCACCACCATGAAAATGGTCCCCACCATCACCACAGATAGTATGCGGACGATCATGGCTGATCAGGAGTTCAACTTCATATTGCTTTGTAACAAGATCTGTGGAGCCTCGCACTATAACATGCAGATGCCCCTAGTGGTAAGCACTGCTGATGAGCACAAGGCGTGGATGGCCGAAGCCATGAAGAAGCCGTTCAGGCCAATGGCGGAGAAGGAAGGGGACGATAAGGCGACGCCAATTGGTACAACGAACGATACGGCCGGTGGTTGCGCCTGCGACGGTGGCTCAGCTTCATTAGACGAATAGTTAAGCAAGGAATTGACCAACATGGGTGCCCACAGCATAGCACACGCCGACGGCCACGCGCACGACGTGCACCACCACGAGGAGAGTTTCGTCTCCAAGTACATTTTCACGCATGATCACAAGATGATCAGCAAGCAATTCCTGGTCACTGCGATCTTCATGGCCTGGGTAGCGGTGATCATGTCGTTGATCTTCCGTTTGCAATTGGCTTGGCCGGGCGAAGGGTTCGCTTTCACCAGTTTCTTCTTGGGCGAAAAGTGGGCACCAGGCGGGGTCCTGGACCCGAACATGTATTTGGCATTGGTCACGATCCATGGTACCATCATGGTGTTCTTCGTGCTCACGGGTGGCCTTAGTGGCACATTCGCGAACTTGTTGATCCCCTTGCAACTCGGTGCGCGTGATATGGCTTCGGGCTTTATCAACATGCTTTCCTATTGGTTCTTCTTCCTCAGTAGCATCATTATGCTCTCGTCGCTCTTTGTGGAAGGAGGTCCTGCATCGGCCGGTTGGACAATATACCCGCCGCTAAGCGCATTGCCCAAAGCAATACCCGGTTCTGGCATGGGAATGACCCTTTGGTTGGTCAGCATGACCTTGTTCATTGCAAGCTCTTTGATGGGCGGCTTGAACTACGTGGTCACGATCATGAACCTGCGGACCAAGGGCATGAAGATGACCCGGATGCCCTTGACCATGTGGGCGATCCTACTCACAGCCGTATTGGGCATTTTGTCGTTCCCTGGTGCTGTTGAGCGCAGCCTTGTTGCTCCTGCTTCGACCGCTCGTTGGGAACAAGCTTCTACCTCAGTGATATCTACATCGCTGGCGAGGCATTGGACCATTCCGGTGGTAGTCCCGTACTGTTCCAGCATTTGTTCTGGTTCCTAGGTCACCCCGAAGTTTACATCGTGCTCTTGCCCGCTTTGGGGATCACCTCGGAGATCATTTCCACCAACTCGCGTAAGCCCATCTTCGGCTACCGCGCGATGATCGGGTCCATTCTGGCGATCGGGTTCCTTAGCTTCATCGTATGGGGGCACCACATGTTCATTACCGGGATGAATCCGTTCCTAGGTTCGGTGTTCGTGTTCACCACGTTGCTGATCGCGATCCCATCAGCCGTAAAGGTGTTCAATTACATCACCACTTTGTGGCGTGGCAATATCGTCCTTACCCCGGCCATGTTGTTCAGTATCGGTCTGGTGGCCACATTTATCGCAGGCGGCCTTACCGGGATCATCCTTGCCGATAGCGCATTGGACATCAACGTGCACGACACCTATTTCGTGGTCGCGCACTTCCACATCGTTATGGGCATGAGCGCCATTTTCGGCATGTTCGCAGGGGTCTACCATTGGTTCCCGAAGATGTACGGGCGCATGATGAATACCAAGATGGGCTACGCGCACTTCTGGGTAACCTTTGTTTGTGCGTTCGGCGTGTTCTTTCCCATGCACTTCATCGGTTTGGCTGGAGCACCACGTCGCTATTACAGCTACAGTGAGTTCCCTATGTTCGATGGGGTTTTGGACCTGAATATTCTTGTGACCTTGTTCGCCATCGTTGGTGCATTGGCGCAGGTGCTGTTCACCTATAATTTCTTTTACAGCGTGTTCCGCGGCCCCAAGGCAGTTCAGAACCCCTGGAAGAGCAACACGTTGGAATGGACCACACCCGTGGAGCATATCCACGGCAACTGGCCTGGTCCCTTGCCTGTTGTTTACCGTTGGCCGTACGACTACAGCAAGCCCGGAAAGGCGGAGGATTGGGTAAGCCAGATCACGCCGTTGGACCACGACGAGGAAGAACATTGATCCGATCAGTGTTCTGATGCAATGTTGACCCACCGGGTCGACAATTGTGATAGTAACAGAACAGAATGTCCGCATCTTTGGGTGCGGACATTCTGCTTTAAGGCCACGATGCGTGTGATCCTATTGTTCATTTTGTTCTTTGCCGCTGGACCGCTCCATTCGCAGTTGCTGGACAGCATCGCATATTTCAAGCAACAGGAACCTCGTTTTGTTGCAAAGTTGGACATGCGTGGCTCGTTCATCAGCAACAGGAATGTACGGATCGCAGGTATCAAGATCGGCTTTGAACACGACAAACGATTCCAATATGGAATTGGATATAGCTTCCTGCTATCCCCTGTGCGCAAGGAGCGTTACATCGATGCCGACCATGGGTTGCGGACAACACGACTGCGCATAGGCTACATCGCACCCTACGTTGATTACGCCTTTTTCCAACGCGGCCATTGGGAGGTTAGGCTTCCCGTGCAGATCGGTTTCGGAAGTGGTTCCGTGGTGTATGAGGACAACCTTGGAAGAAAACGCAAACTATACCGGACCGGATTGTTCTTATACGAACCGGCCATGACAGTGCAGTACCGGTTCCTCAAATACTTCGGGGTTGGAATTGGCTGGGGTTACCGTTTGGTGATCTTCACCCGCAGCGGGCTAGATGAACGGATCTCCGCACCGGTCTACATGTTCGGGTTGAAGGTCTTCATCGGTGAGCTCTGGAAGGATGTGCGGTGAACGCTGCACGAATTGTAGTATCTCCACTTGACCCGCGCCGGATCACCAACGGGATGGTAATTTCGTCCCATGGGCGATCCGGTCGCCCTGTTCGCACACACATGTCCGAAGGATTCAACGTACGCAACGAACAACGCTCTACTTCCGATAAGGAGTTGGAGCAGACCTTGCGTCCCAGACAGTTCGGTGAATTCGCTGGGCAGAAGGTGGTCACGGACAATTTGAAGGTCTTTGTGCAAGCTGCCAAGCAACGTGGCGAGGCCTTGGACCATGTGCTGTTGCACGGTCCTCCGGGCTTGGGCAAGACCACCTTGGCCAACATCATAGCGCAGGAAATGGGCGTGGGCTTCCGTGTCACCAGTGGTCCGGTGCTGGACAAACCCGCGGACCTTGCCGGCTTGTTAACGAACCTGGAACCGCACGACGTGCTCTTCATCGACGAGATACATCGCCTAACACCCGTTATCGAAGAGTATCTGTATAGTGCCATGGAAGATTACAGGATCGACCTGGTGATCGATTCAGGCCCCAACGCGCGCACGGTACAGATCACATTGAATCCCTTCACCTTGGTAGGTGCCACTACTCGTAGTGGCTTGCTCACAGCGCCATTACGCGCGCGTTTCGGCATCAATAGTCGCTTGAACTATTACGACGCAAACACACTGAAGGGGATCGTAAAGCGAAGTGCCGGATTGCTCGACGTACCGATCATTGAAGGAGCCGCGGACGAGATCGCACGTAGGAGCCGTGGTACGCCAAGGATCGCCAATGCATTGCTCCGTAGGGTGCGCGATTTTGCGCAGATCCAAGGTGATGGCACGATCGACCTGCCCATTGCTCAACACGCATTGAAAGCGTTGAACGTGGATGCCCACGGTCTGGATGAAATGGACAACCGGATCCTCCTGGCCATCATTGAGAAATTCGCAGGCGGTCCAGTTGGATTGAATACGGTGGCAACCGCAGTAGGAGAGGAGGCTGGCACGATCGAAGAAGTGTACGAGCCGTTCCTGATCATGGAAGGATACCTTCAGCGAACCCCGAGGGGAAGGCAGGCAACCGAGCGGGCCTACAAGCACTTGGGAAAGGCTCCTGTGGCCAAACCGGGCAGCCTTTTCGAGTAGACCCCAATTTCTCATCTGGCGGATACGTTTTCAGACCACTCCGCGGATAGGGATGTTCTCTTCTTGTTCTTAAGCTGCTATCCGGCCTTCGGACTTCCACTTACTTTGCCGCTATGCCGAACCCCGCTGAGCAGGGTGCCTTGGTCAAAGCCAAAGCCCATGAACTGGGTTTTCTGGCATGCGGCATAGCGAAGGCCGAATTCCTTTCCGATGAAGCACCTCGATTGGAGCACTGGTTGAAGCAGGGTAAACACGGTGAAATGGGTTACATGGCCAACCATTTTGACCTGCGCTTGGATCCACGCAAACTGGTACCGGGTGCAAAAAGCGTGATCAGCTTGGCATACAATTATTTCACGCCGCCCAAGCAGAAAGAACCTTCAGCACCGAAGCTGAGCACCTATGCCTATGGTCGCGACTACCACAAAGTGGTGAAGCAGCGCTTGAATCCGTTGATGGCCTTCATCAAGGAACAATTCGGGGATGTGGAGATGCGTGCTTTTGTTGACAGTGCACCGGTCATGGAAAAAGCATGGGCACAACGAAGTGGCATAGGTTGGGTAGGCAAACACACGAATGTGATCCGGCAAGGAGCCGGTTCGTTCTTTTTCCTGTGCGAGATAATTGTTGACTTGGAGCTGGAGCCGGATGCCCCGGCCATGGACCACTGCGGCACATGCAGGCGTTGCATCGACGCGTGCCCGACCGATGCGATCACGCCTTATGGTGTGGATGGCAGCAAGTGCATCAGTTACCTCACCATCGAGCTGAAAAATGCGATCCCTCAGGAGTTCACAGGTAAACTGGAGAATTGGGCATTTGGCTGTGACATCTGCCAACAAGTATGCCCATGGAACCGCTTCAGTACCCCGCATAAAGAGCAAGAATTCCAACCCAAGCAGGAACTGATGGCACTTATGAAAGACGAATGGCAGGGCATGACCGAAGTGCTGTTCGATCAACTATTCGAAGGAAGCCCTGTAAAGCGAACGAAATACAGTGGCTTGAAACGGAATATTCGTTTCCTGGAAGGAGGTGACCAAGGGGACGAATTGACCGAAAACGACACTAGAGCGGCTATCGCTCGAAAGAATTCCAACAATACAGGAACGATAGCAGACCTGCAATCGGATACGACCATTGAATGTGTGTCCGAGGAATTTCACCTCTTTTCATGAGGAATGCGCCCTGAGCGAAGTCGAAGGATCAGCTCCTCATCGTGGTCTGGAACACCTCCATGATCACATCCCGGTACATATGCCCGAACGTTGCGAGGCACCAAGCCTTGAGGACAAGATCATCGTGTTGGCCTACCCAACGGCGGGCTTTGATAAGTTCTTTCTTGAATAATCGCTGGTCGAAGCTGACCTTCTGGAGCACTTGTTTGCTGAACTCCATCATCTTTCTTCCCTGATCTTTCATGCACGGTTCGGCTTTTGCGACGATGAAGGTACTATCAAATTCCGGTAAATTGTCAAGTGGCGGCGAACAGGTTATCCACCGCCATGCTCACCTGTTGATAAGTCGAACGGTAGTGCATCTGGATAGATACATGATCGGGAAAAATTAACAGGATCACCCAGTGTTGATCTGAGCTTCCCGCGGCCACGTCTTACTGCACGAACTTGCGTTCAACCACCTGCATAACCTCCTTTGTTGCTGAATTAGCGACATAGGCCACCAAGGCGCAATTATTGGGTTGCAATACATTGGGCGGCAAGGTGTATGCGAACGATAGCGAGGTAGTATCACCCGCGGCAAGGGTGCCTGTAATAACCGGGTCGCCATAAGGGCCGTTCAAATTGCCACGTAGCACATGGCGGTGATCATAGTCTTCGATCTCCGGCGGCGATATCCGCGCATCCAATTGCCAGTCGGTAATATGGTCCTCTGTAAGATAGATCACCAAATTGTGGTCCCCGGCAACATCGTTCAACGCGATCACTCTGGCCGTAACATTGACCTGATTGGTGGTCGCGTTGTAGGAGAAGCAGGCCAATTGGACATCCATATCGGCGGGTTGCCCAATTATTTCGGCCACTGCCGCGCCCCAAGCCCCATCACTCAGGAGCGTGATCCACTGTATTCCTTTCGACTAACTGCACCAACGGGCAGAAAGCCGATCTGGAAATCTTGAGCGTATGTATTGCCGGCATCGGTGCGGAAGTCCGTGTCAACACTAGTCCGGAACCACCGGGCACTATGGGTTCCTTCACGATATCGCAACCGACCATGGTCAGCACAGCGAAGAATGATACAAGGATGAAATACCTCATGTCGGTCAGAATGTACTGGTGATGGATAGGGTAAGTCCGTTAGCCGCAGGTACCTGTCTGCACACGCCGCCCACGCAAAAGATACCGGCGCGCTGCCTACCATAGTTCACTTGGAAACGTGTGCCACTGCGGATATAGCCTACTGAAGCGATCGGGTAATGCAGCCGATCAGGGGCCTCGACCTTGCCGTCCTTTTCGAACGTAGGTGCAGTGGTCACGTAATTGAATTGGTCCATTACGGCGAGGAACCAGTGCGGACTGAAGGTGAATTCGGCCAGACCGGTAACCCAATTCCCGTGGTCCTGCTTGGTGCTCAGGTGCTGCAATTCGAAGCGCAGGGAGTTCTTCTCGCTGAAGTTGTGCAGTCCCTCCAAGACGAACATGTCCGCATAGACCACCTTTTGTCCCGCCTTCCCTTGGATCACATCTATGTCGTACGTGAAGTTGAGGTAGGTGAGGGCCAGCTGCCAGGTGGGGCTCAGCTTCCTTCTGATCTCGATATTGATGTCCTGGAAATACATGCGATCGAGGTTCGGTGTGAAGAACTTGGACGAGTACCCGTAAATTTTAGTGGTGTCGTCGGCCAATCCGAGCCGGGTGGTATCAAGTCCAAAGGCCACGGAATAGTTAACGGCGATCTTGGTCCCGTATTTTCCGCCCAATTTTGAGCCTTTCTTGATCTTCCAGAAGACCTCCCCTTGGCCACTCACCTCGCCGTTGGGCTGTGTCGCGTAGGGGTAAAGGGTAGCTGGCAAATTATAGGTGTGTTGTTTGGTGAGTGGTGGCAGGTAATTGATGTTGAGGTCGAACGGTGTTGTCGCAGCGCGGTTGCTTTGAAAGAACATGTTGTCGAAACTGTGTGCACCAACGCTGGCCCCGAATCCCTTTACACTGTAAGTAAGGTTGGCCATTAATGCTTGACCGTTCTTGTAGATGTTCCCGTTCCGGTTATTGGGGTCGTTCACTTTGTAGGCGTATTCCGTGTAGAAGTTCAATTTGGAGGTGGTGTAGTTCAACCGAAAGGAACCTGCTGCCACGTTCTCTGGTAACACCAATGTGCTCACATCATCGCGTTGGTACTTGCTCACAAAGCTTCCGCCGATGATCAGGTTGCCCGCATGCGTCCACGCACTATCGAGCAATTCGGCCAGGCTCACTTCGGCATCCAACCCCCGCACAATGCCGGGTCCTTTGGTGAAGCCATTGTCAAAGGCGGCACGTTGTTGACCCATGATCCCCTTCAAATAGACCCCACGGTAGGGTTTGTATTTGAGCCGCACGCCATCTATGGCATTGTCCACACCAAGGTAGCGTTCCTCGTAACTACGAAAAATGAGTCCTTGGCCGAATTGCTCAAAGAAATTACCCACGGTGATCTCCAGATCGCTCACCGTGAATTTCGCGTAACGGTAGCCGATGCCGGTTCCTTGGTAAGGTTGTCCCGCAGGGTATCCGGCCAATGAGGGGTTGTAGCTCTCGAGCCTTGCCCCAACTTCAAAATTGCCATGTGTGGCGATGAAGTTGGCCCACGCATTGTTGCCGAAACGTTGCGGAGGCACCACGGCCCCGATCGCCGAGTCGATGTTGTAGTACTGTACATCGGTACTGAAATTACCATGGATCTGGGTGCCTCCTTGAGCCGTCGCCGTAGTTGTAATCGTGGCAAGTAGGAGCACCAGCAAGAAGGAAGCAAGCAGTCTGTCCACGAGGGACATGCAGTGAACGTATGTCATAGCGAAAAGGAAAGACGATGAGAATTTCCCGAAAGGGAAACGTACTCGCTTTGCGGCTACAAGAACGTGAATATCATTGGTTCAAGATCGATCGGCACGTGCAACTCGGATCCATACTATTGGACCCCAGATGGCTGGAGACGACGGTCAAGTTCCAACAAGAAAAGGCCGACCCCTTGGATCGGCCTTTTCTTGTTGGTTCAGCAAGTGACCCAAGCTCTCGAGCCGGACCAACTTATGCAGTTAAATGTTAGTTCTTGGAGGTAAGCTCCAATACCTTCTTGAACAATTCGTTCTCGTCCCCGGGTTCGTAATTGTTGTGCTGGTAGACAATTGCACCGTTACCATCGACCAGAAAAGTGTGCGGAATGTTGTTCACGTTCAAAGCACGCTTAAAATCACCGTTGGGGTCCAAGTAGAATTCAAAATCCCAATCCTGTCCGTTCACGTATGGAGACACTCGAGCCATGCTGCGGCTGTCATCAATGGAAATGGCGATCAGCTTCACCCCGGTCTTTTCCTGCCATCCTTCATATTTCTCGGCAATGGCTTGAAGTTCGCGTTTACAAGGTGCGCACCATGTTGCCCAGAAGTTGATGATGTATGGTTTGCCGTCGTTGCTGAAGGAGCCGGTATCGATCTTCTTATTGGCGAGGTCTTGCACCGAAACAGAAGGGACCTTGCCTTGCGCGTTGGCCGCGAATGCAAGTGATAGGAATGCGAAAGTGGTGAGGATGATCTTCATGCGTTTGTCAGGGGTGGGGTCAAAAGGAAAGGTCAGCGATCTTGGCAAAGACTGAGCCAAGAAAGCTGACCTTTCAGTTCGACGTGAGTATCAATAACGTACTTCTTACTTGGTGATCGCAATTTGACGTGTCGCGGTCATACCGTCAGCAACGATATTCACGATGTAGCTGCCTTGCGCTAGATCGCTAAGGTCCAACGTAGTGCGCTGTGCCCCGGCACCGAATCCTTTGGCTTGCTGCATCACGGTCTCACCTACAATGTTCAAAACGGTCATGTTCACCGTGGAGGCACTGCGCAGGTCCATATTGATGTTCACCAAGCCGGCGGTCGGGTTCGGATAGATCGATAGACCGGTCTCCAAGGTGTTTTCCTCAACGGACGTTGCAGCGTCGGTCAGGAAAGGCTTGGATTCGATATCGTCAAACTCACCTCCGGTGATGAAATTGGTCCCATTGGCACTAATGCTATAGCTACCGATCCCGTATCCGCAGCAGACCCCATCGCCAGCAGAATCATAGATCTCAAAGCGATAGCAGTCATCGTTGTTGAGCGTCCAGGTCTGGTTATAGGTAGTTGCATTCGCGTAGTTCCCAGCAGGGTCCTGGTAGGCAATGGCCCCTGCTCCATCGAACAGCTTCCAAGTGGTCTCGGCACCGTAGTTATCCGTGAGCAAAGTGAATTGCACCGTAGTACTGGATGCGACCGTATTGGAACCAACTACCGTATTCGACGCTGTATTGTTAGCTGGCTCGTCATCAGTAGAGGTAATGGTATAGACAATGGTGTTGGTCGGCGCCGTTGGTGTGAAGGGCGTGATGGTAACGTCCTCAAGGTCATACGTGTTCAACGAACCGGTCCAGTTCTGTGTGCCAAGTACGGTGGTGCCGCGCTTTGCTTCGATGGTTGCACTGGTCAATGGTGTGGTACCGGTGTTCTGTAAGCGAACGTGGAGGTCCACTGAACCACCTACGCAAACGACATCATTTTGCAGGTTGGGCAGCACAGTGCCATCCGTGGGGGAGTCGGCTCTGTATTTATCGCAACCTTGGCAAGAAGTCCACATGGCCGCAAGTGTTTGTTGTCCGATCTCGGTGATCATACGGTTCGGGCAAATGCGGTAGATGGTCGGGTAGTAGGCGATCTCCAGCAAATTGGCAATAGCAGCGTCATCAATGATCGGGTAGGAAATGCCGGTTACCCAATTACCTTGGGTGTTCGCGCCCGTACCGTTCAAATTGGCCAATGTCGTTAGAGCCATCGCCTTCGATCATCATCACGATCACCTTGTCCTCCGCGGTCCCGGGACCATAGGTAGTGTAAAGATTTTCGAGGGTATGTGTCTGATGGTAGGTCCAGCAAGGTCCACACCAAGTAGCACTAACGTCCACAACAACGGTGTACCCTTGGTCCAATAGGCTATACAGGTTATGGGATTGTCCGTTGATGTCGGTACCGGTAAAGTCCGGGCAGATCCGGTAATCCGGCATTTGCGCGGACGCCATGGTGCCAAGCGAGAGAGCCAAGCCGATGAGTAAGGTCTTCTTCATTTGTTTAGGGTTAAGTAAGTTCGGAGCCGACGACGGACCGTCGTATGAAAGCCGGAATTGGCTAACACGCAACCAAAGTAAGCGGTAGGGCTTGTCATTTACGAAAGCGATGATGCGTTACATTGGGATCCTAAGCTTGCGAAATAGGCGCCAGAGAAGGGGATAAACGTCCGGGTACATACGGAGCAGTGCCTACCTTTGTAGCATGTGGATCAGTCGTAAGACAGATGCTAATTAATTGAACAATCTTTCCTATGAAACATACCCTTACACTTTCCTTGTTTTTCTCGTTTGCTTTCTTCTCCAACGCGCAGAACATTCAGTTGCTCTATAACAACGAAGTGGTGACAAATGGTAGTCTGCTCACCTATAGTCGACCTACCGATTCTACAGCAATGGAAGTTGATGTGGAAGTGTTGTGGGCAACGGAAGGGGAAGCTGATGTGAATGTTCGCAGGTATGAGGTCGATGTGCAGGCAGGGACCGGCAACTATTTCTGCTGGGGGGTTGCTATGCAGCCCAAAATGCGGGAGCCCGCCCTGTTTGGAACGCATTGACCATCCATTCGTTGGCCCTGACCCAGTTGGATACGGTCCGGAATTTCCATGCCTACCACGAGCCGCGTAATTTGGTGGGAACCAGCACATATCGCTATGTATGGTTCAATACCGCAGAGCCCACCGATAGTGCTTGGGTCGATATCCAGTTCACGACGACCTCCGTTGGCATAGAGGAACGCGCTTCTTCCGTTAAGAACATGCAGGTCTATCCGAACCCAACTCTCGGCAACGATGTGGAGGTGGTTCTGGATCTTTCGGGCAATGTGCAGAACACGAAGTTGGTGGTCTACAACATGGTAGGGGAGCGCGTACGCACTTCACCTGTGCGTGGGCTACAATCCCGCACGTTGGTTTCCACGGGCGATCTATCCGCAGGCCTCTATTTCGTTACGGTTGAAAGAAATGGATCAGCGTTGGCAAGTAAGCGGTTCGTTGTCACGCGGTGATAGACCCTTTTCTCATCCATTCGGAAGCCAGTGAGGGAACGCCTTCACTGGCTTTCGCTTTGATGTGGGTCATTCCTGCTCTTGTCAGCGTAACATCCGCAGGGTCCACCAAGGTGATGGAACAGTAGCGCGGGGCATATTGTATAAGACCAGCTGCGGGGTATACGTTCAACGAGGTGCCCACCACCAGCAAATGATCGGCACGAGCGATCAGATCAATTGCAGGATCCATCATCGGCACCGCCTCCCCGAACCACACGATATGCGGTCGTAGTTGGGATCCCAGTGCGCAACGATCCCCAATTTCAATGGTTGGCTTTTCAAGTTGAACGACCAAACCAGGATCTTTTGTGCTACGTGCCTTCAGGATCTCACCATGCAGATGCAGAACATGTTCACTTCCGGCTCGCTCATGGAGATCATCAATGTTCTGGGTAACCACGACCACTTCGAATTTCCCCTGCAGCTGGGCTATGGCAATATGGGCCGCATTGGGCATCGCGGCGATCACCTGAGCGCGTCGCTGGTCATAGAACCGTAGAACAGAGGTCGGGTCCCGGTGCCAAGCCTCCGGTGTAGCTACATCCTCAATGCGGTGCTCTTCCCAAAGTCCATCGCTATCACGGAACGTGCGCAGGCCGCTCTCGGCACTTATCCCGGCCCCGGAGAAGACAACCAAACGTTGCCGATCCATTGGCGAAAGATAGAGGGATGCGGGTTATTTCCAGATGGAATGCTCCGCAGTGGTTGTGGGTACCGGTTCTTCCGTTATTTTCGCGCTCCCTGTTGCACTTTACCTTTCTCGCATAGCACTACGCTACTCCCCCTTTTATTGAATTTCGCACCGCAAAGGGGCCAGGATGATCGATAGCCTGAACGGAGAAGTACTGGAGGTTTCAACCGACCACGCGACGCTGGATTGCCACGGCGTTGGCTACTTGGTGCATGCCCCCACCACTACCTTGGCCCATTTGCCACGCGAAGGCAAAGTGCGGGTGTTCGTGCATTACTCGGTTTCCATAGATGTGCGTTCCGGAAGCAGTGATCATCGGTTGTACGGTTTCTTGCACAAGGATGATCGGCAGCTTTTTCGGCGTTTGATCGAGGTGCAAGGTGTGAGTGCCACCATCGGCATGTTGATCATGGGAGCGCGCACTGCACAAGAGATCCATACGGCGATCCTCGTCGGCGATGAAAGCGTGTTGCGTGGTGTAAAAGGCATTGGACCCAAATTGGCGCAACGGATCGTTGCCGACCTACAGGGGAAATTGGCCGGCGTTGCCATGCCGACCGGAGGTGTTCAAAGGGGCGGAGGCAATACCGTGAAGGGTGAAGCGTTATCGGCACTGATCTCCTTGGGTGTGGACCGTGGGAAGGCCGAGCGCGCTTTGGCCATGGTGTTGCAGGATGGGAGCAAGGAGATGCCCGCTGTGGAGGAATTGATCAAGTTGACCCTGAAGAACCTGTGATCAGCGCGGTATTGCATACGGTGTGTTCGCGTTGCCCACGGAATTTGGTGGGATGGTGGTTCAAACTGCTTGTTGTGGCAGTATTGTTCGGCAGTGCAAGTGATGCGAAAGCGCGCACCTTCCTCTACACCGCACTTGTATTGCAGGTCGATTCACCGGAAACGGACCTGCAATACCCGATCACGGACCCGCTTTCACCAGGTGAAGGAGGCGGTGGGAACATCAACCTTGCCGATCCGGAGAACATCAATGAGAATGTGATCTATGACCCAGAGACCGGGCAGTATATCATCCGAAGTACCGTAGGTGATGGGTTCGACTATCGGCCACCGATGAGCATGTCGTTGGAAGAGTACCTGAACTACGACATGGAGAAGTCCATGGACAACTACTGGTTGGATCGTGTTGAGGAGGACAGTGAGAGTGCACAGAAGGACCTTATCCCGGCCATCAAGGTCAGGGGCAAAGCCTTCGACAGGATCTTCGGGGGAAATACGATCGACATCAAACCGCGGGGCAGTGCCGAAGTGATCTTCGGTGTCAACATCAGCAAAACGGACAACCCGCGGATCCCGATCAACCAGCGGCGTGTAACCACATTTGATTTCGACCAGCGGATACAGCTCAACCTGCAAGGCAACATCGGGGAAAAGTTGAAGATCAGCACGAACTACAACACGCAGGCCACCTTCGATTTCGAGAACCAGGTGAAGTTGGACTATACCGGTTATGAGGACGAGATCATTCAGAAGATCGAAGCCGGTAACGTGAGCCTTCCTTTGCGTGGCACTTTGATCACCGGAAGCCAGAGCTTGTTCGGCCTCAAGACGGAATTGAAATTCGGCCGGTTAACAGCAACGGCCATCTTCAGCCAAGAGAAAGGTCAGCGCCGGAACGTATCAACCCAAGGTGGTGCACAAACGACCAACTACGATATCAAGTCGGACGAATACGAAGCGAACAAGCACTACTTCCTCAGCTACTACTTCCGCGATCGCTACGATCAGGCCATGCGCACGCTGCCTACCGTGAACAGCGGTGTGGTGATCCAACGGATCGAGGTCTGGGTGACCAATACGCGGCAGGATTTCCAGCAGACGCGCAATTTCGTTGCGTTCACGGATCTGGGGGAAGATGCGAGCCAGGCCGCCACTGATGCTGGTCACGTGAGTTTGGATATCCCACCCAACTTGATCGCCGACCTGCCGAACAGCAACTACGCGAACAACAATGCCAATGCGCTGTTCAACATCATCAGCACGAATACGAACATTACCGGGTTCGCCAACTCGAGCCAAGCGTTACAAGCCTTGGGATTGGTGGCATCGCGCCATTACGAGAAGGTGGAGAGTGCACGCTTGTTGACACCAAGTGAGTACAATGTGAATACCCGTTTGGGTTTCATTTCACTGAACCAATCGCTGAACAATGACGAGGTATTGGCCGTGGCCTTCCAGTACACCTTGGATGGCAACACCTATCAAGTAGGGCAGTTCTCGCAGGATGGAACCCAGATCACACCAGGCGATACCACCGTTTATGCCGGGACCGATGCATTGGTGTTGCGTCTATTGAAAGCCACCATCACCAACCCACGCATACCGCTGTGGGACTTGATGATGAAGAACGTTTACTCATTGGGTGCCTTCCAAGTGAACCGGGAGAATTTCCGATTGGATGTGATCTACAACAACCCGACCACCGGGGTCGATATCAACTACATCCCGCGTGCACCGCTTGACCAGATACCGTTGATCCAAACGGTCGGCTTGGACAGGTTGGATCCCAATAACGCTCCCAACCCCGATGGCTGGTTCGATTTCATAGATGGTGCGGCAAGTACGGGCGGAACGATCCAGAGCCAGACCGGCCGCATCTATTTCCCGGTATTGGAACCCTTCGGCAGTTATTTGGATGCGCAATTGGTAGGCGTGGACCAAGCGATCAAGAACACCATCGTCTTCCAGCAGTTGTACGACAGCACCAAGACCGCTGCCATGAACATACCGGAACTGAACCGTTTCCGGTTGAAGGGAAGCTACCGAAGCAGCAGCAGCGACGTGATCCCGCTGAACTCGGTGAACATTCCGCAAGGTTCCGTAACGGTAACTGCCGGGGGGGTGCGGTTGGTTGAGAACCAGGATTACACCGTTGATTACAATTTGGGTCGCGTAAGGATCCTGAACCAAGGGATCCTCGAAAGCGGTACTCCGGTGAACGTGGCCTTGGAGAGCAACTCGCTCTTCAGCATACAGACGAAGACCTTGGCCGGTGCGCGGTTCGATTTCAAAGTGAACAAGGACTTCGTGATCGGTGGTACGATCATGAACCTGTACGAAAGACCGTTGACCCAGAAAGTGAACGTGGGGGAAGAGCCGATACGTAACACCATGGTGGGGCTCGATGCGACTTGGCAGACCAAGAGCCAATGGATCACGAACATGGTGGACAAGTTGCCGTTCTTTGCCACCAAGGCGGAAAGCAATGTGAGTGCCAGCGTGGAAGGAGCGTACTTGATCCCCGGCCACAGCAAGGCCATCGGCAATTCGGGCACCAGTTACATCGATGACTTCGAGGGCAGTGTAAGTGTGATCGATCTGCGTACACAGAGCCTTTGGTTCCATGCCGCAGTGCCACAGGGCTTGTCGCTGTTCCCGGAAGGGGAATTCGTGAACAACTTGGACGCCGGTTTCCGAAGGGCGCAGTTGTCGTGGTACGTGATCGACCCCTTGTTCTTCCGACAGAACAACCTTACTCCTGCGAACATCAGCAACAGTTCAGCCATACGCAGCGATAATAGAATGCGCGAAGTGTTGGAACAGGAGGTGTTCCCCAATAGACAACTTGCGGCCGGCACCCCCACCAACATTCCTGTGCTAGACCTCAGTTACTACCCTTCGGATCGGGGACCATACAACTACAATCCCGGCTTGAACGATCAGGGCCGCTTGAACAACCCGGAGGACAATTGGGCCGGGATCACGCGCCGGATCACCACTACGGATTTCGAGGCCAGTAACATTGAAACGATCCAGTTCTGGGTCATGGACCCCTTCTTCAATGCCAGCAACAGTAGTGGAGAACCGGCCACCAACGTGGATTCCCCGAACAGCACCGGTGGAGACCTCTACATCAACTTGGGCAACATCAGTGAAGATGTGCTTCGCGATGGTCGCAAGGCCTTCGAGAACGGATTACCCAATGCGGCCGATGATATTTCACACCAAACGGACCAGACCAATTGGGGTGTGGTTCCTGCCACACAGAGCGTAGTGAATGCATTCGCGATCGTGCAAGGCGGCACCAACAGCAACAAATTCCAGGATGTGGGCATGGATGGATTGGGAAGTCCAGGTGCTGGGATCCCGGGTCGCAACGAGGCGGAGTTCTTCTCCAGCAGCTTCCTGGACCAATTATCCCCAAGTGCGCGGGCGATCTGGCAGAACGACCCTTCGAACGATGACTATCGTTTCTTCCGTGGAGACGACTACGACAATGCCAATGCGGACATCTTGGAACGCTACAAACGCTTCAACTCACCGGAAGGCAACTCGGTGACCGATGAGGATTCTCCGGAGGACTACCCGACACAACAGACCACCTTGCCCACGACCGAAGACATCAACCAGGACCAGAACTTGGGCGAGAGCGAGAGTTATTTCCAATACAAGATCCCGTTGAAGCCTGCGGACATGGTGGTGGGCCAAGGGTTCATTACTGATCGTATCCTTGCCACGGCCAGTACACCCGACGGCCCCAAACAGGTATACTGGTACCAGTTCAAGGTCCCGGTACGGCAGCCTACGGACATGGTGAACGGGATCCAGGATTTCCGTAGCATTCGCTTCCTCCGCATGTACCTGCACGGCTGGCAGCAGGAAGTGACCTTGCGCTTTGCGCGCTTCGAATTCGTTCGTGGCGAATGGCGCAAATACCTTCAGAGCTTGGACACGCCAGGAGAAGGGATCGGCGGGGATCCGGACCCGACCACCTTCCAGATCGCTGCCGTGAACGTAGAGGAGAACGGAAACCGCACACCCATCAATTATGTTTTGCCTCCGGGGATCAACAAAGAAGTGGACGTGGCCAGCGCGAACCTTCGGAACCTGAATGAACAATCGTTGCAATTGAAGGTGTGCAACTTGCGTGACGGGGATTCCAGGGCGGGCTTCAGGAACGTTCAATTCGACATTCGCAGCTACAAGAAGATGCGCATGTACATCCATGCGGAGGGCAGTGATCCGAGTCGCCTCTTGCAATATGGTGAAGCATCGGTTTTCGTGCGTTTGGGAAATGACTTTGACCAGAACTATTACGAGTACGAAGTGCCTTTGACCCCCTCGGCGTTCAACAATAGTGACCCGTTCAATGTTTGGCCCGAAGCGAACGATATGATCATCGAGTTCGCAAAGCTCAACGACCTCAAGATCCAACGTGATCAAAGTGGGACGCCGCGCAACATTCGCTATATGGGCAATGACGGGGACCGCCGCGTATTCGTGCGGGGCAACCCGAACTTGAGCCAGATGCGGACGGTCATGATCGGTATCCGCAATCCCAAGCGTGAAGGCGAAGAGGCCAACCCCTGGGTGCAGGATGATGGAATGCCGCAATGCTTGGAGGTGTGGGTGAACGAGTTGCGGTTGACCGATTTCGACCAGAGCGGCGGCTGGGCTGCTTTGGCGCGCGTGAATGCGCAATTGGCCGACCTTGGTAGCGTAAGTGTTGCAGGCAACTACAGCACACCGTTCTGGGGCAGCATCGATAAGAAGGTGAGCGAGAGACAGCGCGAGACGAAGTACGGTGTGGATGTGAGCGCCAACCTGGAGATGGGAAAATTCCTGCCGGAAGCGACCAAGGTGAAAGTTCCCCTGTACCTCGGGTTCTCTGAGCAGATCAGCAATCCGCAATTCGACCCTTTGAACCCGGATATCAAGTTCGACGATGCCACAAGAACCTTAACTCGGGAGGAAAGGAAGGCCAGGTTGAAACAGTCGCAAACCTATACCCGAAGACGCAGCATCAACCTGACGAATGTGCATAAGGACCGTGAGTCCGGCAAGGATGAACGATTCTTCGACGTGGAGAACCTGAGCCTGACCTATGCGTATAGTGACCAAGAATACCACGATGTGAACACGGCGTACGAGAACACGCGTACCTACCGCGGTTCACTGGCCTACACGCACAATCCGAAACCGCGACCGATCGAACCCTTTGCTGGCATCGGCTTCATTGCGAAGAGCAAGTGGTTGAAGTTGATCAAGGAATTCAACGTGAATCTTGGGTTCAAACAGATCACCATGCGCACCGGCGTGGACCGCATGTACTTGGAGCGGCTTGTGCGGCCCAACCCGGATATCGAGACCTTGGCACCACGACCCACCTACAACAAGAACTTCAACTGGAACAGCCAATACGGGTTCCGCTACGACATCACCAAGTCCTTGAAATTGGACTTCAATGCCAACAACCTTGCCTTCATCGGTGAAACCCCTGGCCGTGTGAACGCAAAGGACAAGGACGAGTATTCGTTATGGAAGGACAGTGTGCTTACCAGCATCAAGAACTTCGGCGAGGTCACCCGTTATGATCATACGATCGGCATTACGTACACCTTGCCTCTGGACAAGTTCCCGGTCACCGATTGGGTCACCGTGAACACGGGATACACAACCGGTTACCAGTGGGACCGAGCGCCGCTGACCCAGGACACGCTCGGTGCCACCATCCAGAATTCGCAGAACATATCGGTCAATGGTCAGTTGAATTTCGTGAACCTGTACAACAAGTCGAAATACCTCAAGAAGATCAACGACAAGGCACGCGGACGGAGCCCGGCACGAAAGCCTACGAAGCCCACCACGGCCAAAGCCGATTCCACGGCGAAGCCGGAAAAAGGGTTGCCCATTCGGCCGTTGGATGGATTGGCGCGGATCCTGATGAGCATTCGAACGGGAACGGTCACCTACAGCCAGACGTCAGGGATACTCTTGCCGGGCTATTCGCAAAAGACCAACGTGTTCGGCATGGACAACTTCACCGCACCGGGGTTCGGCTTCATAACGGGGCAACAGAACCACAACCTCAGCGGAGAGGTGGTCCGGGACTTCGCCACCACAGCATCGCAACGAGGGTGGCTGGTGCAAACTCCGTCCATCTTCAACCCGTACACGAACTCCCGGAACGAAACCATAAATGCGCGTTTGAGCTTGGAATTGATCAAGGGCCTCCGGGTCGAGTTGATGGCCAACCGAACGAAGATGGACAATAGCAGTTCTTACTTCCGGTACAACCAGGACCAGGATCGGTATGTGAACGACAGTCCGCGGGACCAAGGCAGTTTCAGCGTGAGCATGATCAACTGGTCCACGGCGTTTTCAGCCAATGATGACAACTTCGTGAACCAAGTATTTGAGAATTTGTTGGAGAATCGGAAAACGATCAGTCAACGTTTTGGAGCAGAGAATCCGGAATCGTCCTTGGACTCGGAGACCGGTTATTACGATGGCTACGGACCCACCAACCAAGATGTGGTGATCACATCATTCCTTGCGGCATACACCGGCAAGAGCGCGGAGAGCGTGAAGCTGAACCCGCTCAAGCTGTTACCTGCACCGAATTGGGACATCACCTATGATGGGTTGACGAAGCTGGCCCTCTTCGACAAGATCTTCCGCACGTTCATTGTGAAGAACAGCTACCGTTCCACGTTCAACGTGGGCAATTACCAAACGAACCTATTGTACATACCCGGCGAGAACGTGCGCGACCCGGCACGCAATTTCCTGCCCGAGAAACAGATCGCCGTGGTAACGATCCAAGAAAGCATGCGGCCGTTGTTGGGCTTCGATGCCACCCTGAAGAACAGCCTCTTGGCGAAGTTCGAATACAACAGGGACCGAAGCTTGAGCCTGAGCCTTACCAACAACCAGGTAACGGAGATCCGCGGCAAGGAATACGTGATCGGCACCGGATATCGGTTCAAGGATGTGAAGTTCCCGTTCGCGGTGGGTGGCAACAGACCCAAGAGCGATCTCAACTTGCGGATCGACCTCAGCTTGCGAGACAATTCCACCGTGATCCGAAAGATCCAAGAACAGCAGAACCAAGTAACGGCGGGCCAGAACATCTTCTCCATAAAGACCTCTGCGGACTATGTAGTGAACCAGCGGCTCAACCTGCGGATCTTCTACGAGCGTGTCGTGAACAAGCCGGTGATCTCCACCTCGTTCCCTTCGGCGAACACCAACTTCGGGATCAGCTTGCGGTTTACGTTGGCGAATTGAGCTGACCTGCTTTTGGTCAGTATCCTGTATACTTGGAACTCCCTACTTTTGGGCACCGCGCAACGAAGCGCACAAAGAATCCCCGACCGATCAATGAACGTACCAGCAGAACTGCGCTACACCAAGGACCATGAATGGGTTCGGAAGGAAGGCGACACCGCCGTGATCGGCATCACCGAATTCGCTGCGGGCGAGCTGGGTGATATTGTATTCGTGGATATCAGCACTGAAGGTCAGGAGCTTGAAGCCGAGGCCGTGTTCGGGACCGTCGAGGCGGTGAAGACCGTAAGCGACCTCTTCATGCCATTGGCAGGCACGGTGACCGAGGTGAATCCCGCCTTGACGGATGATCCGGCATCGGTGAACGGTGATCCATATGGCAAGGGCTGGATGGTGAAAGTGAAGATGGCCGATGCTGCGGCATTCGATCAATTGCTCACCGCCGACGCTTACAAGGAGTTGGTCGGTGCGTGATCGACCCATGATGCTGAAGCCATTGCGTCCAGCACTGGCATGGGCCGCATTGATCCTCTTGCTCTGTTTGACCCCCGGCAGCGCGTTGCCCACGTGGGAATGGGCCGACCTGATCAGCTTGGACAAGTTGATCCATGCGGTGATCTTCGGGATCCTGATGGTCTTGTTGCTTAAGGGCTTTGTGGGCCAACCACCGGCAAGTCCGCTTTTCAAGAACGCCGTCACCATCGCTTTAGTGTCGACCATTCTCTATGGCTGCTCCATGGAGCTGTTGCAGGAGATCCCTGTACTGGGTAGGCGCGGTGACTTATTGGACGTGATCGCGAATACCGCCGGTGCTTTTGCCGCTTGGGGATGGGTACGGTGGCGCTCGAACAAGGAAAGGCAACGGACGAATGGATTGGAAGTGTAATTTTGAACCTTGCACCGCGTTAGGGGTACAGTAGAAAGATCAAGAACCATGGAAGCGAAGAAATCACCGGAGGTCGATCTCGAGAAACGAAAGGGCAGCTTCATGCTCCTCGGTCTCCTCACAGCACTGGCCTTAACATTGGTTGCTTTTGAATGGACCGCCTTTGAGGATAAAGTAGGCGACTTGGGCAAACTGGATATGGACTTCTTGGAAGAGGAGATCATTCCCGCTAGCGTAACTCCGCCTCCGCCTCCGCCTCCGCCGCCAGCTCCAACCACAGTGCTGGAGATCGTGGACGATGAAGAGGAAGTGGAAGAAGTGGAGCAGGTGGACCAAGAGGTGCAGGAGGATACGAAAGTGGAGATCGTACAGCGCACCGAGGAGGTAGAAGAAGAACAGATCTTCACGATCGTTGAGGACATGCCAACCTTCCCCGGTGGCGAGGCCGAATTGTTCAAGTACCTTGGCAAGGCGATCAAATACCCGCAAATGGCGCAAGATGCGAGCATATCCGGCGTGGTCTACGTCACCTTCGTCGTGGGCAAGGATGGGAAGATCAGCGAAGCGAAAGTGTTGCGCGGCATCGGTGGTGGCTGCGACGAAGAAGCCCTGCGTGTGGTGCGCGCGATGCCTACTTGGAAACCGGGTAAGCAACGTGGAAAGCCGGTAACCGTGCAATACAATTTGCCGATCCGTTTCACCTTACGCTGACCCTTGATCCTTTCGAAGAAGCCCCATGCGATGATCGATCGCATGGGGCTTCATTCTTTGGGAACGGACCAACGTCTTCGGTCGCAATTGCGGGGCTACGGTATATTTGGTCCATGGCCACAAGAACCATCAGTGCACCGATGCGAATGCCTGACCCGCGCACCACACCTACCATCGATCAGGTGGGCATCGAGGAGCGCGTAGCCCGCATCAAAACACGGAGCATCAAGAAAGAGACCAAGGTGCAAGGCATGAAGCTCGCCCTGAGCATGATCGACCTGACCACATTGGAAGGTGCCGATACGCCGAGCAAAGTGAAGCAACTCGCATACAAAGCGATGCACCTGCACGATTCGTTACCCGGTCTTCCAACTTGTGCAGCTGTGTGCGTTTATCCGACCTTGGTCAAAGTAGCGAAGAAGGCTTTAGGAGATAGCGGTGTGTTGGTCGCATCCGTGTCTACTGCCTTCCCCAGTGGCCAAGCACCGAAGTCCGTGAAGATCGCCGATACCAAGTTCGCGGTGAGCGAAGGAGCGGATGAGATCGACATGGTGATCAGTCGTGGACACTTCCACAGTGGTGAGTACAGCTTTGTTTTTGACGAGATCGCAGCGATCAAAGAAGCGTGTGGAAAGGTCAGGTTGAAAGTGATCCTCGAGACCGGCGAACTCGGCACCTACGATAAAGTTCGTCTGGCGAGCGACATCGCCATTGCGGCGGGTGCGGATTTCATCAAGACCAGCACTGGAAAGATCAGCCCTGCGGCCACCATGGAAGTGACCTTGGTGATGCTGCACGCTATTCGTGATCACTACTTGAAGACCGGCGAGATGATCGCCATGAAACCTGCCGGGGGCATTCGAACCAGCAAGCAAGCACTACACTATTTGATGATGGTGAAGGAGGAGCTCGGTGAGGAATGGCTCAGCAACCATTGGTTCCGTTTCGGCGCGAGCAGCTTGGCCAACGACATCCTGATGCAGTTGCAGAAGGAAGCCACGGGGCGCTATCAAAGCGCGGACTACTTCAGCGTGGATTGAATCAGCAGTGCGGAACACCTTTGGTCGGGCATATCGGCCGATCGGTCCACAGCAGCGAAATTGACTTAGCCTTCGTCGTCAAGTGGCTTTCACCAAGCTGCGCAGCCGAACGCTGCTAGGCGACGAATTGTTTTCATCGAGCAATTCGATCGTGGCCTTGTAACCAAGATCCACGATATGGTCGATCTCCTTCCAAGAGAAGAGTCCGATATCCTGCACATTTGGCCTTATGGCAACATCCGCTGCCGCCACGGCTTCCTTCGAAGCTTTCGAACTCGCCAGAACTGCGGATGCCAAAACCACCTCGCCCAGGTATGGAAAAAGATGACCCTTCGTTGGGGCTCTGAACATCAAGTTCCGGAACAACGATCGCCATCCTGATGGCGGAGGCGCATCTGCGGAAACGCGGTGTGGCCATCGACTGGAAACGTCCACAACGATGATCGGTCCACTCGTGCGGGAGCGCATCGAGGACCAGGGTAGATTGTCCAGGACCCCACCATCGACTAGGACATCACCTTCTTCCGAAGGCACGGGTGGTGCGCAACCTGGAAAGGCGATACTGGCCTTGACCCAGCGTTCCAAAGACCCGGAATCATGGTCCTGGATCGATTGTGTATTCAGGTTGGACGTTGTCGCGAAGCTCTGGATCCAGCCGTCCTCGAACTGGGCGCCGTTGTACGTCATTTGTACGCTTTTGGCAATCGGCCCGTTCCGCCACACCGCATGCACGGGCAGGGTGAAGCTTCTTGTGGGCGCGAGACCGATCCACACTTTTCGGCTTAACTCGTACATCTCCTGCCAGGATCGTCCTTGGGCGTAGAGACCGGCCATTACAGCCCCAATGCTGGAGCCGCCAATGATGTCAATGGGTATTTTGTGTTCGTGCAACGCTTTGATCACTCCGATATGGGCCAGTCCGCGAGCACCACCTCCGCCAAGGACCAAGCCGATCGCTTTTCCGGAAATGTGGCGGGCAAGGCGTGATAGATCGTCTTGATGTTGCTGTCGAACATGATGGATGCGAACCTTGCCGATCGCTTCCGTCCATCGTGAGGTTCCTTTGGGATTTATAGTTTCCGGAGGATGTACCACTACGAGGTCCGTTGCGATACCCTTCCACCGTTCGAGATCCTTTAAGGCGCCGGCCTCGTGCGAAATAGGTGGAACAACATGGATCCGGTCAGCCTGTCGTGTAATGGCTGTTGTCCATTCTTCATTGTCGTTCGCCCCCACAAGGACAATACGCGAACCTTTGCGTTCGGCTTCTTCAATGCGACCAGCTAGGGAACCGAGGTTGCAATTCTCTGCGGTGATCACATCTGCCCCTATCCTTTCGGCCACATCAGCGATGGATCGGTGGACGGGTCCCAACGTACTTTCCTGACCGAACAGGATCCATGCTGTGATACGTGGCGATGCGTCGGTAATAACGCGTGGTTTGACCAACCAGTCGGCAAGGATCCGAAGCATACCCCAACCTACTTGTGGTTCTTTGGTGATCAGCCACATGAAGTCTTCCCGCTCGAGTTCACCGACCACGCTATCTCGCAAAGCCACGGCCGTTGCTGTTCGAGGAGTGTCGGTTACGAGTGCCAGCTCGCCGAAATTGTCGCCGCGTGCGACCTCGTAAGTGATGTTGCGTTCAATATCGGCCTGAAGGGCCAATCTACCCGAAGCCATCAGGTACATGGAGTCCCCGCGCTCCCCTTTGTGGAACAAAATGGATCTACCGGGAATGGACTTCCACTTGATCCGCTTGGCGATCGACGTACGTTGTTCTTCGGGGAAATGGCCAAAAAGTGCCGAAGCTGCGAGTAGTTCGCAGCTTTCGGTGATCGAGAGGGAAGGGTCAGGTCGCTCCACTTGTCATCAATTGATTTCTGTATTCATTTAATTCCGGTCCGGGTCACTCAGGAGTTGCCGTGACAGCTTTCAATAGCGCCTCCGACGGGGGGTGGAATTTCGCCAAGCGTTTGATATTGAGCAGATGTTCGAAGCTCACATTGTCGGTCGTGGAGGTACCACCATAGGTTCCACAGCCGAGCGTGAAGGAAGGCATCAGGCTGGTCGTTACGCCGCTCACGCCCTGTGTGCCTGGAGAATTCCAAAGGATCCTGCTCACGGGCAAGGCGTTTGCGAAACGAGCGGCTACGGCAGGGTCGGTTGTATGTACGATCGCAGTATGTCCAGCACCTTGCTTGCCCAAGAGCGTTAGTGCCAGAGCATGCGCTTCAGCTTCTCCATTCACTTCAAAATAGGACAGCACGGGTGCCAGCTTTTCACCTGTCCATGGGGTTCCCATGTCCGGCACGCCAGGAAGGATGAGCAATGCGATCGGGTGGGGCCGTTCTATGCGCAATGCACCAGCGATCTCCGCTGCCGAGCGTCCGATCATCTCAGGTCTGAAACCCTGGTCAGTTACCAAAGCCTGCGCTGCGAATGCGGCTTCCTTACTGTTCAGAACAGCAGCCCCTGCGGCTTCCAATGCGGTCTTGAACGCTGCCGATATGGAGACGTCCACGATCAGGTTGTGTTCTGCACCGCAGATCAATCCATTGTCGAACGATTTGCTCGCTACGATCGCAAAAGCCGCCTCTTGTGGATCCGCTGTTGCCGATATCCACGTGGGTGTATTGCCGCTGCCCACACCGATGGTGGGCGTTCCCGAACTGTATGCTGCCTTCACCATTGCTGCACCGCCTGTTGCCAAGACCAGATCCACACCATCGTGGGCCATATACCGGGCGGTGGTGCGTCGGCTGGCTTTGCCTTGCACCATTTGGACGAGATCGGCGGGTGCACCTTGGCTCTCCAACGTGGCACGGATAAGGTCGGTGACCTCTTTGCCGACCAACCTGCAGCCACGGTGGAAACTGAGGATGATGGCATTTCGGCTCTTTAGGGCGATGAGCGTTTTGAAGATGGCTGTTGCAACGGGGTTGGTGATCGGTACCAAGGCGAACACCACACCTACCGGACCGCCGAATTCGGTGATCCCCAATGCTTCATCACGGTGTTTCTCACCGATCGATGGCCTGCCGGCAAGGGACTGGAGAACGGCCATACTGGCGATCAGGTTCTTCGTTGTCTTGTCGGCCACGTTGCCGAGGTGCGTTTCCTTTACCGTTGCCAAAGCCAAGGGCATTGCTTGGGAGGCCACGCTCTGTGCCAGTGCGAACAATAGTTGGTCCATGCGCTCTTCGCTCCAACCAAGGATCGCCAACTGCGATCTCCTGGCACTGGCCACCACTTGGTCCACCTCGGGGGTCGGTCTTGAATCCTCCAGATGCTCCAACAAGCGGTCGTTGGTGGTGCGCAAACGTTGGGCTGCGGACAGGGCCAATATTCGCCAGATGGCATTGCCCAATGCGGGTTGTTCGTTTTCCAATTCGCGCAGTGCATCAAGCGTCAACCATTTCACCACGGCGGGTCCTTCGGCTATGGCTGTAGCGGATCTTTCCCGTCCATCGATCAGTGACAGTTCCCCCAACACATCTCCGGCCTCCACATGGCCCAAGGTCGTTTCGGTGTCGACTTCGGCGGTGGATATTTCCAAGCGCAGGCTGCCCCGTTCAATGAAGTAACATCCGTTGCCGGGATCACCTGCACGGAACAGGATGTCGGCATCCTCCAGTTCGATGGTCTTCAGTCGCTCCCAAAGGTGGGCGCGCTGTTCATGGTCAAGGGTTGGGAATGGTTGTGTTTGGGTCATGACCAATGGGAATTCACTTTTTGATAGGAAGTACTTGCTGCGTTCATGGATCGGAACGTCCTACGGCCGATCGCCGGTTCTTCATCAAAGAGTTCGATTTTGACGGAGGCTATGGACCATGTGGAGATTTTCCTGCGTCATCACATTCTTATCGATGGGTGCATTGCGGGCCAAGCGATGAGATCCTTCGAAACATCTGCGTCAAACCTCCACCACTGATCATCAGGAAACGATCCATGTTTCGTTGCATGGCGCTCCAGCATGTTCGCCACTCGGGGCAAAACTAGATGGTGTGATATGCTGTGCAATACCACATTCGTAGTAGCAAACAGGAGCGGTTGGGCATTCAATGTCCAGTATGTCGATGGAGCAGAGTTTTGCGATGTGATCTTGGACTCTACGATCGCCGATGTCCGTGGTTGCCTCTTGGCAACCGATCGCATCCAGGCTCACCTGGCTTGGTCCGCTACGGTGAGGTAATCCTCTTCACGTACACGCTCGACGGTTCGCCGGAACCGCCCCACGCCGAAGGGCCAGAGCGCTGAATTACGACCTGTCTTGTCAAGGTACCAGCTTTTGCATCCACCACGGATCCAAACGGATCTCGAATGTCCTTCGTCCACCATGCGGACGAAACGATCTTGTGCCCCCGATCGAGGTTCTGCCGAACGAGCGCCCCGCTGCGTGATCAGATCAAGCACACCAAGGACATGCTTGCTTTGCGCTTCGGCGATCATCACAAGCGACGAGTGCCCGAGACCTGTGTTGGGGCCCAAGAGCATGAAGAGATTAGGGAAGCCCGCAACGGTGGTGCCCATGTATGCCTTAGGACTCCCCTGCCAAACATCAGCAAGAGAACGCCCATCGCGCCCAATGATCACCGGAGCGAGGATGGGGTCGGTGACACGGAAGCCGGACGCCAATATGAGCACATCGACAGGGTGTCGTGCGCCGTCGGCGGTGATGATCGCGTCGGGCTCGACCCGCATAACTGCATGTGGTACGAGCGTGACGTTCGGCTGAGTGATCGCCGGGTAGTAGTCGTTCGATACGAGCAGCCGCTTGCAGCCGACCGCGTATGTTGGCGTGAGTGCGGCACGCAGTGTGCGGTCACGCACCTGTCGTTTGAGGTGCAACCCGACAAGCGCAACACCTGGTCTGCGCAACATCGGATGGCGGAATGGCAAGAAGACGAATTCGTGATAGAAGTAAAGACACCCGCGCAGGAGCCTCTGAAGCATGGGCGCGCGACGATACAGCGTGCGCCTCCATTTGGGTATCGTCCAAGTTGCGCGGGGCATCACCCAAGCGGGCGTACGCTGTGCCACGATCAATTGCTGCACGATGGGTTGTATCGCGGGGATCACTTGGATCGCAGACGCCCCGGTGCCGATGACCGCAACGCGCTTTCCTTCGAGCGGGACGGAAGGATCCCATCGCGCGGTATGGAAAGCAGGACCGCAGAACATATCGAGTCCGGGAATATTCGGAGGGATAGGGTCACTGAGCGGCCCATTCGCCATTACTAACACATCGACCGTCCATGTGCGACTGGCGGTAGTGACGCTCCACTGCTGTGATGCTTCGTCCCATCGTGCTCCCGTGACCTCTTCCCCGAAATGGATCAGCGGCGTTATACCGAGCTCGTTTGCGACGCGCGCCAAATACGCCTGGATCTCAGGCTGCCGTGCGAAGGTGTTCGTCCAATCCGGGTTGGGTGCGAAGGAGAGCGAATAGAGTGCGCTCTCCACATCACAGGCGCAGCCGGGATAGCTGTTCGCCTGCCAAGTGCCTCCGAGAGCCTTTGCACGTTCGAGGATAATGATGTCGCTGATCCCATGGCGGCGGAGCGCGATCGCCATCGCTATGCCCGAGAAGCCGCTGCCGATGATCAGGATGGTGCGCTTGCGGGCTTCTGCTTGCTGGGCGTACATTGCGCGCAAATGTGGGGAACCATGATGGCATCCACAACAAGGGCTCAAAAGTAATGCAACGTTATCCTCTCGGGCCGGGTCGTTACCGCGCGAGCAGCTCGGTCAACAGCATCCTCATGGAATTTGAAAAGGAGCCGATCGGTCCTGACCAAAGCGCAGGTCATTACTCCATCGACTGACAACCAGATGACCGCAAACCCGATGTCTGGAGTGCCTAGCACATCAGGTCGACGATGGCAACTAGTGGACATGCTTCGTGGTATTGCAGTACTGCTCGTCCTCTTTCGCCATCACCAGACCGGTGGTCCGTTGCAGGTTTTCGGTTGGATGGGGGTCGATCTTTTCTTCGTGCTGAGCGGGTTCCTCGTTTCGGGCCTGATCTTCGATGAATACCGACGCACTCGTACGTTCCTCGGCACACGCTTCCTGATCCGACGTGGCTTCAAGATCTATCCATCGTTCTACGCGTTCATTCTTCTATCGCCCGTTGCAATGGCGCTCACGGGCAAGAAGATGTCGGTCTTGAACTACGTGGCCGAGGTGTTCTTCATTCAGAACTATTTTACCGGAGTTTGGTTCCACACGTGGTCCTTGGCCGTCGAGGAACACTTCTACTTTGCACTGGTGATCATTGCGTCCATACTGATCGTTCGGAAGGTGCGCTTCAACCTACGGTCCATGATCATCGCTTGCATCATCCTCTCTCTTTTCTTCCTTGGGCTCCGTATGGCATCCTGGTTGGAACGACCAGCCTTGTTCGGTACACATTTCGTCGCAACCCACTTGCGGATGGATTCATTGCTGGGCGGGGTCTTGCTGGCTGCCCTTCATCGCTACCGCCCAGAACCTTTCCTGCAGTTCTTCCGGAACCATCGGTGGCTGTTGGTCTTCGGCATCGTGCTCCTGTTGCTTCCGACCCTTTTGGAACCATTCGGGTCGTTCATCATGATCACATTTGGACTTAGCGGGGTTTACTTGGCCGGCACGCTTGCGGTCGGGTTGGCGGTCACTGCCACACCGCTGCCCGATGATCATCCAGTGCAAAGGTGGTGGGTGCGGCCTGTTTCCTGGGTGGGTGGCATCTCGTACAACACCTACCTGTGGCACCTGTTCGTACTTATGACAGTTGGGCTTGTAACAACACAGATAGGACTAAGAGGTACGGTGGCCGAATTCGTCATCTACGCTCTACTCTCCATCGCGGTCGGGTTCCTCGCAACACGGATCATCGAGCGTCCATTCTTGCACTGGCGCGAGCGTTGGTTCCCAGCACGGTCCCGCCCATAAGCTTGAACGCGGCTAACGCGATCCATTTCCGAGATCGACATAGCGCATTCCATCTCTATCGAATTCGCATGTGGCTCCCCACATGGTTTGTTACCTTTGAAAGCACATGGTATTGACAAGGGGATCCATCGGCTTGGCATTCGTTCCTATCTATCAGCCCAAGCGGAACAGCATGGCCTTCCAAGTCAACGACACAGTAGCGGACGCTATGGTGAACGAAGACATATTTTGATGACCGGCACACCGCCGTCTGTTCTACCCGGCACTTCAGGTCGACGATGGCAATTGGTGGACATGCTTCGAGGGGTAGCAGTGCTGCTGGTACTTTTCCGGCACCATGAAGCGGGTGGAGTGTTACATCATTATGGATGGATGGGGGTCGACCTGTTCTTCGTGCTCAGTGGATTTCTCGTTTCAGGGCTGATCTTCGATGAATACCGACGTACGAGCGATTTCCGTGGGGTTCACTTCTTGATCCGACGCGGATTCAAGATCTATCCATCGTTCTATGCGCTGATCGCGGTTACGGCGGTTCTTCTGGCGCTTACAGGCCGCACGGATCCGATCATGAATTACGTGGCCGAGGTTTTCTTCTTCCAGAACTATCACGATGGATTGTGGGTGCATACCTGGTCCCTTGGTATTGAAGAGCACTTCTACTTCCTCCTGGTCATTGTAGCATCCACATTGATCGCTCGGAAGGTGCGTTTTGGTCTAAGAACGATGATCATCACCTGCATTGTCCTTTTCGTATTCTTCCTTGGCTTGCGTATGGCAACATGTATAGCGGAGCCATTCGATGTGCGGACCCATTTCTACCCATCGCACTTGCGCATGGATTCGCTGCTCAGTGGTGTTTTGCTCGCCGCTTTGCATCGCTATCGCCCGGAGCGATTCCAACGAATTTTCAGGAACAACCGCGGGGCCATGTTCGCAAGCATGTTCTTGCTTTTGCTGCCCATGCTCACCAATGATTTCGGTTCCTTCGCGATGGTGACCTTTGGACTTACCGGGGTGTACTTGGCCGGCGCGATCGCAGTGGGTCTTGCTGTCACATCAGTGCCGTTGAATGCAAGCCACCCGTTGCAGCGTTGGTGCGTGCGACCCATTGCGTGGGTAGGTGGCATTTCGTACACCACATATCTATGGCATCTCTTCGTTTTGCTTGTTGTTGAAATGGGCTCTGTCCGCATCGGAATGAAGGGCACGTTGATCGAGTTCATCCTCTTCGTGTTGCTCTCCATTTTGGTCGGTTTCCTAGCGTCGGTATTCATCGAGCGACCCTTCTTACAACTACGGTCGCGTTGGTTTCCGACGCGTTCCAGGGTCATCGAAGGCTAAGTGGCAAAGAATATTATGGATCACGCATTCTTATTTCTCTTGAGAAGGTTTATCGTTATCGGCCCAGCACGTGAAGTGTGGTTGAAGTACTTACTCCAGTGAGTTCGAGAAGTTCCTGAAGAAGGAACTCGAGAAATGATCATCAGTGCCAGTGAACCGCGCTATTTCCTGAGCGGACCCCATAGGTGATCAGCAATATGGGGTTCTATTTGTGCTTCATCATTCATCCGGGATCTGCTTGGTCCGCGAGGAGTTGATCCCGTTGAAGAACGCGGCGGAGTTATTCAAGATCGACGTATTGCCATACGGTTCAATTTTCCTCAGTGGTCCGTGCCTGCCAGAGGGTTCCCGCATCGTGGTCCTAAGCGAAGTATACCTTTCGAAGTTCGGCCTCTTGCTGCACCCGTTTCAGGCACGATCCGATTGTTGGTAACTCACATCCGTTCACTAAGAACACGGAGCCTCCACTCATGGAGAGTGGTCATGCCGGTCGCGTGCGCTCCGTGATCGTGAACGGTACTTTCAACAGCGTCGCATTTGGCATGGTCACAGTCCGTCCATCCAAAGTACGCAGGAACACGAAGAAGTAGGTGATGTCGATCAACTCGCCCTCCAGCAGCTGCTCACCATCTTGCACTGTGATGAAGTCGCCGATCTTCACCGGATGTTGGAAAAAGAGAACAAGGCACGCCGTGACGTTGGATAGAACCGACATCTCTGCAAAGAAGGCCACACCCAGCACGGTGATCACGGAGGTAGCGAAGATCAGTATCTCGTTCTGCTTCACTCCCCAAATGGCCGTGATCACGATAGTGAGCACGACGGTAGCGAACAGGTTCAGCAAGCGCAGTATTTCCTTCTCTTCTTTGGCCTTGAAGGAGGATCGGATCACGGCATTGCGCACGATATGATGCCCAAAACGGCGCATCAGTAGGAACGCTATCACACAGACCGCTGTCTCAACGACTTGTTCCTGATGGGCGGTGATGAAGTCCATTATCACAGGTGATCGGTTCAGAACGCACAGAAATACTGCATGGCATCACGTGCCTGTTCCGATCCGAGGTCGGAACTTCTGCGCAGGTCCGTGCAACCCCTCAGTGGGTCGTAGCGCATGTGATAGGCTAAACCTCGGTTGTAAAGTGCGTTTTCATGGTCCTGGTCCAAGGACAGTGCCCTATCGAAGCACTCAATGGCCTCGATGAATTCGCCATAAAGTAGGTGCAAATTGCCTTTCATCACCCACGCATCAGGATCCGCTGGGGCCGATCTCAATGAGGCTTCCGCATCCTCAAAAGCCCCGGCATGGTCGCCCAGTTGCTTGCGCACGAACGCACGATTGTACTGTGCCTCCAAGTAGTCCGGGGCGAGTTCCAATGCTCTGTCGTAATCGGCACGCGCTCCGGTAAGATCACCCGTTCGCTTTCGTGCTAGCGCCCGTTGAAAGAACATGTGTGCCTTATCCCTTCCGAGGGTCAATGCTTTGTCCGTGTCGCGATCGGCTTCCGGAACATTGCCGAGCTTTCGGTGTACAAGCCCTCTGTTGAACCAAGCGAGATCGAAGGTGCTGTCGAGGCTCACGGCCGTGTCGAACGCTTCCAAGGCCTCGGACCATCGCTCGGACCGCATCAACGCAACACCGCGCAGGTCGTGGACAAGCGCTGAGCGGGGCGAATTCTCGGCGGCCTTATCCAAGACCTCCAAGGCCGTTATGTGTTGGTCGTTCTGCAGCAAGGCAACACCCTTTTTCATCATCAGCATCAGGTCCCCGGGGCTGTGCTCCAGAAGGGTGTCGATCTCTTGTATCGCCTTGTCCACTTCACCAAGGACCAACCAAGTGTCCACACGGCTTTCGCGCAACAGATCGTCGTACGGTTTCAATTCAACGGCCTTGTTTATATCCTCTTCGGCACCTTTAAGGTCATTCGCAAGTATCTTCACCTTGGCTCGTCTATCATAGATGTATTCGCTGTATGGGTTCAGTTCCAAGGCCAGATCCATATCGGCAATGGCCGCCATATTCTGCCCAAGTCGGCTGTACAGTGCTGCACGCTTCATATAGGCATCGGCGAAGGAGTTGTCCTTTTGAATGGCATTGGTATACGCCAGCAACGCTTGTTCGCTGTTACCAAGGCGCAGCAGATTGTCGCCTCGTTGGATCTCTTGTACGGCGTCGAGGCGGTTACCCCACTGTGCGGTCGTTGTGACCATCGAACACACACCCAGCAGCATGAGCACAACGCGGATCAGGATGAGTGGGATGGTCATGGGCTTACACTTTGGCGGTTTGTTCCAAGAGGGCCTTTTGGGCGTGCGGGTCCATGTTGGTTACAGGCACGGCATGCATGCGCACAAGATCTTCGCCCAACAGGTCGTATGCTTCACGTTCAAGATCACGGTACAAAAGCGCTTTGCTCATACCTTGTAAAAGCAGTTGACTGGTCCGTTCCAGCAAACCATTGGCCCAGACCAGCTCTTCATGGTCCGTATCGATCGTCGGGAAGAGCAAGAGGTGTTTTTCCATGAGGTGAGCAGCCAGCTTTTCAGCCGCCTCGATGGAGCGTGTTTGAAAGGTCACATGGATCATGGTTGCGTTGTGATCACGGACCATGCTTGCCAGAGCGTTCCTGCGTCATGGTCCAATGAGAAATAAGCCTTGCGCAGTTTGGCTTCGTATTCCACCTGCTTCAAGCGAGATTCAATAAGCGGAACTTCACGACCATTGACAAGGAATAATGAACTCTCACCAAGGCTGAAGCGCTGCGTTTCACCGCTCAGTAAACGAGAGTAGTTGATGACCATATCCGCGCCAAGATCGGTCTGTCTCCTGTATGTCGCAATGTCATTCAACCGCTCCAGCACCTTGTTCCGGATCATCGTTCGATCGCGCTCCAGCCCAAGTTCGGCATCGGTGAAGCGGAGCTTTGCCAAGCTCAATTCCCCGCGTTCCTTGCGCAGTAGCAATGGCATTTTGAAGCCTACTCCGAGTTGGTGACCTTCACCAAAGAGTGTAGTACCTGCCTCGTTATTCACCGCACCAGCTCCTCCTAACCAGAGGTACTGGAGGTCCAGTTGTGGTTTAAGAAGTTCCGCGCGATAGCGTCTATCCACTTCGAATTGGTCCAGTTTCGCTTGCGTCCGCAACAACTTCGGGTGTGTTTCGATCGCGCGGTCGATGCTGCTATCGGCCAGTGCGAAAATGATCGGGGAAGCGAGGTCGGAAACGATCGGGACCACACCGGGTTGGAGTTCAAGTGGTCGTTGTGCATCGTCCCAAAGATGGTTGCTCAAGCGCAGGGCGGAGTTGCGGAAGTTGCGCTGGGCCTGCTGTTGACGCATCTGCCGGTCCTGCACTTGGAGATAGGCTTCAAGGGTGTCTATGCCGGGCCGGTCGCCGCCAATGAAACTGCCACGCACCTGATCGAATCGGCGTTGTGCGAGGACCACTGCCGTGTCGCTGATCCGTAATTGTTCGAACGCTGCTACCCAATCCGTATGGTCCCCGAGAGCTTCAAGCAAAAGGGAATTCAACATTTCCTGACGCTCCGCTTCTGTACCACGCAGGTAGGCTTGGGCCTTACGGAGTGTTGCGCGCCGTTGATCGATGAACAGACCTTGGCCGATGGATACCTCCGCGCCGGCCTTCACCAGTCCATCGCCGGTGGTGGTATTCTGTGGGTCGAGGTACACACCACTGTTGTCCTGAAAGCCTCCGATGAGCTCTACACCGAACCATGTAGGCACTTTCAAACCGACATCCAGAAGGTCGAAATAGTCCGTTCCATCGTATCGCTTTTCGGTATAGTTGGCCACGGCCATCGGATCGAAACCACCCCTGGAACTTCGCACGCTTGCTTGGCCAAGATCCGTGCGCAATGCGGCTTGTCGCGCCACCGGGTGGTTGTCCAGCACAAGTGTTACGAAGACCTCCCGGCTGAGCACCCCACTCGAAGGTAACTGCGCAATAAGCATGCACGAGTGGAATAGAAGGCCGATCAGGAACGAACTTCTCATTTTTCCTTTTCGATGGTGCTCACATTCTGTATGTCGGTGTACAGGTCAGGAGGGAAGCCATTGACCTGTCGCCACAATTCATACCAGATCGGCACGTCGCTCATCAAGGCGAAACCCACGGCACCGCCACCAACACGCAATGCTGTCGGCCATTGATCATCGTCCTTGTCGGGGCCTACGAGTATCCTGTACTTCCCATTGGGGCTGATGAAGTTGTCGATCGCCACCACTGTTCCACCGAAAGTTCCGTAGCTGTGGTTGGGCCACCCACCGAATACGATGCTGGGCCAGCCGTCGAACATGAAGCGGACCTTCTGGCCTTTGTTGATCAATGGCATGTCCATAGGGCGCACGTAGAGTTCCACGGCAAGGTCGAAACGTGCTGGCATAACGGTAACCAGATCATCGCCTTCTTTCACAGTTTCGCCGATCCCGGTCACTACTGCCTTTGTGATGTAGCCTTGCTGCGGAGCGGTCACGTAGTAGTTGCCAGCGCGCACTGTATAGTTCGCGAGGTCCACTTGCATCTTGCTCACTTCTCCTTCGGTGGTGTAGAACTGGCTCATGCTCGCGAATTTCTCGCTCTCGGCCTTGCTCAATTTATCGCGGTAATCGTTGCCAATGCTGTTCACCTCCAATTCGGCATTGAGCAATTCGTTACGCGCTTCAAGCAACTTGTTCTGTGCATCGATCAAGGTGGCATTGGCCCGTTGCTGTGCAACCTGTCGCTTCTCCAGTTCCACTTTGCTCACGAGCCCTTCCTTGAATTGCTGTTCGCCTCGCGTGTATTGATCGTCGGCCACCTTGATCTCTGTTCTGCCGGCCACCACGCGAATGCTGTCGCTTTGGATCTTCAACCGGGCTTGCAGGATCTTGTTCTTGGCCTGTTCAAGTTTAATGCGAAGGCCACCACTGAGTGCATCGATCTGCGCGTCCAATGAACGCACTTTCTCGTCGTAGCTCTTCGCGGTCATTTCCTTCGCGTTGATCTGCTGCTGCGTGCGATCCAACAACAAGGGGTCCAAATATTCCGGCTTCACTTCGCTCAAACGCAGGATCGTGTCGCCCTTGTTCACGAGCTGACCTTCTTTCACGAACCATTCTTCGAGCCTGCCGGGAATGATCGAGTGGATCGTTTGCGGACGCTGGTCCGGGGAAAGACTGGTGAGCGTGCCGCGTGCGCGGATGTTCTGTGTCCAAGGTAAGAACATGCCGAGCAACACAAGGATACAGATCGCGATCAGCCACTTTGCGAAGAGTTCATTGGCCTTGGCGATCCCGATCGTTCGAAAGGATGCGAACGAACTTCGATCGAGAACGGGTACTGGGTTCTGTGGGCTTAGGTCCAACATGGATCAATGTGATTCGAGCCTTCCGTTCTTCAATTCCAGAACACGGGAGCAGCGTTCCTGTACCCACTTATCGTTGCTAACGATCAACAAGGTCCATGGGCGCTCGGCATCGGTGATCCAGCCGAGAAGCTGCTCGCGCTGCGCGGTCTCCCAATCCTTTAGGCTGTCCTCCAACAACAACAGTCGTGGTCTTCCGATGATCCCGCGGGCAAGGACGATGCGTTTCACCAAACTCCTCGGCAGGCGCGCACCTTGCGGATCCAATTGCGTGAGCAGGCCATGCGGGAGCATAGCGAGCTGATCGAACAGTCCCGTCACCTTGCATGCTTCGATCAATTGTTCTTCCGTGATCCATTTGCGCCCAACGGTGATGTTGTCCATCACCGAACCGGTAAACACATTTTCGTCGCTCAAGCTATCGCCGATCATGGAGCGCACATGCTCCAGGTCCAAGCTCGTCATTGGGTGCCCATCCAAGGTGACAGAACCTGCGGCAGCGGGAATGCCTCCGCCCAAGATGCGCAGGAGGGTTGATTTTCCGGCACCTGTCGTTCCGCCGAGGCAGACCTTTTCGCCGGGTGCCAAGTGCAGGTCCAGTCCATCAAGCACATTGCGTTCACTCCATCCGGAATGGTATCGGAGATCCTTCACACGCACTTCAAGACCCTGGTCCACTGACGTGGACAGGATCTCCAGGCCACCGGTGCGCTCCAATTCGATATCCGTGACCTGACCGATCTTTTCCAACGCTGTGACCACATCATACACGCTGGCGATGTTCAGGATGATCTTTTCCACGGCGTTGATCAACAGCAGGATCACGATCTCCGCTGCGACGAATTGGCCAAGGTTCATCTGCTCGTTCATCACCAACACACCACCGATAGCGAGCAATAGAAGCGTCAGCACCACTTTGAACACCACCATGGCGCTGTATTGGCCGAGCAGGATCTTGAAATGTGCTTTCCGTGCGCCTACGTATTTCCCTACCAGTTCGTCTGTGCGTTCCAGTGGCATTTGGGTGCGGCCGACCATCTTGAATGTACCTTGGTTACGACCGAGTTCTTCCAACCAGTAAGCCACCTTGTACTTGTAGGAACTCTCCTCCAAGCTGGTCGCTAATCCGCGTTGTCCAGTAAATCGGAATATGAGCACGAGCAGTAACACCAGGAAAAGGCCGAAGGCGATGAAGAAGGGATGGTAGATCGCGAGCAGGATCAATGAAAGGATGATCTGCAAGAGCGCCAATGGAATATCCAAGAGCAACTTCGCCAAACCCTTCTGCACGGTCATGGTATCGAAGAAGCGGTTCACAAGTTCAGGCAAGTATCGACCGCTAGCAGCCTCGTAGGTGATCCGTGGAATGCGGTAGGCGAACTCCAACGCACTTCGTGCGAACAACCGCTGTTGAATGTTCTCTGCCAAGGCCAACTGCATCACTTGAAGCGCTCCGGTGAAACCCACGCCGACCGTGACAAATGCGATCAGCACACCCCAGCTCGTAGCTACCTGCCCACCACTGATCAGGTTGATGATGGCCTGTACCCCGAGTGGAAGGCTGAGGCTGATGGCCCCGCCCACCAGGGCGTACAGGTAGATGTGGCCGATCTCACGCTTGTCAACGCGCAACAGTCGCCCAAGGCGTTGCCATGGGGTGATGGGGTTCGTCATCGCGTGCAAATATAGTAAAGCAATTGGAAAATAAAGTAATACTATATTTGTCGCTCATGGCGCACTATCACCTGGTCCCGGACGCTTCGCTTCATTTGCGAGACCCCTCCGCATCTGCTATTGGAGAACGCATCCTTTCAGCGGGGCTCCGGCTGATGACCGAGATCGGATTGGAGACCCTTACCTTCAAGAAGCTCGCTGAGCAAGCGGAGTGTACGGAGGCTACTATCTACAAGTACTTTCCGAACAAACAGCGCCTGTTGCAGTATTACTTCCAGTTGTATTGGATGTGGTTGGATACGCATTGCCAGCAGGAAGGGCGTTTACTTCTCGACCCATGGGAACGCGTACAGGGCGACATTCGGGCGTTGTGTGGTCTTTGGGCCAAGGATGCCATGGCGGCGCAGTTGGATCCAATTGTATTACGGGAATTGGTCATTGTTGAAGGTTCCAAATCCTTCCTTCACCGGAACGTGGATGAGGACAACAAGCTGAAGCTCTTTCAGCCGTACAAGAACCTTTGCGCGCATCTTGCTAGCCGAGACTCAAGGCCTGTGACAAGACGTGTAAGCAGCCGCGCACCTTCGCCACCATGCTGATCGAGATGGCGCATTCGCTGGAGTTTGCGATGGAGCACTTGCCAGCGCTTACGGAATTGAGTGCAGGTGGTGATCGGAAGAAATTGGCCAAGTTCCTGATCGGGTTGACGGAGCGTTACTTGTCGTTTCCCATGGCTGGAGCAAAGAAGAAGTGAGTGGGGCTCTGGCCGTCTATCTTTGGAAACCAATGGCAAAGAAGAAAACCCTCGACTGGCAACTCGCCCCGGCACCCGAAAGCAAGGACCACTTCAAACTGAAGGAGCAGTACGAACTGTTCATCGGTGGCAAATGGGTGAAGCCCAAGAGCGGGAAATACTTCGACACGATCAACCCCGCCAACGAGCAAAAACTCGCGCGCATCGCCGAAGCCAACGAAGCCGATGTGGATGCCGCCGTGAAAGCCGCACGCAAAGCCTACGAAGGGCCGTGGGGTAAAATGCCAGCCAGTGAACGGGCGAAATACATCTACCGCATCGCTCGTCTGTTGCAGGAAAAGGCACGACACTTTGCCGTCGTGGAAAGCATGGACGGTGGCAAAGCGATCCGCGAAAGCCGCGATGTGGACGTGCCATTGGCAGCCGCACACTTCTTCTACTACGCCGGTTGGGCAGATAAGCTGGACTACGCGTTCCCCGGAAAGCAGGTAACACCATTGGGCGTGGCCGGGCAAGTGATCCCGTGGAATTTCCCCTTGCTCATGGCCAGCTGGAAACTCGCACCGGCATTGGCATGCGGCAACACCGTAGTCCTGAAACCAGC
>JADKFY010000009.1 GCA_016717305.1 Flavobacteriales bacterium
CCTTTTCCGGAGATGCATGGTGGTAATAGGTCGCTTTAACCAACAGTCACCAAGGCGAAGAAACAGCACTTGGCCCGCAGCAGCTTGGTTTGCGGTTCCACGTTCTCATTGGGCTTAGGAAGTAGATGCGGGTGATTGTGTTCCGGGAGCATGGATGTGATGGCCGGTTACACGAAGTTCAATCCCGATTAAGGTCGCTTTCACAAGGCACATGATCTTATGGGGCTTAACGGTGTTTATTCGCCACGTTATCAGGTCCACTGGGTCGAACGGATCAACTTGCCCCTGTCGCATTGTCCCTGAGACCGCTGGTTCTTCCACGTCACTGTCCAGCAGAGGCAACTTTACCAGGAACTACGCGTCTTCTGGTTGGAACAACCGTAAAGTGTCCTTCTCCGTCGGACATCATCTCTTGCCTCGGGCGATCGACCTTCCCTCATTGCTGTTTCCGCGCCAGGGTGGTCGTTAAGAACCCGATCCGATCCAACGCACATCTGGCCAAAGCGGTTAACTGGCTAATCTCATGTTCTCTGCTTTGTGTGGACACATCCCCGTTTCCCGTTCCAAAGCATAGTCGTTACCGGTGAACTTTGGCAAACTGCGTTCATGGTTCCAACTTTGACTCTGGGTCATCGTTCCGCTTCCCTCAGGGCTGACTCCACGCACCCTGAGAGGTATGCGTAATAGCGGGTGGCATGGCGTTGATCGGCACCCGGAAACCAATGCGAACAATGGGCGACCAAAAACAACCGACTTGGGTATGAGGCCGTTAAGAAACAAAGAGCATTCAGACCATCAATCCATCTGTATGATGGTGACCGACCTGAAAGCCGACATGGCGAAAGTCGTCCCATGAGCGTGGCCGAGGTGATGATGTAACGGTGACTTCTGTTCCTGCCGCTACACGCACCAGTAGTACAACGCGGCGGTGGAATTGGCCAAACCGCGTATTCGATCTCTACCGGAACCATCGCATCAGAGACTTTCCGTGAACGGCACAGGAATCTAATGACCGCGAACGCATTGCAAGAACTTCTTCAGCAAGCGGGTCTAGCGATGGGTTCCTGAAGGTGTAACGATCCGGACCTACGCTTGATGAAAGTGACCCCCAGAGGACGGCTACTATTGGAACACGAAGAATGGAAAGATCCTGCCGGCACGCATCCTCGCAGCCATGGTAACTGCGAGAGTGAAGATAGCCAGGGAAGGTTCAGCTTGCGGGACGATCCCAACTCGCCGACCGTGGAGACCTTGAGTCGGGTCGACCTAGTATTGACAAAGCCCCCCATCGACCATGCGGCTTTCGTTGATATTGATCCCATCACGGACAGCGCTTCGATCTTGCCACCGTGCTTTACCTCGAGATAGGAGACGTCGGTTGCCAACATTCGTCACGTACCTCCGGAACAGTCGAAGCGACCGACCTTGCCTAGCCTGTCCCTTAGAACTGGAACCGGAACCCGGTGCCACCTTTGTAAGAAGAATATGAAGTATCGTGGAACACTTCATCGATACCGTGCCGTCAACAAAGAGGGACGGGCACTTAAAGGTACCAACGCCCAAACACGGCATTCATGCCAGGTCCACGTTACGCATCCCAGCGTCTTCCACATGATCCAGTCGTTGTCGTTCAGCACTTTTCAGCGGTAGCGGAACTAGCCCACCACCCGCAGTTGTGCGCGAACCCGTAGTACCAGCTTAACCCAGTTCAGCTCGTCAAAGGTCCTGTACGAGATAATGAGTTGAAGACCTACCGGCACAGAGTATAGGACAGAATTCGTGGTTGTCGAAGTTGAAGTCGCGACGATCGTACCAGCGTTCGTATGCCTTATTGTAGAATTTGTTCCGTGAAGAGGTAGGATCGCCAAACGCTTACCTCGAAAGCCTTGTTGTTCAATACTGTGTTTCACGGTCAACCCGCTGGAGTCGCCCAAACGGAACCGATGCCGCAGTCCCGGCCGCGGGCAACGGAGAACAGGAGGCGCGAAACGAAAGCAATGTAGGAGTGCATCGCGCATGTTTCGGAGGTTTGACCCTCTCTTTTGGCAAAAGATATTTCGCCCTGTCGCCCTGTCGGAATGAAGGCCACACACTGGTCACAGTCCCATCCCATTCCCAACAGACGCTCTTCCTCTGGTGGTTTCTGTTCTGACAGAAGGACCAAGGTATAGAACTCCTCAACGGAGCTTGTCACGAGCAATATCTTTAGCCCAACAACCGAAAACATCATCACCCATAGTTGCTGTGTTCTTGGTGATCATTTCTCTCGCGATACTCTTCGGTGTTACCCTTTCCGCCCAGAAGGCCTTCTCTAACCCCGCCATCAGCACTCTGGTGGAATGGTTGGTGTGAGGAAGAAACGGATAGGTCCCACTGAAATAGTGGGATCACATTGAGCGCACCAAGACGAGCCAGCGCCTTTAGTGACTTCTTCGCGGTTTGCCGCATGGAACCCCAACACTCTCATCGTCAAACCACCCTTGCCTCCTGTTCAGCAAGGTGTTCTTATGGTCGTCGCGCAATGGTATCATCTACTGGACCTACGGCGATGCGCATTGCTCTTCCCCTTCCACTTCTTCTGGTGATCGTTCACTGATCAGATAGCGTCATTGGCGGGGATCCGTTAGTGATGAGCAGGCTGTGCCATTTGGGGCGGCCAAGAGAACAGGTTGTATCAACGAACAAGAACTTGAAGATGGAGATCGATGGAGGGAACATTGTGGTCGGTATCATTTTTGCGGCACTACTGGCAGTACCATTCGTACTGGACTACAGACGCCGTAAGCAGAAAGGAGAGCACTTGACCAACGTTAGGTCAAGAGATAGCGTTGGACCAGTTAGGCCCAATGGACGTTCCACGGGGCCCTTTATATATTCGGACACCGCAGGGGTCTTCAAGACCCTCCAATGTCCGCACCTATCGACCAACCTATTAGCTCCCGTGCTCGCGATGCTCCTTCAGCTGTTGCTCCATCCACGCGCCTCGGCCTCGTTGTCCGTAACCAGCATGCGCTGGAGCTCGGGAAGAACTTTAAGTACACGTTGGTGAGCCGCTCGATCAAGGTGGACTTCGCAACGATGGCGGTCGCGATGATCTGGCTCGCTGCGGTCGGCTCCGCGTGGTCGGTACGCATACTTTCCATGCCGAAATCAGTGTCCTCTGGTTGATCGTGAAGCGGGCATAAGGCGCGCTGCCCATGATGGTGCGGCATGGACTGCACTTCGGCAACGTCTTCAGTAATGAAGACCGTTCCGGGTTTGTAGCGGATCTCGAGCAGTTCGTTGCTCACGCGGACCAGTGTTGCTATGCGCGTATCGAATTCGCTAGCTTCGAGGGTCATGGGAGAGTGGTTGGTTGGTCGGGGCTATCGTGGTAAATTGCCAGTTCGGTAGTGCGCAACGAATGACCAAGTAGTCATCTCGAACTCTTGCAGTCCGCCTTTTACTTCCGACCTTAGCACCATGGCCAAAACAGAACGAAGCGTTACTGCCGTCTTGGAAGGTGCGCCCTATGCCACGCGCATCACTACCCGCGGGCTGGAGTTGATCGCAGATGAACCTACGGACCACGGCGGCACCGACCAAGGCATGCGACCGCACGAATTGTTGTTGGGTGCCTTGGCAAGCTGCACGGCGATCACGTTGCGGATGTATGCGGACCGCAGGTGGGTGGTGCCGCGCATTGGTATCACGGTGAGCATGGACCGCACACAGGAAGGTGCCAAGGTGGAAACGGAAATGACCATCCTTGTGGATCTTCCGGCCGATCTGCCAACCGAACAAAAGGAACGTTTGGTGCAGATCGCCAAAGCCTGTCCGGTGCATCGTACTTTGGAGAACCCCATCCATTTGAAAGCCCTACTTACATGAGCAAAGGAACACACCTATACCAACGGCGAAGTCACCATTGTTTGGAAGAGTGAACTGTGCATACAGCAAGAACTGTTGGAAGAGGTCTGGGAGACGTGTTCAAACCGGGCGAACGTCCGTGGATCATACCCAAGGTGCGACCACACAACGGATCATCGCCCGGATCGATCGTGCCCCAGCGGCGCTTTGAGCAGAATGAATTCAGGTGCAAAGAGGATGCCCTCCGAAGTATCGTCGACCGTTTGCGAGACGACCAATGGTCCACTATTGGTGAAGGGTGATGTCGTGGTGAAGCACGCCGATGGACGAGAAGCGCGAAAAAGTAACCGCGTTCTGCGGAGGTGGTGCTTCGCAGAACAAACCATATTGCGATGGATCGCACCACAAGGAGGTTTCTGGACTTGATCTGATGTGTTGCTTCGGGTTCCGATGGCCTCACCGCCTGTAGTTCCATTGAAGAAAGAGGTATACATAATAAATCCGCAAGCCAAAGGAACTAAAGCTCCTGCAACGCACTTTCGTATATCACCATCTTGGAATTCCACTTATGCCTGAGTTTGAGCCACCCAAGACGTTCGTCCCCATTATTATCCCGCATGGCAAGGCCGAGGTAGCAATTGGTCCAAGGGCAAGGAAGCAGTTTCGATTGGTGGTTGTATAAACGGTGTACGGAGGTTCATAATTCGGGACTGGTGCCGAAGAATTGGTTCGACGGAACACGACTTCACCTGCATGGAATTCATCCATGACAGTGAGTAGATCGCGGTATTGACCAACTAATTTTTGTCGCATTTTGCGTAGTGGAAACAACACTGTCAAAGGTGACGATCGACTGCAGGAGTCGTCCGATTAATTTGATGCATCGTTACGGTATCGTTGATCAAAAAGGTAGTATCAATGCGCTCAAAACTACGGACCAGCGCATTCGCATGCATCGGCGTTAAACGTGTGAAAACTTGCAGCCCAGCACCCAAAGATTGACTGGAGTTCATACTGATCTGAAAATCCACCGTACCATCTGCGTCACTATCAATGTCATGCGTCAAGCTCCCATTAAGAGCAACTTGCAGAACCACTGAATCATCGTCGATCACCATATTGTCCGTCAATCCGAATTCGATGGTATCACCGAGGTTGAACTCTGTTACATCGGTCGGTCCTTCGTTGACCGGTGGTACATCAGGAATGTTGTCCTTCTTACATGAACTGAGCAGAAGGGCTCCGGACAGGAACAACGTGCTGATCGTTTTCATTCGTAGCGGTCTTTGATCGAATAGAAGACACATGATCCGGGCAAAACGTTGTCGCAGTGAGCGATGCACCCCATATCGCAGTTCAAACTCACTTCGCGTACCAATCCGCCAACTGCGTCGATCTTCGGATCGCCTTCGTTCACCAACTTCTTGAAGAGGGCCACATCGCTAAGGCCATCCTTGCCACGATAGTGATACGGGTACACCACCTTGGGGTGGAAGGCGAGCACGCCGCTAGCCGCTTGTTGTACCGTCATGGTGTACGGCAGGTTCATGCACACGAAGGCCACATCGATGTTGGTGAGCGCGCGCATCTCGGGAATGTCCTCCGTATCGCCACTGATGTAGATGCGTTCGTTCCCGAAGGTGAGCACGTAACCGTTGCCGCGTCCTTTCGGGTGGCGTGGATCGTTCGGATCGGGCATGTTGTACATCGCTATGGCTTCGATGCCGATGCCGAGGTGCTCCCCGCGTTCGCCGTTCGCTAGTGCGGTGCAACGTGCCTTCAGGTCATCCGGCAATTCGTCCATTACGGCTTTCGGCGCAATGATCTTGGCCTTGGAAAGGTCAAGCCCGCTCAAGGTGGCGGGGTCCATGTGGTCGCCATGGATATCGGTGATCAACACCAGCTCCGGTGTTGGGTAAGCCGCGTAGCGTTCGGCGCCGTCGTGTGGATCCACCAAAACGGTGTGGCCGTTCCAAACAAGGGCCATGGCCGAATGATGGATCGGATGTATCGCCACGGTCTTTTCGGACATCTCGCTCACGGAAGGTCCTGGTACATTCGTTTCGCTTACCGATGGTGCAGAAGTACAGGCCACGAAGAGCAGCGGAAGCATGAATAGTGTACGCACACGCCGAAGGTACAGCGATCTTTTGCGCATTTGCAGATCATCTTCGGGCGTGATCAAGGCTCCAACGCCATGTAGCGAAAGCATAACACTGCGGTTATCCTGCGCCAATATGAAGGGGATACGTTTGCGCCATGAAGTTGACCATGGCCATGATGCTACTTCCGCTTTTCCTAGCATGTGCCAAAGGACCGGAGCCAGTTGTACACTACGCCGAGAACGACCCCTTCACCGGAAAGTTGGTGATCGATAGTGGTTGCCGAGAAGACCATGACCTTGGGCGAGTTCGGTGAGCCGGCGGATCGGTTCAGATGCTACAACACCGGGAGCGAGGACCTGTTGTTGAAGGAAGGGAGTGGTTCGTTTCCGATGCAGGACCCGACGACCCGAAGAAATTCAAATTGCCCGAAACGCTTGTGCCCGCACGAACTACAAGTGTTAGTGTGGTGCGATAAAGTGGATGATGCGAGCTTGGGCATCCATACCAATTTCACGCTGGCGCAAGTGGTGAACACATTGTGCTTTACCATCAAGTAGGGGGCGTTGGAACAGTGATCGATGAAGTGGTCTTCACAAAGGACGGTATGCCCGGACCGGTATGTGCGCGCTACCCGGACGGTGTTGGGGAATGGGTGTTGCCGAAGAGATCCACACCGGGTGCAACGAACGAACCCGCCCGGTACGCGGCAACAGAATGAACACGACGAAATGCTGTTGGTTGGGCGATGGCGAGCCGGATAGGGAAGAGATTCCCTGTCCGGAAACAGCATTCCGATAGATCAATTGATACGACCATGCAGAGCAAGGAGAAACGGGAGGTGGAACTGGTCGTGATCTCCGATGTCCATTTGGGAACTTATGGCTGCCGTGCCGAAGAACTGTTGAACTACCTACGGACCATTCGACCGCGCACGCTGATCCTGAACGGTGACATCGTGGACATCTGGCAGTTCAGCAAAAGCTACTTCCCCGCTTCGCACATGAAGGTGATCATGTACATCACCAAACTGCTTTCCCGAGGCACGGAGGTCTACTACATTACCGGTAACCACGACGAGTTGTTGCGCAAGTTCGAGGGCTTCAGCATCGGTGGCCTCAAGGTGGTGAACAAATTGGTGCTCGATCCACATGGCGAACCGGCCTGGTTCTTCCACGGCGATGTGTTCGATGTTACCATGGAACATTCCAAGTGGCTCGCGAAGTTGGGCGGCAAAGGCTACGACCTGCTGATCATGATCAACACCGTGGTCAACTGGTTCGGCAAACGCTTCGGTACCGGGCGTATCTCCCTCTCCAAACGGATCAAGGACAGTGTGAAGGGTGCCGTGAAGCACATCAATGATTTCGAAGGTACGGTGACCGATATCGCAATGCAGGCGGTTACCGCTATGTGGTCTGCGGTCACATTCACCAACCTGCATTGAAGCACGTGTATAGCAACGATGGCCATCGTGTTCTACCTCAATTCCGGCGATTGGGTGGAGAACCTCTCTGCGTTGGAATATCAAGACGGAACGTGGCAGATCTACAAGTACGCCGATGATCCCGTTGCACAGAAAGCCGCAGACCAGCATTCGGAGGATGCCGTGGACCTGGCCAAGATGGACCACACGAGCAGCGTGTTGTTCACCGCCATGCGTGCGGAGTTCGCGATGAAGGGTGTGGTGTTGCAGTAGTACCGCGTGCCGAGGCACGTTCCCTGCCCTGCTTGGATGCGGTAGTACCCATCGGCATAACAGAGCACGAGCGCAGGTGATGGGAAATGGAATTCCCGACCTATGGCACCCGGCTCAGGATCAAGGGGGACAGCGAGAACGACATCAACTTGCGCTTCGATGTCGGCTGGGGTGCTGGTTCCCTGCACGGGGTGTACCTCAACTTCGGTGAAGCGTTCTGAGCACCAATTCGTCGCGGGAATACTTGTCCAGGACCGCTGCAGAATGACTTTGTGAAAGTGCTCCGTTCGTCTGTGGAACGAGCATCAATTCTCCCAAACGCTCCCGCGGATCTGCGATCCGTGCGGCCTCCCCAACAGGCAGTAGCGGTAGCAACCTTATGAAGATTTCCAGCCATCAACCCTTGCCCGCGTGTTCTTTCCCTTCTTCGATCTTTTCATCCACTTCCACCTCTTCTTGCTGTCCAGCTCTTCCGTGTTATCGCCGTTGTCCTTCAACGGGCGATACTCCAACGCGATGTACATGGGGTAGTGGTCGGAGCCGAATGCGGGTAAGCGGATGAGGTCCAGCAGCGCGAGGTCGGTGCTGTGGAAGATGTGGTCCAACGGCCAACGGAAGAACGGGATCTTGGCGTGGAAGGTGTTGTAGAATCCACGTCCACGGCGCGGATCGAGCAGGCCGCTGGTCTTGCGGAAGAGATCCGAAGTGGTGGACCACGCCACGTCGTTCAAGTCGCCGGCAACGATGGTGGTGCAGGGTGCCTCTTCGATCTCGCGGGCCACGAGCAGCAATTCCGCATCGCGCTCTTTCGCCGTGGAATTCTCTCCGGGTGCTGGCGGCCGTGGGTGCAGGCCATGCACCAACACCTTGGCACCAGAGGGCAAGGTGATGGTGGTGCGGATGGAAGGCACATCGTCCTCCACCAAGTAGCGCACCTCGGTGTTGGTAAGCGGGAACCGGGAGAACAGGTGCATGCCGTACAAATTGTCCAACGGCACCTTGATCGTATGCGGGCGTGTGCGCTCCAGTGGTTCCAACGCAGCTTCCCACCACGCATCGGATTCCAAGGTCAACACCAGGTCGGGGTCATGCTGCTCCACGATCCGCAGGAAGGCGGCTGCATCGCGGTTCGGGCCCAGCACATTGGCCGCGATCAACGCGAACCGATCGGCCTTGGATCTTGGGTGCGCGCGTTTCGACATCACCGGCGCAAGCGGTGTGTAGGGGAATACCTTGTGGGATTGGTACACCAAGCAAATGAACAGCACACCAAGGGCGCTCCACTCCATTCCATTCAGTGGCCCGCTCACGGCAAATAGCACGATGGCGACAACTCCCAACACAATGCCTTGTGCGCGCGGCAGATCGAACATGCGGACCCACCACCGCTGCTTGTTCAACAACGAAGCCACCGTCATAAGAACAACAAGCACGAGCAGGACCCAACCGAACGTTCGCATGGGCCAAAGGTGCAACAAGTTGGGATCGATCGTGCGCAGTATATGCAAGGCGCGATCGATGGTCCTCACTTCAACTTGAAGGTGCGGATCTTGTGACCCGATCTAGAACAGGTTTACAGTTTTTGGAAGGAATTAATAGAACGGATCTCGCTGTAGTCCGGTCTCAAAGCCGCAGGGTCCCGAAGACGGAAACCTTGCGGAGGTTTAATAAGGCCGCCCCCAGCGAGGACGGCCTTTTCAATGATCCTAATTTCCGTGTTCACTTCACCTTCACCGCACGCTTTACCACCACGGCACCGTCCAACATGTAGGTGCAGAAGTAGGTGCCCGCTGCCAAGTCGGTGGTGTTCCAACTGTAGTTGTGCGGGCCTTCTTGGGCCATTTCCTCACGCAAGGTGGCCAAGTGCTTGCCATCGTTGTTGCTCACCGTAAGGCTCACTTTGCCTGCTTTTGGCACGTAGTACTCCAACCGGGTAAGCTCTGCCACTGGGTTGGGAATGATCGTAAGCGTTGCTCTTGGAGCATGCCATCTGTATGGGTTGCACTATGATCGCCATTTTCTGGGGCCATGCCGCCGGGTGCTGAGCAACAGTTGTTGATCTGGTCTTGGAGATCGGCAATAAGGGCTTGTTGCTCCTTAACGGCTGCTACCAGAAAAGGGATCACCATATTGGTGTTCACGATCTTACTGGCCACGGCAGGATAGATCTCCTGGCCCATTGAATCCATTTGCGCTTGGAAGGTTAGGTCCTTGACCGCCTCAGGGATCACTTGCTCCAATTCTTGCGCCAAGAAACCGTATTGCGGCCCGGACGACAAGCCCACCTGGGGAGGGCATCTGCTCTGAAGTTGTAGGATTTGGGGTTCAGTTGAGCGATCACGGCCGATGCATTTGAAAGCTCCGCTATGTTCTCCTTGAGGTTTTCATCTGAAGGGGTCCAAATACTCCCAGGGACAACGGCAATTCCTGTTACTTGCAGATCACCTCGAAAATAACCTGCCCAATCCGTACCCAATGGATTACTGCTTTGGATCTCCGTTGTACCGAAAACGCCGTAATTGCCATTGAGTGGAGGTAGGATGGGTAAAACATGTTGTGCACCATAGATCCCAGCATTTACGGCTGCACTACTTAACGCAGCGCCAGCGACACCGTACGCAAGACCATTCGTTGCACCATTGTGAACCACAGCGTTCACCCCTGAGGCATAAAGACTTACACCGAAGGACTGAAAATCCCCTGCATACTCCACATTGCTAGTTCCATACGTCAAGCCTTGGACACCCCGTATGCTTGACCCAGACCCAGCGCCGGTTGCTGCCACGAGCACTCCATAAGCAGAGCCTGAATTACTCACTGTTACATCCACGGCAGTTGCAAACCCATTGTTCGCCGTAGCCACGGTCAGCTTGCCAGGTGCAGCACCACCCCCCACGTTCGATCCGATCAACACGGCATCCGTAGCATCCGGGCAATCGTCATTGTTCGGGCCAAAGGCCGTCGAAACGTTGTTGTTCGCAGTAGGATTCACCGTCCAATCGCAATCGGGAGCCGTATTAATGGTCTTCCATTTCACCACACCGCGTTCAAGAGGATCAGTAGTGTCATCCACGACCATCACTTTGTATTCGTTGTCGGTCTCTGGATCATCGGGCAATTGGCGAATACGAACCCGGCCGTCAAGCACATCGAGCCGTTCGGTGGGGTCGCCTATAGCTGAAGGTGCGAAATTGCCAACACCAACATTCACATCGAAATTAGTACGGGGCCAAAAACGCATGGCCTCCAAACCGTCAGTTGTGGCAGCTCCTTTCGTGGCTGACGGATCGTATTTCGTGGTGAATATGAACTTCATACGGTCTGTTCCGTATTGACTTGGGGCGGGGTTGTCGCTCCATTGCAGAACGAAATCGGTGTGGTCATTCTCCATGTATTTATGGCCGACGTAGCTCTGGTCACTGTTGCCTGTGAGGGTGAGACCATTACGCTGCCATGGCCGATAGCCGTGCTCTTGTGCGTAAACAACCGGGTTGACAAAACCCGTCTGGTCATCGATCAAGTGGAGTCTAGTGAAAGGAGCACGGCTTAGCACATTGACGAACGCATCCGGTTGGCCGCTCAATAACAGGAAGCCGTCGCGATTCACATTGGGGAACGGATTGCCTGGGCCCATTGGTGTGTTCACGTTCGGACTCAACCGCATACGTTGTGTTGCTTTGGTGTACCACTCGATCGGCTGGTTCAGATCATGCCGAACCTGCAAGGGAAAGTTGTTGGGACCGATGTTGTCCCAACCGAGAAAGTCGGTGGCAGTACCCGCATTGCCAAGCACCGTGACTTGACCCTGTGCTTGGCTTGCGCCAAGCACCAACGCACCCCATACAAGGTGCCTGAAACTTGTTGTTGTAAACATGTCCTTTCGTGTTTCTGGTTGATCGAAAGGACCGGAACAATCTTGCCCTGCGTTTACAGCAGGGTGCCTCCTACTCCGCCAAAACGAACTTGTGTACTTCCGTGCGCCCATTCCACTCCAAGCGCAGCACATACGTGCCCCGCGCCCATGCCCCAACGGGCAACACCCAACGGTCACTTCCTACCACGCCCTGCCAGATCACGCGCCCCACGGCATCCATGGCCACCAGCCGTGCGCCGCTCCGCCCGCCCACCACCAACAGGTCGTGTGCAGGGTTGGGGAACAACACCGGGCCAACCGCTAATTCCTCGCCCACGCTCTGCCCTAGATCGCAGCCCATCGGGTTGGGCGATACGCAAACCGCATCGATCAAGGTGTACCCTCGCGGATACCATGGGAACACCGAATTCGGATTGGCGAAGTGCAGCGTGTCGGTAAGCGCATTGCTGAAGAAGTTGCCGATCATCAGGTACTGGTAGGCGCTATCTGCCATAAAGCTGCCGCTCACCAAGGTCCAGCCCACCGTATCGGTCAACACCTGTGAGTAAATCACATGGGCATCGTTCAGCGGTGCTGGGTAAGGATCTCCTTGGTACCAATGCCGCTCGTAAGTGGTGAAAAGCAAACCCACCTTGTCGTTAGCCAACCAGATCTGCGGGTATTGCGCATTTCCCCCAAAGGCCGCATTCGCCCGGAAGCTGCAATAGTAGGTTTGTCCCACCACCATGGGTTCCAACAAAGGAGCCATGATCCATTCGCGGTACCAATTCGGGCCGTGATAGGTATACAGCCCAGCGTATGAATTCCCTTCGATCGGTTCCTGAAAGGGTGAAAAAATTCAAAGGCAGCCCAAGTGCATTGTCATAAGGGAGACAGCTTTGCAAGTGATCGGCGTACCATTGGCGCTGTGCCAGGCGCTCGGGCCTTCAAAACCAAACCCCATTGTGGAGCAGGTGTCCGCCTCCTCGAAGCCTGCATTGGGCACCAAATTCTGGCTGTGGGCATAAGGAAGTGAACCGACCCAGCACACCAGCACTGCGGCATGCCACCAAAGGCGTAGGCAAAGCTGGTATGGAGCAGGGCGTTTCATGCCGAAAATTCAAGTTCGTATGGCCTCCGGCGCTTGGCCGTGAGGCATCGTTCCGGTCCTTCATCCGCTCGTTCTAATGCTTTGGTCCGTCGCGGGTTCCGGCAAAGCATCCAGGTTGCTGCTGATGGTGCAGCAGCACGGTTGTGGTGGTGCGATACCTGCACGTTACTCTGTTTCGTTACCTATACCAGTGGGTTGGTGGGACATGAGTGACCAAGGCCCTGGTGTTAGCGCACCGGGGCTTCTTTATTAAAGAGCAAGCCACATGGGCCTACCTTGCTGACTTGCATAATGTCTGGACCGCTGGACCGCTGGACCGCTGGACCGCTGGGCCGCTGGGCCGCTGGGCCGTTGGACCGTTGAGCCGCTGCCTGTCTACCGTAGGCAGCGACCGCTGCGAGCGATCGAAGACCGAAGGGAGATGGGATAGGGTCTTCATGGTGCTGTAAGGTACAGGGGATAAAACGCCGTTTTGATACCGGTGGTTGAAAAATAATAACGCAGGGTATACATCACACATATAGTCTACTGTGCAGGTCACAAACACGCCCCTTCCATCCAGCACGTCAACCGCTCCGTCGGCGACACCAAGCTACCCAACGCTACCGTGGCGGCGACAAAATCACCCAGGCCGATGAAGCCTTGTGGATGCAGCTGCATGGTCGCGGCCGAACAAGCTGTTCGCGCCGCTGAAGCCGTCGGTACGAAGTTGCTTGCGAAGATGAACCGCATCAGGTCGGGACCTTGTGTTTCATTGCCGTTATCGGCCCATTGGAAGACCCACATCGGTAGGGTCGTTGAACCCTAGGCCGTACTTGTGACCGATATACATGTGGTCGCCATGCCCGGTCATGGTCACCCCGTTGTGCATCCAATCCCGGAAGCCGAATTCAACGGCATTGCCCTGTGATACGGTCGTGAAGATGCAACCGCGTCCATGGGCGGATAGGCGCCGCGTTGTTGAATCAGCGCGTTCTGACCCAGACCCATGAAACCGTCCGTTGGCACAGTGAACCCATTGATCGGCGAGGTCTGCGTAGGGTTCAACCGCATCCGCTGGATCGCGTTCGTGTAGAAGTCGATCGGCTGGTTTGAATCAGTACCGAACCTGCAAGGAAAGTTGTTGGGACCGATGTTGTCCCAACCGAGAAAAGTCGGTAGCGATACCCGAATTACCTAGCACCGAGGTTTGACCCTGTGCATGGCTCGCGCCCAGCACTAAAGCACCCCAAATAAGGTGCCTGAAACTTGTTGTTGTAAACATGGCCTTTCGTGTTTTAGTATTCACCGAAAGGACCGGAACGATGCACTTACTCCGCCAAAACGAACTTGTGTACTTCCACGCGCCCTGCTTGCTCCATGCGCAACACATACGCGCCACGCGCCCATGCGCCTACCTGCAACACCCACGGATCACCACCCACCCTGCCCTGCCAGACGGACCGGCCCACCGCATCCATCACCTGCAATCGTGCTCCACTTCTCCCGGCCACGACCGCCTGGTCTTTCGCCGGGTTCGGGAAAAAGGCAGGACCTTCACCAGAAATATCACCTCCCCTTGCCCCAGCACACAACCCACCGGGTTGGGCGATGCCACCGCATCGATCGAGCTATAACCTCCCTTGGTGACCATGCCAAGGGAACACCCAGTTCGGATGCAAAGTGCATCGTGTCTGTAAAGCGCATTGCTGAAGAAATTGCCGGTCGTCAGGTACTGGTAAGCACTATCGGCCACAAGCTGCCGCTCACAAGGCGTCAACCAACGGTATCGGTCAGCACTTCCGGGCAAAAAAGCACGTGCGCTTGGTTCAACGCTGCCGGGTAGGGATATCCCGCTAACCAATGACGGTCGTAGGTAGTGAAAAGAATGCCCCACATTGTTGTTGGCTAGCCAAATGGTCAGGTACTTGCGCATTACCCCAAATGCTGCATTGACCCTGAAGCTGCAGTAGTAGGTCTGCCCTACACCATCGGTTCACACCAAAGGGCACCATGACCCATTCCGCTGCTCTGACCACTTCGGTCTACGTAGGTGAACAACCCGACACATGGTTCCCTTCGAACGGTTGCTGGTACGTAAGGTGTTCATGGGCAAACCATTGATGGCTCCATACGCTGGTAAGCACGCAGGTGATCGAAGGTGAGGTAGGCACTGTACCAGTGGTTTCGGACCCGCCCGGGGCGAGGAGATGTCCGAGGCCCAAAAGCATGAGTCCGTCTCTTAGAAAACCACATTGGGC
>JADKFY010000010.1 GCA_016717305.1 Flavobacteriales bacterium
AGCAAGACTTCATTCTTCGTTGAAAAGATGACGGACAATGCCAAAGGGAGTGTTCCGTTGGGTGATGCGTCATTCAACAGAGGTGAACCGGGATGACCCTGCTCGTACTTGGACTTGATGGTGTGGATCGGAGGCTTATTCATTCGCTTTGATATGCCGTTCACCCAGGGTTTGTTACACGTTCTTCAGACTTGCTCCCTGTGAAGGAGGACCTCTGGAGTCGTGGCTGGGCTAAGGTGCTCTCTGGCCTACCACCCACGGATACCGGATCTACTACGAGCAGCCTGCACTTGATGGTACCGCGCGCTTTACGCAAGGGTACGGATCGAAGAGTTATCCTACCGGAGCTGCGAAAAAGCCTTTATGGACCGAAGTGGATGCGTTGGGAAAGCGGGCCGCGTGGTTGAATTTGCCCACCATGATGCCAGCGCCAGCCATAAATGGAGTTGTGCTCGGCGGTGCGGGAGGAGGCTTCAGTCCAGAACAACAGATTCCTGAAGTGGCTTGCCATCCAACTTCATTGCGCGACATGTTCATCGAAGATCGCATGATCTGGGAGAATCGCTTTGTGGTTTCCGGTATTAGGACCATGGACCTTTTCTTCGACCGAAGTGCCTCGAAACATTCACGAGGCGCGATTGGTCAATGTTGACCTTGTGAAGAAGAATGGGTGGCCCGATGGATGCGGGCTTCTTCATTACCGAGGAACCGGTCATCATCAGTAACATCTACATGTACTCCATCGAGAGCTATTGATGGCCAAAGGCAAGAGCGGACCGAAGCGATTGCATATTTGCTGAACCAGTTCTTCAGCACCTTGGACGACACATTGGAGTACGCCGTGGACAAACTGGGTCCCGAACAGGTGATGGTGGTTTCGGACCATGGCACTGCTAAAACGCATGTTCAGCGTGAATGCGGTCTTGGAAGACGCAGGTATGCTTCGCTTCACCGGCGATGCACCGGGTAATAAGCGCGATCGCTTACAAAGGTGAAAGGTCGATTGGCCAAAGAAGTGATCGACACAGCGAAGATCCAAGTGGCGCCTTCGCTGCCGCCATGGAGGCATGTGGATCACAAGGCATCAAAAGCTTTCAGTAACTATTACGTACCCGGCATTTTTCTATACGATCGAGCCTTTGGTGAAACCAATGGATCGAGCCACGGCGATCGGGTTGGAGAACGGGGTGCTCAATCCCTTCAACGCCCATCCAACTGCCCGGGCTGGAGTGGTTGCGTCCATTGCTCCCGACGAAGGCGCATTAGCGTGCTGAATTATGGATCGTTCATCGGAGGACTACTTCCCGGAGCAACAAAGGTGCAGCTGTGCAGGACAATCCGTACTTCGTGATTGTTCGGATATGAAAGAGGTTAACGCGTGACATTGGCAGTGGCAAAAAGAGCCCAGTGCGGCCTTATGCGTAGTGGACCATAAATTCCTCCACAACGTCGATCGCCCCGCGAAAGGACCTCGACCTCACCGTGGTCCATGAACTGGTGCTGAACCACTTCAAATAGATGCGCATCGGCTTGCTCACTTACCATCACGTGGTCAACATCAGTTCCAGTACCCAGACCTGGCCCAAACACAATCTGCTCCACTCAATTATTTCCCGCAAGCACGGTCAGGGTCGTCATTAAGCACCGGACGCTAAAGCTTTAAACGTAAACTGCGAAAGGTTGTGCCAGGTGGCTTTTTCAAAAAGGAAGAGCGGAACGAATTTGCACGGATGGAGGTGGCTTACGAGCGCTTCCTGCGAGAGCGATGTGCCTTCAGCCCAGCGTTGGTGTTAGTGATGATGATGCCGCTGTGGTGCGCAAGATCGCAGGGGCCAAGTACGACATGGTATTCGTGGGTAGCGACACCGTGTTCCAGCTGAATGGCTATTTTGGGGATCCAATCGCGGACAAGTTTCCACCGAATGCTTACTACCTGCCCGAACTAACCGGGCCACGCAAGATCGGTCTTGCTGCATCCTTCGATCCCTTCACCGCGCAACAAGTGGAGTGGAACAAGTTGGCCGAAGTAGCACCGTTGCTGCACGCATTCGATGTGGTCTTCTACCGCGATTCAACGGCGCTTGAAGTACTGCGCAAGGCCAACATGCCCGAAGAGCAAATGGCGCATATTCCGGATCACAGTGCTCCCTGGACATCACGCACTTGGTTCCGGCGCAACTCGATATAATTGCACAAGGCGATCGCCCCAAGGCAGGTGTGGCCATTGCGGATGAAGCCCTGCGTGCCAAGATCTTCGCGTTGGTGAAGGAAGCTGGTTTTGACGTGTTGGATTATCTACATCCGCTCAACAAGTCCATTGCGATCCTTCGCCTGCCGAGGTGGTAGGCAATGCACTCTCCGGCTACCGCGAATTGGACCGCATGGTCACTGATCGGTTCCACGGTTCCTCACCTACAATTGAGCAATGCGAACTTGATAGGATTGAGAATAATGCCACATACGCCGAACCCAACAGCAAATTGCGCGACCTGTACCAGCGCCTAGGCATCAGCGATCGGTTAGGTGCGCTGCGGTGCCGAAGGACCGGATCAGAACTCCTTTCAACAGTTGATCAAAACACGCTCTTGGTCCCGTGCAGAAATGATGCAACGCATGGCCGGGCTGCGCATGGCCGGTTTGGGTTCCATCGCCCAAGCACTCGCGAAATTTGAAGCATCTTCAATAGCCACAGGTAGATAACTTGCAAATTCAACCACAGACCATGACCGCACGCTACCACCCACCTGAGAATGAGCTGACCCTCGATTCCGAATTTGCTTTTGCACTGGCAGATGACCAATTGCGAGCGTTTCGCCATTCAGGATCTTTTGCGCCGGACCAAACCAAAAGTGGCATTGGAGATCGGCACCTACAAGGGCGGCTCATTACAAGTGATCTCGCACTTTGCAGAAGAAGTTTATTCCATCGATATCGACCCCACCGTGCCGGGAGCGTTTGGGTGGGAAGGTTCCCACAGTCCATTATCGAATTGGGCCATCGGGCGAAGTGTTGCCCAAGGTCTTGGCGGAGATCGCGCGAGCGCGGTGTTGATATCGGTTTCGTCTTGCCATCGATGGCGATACTCCACCGCTGGGGTGCGGGATGACATCAATAAGTTGCTCGCCTCAAATTTCAAAGAGCCGTTGCATTGTGATCATGCACGACAGTTTTCAACCCGGATTGCCGCGAGGGCATCCGCACGGCAAGATGGGGTGCATCACCCTATGTGCACATGGTGGACCTCGATTTCATTCGGGTATCTTCCACGAACAGGCCTATGATACTGCTGCGCAAGGGAGCATGTGGGGCGGCTTCGGGATCGCCTATTGGAACCCACCAAACGGACCGTGGAATTGGAAGTGCGTGCTTCGCAACATGGTCTGTTCGATGCCTGGTACCAGCGTTCTTCGCACAAACCACGAACGCAAGCACCCCCACCGCCCAGTTTGGCGAAACGGATGCTTGCGCAAGCTTGGCGCTGGTGCCTCAATGCCCACGATAGGGGGCTTCGTACGTCCGATAGGCCCATTGCCTTCGCTCATTACAGCGTACCGAATGACGTGGTGGGGTTACAACTTGGCTCAAGGGCTGCTTCTTCGTTTGCATGCGGACGGTGTGCCATTGGTAGTGCTGTTGCATCACCTGGGCCATGATGAGAAGTCTTCATTAGCGGCTACGCTGCGTGAAAAGAAATTCCGGTCGAAGTCCAGATGCGCAGTGCAACCATGGCAGAAGATCTATCACAGACCATTGATTTCCTGGAGCGACATCGGCCAATTGTCTTTACCGCAATGTTTGAACGTCTTCTACTACGCAGCGGCGACTGCAAGTGAATCAGTCTGCCGTGGTGCATGACCTTGCATTCCGATGATCCGGACTACTGGGCGATAGCAGAGGCAATCCCGGCGGAACAACATGGTGGTCCACCGTGTGCGTTTCCAAAACCTTGGTGAAGTGGTTATGCAAAAAAGGGCTAGCGAAAGTCCCCGTCCATGATCGCCTACGGAACGCGCATACCCGAAGAGCAGGCAAGGTTTCTGCAACGCCATTCACGGTGGTCTATAGTGGCCGCATGTTGGAGGAGCAGAAGCGCATCTCGCTCATTCTGGCCACGTTGGAAAGTGCGTACCCCTTGATCCACGGATCCAGGCAGTATTGATCGGCGATGGGCGGGGCCGTCGCCGCTAAGGCTCGCGTTGCCGAAGCAGGCTTAGCCGAACGCATACGGTTCACGGGTCGTTTGGCAATCGAAAAGGTCGCAGATCAGTTGATCCCAGTGCCAAGCCAGTTTGTCGTGTCCGATTTCGAAGGACTGCCACTTACCCTGTTGGAACCATGTTGGGTGTGGTTCCCGTAGTTCGTTCCATTGAAAGTGGTATTCCTGAATTGGTGCAACACAATAGTACCGGCGTGTTGGTGAACGAAGACCCGAACCAAGCCTCAGCAGCGTTGATCGCATTGGCGAACGACCCGGAACGTTGGGCACGTTGTTCTGCAGGCGCGCGTGCGTTGATCGCAACGAACTATGCCGCAGAACACAATTACACGAATTGGGTTGATCAGATGGCGGCGATGATGGAGAGTCCACAACCTGCCTATCCATTGCGTGTTGGTGAAATTCAGTTGCCTGCAGAAGGGTCGTTGTTAGGGAAGGGATACAAGCGAAAGTATATTCCGCCGAGTTTGTTCAGGCGGGTGGTGAATAAAAGTGAAGCATCCCCTGGCATCGCCACGATGACCAAGGATGCATTGACCCATAAAGCCGGGGGGTACCTCGAAAGTCTTGACTTCCTTTAGAGCGATCGCGATACTCCCGAGTCTTCTTCTTTCACATCCAGATCAGACCTTGTTCAAGGCTTTCGATTCGCGACGGCAGATTATGGTGACTTCTTTTTGAAAGAGGGAATTGCTTGGAGTCGGATCCTGTGGAATGTGCTGCCAAGTGCATTCGGTGCGAGCGGTGTTGAACTCTTCCTGTTGATCAGTGGCTTCCTGATCCATCTAGCTTATTTGAGATCGAAGAGCACGTTGAAATTGGGTGCTTTTTACAGCAAAAGATTCTGGCGGATCTATCCACCGTATATCATTTCCATAATTCTATTGTATCCGATATCAACAAATGCGGGTGGAAGAGATCTTTTGTTGCATGCGTTGTTGCTCCACAACCTTAGCGAGGTGTCGTTCTTCAGCATGAATCCGTCGTACTGGTCTTTGGCGTTGGAAGCACAGTTGTATCTCGTCTATCCATTACTCCTGCTCTTTCGGGAGAAGTGGGGATTCAAGCAAACACTTATCATGCTTTGCGTGCTGAGTATTCTGGCATCGATCCAGCAGTACGTGTATGCACCAAGCAGTGCGGTACTGGATAAATCCTTGTTGAAGTTTTGGGTGTTCTGGGCTTTCGGCGCATTCCTCGCGGAATACCATGTCCATGGTCAACGTTTCTTCCGGGTACACGGTGTGTGGCTCTTTGGTGTCGGTCTGCTTATTGTTCTCTCCAAGTTCACCACCCTGCATCAACCGTTGAAATTCTATTTATACACCCTATTCCATGCGGTTCTCCTTGAACGATTCTTGACTTATCCGAATTTCCGTGGTCCGTGGATGGTCCACTCGGATGTGAAGGGTAGTGTGCTATTGGGGTTGGCGAGCTATAGCTTCTACTTGTTTCACCAGCCTATGATCCTGGGTGATTGGGTGGATCTTTTTGGAAACACCGGTTTAGGGTAGTGAGCTTTGTCTTGGTTACATTCACATTGGTCATGATGGTTTCTTGGCTGTCCTATGGTCGTGTTGAGATTCCGAGAATTGCTGTTGGGCGCAGATTGCGCGGACTTCGAAAGAGTTGACGTGATGCGTTGGTTGCTCAGCCATTGAAAAAGCAATCGTCCTTTTTACTTGTCCTTATTCTTTAGGATCCACAAGAGTTTGGCAAATCCTTAGTTTCGCCATTCCCATGAAGCTCCTCTTCATAAGTACCAATGATCATGTGCCATGGGGTGGCAGCGAAGTGTTGTGGTCCAAGGTTGCCGTGGCATTGGTTGCGAGCGGGCATAACGTAATGGCGTCCCTACAACGCTGGCCTGAAGAGCCTAAGCCGGTGGCCGAGGTCCGAACAAAGGGCGTGCAGATCCATTTGCGTTCACGGGACAAGCTGGTGTACACGCGGGTATTGCGTACTTGGAATGCCTTTCGTGGCGGCTATCTCCCCCGGAATACACCAACAACGAATTGGAGGCATTGGAGCTCTTTCGTCCGGATCATGGTACTGTCCTTGGGCAGCCATGTTGATGGCAAGTTCGTGCGTTTCGCTCGGGCATTGCAGGATCGATCGATCAGTTATGATGCGATCGTGCAGCTCGTGCATCCCTTCCTGGTCCTCTCCGATGAAGAAGCGGACCGCTTGTTGGAAGCATACTCAGGAGCGCGACATGTTGTTTTCGTTTCCGATCAGAACCGTGAGACGCACAGATGCACCTTGAGATGAATTGGCGCGATCCATCGTCATACCGAATCCAGCTGATCTACTACACCTTGAAACTCCGTTGTCGTATCCGAAAATGGATCAGGGTTACCACATCGCAATGGTCGGAGCATTAACACCATTCCACAAAGGACAGGATATCGCGTTGGAGGTACTTGCTCGCCCGCACTGGCGAAGATCGTTCCTTGTGGCTGAACCTATATGGAGAAGGCACTGGCAGAAGGGTACTGGAACGCAACATAGCACGTTTGCGTCTACACCGTGTCAAACTTCATGGTCATGTTCCAGATCGGTCGGTGATCTGGTCCAAGAACCACGCGGCGCTTTTCGCCTCGCGCATGGAGGGGCTTTCCTTGGCCTTGTTGGAAGCGCTGGCATTGGGCCGGATGGTGGTGAGCACCGATGTCGGTGGTGCGCGAGAACACATTGTCGACGGACACACGGGATTCATGGTGCCCTTTCCGAGTGCAGATGCGCTGGATGTGACCTTGGAGCGCGCTTGGCTTGTGCGTGACCAATGGGACGGTATGGGTGTTAACGCGCGGTCAAAGCACCACGTTGATGGGAACGACCCTGTACAACGTATTGTCGCACTGGTCGAACAGCGAGCCGCCTCTGATGTTGTGGCAAATTGATGGAGAGTGCCGTAGAGCAGAACGGGTTCGTGAAGGAGAATGAAGGAGTTCTTCCTTCCTCCAAGGCACACTTGGAAAGCGTCGATATCCTAAGGGCTTTGGCGATCATCTCCGTATTCGCATTCCATTCGCAAGAGGTCCTCTTGTCGAGTTACTATGTAAAGGTGGTTCGTGATACCTGGTTCTGGTTCCCCCATGAGGGAGGGTGGAAGCGCATATTCTGGAGCCTTTCTCCTTCTACCTTCGGATGGTTTGGTGTCGAGTTGTTCCTTTTATTGAGCGGGTTCCTGATCCATCATAACACACTTAAGAAAGACCTTCCGGTGAATTGGATGGATTTCCTGAGCAAGCGCTTTTGGAGGATCTATCCGGCCTATTTTCTGGCCATCCTCGTATTCGGCTTTGCGATGGGTCCCTTCAGTGCGTTGGATTGGGTGCTCCATTTGCTGTTGATCCATAACCTATACGAACCTACGTTCTTCGGGATCAATGGTTCCTTCTGGTCCTTGGCATTGGAAGCGCAACTCTATCTGGTCTATCCGGTCCTACTTTTGATGCGCGGTAGGTGGGGCATGGGTAGAACGACACTCATTATCGCGGGCTTATCGCTGGTCACATTGCTGGTCCAGCAATGGGTCGGTCCGTTCGGCTCGTCCTTTAAGGTCTCGATCGCCCGTTTGTGGATCACTGAAACTGAAGGGTATGTGGAAGACGGTCTACCAAATGTTCTTGTTGGTGGGGGTTTCGAGCTACAGCTTCTATCTCTTTCATCAACCTTTCCTACCATTCATTTACGCGTGGTTGCCCTTCGAAGGAATTTTCGGTGGGCAGTTGTTGGAGTGCGTGTTCGTTTTTGTGTTCATCGCGCTATGCTCATATGGCATCTTTGTATCCATAGAACTCCCTTTCATTCGAATAGGTCAACGGCTTCGCCGTCGCTCCTCTACCAAACTCCCTTGATTTGATGAGAGCTGGTTCGATGTTGCTTATACCAAGCCTGCAATGCTTCTCCTGTGTTTCTTTGCACACCTCACCTATGCTGATGCGTTCATTTGAAATTCCAATTGCTTTTTGCCTGTGATGCAACGCATCCTTTTCATCACCCACGAACTTTCACGCACAGGGGCGCCAATGGTCTTGTTGCATTTGGGTCGTTGGCTAAAGGCGAACCGAAAGGGGCTCGACATGGACCTGCTCGCCCTGGCGCGATGGAAGCATGCGCGATGCGTTCACCCAGGTCTTCGATTCCATTTTGGGTCCATCTCCAAAGGCACTTGACCCCATAGGTCTTCTGCGCCAGCGGCTACGCCCGGAAGGTCTGCAAGAGCGGCTGCTCCAAGAGGTTTCCAAGCAAAGGGGGCACCAATTGATCCATGCGAATACGGTGCTCGCCATACCTGCTGCTTGTAGGCTGAAGCATCGGTGGCCCATCCATCAGAATAGTGGCACATGTGCATGAATTGAACACCATTATCGCCATGTATTTGCCCGAACTCCGGAAATACATCGGGCAGGTGGATCGGTTCATTGCGGTTTCGCAGTTGGTGCGCGATGAGCTTGTTGAGCGTTGGGGTGTGCCGTTGGACCGGATCACGGTGGTCTACGAATTCTCCGAGGTGGGCAAATCGCCAGCAGCGAGCAAGCAGCCCATTAAGGACAAAATGGTCGTTGGCGGTTCAGGGCTCGTGCATTGGAGAAAGGGCCACGACCTGTTCATCCAAGTGGCACATTGCCTGCGCAGGGAACACCCGGACGTGCCGGCAAAATTCGTTTGGGTTGGTCGGTTGGATGCTCAGCATAAGATCATTGTTCAAGCCGACTTGGAACGCTCTGGCTTCACTGATAGGGTCCAGTTCGTTGGTGAGCTGGAAGACCCGCTTCCAGCCTTCCGCGAAATGGATGTAATTCTGTTGACCTCTCGGGAGGACCCCTTCCCGCTTGTTTGTATTGAAGTGGGCATGTTGGGTACACCGTTGCTCTGTTTCCAAGGTGCAACCGGTATCCCCGAGGTGTTGGCTGACGGCGGTGGCTTTGTAGTGCCCTATTTGGATGTGAGTGCCATGGCGGACCATATCGCTGCGTTGTGGCATGACTCGAACTTGCGGATGTTCCATTCGGAAAAGGCACGAGCGGTGTTCAGCAAGTTCACGCCAGAAGACCGGTGCCCGCCAATTGGCACTTTGATCGACGAAATGTTGCAAGGCTAGGGTTTGCTGTCAACATGGAGGGTTGGTCGGCAATGATCGGTCATTCCACCAAGGCTTTCCAAATCGCTAAATTCGCCGAATTCGTTGCTTGTAGAGGATTCCACGCACAGCGGACCATGGAGAACCAACCTGAACAGATAACCCCATTGCCGAGCGGTATCAACCGGCCATACTGGTCCGTGATGGTGCCGGTCTACAACCTGGATGAACGCTACCTCGCGTAAGGCCTTGGTTTCGATCCTGCAGCAATCACCTGGATCGGATCGAATGCAGATCGAGGTGGTTGACGATCATTCCCCGGATACTGATGTTTCGGCCATGGTCGCAAGAATTGGCGGTTCGCGCGTCTCGTACTACAGGAGTCCAAAGAACCTGGGCTTGGCTGGTGGTTGGAACACCTGCATACAACGTGCACAGGGCACTTGGGTCCATATCCTGCACCAGGACGATCATGTCTTGCCGGGGTTCTATAAACGTTTGGAGCAAGCGGCAGAGGCAGAACCGGATACCGGCCTTATAGCTTCACGCTCCTTCTTCGTGGATAAGGACGATGTTATTAACGGCGTAACACCATTTTTGCCCAAAATGGCGAAAAGCACAAGGGCTGTGGATGCCTTCTTCTATCGCACTCCGATCCAATGTGCAGGGGTTGCCGTGCGCAGGTCATTCTATGAGAAGTATGGCGGCTTCAAAAGGAACTTCGGTACACTTTGGATGTAGAACGGTGGAGCAAGGCAGTGGCGCAGATGGGTGGTGTGGTAGTGCCAGAAGTACTTTCCAACTATCGGATGAACGTGGGTTCCGAGACCGGACGCTTGTCGCGCAGTGGAGAAACCTTCGGGATTACGATCGCCTAAACACTACATTCGCCAAGGAGTATCCGGTTTCGATCGAGCGAAGGCGGATCGGTATCTACTAAAGATGGCGCGAGAAATGGTGCATCGGTATGCCCTCTCCAATGATCAGGAAGCCATGGAAGTACACCGGACATTCCTACATGAGCGGACTTCTTTATGGCACCGTGTTCGCTTGGCTCTGGCAAATCGGTTAAGAGTATCTGTGGAATGAGCCATCAGCATCTCGGGGTCATAAGTCCTCTTGATAAGCTCGTACTTTTTCCTATCAGCTTTTCAATGCCGCTCGCATATCCGCTCCGCGCACCCGGCTTATGTAGCCTGGAAATGAGTACGATCCAGCAGCGTTCCAAGGAATTCAACAAGTGATCGTTGTATAGATGAAGCCTTCTATTTCCGTAGTCATTTGCACCCGCGCCCCGGGCCCTTGGGCCGGGTCACGTTGGGGCGTTGAAGACCCAGCCCTTTCGAAGGAACAAAGGGAGTTGTTGCCGATCGACAATGCGGGCGACGCTGGGCCCACCAGGGCCCGTTCCCATTTGGACGGGCGCCGCGGATCCGAAGCGGAAATGGGGTCTCACCATGGCACGCTTGCGCGGTATCCAAGAAGCGAAAGCGGAGTTGATCCTATTCGTTGATGATGACAATGAACTTGCACCTGATTATCTGAACAACCTCGTGCAAATAGCCGCGAAGCACAGCATGTTGGGTGTGATCGGTGCGGGGCGGATCATACCAGAATTCGAGGAATCGCCGGATCCACGGTTGCTCCCTTATACGCCGATGCTCGCTCTGCGCGAGGTGGCCGAAAGCTATTGGTCCAACGATCCGAAGGATGGCACCTTGCCATGGGGAGCCGGTATGGCGGTGCGGCGCGAGGTAGCGGACCGATACCATGCGATGATCCTTGCCGATCCTGAGAAGCAACGGTTGGACAGGGCGGGGAACACGCTCAATTCCTGTGGCGACGATGAATTCTCTTGGGTAGCTTGCGAGATGGGTTTTGGAAAAGGGATCTTCACGGAACTATCCTTGGTGCATTTGATCGGTCGCTCGCGTGTGCAGAAGGAATACCTGTTGCGACTTGCTGAAGGACATGCGTTCTCCAGATCCCTATTGGCCCATTTGCACGGACGTAAAGTGCATACACCCATGCCCGTACCTTCTCTCGGACGGATGCTTGGGAAGCTGGTCAAGTTACGCATGAGTGAAGCATTCCATGAGGGATCACGTTGGTTGAATGCCCGTTCCCTCAATTCAATTGATCTTGAATTCGATGGTGTAAAACGCGCAGGGATCCACCGGTTCCTCCGGACGATACATGGCTGAACCACTCGTCTCCGTCATTCTCCCAGCCTACAAAATGGGTCCGTTCATCGGTGAGGCATTGGCATCCATTGCGGCCCAAACCCACCCCAATTGGGAAGTGATCGTGGTGGACGACCATGCGCCGGAGGATGGTACCCGAGCGATCGTGGAAGCATTCGCTGCGCAACATCCTGGACAGCGCGTAGAGCTCATTCGGCATGATCGGAACCAAGGCGTAAGTGCGGCCCGAAATACCGGGATCAATGCGTCGAAAGGAGAATACGTTGCCTTCTTGGACCCGGACGATACGTGGTTGCCCCATCATCTTGCGAATGCGTTGTCGATCTTGCGTGGAGGTGTTGATGTTGCCTGTGGGCCTGTGGAGAGCTACCGCGATGATCCGGAACGCAGTTGGACGCACAAGGCATGGATCGATCAGTGGAAATCGGCGAATTTTCCGTTCTCACTTTCGGTGTACAACTTCATCCAACCCTCTGCTGTGGTGGCACGTCGCTCGGCGGTCGTGGAAGTGGGTGGCTTTGATACCGATCCGGCGATCCAACACATCGAGGATTACGACCTGTGGATCCGGCTCGTGCAGAAGGGGTTCACCTTCGGCTTCATGTCCGAGATCTCGGCGCGGTACCGCAAACACGCGGGCGGTGCCACCACACAAGAGGAAAGGTTCAAGGTGTTGCATGCCATTCTGTATGCCAAGCATCCGGATTTCTTTCGCGAAGGACAGCGCCGCATGATGCGTGTGATCCACGAGGGAATGACCCGCTTGCACGATCGCGACAAGGCACCGATCATGGCCACCATCCTCTGGATCGATGACAAACTCCAACGGTTGTTGCGCAAACTGGGTATCTTGAAATGATGAACCCCCGTTGTTTCTGCACCATCATAACACGCAGCCATCTGGGCTGGGCCTTGGCACTTGTAGGCTCATTGCGGCAATTCGATCCGCATTTGCCGTTCGTCATCTTGATCACGGACGTCGATCATTTGGACCAGAAGGAGGTTGGCAACGCTGCGGGCGTGGAGGTGCTTTTCATGAAAGACGTTCTATCAACGGATCTCGGAAAGCACATCGCGACGAAATACGCACAGCAACCGGACGAGTTGCGTTGGAGCCTGAAATCCGTGCTGATGCTGCAGCTTTTGGACCGCTACGACAAGGTGATCTACGGCGATTGTGATCTGCACTTCTTCAACGATCCGAATTGGTTGTGGAGCGAATTGGATGCTGCGGATATCCTTCTAACACCGCATTGGCGTAGTTCGCGGGCCACGGTGGATCGTCCGAATTTCAAGGAACTGTACCAAGGCGGTTTGTACAACGGAGGATTCGTTGCAGCTGCTCAAGGTGGTCGGGCCGCACTCCAAGCGTGGGGCGAGAATTGCTTGGAGATCTGCGTGAAGGACCTGTCCATCGGGCAGTATGTGGACCAAGCACATTTGAACTTATTGCCGATCTACTTCGATCGCGTTTATCCGTTGAAACACCGCGGTTGCAACGTGGCCAATTGGAACATGGTGGAATGCGAACGCACCAAAACTGCGGATGGGACCATCGTGATCAACAGCAAATTCCCCATCGTCTTCATCCACTTTACCAGAAGCATGATCGACGGCATTGTATCCGGAGTGGACCCGCTGCTCATGCCGCACTTGACCACCTTACGCGATCGTCTTCTCCAACACGGTTTCCCCAAAGACCTCATTGCCGATTCCAAGGAACGTTTGGCCCGCAAAGCAGAAGCCGCGAAACCACCCAGCATCCCGCAACGCGTTGGCCGTGCAGTAAAGAAGGTCATTGGAGGAAAGTGAAGGGCACTAACATTAAGCAAGCGTAGTTGGCAACGCCAAACTCTCGACTAGAGACTAAAGACTAAAGACTCTCTGTACTCACGACTCACGACTCACGACTATCTACTAACCACTAACCACTAACCACTAACCACTAACCACTAACCACTCTCTGTACTCCTGACTAACGACTCTCTTCACTCCCGACTAACGACTTTCTAACTGCCCCAACCCCTTCACATAGTCCTAGCCTCTCCCGCTGAAAACGCATGGAGCGAAACCTTCATCGCTGCGCACATCGAACGGTTGCACACCGTTGAGCTTCTGCTCAGTGGGGGAATTCCACCGCGCAACGCGAACAAGGGGGATAACCTTGCGCGTACCACGGAAGTTGGAAAACTGATGGATGCCGCGCAAGCACGGATCTTCGGTGGCATGCCGGAACTGCTGAGGTCACGTTTGCAAAAGCGTTTGGTCTTGGATAGGCCGGATGTGGTACTCGCAGAATACGGCACCATGGGTGCAGAGATCGCAAAGGCTTGTGAACAAGCAGGCGCGCCGTTGGTGGTCCATTTCCACGGCTTCGATGCACACCGCACGGACTACATAGCACACTACGGCAACTATGCCGAACTCTTTCGCTACGCCGCTGCTTTGGTGGTGGTGAGCAGGGCGATGGAGCAGCAGCTCTTGGCGATCGGTGCACCACGGGCGAAAGTGATCTACAACTGCTACGGGATCGACGTGGAGCATTTTGTTCCAGGGGATCCATCTACTGCACCTCCTCACTTTTTAGCCGTTGGTCGTTTTGCTGAGAAGAAGGCACCACACCTGACCATTCAGGCGTTCAACATTGCTTTGCGACAACGTCCGGAAGCCAAGATCACCTTGGTGGGCCAAGGAAAGCTCTGGGATCGATGCCAGCAGTTGGTACAAGAACTCGGTATAGGCCATGCCGTGGACCTATGTGGTGTTCGAACACCGGACCAGATCGTGGAACTCATGCACCGCAGTCGCGCATTCGTGCAACACAGCGTAGTGCCAGCGGACAATGATCATGAGGGCACACCACTCGCCGTACTGGAGGCCATGGCCAGCGCGGTACCGGTGATCGCTACGCGCCATGCGGGCATTGCCGATGTGGTGAAGGATGATGAACGCGGACTTTTGTGCGAAGAGCACGATATCGAGGCCATGGCAACGAACATGGTACGCATGATAGATTCGCCCCAAAAGGCCCGTGCCATGGGCCTTGCAGGAAGGGCCTACGTGGAACAGCACCACCGCGTCGAGGTGCAAGTGGCGAACCTCCAACAGATCCTTGAACGCGCAGCGAAACGATAGATGGCCCTGCGCGTTGCATATATCACGCACTATTCCGAACTCTTCGGCGCCAACCGATCCATGCTCGGCTTGATCTTGGAATTGAAGCGTGCTCATGATGTGGAACCCTTCGTGATCCTAGCGAAGGATGGGCCACTTGCAACAGAATTGAAAGCACACGGAATACCGATCAAGGTGATCCCATTTGTATCGTGGATGCGGAAGCATGTGTCCATGGGCGGGCCACACCACAGGATCATGCAACGTTGGCGGCAGTGGAAGATCAGTCGTGCGAACGATCACCACAATGCACACTTGTTGCCGGAGCTGGTGGCAACCTGCCGCGATCGGAAAGTGGACCTTCTACACATCAATAGTTCGGTCATCGGTATTGGCGGTCCATTGTCACGTGCGCTCAACGTGCCCTTGGTGTGGCACATCCGCGAGATCCCATTCAAGCACTACGAATTCAAAGTGGATGGCGGCATAGCACGTTATCGAAGTGAATTGCGGAAGGCCAACGCCGTAATTCCGGTGAGTGATGCAGTGCGCGATGACCTGCGGTCGATAATCGGTCCCACGGACAACGTGCATGTGGTGCGCAACGCGCCGGTTTCTGGAGCCCTGTTGCAAACCTTGCGGGAGAAAGCGAACAAGCGCTGGGAGGGGCTGAAGGAATTCCGCTTCCTGCAACTGGCGTTGTTCCATCCATCAAAAGGCCAATTGGAAGCCGTTGAAGCCTTTGCCCGCGTCCATCAAAAGAACCCTGCGACACGGTTGGTGCTCGCCGGCATTGGTAGACAGGATGCAGTGAAGCAGCGTGTGAGGGAACTCGGTTTGGAAGCCGCTGTCGATCTGCCGGGATTCGTGGAGGACCCATATACCGAACTGGATCGGGCGCACTGCGTGCTGCAATGTTCAAAATACGAAGCGTTGAGCCGTGCGATCCTGGAAGCCATGGCGAGTGGTATCCCGGCGATCGGTCATGCATCGGGGTCAACTCCGGAACTGATCAAACCGGGCGTCAGCGGTGAATTGTACACCACGGTTGATCAACTTGCCCAGTACATGGAAGAACGCAGCAGGGATGTAGTGGGCTGCAAGGCCATGGGTCAAGTTGCTCAAGGAATAGTGGCTGGGCGATACACGATCGAGGCCATGGCGAAAGGGGTGTCGAACGTGTACCGATCCGTTACAGGAAAAGGCTGAATTGGGATGGAGCCAACGATCAGCATCATCACCCCCGGTTACCAGCAGGTCGCATATTTGCCGGTGTGCTTGGCATCCGTACGCGACCAAGCATACAGTTCGGTTGAACACATCGTGGTGGATGGGGGAAGTACCGATGGCTCCAAAGAATTCATTGCCGAGCACGCCGATCAGCTCACATGGTGGTGCAGTGAAAAGGACCGGGGCCAAAGCCACGCGATCAACAAAGGATTGGAACACGCCACGGGCAGTGTCTTTGGATGGATCAATAGCGACGACTTGTTGTTGCCCGGCAGTTTGAAATTCGTTGGCGAACAATTTTCCGCCGATCCGGAATTGTTGATCCTGACCGGGCGAAGGTTGTTCCGCGATGAAGAAGGAAAGGATACCAGCTCTCCGTTGAATGATGCCACCGATCGCGACGCACTCTTCATCGCACCGCACATCAATCAGCAATCCACATTCTTTCGTATGGATGCCGTGCGCGCTGTCGGTGGGGTGGACGAAGAGTTGCACTACGTGATGGACCTGGAATTGTGGTGGCAACTGTTGTTCACCTTCGGGCCGGAACACGTGCGATCGGTCGATCAGGTGCTGGCGGTCTTTCGCCTGCATGGAGAGAGCAAAACAGGTCGAGGTACCTTGCCATTCCGCATGGAAACTGCGTGGATCCTGAGGAATATGGCCATGCAACTAGGCATGCACGTCTTGGTAGAGGCACTTTCCACGGGCTACCCGACCGGGCATTCGGTGCGCGCCATGCCATTGAGAGAAGAGCATCACACGATCGTGGAACGCATGATCATCCATTTCCTTTTGAAGGGGCACAGCACGATCCATGAACGCGAAGAGTTCGAGATGATGCGGCTCTTCATTTCGGAATGGAAAGTGGATCCTTCATTTCTGTCCGCTGAGGAACGGGATGAATTAGTTTCCTTGAAGGAGCAACTTAAAGCACCGAATTGGTTGGCTTTCCGGATCAAGCGCAAACTTCAATTCCGCAAGGCATGAAAGCGAGCGTGGTCCTTCCGGTGTACAACAAAGCCCCTTGGCTGCAGGAATGTTTGGACAGCGTATTCACTCAAACGTTCACTGACTTTGAAGTGATCGCCGTGGACGATGCCAGCACCGATGGGAGCTTGGGGATCTTGGAGCACGTGAATGATCCCCGGTTACGGATCATCCGTTTGGAGAAGAACATCGGCCCTGGTGGAGCGGCGCAACGCGGGATCGATGCGGCAACGGGCGAATACATCATTCGTGTTGATGCGGACGACATCATGGTTCCGGATCGTTTCGCGAAGCAGATCGCCTTGTTGGATGCGGACCCGACGATCGGTGCGTGCAGCAGTCCCATCCGTCTGATGACCGACCCCAATGTGCTCCACGGCGTACCCTTGGACGATGTGGATTGCAAGGCAGGCATGCTCTTCGGTGTACCGCTCAACCAACCCGCATCGGCGTATCGACGCAGTGTTCTGGTGGAGAACAACATTCGGTACGCAGATGAATGGCCGAGGTATGGCGAGGACCGCATGTACATGGTGCCACTCTCGAAGGTCACGCGCTTCAAGAACGTGGACGAGTCCTTGATCCACTATCGGAAAGGGACCATGAACATCGCACACGGTCGTGATCGCAACGCAGACCTTCGTTTCCTCACGCGCTACGTGTTCGACCAATTCGGTTTTCCTATCACAGATGAGGAATTGGAGGTCCACTTGTACACGGTCCGGTTCTTCGCGCATCCGCCCACGGCGAAACATATCAAGCGCTACCGGGCCTGGCTGGATCGGTTGACGGTGCTCAATCGAGAGCGTGGAACCTTCGATGGAACCGCATTCCAGAGGCGTCTCGATCGCATGTGGGAAGAGGTCTTCTTCAATTTACCGCATTACGGAATGGGTCCGACCTTAGCGCACATCCGATCAGGTGGCTCGGTCTCGGGAGGAAAACTGTACTACCTGTTCGCTTCGTTCTTGAAGGGTGGGAAACATTCATCAATAGCATGATGAAGAAGGAACTCTGGCTCTTCACTATGCGTTATCCGTTCGGCATGCGGGAGTCGTTCCTGGAGAATGAATTGCCGACCCTGTGTGAACGATACGACCGCGTGATCATCATACCTGAACAACGCGACGGCCCCGTGCGTCCTATGCCTCCCGGTGCTGAATTACGCATGCTTTTGGACGAACCTTACAAGGCTGTTCCTTTCCGTGATCTGCTCGCTTCCCCGCGGATCACCTGGTTGTTGATCCGCTCTTTGCTCCACGATGCGACTTCCTTCGGCGCCCTTCGGAAACAGTGGCCTTCCCTTCGAAGTAGGATCGCGCAATTGATGCACCGCGCCAAAGTGGTAGGTGATGAACTGATGCCGCATTACGACCCGGCACGCGTTACGGTCTATGCGTATTGGACCCACGATTGGGCAACGGTGCTCGGTATTGTGAAAGAGCGTTCCAGAACATTGCGCTACTTCAGTAGGGCCCATGGTTTCGACATGTACGAAGCCCAGAACCGCAACGGCTGGATCCCCTTCCGCAAGTTCCAATTCGACCATGTGCAGCGGATCTATTGCGCCTCACGAAGTGGGCAAGAACATTTGGCGGCCCGTTTTCCGGAGCGCGGTGATCTCTTCGCTTTGGCGCGTTTGGGCACCAGCGACCACGGTCCCGGGCCGCATGATCCAACGGGTCCTTTGAAAGTGGTCAGTTGTTCCTTCTTGATCCCGCGTAAACGGGTTCTCTTGTTGGTGGAAGCATTGGCGCTGACGGAACGACCCGTGCATTGGGTACACTTTGGTGGAGGGGTTGAAGAACAGGCCGTTGCCGATGCCGTTGCACGATTACCGAAGCACATTACAGTGGAGCTTCGCGGCATGACAAGCAATGCAGGGATCATCGAATGGTACCGCAAGAATCCGGTCGATGTATTCCTGCATTTGAGCCAGCTCGAAGGGGGAGTGGCTGTGGCCATTCAAGAAGCGGCCAGCTTCGGGATCCCGGTAATCGCTGCGGATTCCGGTGGTGTGCGGGAGATCATGACCGCGGCGACCGGGCTCCTTTTGGACAATGCGGTCACGGCAGAGGAAGTGGCCGCGCTGTTGGATGATTTCCGCGAAAGCCCCATGGGGACTGCTGAATTCCGTGCCGGTGTGCGTGCCTACTGGAATGCGGAATTCAATGCGGCCGAGGTCTACCAGCGGTTCGTGGACCGTGTGGAGAGTGGAACGTGATCACGTGGTATCATCAATGTCCACCTCACGGATCCGATCGGCGTTACCTGGATCCGGGGATCTCTGTTCCCGGTGTTCCATCGCACCTCCGTACTTTGGATCCCGTTGCTGCCCATGAGAGTTTCAGTCGTTATACCCTGTTACAATGTCGAGCGCCACGTGGAGCAGGCAGTGCGGTCCGTTATGGAACAGACCTATGATGACCTGGATGTGATCGCCATTGATGATGGCAGCACGGACGGTACGCGCAACAAACTGGAGCAGCTGGCCAAAACGTACAAGGTCGGGTTCCGTTGGGTTGCTGGACAACACAAAGGTGCATGTGCCGCCCGTAACCAAGGCCTATCCATGACCACCGGCGAATATGTGCAGTTCCTGGACGCGGATGATGCTGTCCTGACGGACAAACTACACCGGCAAGTCGACCTGGCCGCAGCGAACGGGAACCCTGACATGGTGGTGGGCGATTTCCGGAATGTTTACGAGGATGGCACGGAAGAAACGATCCGGGGCATGGGCAAGGATCCATGGGTCGCACTGATCACCACGCAATTGGGCACGACCAGTGCGAATCTATTTAAGCGCACCGCTTTGGAAAACGTTGGCGGTTGGAACGTGGACCAAGCCAGTAGCCAAGACTATGAACTCATGTTCCGTTTGTTGTGCAACAATGCCACGGTGGCCTGGGATCACCATGTAAGCAGTTTGGTGCTCAAGCGATCGGTGGGGTCCATCAGCAGGACCGGACTGCGTGATAATTGGATGCGGTATTTGAATTTAAGAAAAGGCATGCACGCATTTCTGCAACGGACCGATGCGAAGACCCATCAACGGGCCATTGCGGAAGCGGACCAGTCCATTTTCATGGCCATAAGGGTACTTTCGCGCCACGATCCAGAAGCGGCTAGAGAGGAATTCGCGCGATCCATGCCTGCCAATTTCATCCCCGACAATACGGCTGCGGTCACTCCAAGCTACATCATGTTCTACAAGAGGTTCGGCTTCCGTGCTGCCCAAAGTTCCGCGCTGGTCTTGGGCTGGTTCAAGCGAAGGGCGAAGTCCAGATAGTTCGACAAATGAAAAGTGCAATGCGGAAGTTGATGGTCGTGGTGGGTACGCGCCCGAATTTCATCAAGGTCACACGTATCAAGCGGGTGGCTACGGAACGGGGCGGATGGGAAGTGTCCTTGGTCCATACAGGACAGCATTTCGACCAGCGCATGAGCACGATCTTCTTCGATCAATTCGGGTTGGTGCCCGACCACTGGCTGGAGATCCCGCAAGGTTCGCCCAACACCCAAATGGCCCACATCATGTTGGGGCTGGAGAAACTCATCATTGCGGATCGACCGGATGTGATGATGGTACCCGGCGATGTGAACAGCACACTGGCGGCTGCGCTCACGGCAAACAAAATGGGCATTCGCTTGGCGCACTTGGAGAGTGGGTTGCGCAGCAACGATATGGGGATGCCCGAAGAGATCAACAGGATCCTCACCGATCGGATAACGGATGATTACATGGTCACCGAACCGAGCGGGATCGCGCATTTGTTGGCCGAAGGAGTGGGGAAGGAGCGGATCCATTTCACCGGCAACACCATGATCGACACCTTGGTCGCATTTGAGGATCGTATCCAAGCATCGCCGGTCCTGCAAGACCTGGGGCTGAATGGCAACGGTCATGTACTGATGACGATCCACCGACCTGCCACTGTGGATCAGCCCGAAGAGCTCCGGAAATTGGTGGACCTGGTGGCTACTGTTGCGAAGGATCATCCGGTCGTTTTCCCGGTACATCCACGTACCATGGGCAACTTGAAGCGCTTCGGTTTGGATGGGAAATTAGCTGCGATCAAGGACCTCCACATCGCGGAACCGATGGACTATTTCGCGTTCCAGAAGTTGATCGCAACGTGTGCGTTCGTGATCACCGATAGTGGTGGGATCCAGGAGGAAACCACCTACCGACAAGTGCCCTGTCTCACCCTACGGCCCAATACGGAACGGCCGGTCACGATCACCGACGGCAGCAACGAACTGATCACCTTCGACCTGCGCGAGTTGGACGCTGCGATCGCGCGCATCCATGCGGGCACCTTCAAGAAAGGCAGGATACCCGACCTTTGGGACGGCCATGCGACGGAACGTGTGTTCGATGCATTGGAGCGCGCGCTGTGATCATCTACCTCACCTATAACGACCAACCGTCCGGCGTGTACTGGAGCCAGGTCACCGATGTGGTGGACCACCTGAATACATTGGGCGGACCACCGGTGAAGTTGTTCGCGCTGGTAAGTGCAAGGGGGTTTTCAAGGACCCGGCGTGCCATCAAACAACGCTCTCCCAAGGCGCTGGTGCTACCCATGGTCCCGCAAATGGCCAGATGGAAGAAGAACACATGGATCCTTTCCATGGTCTGTCGTTTCGTGCGGCCTACCGGGATCATCGCACGCGGCGTATTTGCCACATGGATGGCGCAACGTATGCGCGATCGTGGTTCGGTCAAAAAGGTCTGTTTCGATGGTCGTGGTGCCTATGCGGCCGAGTGGGAAGAGTATCGGTTGATCGATGACGATGCGTTGATCGCACAATTCCGACCACTTGAAATGGAGGCGGTGAACGGTTCCGACTTTCGCATAAGTGTTACCCATGCCTTGGTGGATCATTGGCGCGAACGATATGACTACCGCGGAAAGGAACACATCGTGGTGCCATGTACATTGGGTGCGGACCATGGTTCGGTCGGTGGGGAATTGGGGCGCACCAAGCGGAATGGTTCACCTTTTTCGGAGACTGACGTTGTTCTGGTCTACAGTGGTAGCACCGCGGGTTGGCAATCGTTCGGGTTGTTGGAGGAGTTGTTGAGTGGCGTGCTCGATGAACAACCCAACGTGAAAGTGCTTTTCCTTTCGAAGTCCGATGAGAACAATGCCAAGCTCGTGGAACGCTATCCTGGTCGAGTAAGCGTGCAATGGTTGGATCCAGATCAGGTGGCCGCCACATTGGGGAATTGCGATCTCGGGATCATGGTACGCGAGAATACGGTTACCAATAATGTGGCATCGCCCACCAAGTTCGGAGAGTATTTGGCGGCCGGCCTACCTGTGGTCATATCGGAGCATTTGGGCGATTTCAGCGCGCTTGTTATGCAGGATAGTCTCGGTCTTGTACACCGGGAAGGCACGCACATGGCGACATTACAACGCACCACCAACGAGGAAAGAACACGTTTGCAACACTACGCCGAGGCGCATTTTACCAAGAAGGCGTTCAATTCCTCCTACTTGCAATTGCTAAGTGCCCTTAGGTGAATCGAAGTCGTCTGATGATCCGCTTCGAGAAGGACGGACTTCGTCGGAGTCTGCGTGGGTTCCGGCTTGAGCCAACTTCTTCACCTCCTTTCATCCTCCCTCTTTCACCTTACTTTCGCGGCAATGGCTACAGGCGCACGCATACTGATCACCGGTGGGGCAGGCTTCATTGGATCGGCATTGAGCAAACACTTGCAGGAAAAGGGGAATACGGTACACGTTCTGGACAACCTATCCTTCGGTAAACGGGAATTGGCCGGTGTGGTCGATGCGCAATTCCACTTGGCGGACATCCGCGATCGTGAGGTTACAATGGCGGTGTTTGAGCATGTTAAGCCCGAACAAGTGCTGCACTTGGCCGCGATCCATTTCATACCCTATTGCAACCAGCACCCGGTGGAAGCAGCGGAGATCAACATCAACGGCACCATCAATGTGCTGGACGCCTGTGAGAAAGCCGGATCCGTGCGACAGGTCTTTGCGGCAAGTACAGCAGCGGTATACCCGATCGCCAATGGTGCGATGGATGAATTGCATGCCACAGGCCCAATGGACATTTATGGGATCACCAAATTGGCAACGGAGAAATTGGTGAGCGAATTCCACTTGCGCACCGGCATCGCAACGATCATCGGTCGCTTCTTCAATGCGTTCGGCCCCAATGAGACCAATCCGCATTTGATCCCCGAGATCCAGCAACAGGTCCTTTCAGGCACGCGTACCTTGAAGCTCGGCAACTTGGATCCCAAGCGCGATTTTATCCATACCGAGGATATGAGCAGGGCCATGGCCGCATTGCTCAACTCGCAGACAAAAGGGCACGACACTTTCAATATCGGTAGAGGGATCGAGTACAGTGTACGTGAGATCGTTGAAGCCTTCGAACGGCAACTGGGCGAAAAGCTGACCATTGAAGTGGACCCATCCCGCGTGCGAAAAGTGGAGCGCATGCACCTGCTCGCCGATGTGGAAAAGCTGAAACGCACCACCGGGTGGGAGCCGAAATGGGGCATTGATGAAGGCGTGGCTACCCTGCTGAAGGAAATCCGATGAACGAATTTGGATCGTTCTTATCACTACTGCCTTCGCGAGCGACAGCGAAGCGATCTCATCCGCCCAATTTTCTGACCCGTTGATCCACAGATGCACGTGGTCCTTTGCACCGACGGGGTCTTTCCTCTTGCCATGGGTGGAATGCAGCGCCACTCGCGCTTGCTTGCCGAACATTTGGCACGCCGCGGTGGGTCGATGATCACAGTGCTCCATCCACATGGGAAACAAGTGTTCGATCCTGCTTTAGGGATCAACGAGGTAATGGTCGAACCGATCGATACGGGAAAATTCTATCTGCACGAGTTGTGGAAGTACAGCGGAAGAGTGGCGAAGGAACTGGATCGAGTAAGTGCCGATGTGATCCTCTCCCAAGGCTTCTGTGTTTGGAAGGACATGGACCGGTTCAGTGATCGCTTGATCGTGCATCCGCACGGGTTGGAAATGTTCCAAGGCATGACCACCAAGGAGCGCATCATGGGTGCGCCTTTCAGGATCGCACTGCGGTATATGGTGCGAAGGAGCCGATCCGTGATCTCACTAGGAGGTAAGCTTACTCCGGTATTGCAAAGGTTGGCCCAGGGTTCGAAGTGTACGGTCGTTACGGTACCGAATGCGGTGGAGCTTCCGACGGTTGCACCTGCCACGGCGCGGTTGCACGGACCATTACGCATCCTGTTCGTTGGCCGCTTTGCATTCAACAAGGGCCTCGATGTGCTCATGACGGTGGCTCGTCGATTGGAACTGGAGGGCAAGACAAAGGAGGTGCTGTTCCAACTTGCAGGGGACGGCCCGTTGATGGCCACCTACCAAGCCATGGGCCTGCCGAAGAACGTGGAATTGCTCGGGCGAGTGGATGATGAACGACTTTTCAAATTATACAGCGAGTGCGACGCGTTGTTGCTTCCAACGCGCTTTGAGGGTATGCCAACTGTCGTGCTGGAAGCGATGGCCCGTTCTCGTCCTATCATGGTGAGCGACGTGGGTGCTTCGGCCGAATTGGTCGATGGACTGAACGGCTATCTTCTTCCGAAAGGGAACGCCGATGCGCTCTATACCGCGGTCATGGAATTCAATGCCATGCCGGATCAACAACGGGCTAAAATGGGTGCTGCCTCCTTGGAGCGTGTTACCAAGCGTTTCACATGGCCTGCGGTCACCGAAGAGTTCATCGCCCTCTTCAATAGAGTTGCGGCAGGCAGGGGTCAGCGGGTGTAGCAGCAGCGCGCAGGTCGTGCGGCACTTCCTGTGGCAAGGCCATTGCCGACTGATTCGCACAGATCCTGGCCAGTGATCCGAACGCTGTTGTTCTCGTTGGACGTGTTATTCGTCCATTCGTAGTTGTTGGTCATACCTACAAGGCCCAGTGCGGTGGCTTGTTGGCATGCGGCATACCATTCGCCCCATGTGCAAAGTCTTCGGTCCTGACCCGCGCATAAAAGACCGGCTTGGAAGAAATCACTTGCGGGCCGTTCAGTGGGTTCAATGCAATATTGTGCATTCACGGCCACCATTCCGCTGGGGCAATTTCGCCGTAGGTCCGTTCTGCCGTTGATCAATTGGAACACGCTTCCAGTGAATACCATCGAGAGCATTTCACCTTCTGTCACGCTCGATCCATCAACTACCAGATCACCTTTGCGCAAAGGGATCAGCGCAGTTCCATTCAATGTAAGTGCGATGGGGCCGGGCGTGGGTACAGGGGCCTTTACCACCACATGCGTACCGATCGCCGGGGTGGTCCCCAAGCCGGGCAGGTCCAAATTCCAAGTACTACCTGCACCTACGATCGCCGTGCGGGCATCTCCGCGTTGTTCGGTTCCCGCCGTCAATACGGCGTTAGGTTCCGTGGATCCGGGTAGGCCCAAGACTTGGCGATCAGCCATTCCACTCCCCGTCAATTCGATCGCATGGTCAACATGCACTTGGGCCAATGTTGCCAGCGGAAGGGTCAACGTGAGGAAAAGGAGAATTTGCCCCAGCTTCATCGGGGGTGATAACAGCAGCGTGTATCGCCGGTGAACAATATGAGCGTATTGATCGATCGTTCACTTTCACACGTGAATCGCCCCGCTTGATTGGTGGTATGCGTGTGATTGGAAGCGTCATCGATCCATTCCCACTCATCGAACATCCCGTTCAGCTGGTTGCCCAATACGGTACAGGCCGCAGCATATTCATCCCATACGCACAATTTCCCACCACGTTTGCCACAATGTTCGACTGCCTCGTAGAACTTCAAGCCGGGTGTCGCATCCACTTCCATACAACTCCTGTTGTTCAACGGAAGGGATCCCGGCGGACAAAATTCCCGTGAGGCGTTGAGCAAGAACCAATTTCCATTGGCAAGGAGAACTTCCGCAACTTTATCCATGAGCAGGTCACCTATGGCCAAAGGCAGCCCATCATGACGCAACAGGATCCTTGGCGTGGATCCGGGCAATTGCAGCCATGCGGTTCCACTATTTACCAGAGGAGGAAGAAAGCGGACCAAAAGTCCATCACGGACCGTTTCGAGCGCGGGGCTCATTACAAGCAGTAGTGTGTCCCCGTTCCAAACCGCTGTTGCCCAATGGATGATCCCTGTACTGAGCACTTCAACATTCACGGCTGCAGCTTCAATCAACGGCACGCCGAGACCGATAACTGCACGTTGTTCTTCACTGCCGGTAATTACCAATGAATGGTCCAACTGCACTTGTGCTTTGGAGCTGAGTGTTGCCGAGAGGAAGAATATGGCCCAAAGGATCCTCATCGATGTGAACAGCAACGATAACGGAACGGTGTGTACGGAGGGCTTTGGGCACCGAAATGACATCCCGTTCCTGGTACATCATCCTGCCCATTATTACCTGCACCGACCAACTTCGCCCCACTGTTGTCGTTGGCGGCATGGTCCACCCATTCGGCTGTGGTCACCGTTCCGAGGAAAGCAGGAATGGTGTAACACGCATGTGCCCATTCGCTCAAGGTGCAAAGTCGGGTACCTTTTACCGCGCATGCCCTGTTCGCCTCGAAGAACGTAACGGCATTATTCGGATGGGTCGCCACGCAATATTCACGGCCAACTGCTACTAGTCCACTCGGGCAGGGCAATGCCCCGGAACTGATCAGTTGGAATTGGGCCCCGTCATAAACGAGTCGCACTGGAATTCCAGGTAACAGGTCTGCACTGTCCAACGGCAGACCCCCCTGTTTTACAATGGGTCGTTGCCCAAGGCCGTTCAGGTCCAGCGTAGGATCAGGGAGGTTGGCTTCAGCGGTCAAGGCGGTCACGATCAATCCAATGGTGTACGCATCAGGAGCGGGTACGAGGGTTCCGGTCAGATCCGCAGTTCCTTGCAGTTGTGTGTAAGACACCGTTGTTGCACGCAAAGCCCCCAAACTAATAGCAGCGTCCAAGGTCTGTGGGTCGGCAAGTCCGAGGATCTGTCGTTGCTCCGGTGTAGCACCCTCTAGTACGATAGGACCGGGAACTTCCAATTGAGCGAAAGCATGGAAGGAAAGGGAACAGATCAATAGAAATGTTCCAGTGATCCGAAAAGGACGCGAGATCAATGTGGAGTACTGGTCGGTTCGCATCAAGGTATTCGTTCCACACCGAAGTGAATAATATGGGACTGCGACGTTCACCGGGACCAGCAACAATGAAAATTCCGGTCGATACTATTGATCACTAGGCTATTACCTGCCGCTGCACAACTGCCAAGTCCTGCTACACGTGCAGATCCGAGCTCGTTGGAAGCATCATCGGTCCATTCCCAATTATCGGTCATGAAGTTCAAGCCCAACGCAGCAGCATTGATACAGGCTGCATAGAATTCACCCCAAGTACACAGCCGCATGCCTTGGTCACCACAACTGAGCATGGCCTGGTAAAGGTTGGAAACGGGAAGTTCGTTGATGCCCATACAGAATTGTTCATTCACGGCTGTAGATCCGTCGGGGCAGGTGCGTCGAGCATATCCTTCGCCGTTCAAAGCTTGGAAAGCGGTTCCATCAAAGACCAATGACAGCATGGTGCCGGGCACGACCGTTCCACCGTCGATGGGTTGTTGGGCAGTGGTAACAACCGCAAATGGCCCATGGCCGTTCACCGTCAATACAATTGGCCCATTGGTAGCAACAGGGGCCTTCACGACAACATGCGTACCGGACTGCGGGGCCACAGAAAGAAATGGAAGTGTAATGACCCAAGTGGCACCCGGCAAGGGTTCAGCTATGCGATGCGCACCGGACTGTTCAAGCCCGGTTGTTTGTGGTGCATCTGCAACAATAGGTTCTTGCACGCCTGTTACCTGCCGGTCCGATCGTGTTGACCCGGTTGCTCGTAGAGGGCCATCGATCTCTATTTGTGCGGCACCGAACAAGGGCCAACAAAGAAGGAACAAGGCCAGCCGATATGCTTTGGTCATGTTCATCGTGGAGCGAAACAGCAACGTGTACGGCCGAAGGTGATGCTGGGGTCCGCCCAACGCATTTGCTTCACAGTTGGCGAACCCGACCTGAACGGAGGTGTTGGCATGGTTGGAGGTGTCGTCGATCCATTCCCATGCGGCGCCCAAGCCCGTTAGCTCTTCGGCGTGTTCGACGCAGGCCACATAGTATTCACCCCATTTGCAAAGCCTTCCACCCAATGCGGAGCAACGCTCAACTGCTGGGTAGAAATACATGTTCGCTGTGGTGGCGGTTTCAATGCACAAGCGTTCATTGATCATTGTGGTGGCAGGTGGGCATTCTTTTTCCGGAGCATTTGTCAAGATCCATCGATCTCCTGCAAAGAGCACCTCGCAACCGAACCGGCAAGCATTTGTCCAGAAACCGGTGGCACGCCATCGGGTCGGGTCAACGGAAAGGCAGTAAGTCCGGAGCAACTCAATTTCAATGCTCCGCGCATGTTCACAGGTACCACGAACCGGAGGAGCATACCATTCTCGTAGTTCGTCATGCTGGGTGTCGCAACGAGCTTGATGGTGTCAACCACGAGCGTGGCGGTTGCCCAATGAGCGGTATTCAGCAACGATCCTTCCACCGTTATTGCAGCGTTCTCGGATAGCGGTTCTCCCATTCCCGTAACTGTTCGGTCACCATCCGGCCCCATGAACGCAAAAGCGTGGATGTTCCACTTGGCCCATGGAAGTATGGGCCACGCAGAACAAAAGGATCAGACAAAAGCGCATCATCGGGTCATGCAACAACGGAACCGGAAAAGAGCTGTGGGAATGTTGGTGAAGCCATAGTTGCAAGCCACACCGGGTAATGGTTCATCCGTGGCCCAACCAGCGCCAATGGTCTTGGCATCGTTCGAGTTGTTCGCCGCGCTGTCCACCCATTCAGCGGAAATGACCGTACCTATGAAGGTAGGTTTGGTGCGACAGGCATTCGCCCATTCACCCATGGAACACAACCTTGCACCAGTGTTGTGGCAATACGTAATTGCGTTGAAGAAGGTGATCGCTGCCAAGGAGGAGTCTTGAATGCAGTACGTGCTGGTAGCTGCATAGAAACCTGTTGGGCAAGGGCGTGAAGCATTGCTCAAGAGCATGAATCGTGAGCCATCGTAGATCAGGCGTGCAGGAATACCTGCGGGCAGGTCAGCACTGTCCAACGGTAACTCACCGAATTTCACCACGGTTTGGGCACCGAGCCCGTTCAACTCAAGAGTGGCCCCGGCTGCGTTCGCAGCATTTGGCACCAAGGTGATCATCATTCCAGGAGTGTATGCGAGTATCGCTGGCTCCAGATCTGCGACGAGTTGGAGCGTACCTGATGCCGTGGCATAGGACATGGTGGTTGCCCGAGCGGCCGCGACACTAACAGCGGCATCCGGTACCAATGGTGAAGCCAATCCGTCCACTTGGCGATCGGCATCCGTGGAGCCGGTCAACTCAATAGCGACAGGGACGTCCAACTGGGCGTGAACGAAAGGAGCACAAAGAGCCAAGAAAACGGCCAAAGCGATCCTCATAACACCCTCAATTTGAAAACATGTTGGTTGTTCAGCCGCAAGAAATAGGCTCCGGTTCCTAACCCGGGAAGTACTACTTGCACATGGTCCACACCAGATCGGATCGGATCAACAGGAACGGTACGTCCAATTCCGTCGAACAACTCCAGGCTCTCGATCGGTTGATGGTCCAAGGCTACAACATGGACCACGTCGTTGACCACGGTCGGGAATACATTGAATCCATTTTGGACCACCAAGGTCGGCACTGGAGTTGGTGCGTCCATATCGAACGCAGTAATGTATCCACCGGGTTGGAACCAACTGCCGGATACTGAATTGCTCCCAACGTCCGGTGCACTTGCCATCAAGCTCCATGGCCCGGTCATGTCACCAGAACTGAACAACGATAGGTTCCCTGGTGGCAGACCATAGAGTTCGCTTGGGTCGTACGTGAGCACCACATCGATGGACCCATTTACCATAGGGCCTGATCGCAGTTCGAACCAACGCCCTATGCTCGAGTCTCCCTCAGGGAATTCGCGCGGTATATGCCCACGCACCACGGTGATGGGGGAAGGGCCACTACTCGAGGAAAGGTCCAACCCGAGGTTGCCGGGTTCTTCGTTCGAATAGGGCACGATTGCAGTGAGAACTGCAGTTTCGGTACCAGCACCGGTAATGGGTCCACCCACCGGTTCGAAGATCCTAGCGGTCTCTCCCAACGAAATAAGGCCGTTGTTCACCACGGTCGCTCCCGGGTCTATGGTCCATTCCAACGGACCTTCCAGTGTAACGGTGGTGCCTTCAGCAACAGTGACCGAACCGGAGATCAACCGCATTTGTTGACCACTGACCACTGCTTGATCAAGCAGTAGGATAGGACATAGGATAAACCATTTGTGCATGGGTTGCGAAGTTAGGAAGTTCAGTTGGATCGGGCACATGTGCCTAAGAGATCTTCTTGAGCGTCCCCCATTAGCTTTGCGCCAAATGCTAGCGACATGGATGTGAAGGGATTCGTTGTTGACCAACTTGGTCATTTTTCGGTATACGACCTGCCTGAAGTCCTTTTCGTTATTGTGGTTGCGGCCTTGCTGGGATATACGTTGGCAAGGTTCGGGGCAAGACAAACAGGGACTGTCCTGAAGCAAATGGCCTTTTGGGCCGCTGCAGCTGCATTGGCAGCTGTTTTTGTTCGATCCCAATTGCCCATGGCTGCTCTTATGCTCGCGGCGGCAGTTTTGGCTGGGAAGCGTAGCTACGAAATGGGGAATGATGCCTTGTTCTTCTCCGTATTGGTGGTTGGCATCGGTTGCGGAAGCGGAGCCACGGTGGTTGTTGTTCTGGCGATGATCCCATATTTGTTCTTGATGCGTTGGGCCTTTGGGCCTGCTTCACGTTCTTGATGCTGGAAACCCAGGCACCTTGGAGCGACTTCATCGGTTTAGTGACAAGCAGCTTGCTTTGCTTGGCATTGGCGGCTTTTGTGGGAAGTCCACCACCCGGTCCAGTTCCATTCAAGGGCGGTGCAGTTCCCTTGGTCCATCCATCGGTCGCAAGCGTTGGACAGAGCGGAAACGTTACTATCCGCTCTGTGCGAGGTGGCTATATTCATGTGGCTGAACAAGCCAATGGCCCAATGCTGGAAAGAGGCACCGTGTTCCGCTTTGTGCCTACCCCGGACCAAGTTGATGCGGATCGTACGCTAAGTATCCCACTCTCGATCAACTGGCATCATCCCTTGTTGGGGTTACCCGCAGCTCAGGTAGTGCGTTTTGCGGAAAGTGATGGTCCGGAAAGGATCGGTCCGGAACGCATGCATACGATACTCTTTCAGGACCATGGAACATTGCCCGTATTGTCTTTGCTTGTACCTCACGGAGCTTTGTTCGATCCAGACACAGGGATCATGGTCGTGGGGAACGGAATTTTCCATGCACCTGAGAAAGTGCTGGTGGCCGAGGCCAGGGACCCTAGATCGTGGAAGTATCCCGGCAATTTCCACATGCGCGGTAAGGCATGGCAGCGAAGCGGCCGCATGCAATTCATCGGGGCCGATGGGCTTGAGATCTTCCAGACAGAAGTGAACGTTCGGATCAATGGACAGATGACACGTTCCTTTCCACAACATGCCCTTCGCTTCGGTTTTGAAAAGCCTTTGCGCGTGGATGTGTTCAACGAGAATGTCGGTTCAGGCTACGAAGGATTGGTGCTGCGAACAGCAGGAAATGATCAGATCAAAGCCATGCTTCGGGATCCCTTCCAACACGGGCTATGTGCGGGTCTACCCTTCGAGGTATCGGGATCACGCACATGCGTGGTTTATGTGAACGGTGCCTATTGGGGTGTCCATCATTTGCGGCACCGAATGGACGAGGAAGAATTGGCAAGGCGCTACGGGGTTTCCAAGAAACGCATCACCATCCTGGAAGATGAAGCACGTCTTTACCGGGGTGATACCATGGAAGTGGTGCGGTTCGAACAACTTGCGGACCGTACGTACCATTGGGACGGCAAGGACCCGGCCGAACGAAAGGCTCTTGAGGAGAACCTGGATATCGATGGTTTCTTCGCTTACATGGCCAGTCAAATGATCCTTGGTAACGTGGATTGGCCTTCGCAGAACGTGAAATTCTGGAAGTTCGGGGGCAAGGAGAAGGGCGATGCACCGTTGGATGGCAAATGGCGCTTCATCATGGGTGATTGTGATCTGGCCTATGGGGTATATGCGTCAGCGACCAGCGATATGTTCATGCGGGTAAAGGCGTTGGACGTGCCTTTGACTCGTTTGTTCAACGGAATGATGAAGGCTCCGGACCTTAAATTGCGCTTCGTACAGATAGCCCGTGATCTGGCCCAAGGGGCGTTCTCCGCAAAGCGATCCACGGCACGGCTGGAGGCCCTTGTAATGCTCATGGCACCAGAAATGGACAGACACACGGCCCGCTGGCGACGTCCGGGTTCAGTAGAGGTTTGGCAGAAGGAAGTGGATGTTTTGCGCACCTTCGCCGCCCAGCGCGAGGGCAACATCCTCCAGCAATTGGATGCGTTTGAACAAGTTCGCTAGGTCGATATGCTGAATTACATACGGGACCATCTGCAGTTGTTCATCCTTGTGATCATTTTCGTGGTCGTTGGGATCTATGCCAAGTTGCTTCTATTCGCGCTCATGCCACTTTCCGTGTTCTTCCTAAAATCGAGGAACCTGTGGGCGGACATGGTCTTTGGTCTGCTCATCACCTTGGTACTGTCCGACATGACCCCGTGGTTCTTCTCCATGCAGGTGTTCAAGGCTGCCAAGAACACGTACATCATTGCCTTGGCCATCATCTTCCTATTGGAGAGGCATCGTTTCGTTCCATTATCCCGGGTGTTCAACATCTTTCTTCCCTTCTTTGTATACAGCTTCTTTCCCCTGATCTTCTCAGGCAGTATTGTGGTCGGTGTGCAGAAGACCATTTCCTATGCCTTGCTCTATTTGATCATTCCCAATTACGTGTTGTACAACTACCGGCTCTGGGGTTGGGAGTTCTTCCGCAATCTGGTCTTCTTTATGACCACGATCCTCTTGGCCGGCTTATTGATCAATTACTGGGGCGAGTTCTATGCTTACATGATCGGTCGTTTCCGAGGGCTCTTCGGCAATCCGAACGGCATGGCGATCTTCTGCTTCCTGTTGATCATGCTCATAACGATCCTGACGGCCGTGAAGAAGGACTTGTTCAATTGGAAAGAAAAGCTTGTGGTGTATGGCGTTGCAGGTTATTTCTTGATCGTCTCCGGATCCAGGTCCTCACTTATCGCCGTGTTCATCTTCTTGGTCTTCGGTCGTTTCTTCGCAGCATCTCCGTTCCTCGGTTTCATAAGCTTGCTGGGGGTGTTTGGGGTCATGGAGATAGTGCTGAGCAACTTGGAACCCATCGTTCAATTCTTGGGCATCGAATCTTACGTGCGACTGAACACCTTGGAGACCGGAAGTGGTCGCTATTTCGCTTGGGAATTCGCTTGGACCCACATCCAAGAATACTTGGTGTTCGGAGGGGGCTTCGGGAATGATGAACGCATCATGCGTAAAAATTACCATTATCTGGAAAGAATGGGACACCAAGGTGGGGTCCACAATACCTACTTGTCGTTCTGGTTCGATGTGGGCATTGTAGGGTTGGTGATCTTCTTCAGGAGCTTTATCCTCATGTTCATCAAAGCGAGCAAACTAGTGCCGATGAGCATTGGGGTCATGTTCGCGCTCATGTTCTCCATCACCTACGAATCGTGGTTGGTGAGTTCGCTGAACCCGTATACCATCATCGTATTGATCATCATCACCATCGTGTCCGAAGCGGAGATTGTGGAATGGGAGGTTTTTGGGTCCGATGCAACCGAAGTGATCGATCAGGAACCAGAGGTCGAACCAACCCTCCGGCTGGGTCCAGTTTGATCCAGCTCTTGTGCGTTCGAAGGAATCCGTTGGCGCGAACAAGCAGGATCGGGGCAACCGAGTTTTTGACAAGGATCGTCAACTTCCGAAGCGGTACGGATCGCGGCTTTACATTGCGGCCCCGAATGCAACGCAAGCTCTACGTCCTACTCTTCCTTGTGCTATTGCTCATAGCAGGTATTTGGTTCGCTGATCGTAAACTTAAGGGCCACGGACACCCCGGTCTTCCTACCTTTTTGCAGCAATGGTGGGTGAACTACCCCGCATCTTTTGCCGTGGAACCAATGGTCGTTTCCATAACCGTTGAACAGGCCGATATCGACGCCCTTGAGGCCGTGGTACAGGCGGCACGTGAGCGCGGCGTGATCATGCCCGAGGGCAACGAATATGTACCGGCGATCTTGGAGTTCAATGGACAAAAGATCAAGACCAAGGTCCGGATCAAAGGCAAGATGAGCGACCATGTCCAAGGAAGCAAATGGTCCTTCCGCGTCCTGACTAAGAAGGATGATGGCTTTCTGGGCATGCAGCGGTTCTCCTTGCAGCATCCCGGAACACGGAACTACTTGTGCGATTGGTTCTATCATCAACTGTCCCAAGGTGAAGGCATTATTGCGCTGCGGTATGGCTTTCTCCATGTCAATTTCAATGGCGAGGACTTGGGGGTTTATGCCTACGAGGAACACTTCGGCCCGGAGCTGTTGGTGAACAACGGTCGGCTGAACGGGCCTTTGTTCCGTTTCGACCCATCGTTATTCTGGGAACACCGGTTGAACATGATGAACAAGGTGCGGTACCACGAAGCATTCGGAGCCTACGAAGCTGCTGCGGTGGATGGGTTCGGCACAGGGAGTCTCGCAAAGGACTCGGTACAACGTAGGTATTTCGAGGAGGCCGTTGGGTTGATGGATTCGTTCAGACGCGGCGAACGCAAGGCTTCGGAGGTATTCGACGCGGACCTCATCGCGCGTCGGCATGCGCTCTTGGACCTGGTGGGCGGCCACCACAGCATGGATTGGAGCGATGTCAAATTCTACTTCGACCCGGTGCTCAAGCGCGTTGAACCGATCTCGTATGAGAGTTTCAGTGCATACCCCATTAAGGAATTGGCTGGCACCGGCAAGTATTCGGGTAAGCGATCTTCTTGGATGGACCTGCACACCGCATACTTCAATGATCCTGAAATTTTCCGCGCCTACGTCCACCATTTGGAACGCATGTCATCACCCACCTACCTGGACAGTGCTTTCACCAAACTCGCCCCGGCCTTGGACAGTGCTTCCGCATTGATCTACCGCGAATTCCCGTACAAGGAGCTGGATCGTTCAATTTACTACAAGAACGGCGCCTTGATCCGGCGGATGCTTGATGTGCCCAAAGGCTTTCACGCTTACTACGATGGAGGCGTGGACACTGTGAACATGACCGTGATCCCGATCGAGAGCCTCCCGATCGAAATACATGGGTTGATCGACAAGGACGGCACGATACTCCCGCCGATCAGCGATCAGAACAGAGACTTACAAGCAACCATCGTTCCGAGCAGGATCGGCGGGGAAGTAGGAAAACCCATGACCGTCCGCGTGCCGATCAATGGGAAATTGGATCTGACCGCGGGCGTTCCATTGCGTATTTCATACAGCGTTCTGGGCGCATCCATCCGCAAGGAGTTGGAGGTGTTCCCGTATGCCTATCTCGACAAGATCCAATTGCCATTGGTAACAGGAACGAACACGACCGACTTGCGGAACATCAGCTACCTGCAAGTGGACGATCAAGAGAAGACGATCACGATCCTTCCAGGCAACTGGACCTTGGGTTCGGATCTGTACTTGCCCAACGGATATACCATAATGGCGACCGCTCCATTACGGTTGGACTTCGTGAATGGTGCTCGATTGATCTCCAGGTCCCCCATGCTATGGAGCGGTGTGGAGGACCTGCCGATCGTACTGCATTCCTCCGATCAAAGCGGTGGTGGGCTCATAGTGCTTAGCAGCAGGGGGAGCAGTTCGTTCTACCGGGTGCGGTTCGAAGGCTTTGGAAGCAGTAGGATCGGGACTCCATCCATCGTTCTACAAGATGCGGATGTCCACCTGAAGGAGTGTGACCTGGGCGAGGCTCGTGGACGGGACCTGCTGTTGGCCGTTCGGAGCAAGATCGGAATGGAGGATGTTTCCTTCACCGGGGGAATGGACCAATTGACATTGGCCTATTGCACCACCACCATGGAAAAAGTAGGTGGCTTGGGCGCTGGAGATGATGCCCTTTCCGTGAAAGGTGGATCAGCGGTGATCTCAGCGCTTCGTGTTGAAGGAGCCATGGGCACAGGGATCAAATTGGACGAATACGCCATTGTTGAATTGGTTGATCCAATGATCACATCCAAAGCCGATGCCGCCAGAGTGTCAGAAGGAGCAACACTGAAGGCAAAGGGAGGCTCCTTCACCAGTGAAAAGGAACAAGCATTGGATGTGGAACCGGAGCACGATCGCCACGGACCATCACAGGTTGAGTTGGATAGCGTGAAGACGAATGCTCCAACGCAGCCTTATCAGATCGGTAAAGGGAATACGGTGTTGATCAATGGGATGGAAATGGAGCCGACCCTTTCCACGAAGGCACCATGAGGAGGGTGTTTCCATTCGTGGTCCTCTTGCACTTAGGGAACATCACGATCGCCCAAGTTTCGCCCTACACGGGGTTGGCGGTGGTGCCACCTGATAGCACAGGCAGTTACCGACTGTTGATCGGTGGACACTTCCACGGGGCCAGCAGCAACACCAGTGGGTTTCCCGCGGCCACCTTGCTTGCCAATATCGGAACGCTCAATGCCACGAACGCCAACGTATTCTTGAGCACCGGTGATCTTTTCCTGCGTCCGGATCGTGACAGCGTCCGCTATACTACCGCTCTCTTCGAAGAGTTGAAGTTGCCTCTTTTCAACGCACCGGGTAACCACGATCTGGAAGGTAGCGCATACCATTCCGCAACCCGTATGCCAGTGATGATCCCAATGGGTGGGGATCGCATCATCCTATTGGACACCGAGCGGGACAACAGTGATGTAAGCGGTGATCAGCTGCAACAGATCATAGATGCCGAACAAGCCGCAACTGAAGGTCACTTGCGACACCTGTTCATCATAAGCCACAGACCGGTCTGGTCAGAGGGCGAACCGAAGTACGGAGACCTCTTCAGAGGCAATACGCGATCGCTCACCGGGAGCAATTTCAAAAAGGACGTGCTCCCTGTATTGCAACGGATTGCCCAGCATGCAAACGTGTATTGGATCAGTGGTAGCATGGCGGGCAGGGCGCCGGCCAGTATTTTCTTTCAGGAGCACGAGCAGGGCATCACGTTCATCCAAAGTGCAATTCGCGACGAATTGCGCGATGCCGTACTGATCGCGGATGTTTCGAAGCTTCCATCCTCCTCCGGAGAGGGCGAAGGGGTGAGGCCCCCCAGTGTTAAATGGACGGGCCTATCGCTTACGGGCCAACCCCTGGAACCTGTTCAGAGCTACGATGCAGCATGGTGGAAAGCACATCAAGGCACAGCCGAACCGTTCGCTTGGAGACGCATCCCCTATTTGATCAAAAAGACGGTAACCAACCTGAACTACTGGTATGGGTTCGGCACCGCAGTGTTGCTGCTACTATTGGGTTGGCGCATCCGGAGATAGGAGAATAAGTTCCACAAAAAGCAACCTCCATGCACCGGACTTTATAGCAACCCGGTCGTGCATCCAACGTCATTGGTTTAGATTTACCCGCTCCAGCGAACCAAAGAAGAATGTCACGTATCCTAGTTACCGGAGGTGCCGGATTTATTGCAAGCGACCTCGCTCTACGGCTTGCCGAAGATCCCAAGAACGAGGTGGTGGTCGTGGACAATCTGCTCACTGGTGAGATCGGGCACATCCATTCACCGGGCCACAAGAACCTCCACTTCATCAAGTGTGACGTGAACCGCTTCGAGGACATCAGTGGGGTGTTCTACGCCTACCGTTTCGACCACGTTTTCCACTATGCCGCTATGGTGGGTGTAAAGCGGACCACGGACAATCCGGTGCAAGTCCTCAGGGATACGGACGGGATCCGGAACATTCTGGACCTCTCGAAGAACACGGGGGTCAAACGCGTCATCTTCAGCAGCAGCAGCGAGGTGTATGGGGAACCGGTGGAGATCCCTCAGAACGAGAAGACCACACCGCTCAATTCCAAGCTCCCTTACGCGATCGTGAAGAACATCGGAGAAGCTTTCCTTCGGTCCTACCACAAGGAATACGGGTTGGATTACACCATCTTCCGCTTCTTCAACACCTACGGACCCAAGCAGAGCAAGGATTTTGTGGTGGCCAAGTTCCTTCGGGCTGCGGTCAACAACGAGGACATTACCCTGTATGGCGATGGAATGCAGACGCGAACGTTCTGCTACATCGATGACAACCTGGATGCCTGCCTTAACGCCTACCACAAGGGTGAAGTGATGAACGATGTCGTGAACATCGGATCCGACAAGGAATTCACCATCAAGGAACTCGCCCAGCTCATCATCGAGGTTGTGGGCAGCAAGTCCAAGATCGTTCATCTGCCGGCCTTGGAAGAAGGGGATATGACCCGTCGCATGCCTGATGTGACCCGCATGCGCAAGTTGTTGGGTCGCGAACTGCTGCCTTTGCGCACGGGCTTGGAGCGGATCCTGGCCAGTGGCATTGCACAGGGGTAATGTGCGGGATCACCGGTATTTTCGGGCTCGAAGGGTTTGACAAGGCGGAGGGCTCCGTGGGCCGCATGAATGATGCCTTGGCCCACCGCGGTCCAAATGCATCCGGACTGTGGCGTGGATCGAATGTGGTACTTGGACATCGTCGGCTCAGCATCATCGACCTATCGTCGGCATCAGACCAACCCTTCCATTCCTCCGATGGCCGGTTCGTTATCGCATTCAACGGCGAGATCTACAACTACCGCTCTTTGCGAGCCGAACTTGTCGGGCTTTTGGGTGAAGAAGCTTTCCGAACGAACAGCGATACGGAGGTGCTCTTGAATGCCTATGTCCAATGGGGTTCCGGTTGTTTGCCTCGGCTGGAAGGCATGTTCGCCTTTGCCGTTTGGGATGTGAAGAATGAAGAGCTCTTCTTGGCTCGCGATCGCATGGGGATCAAGCCACTGTATGTGTATCGGAATGATCAACACCTGGTGTTCGCAAGCGAGATCAGGGCCCTGCTCGCTTCGGAACTGGTTCCTCGAGAATTGGATCCTGACGGCTTGGTGGACTACCTACGCTACCAGACCGTGCATGCGCCACGCACCATGGTAAAGAATGTTTCCATGTTGCGTGCTGGTCATTTCCTGCGCATCACCGACCAAGAGGTCACAGAGGAACGTTGGTATGATCCAATTGAGGCATCCCGGAAATACCCGGGGGAAGCGCCCTTGGAAGTGGTTCACAAAGAAGTGAAGGAACGGTTGACCAAAGCGGTGGAAAAACGACTCGTGGCCGATGTGCCCTTCGGTGCATTCCTCAGTGGCGGGATCGATTCCAGTGCGGTCGTCGGGCTCATGGCAATGTGCTCCATGGAACCGGTCCATACCTTTTCTGTGGTCTTCGAAGAGGAAGAATTCAGTGAAGAACGTTATGCGCGGATCATCGCCAAGAAATTCAATACAGAGCATACCGTGATCCGCTTGCAACCAGCGGACATGCTTCGCGAATTGCCCGCAGCCTTGGCCGCCATGGATCACCCGAGCGGTGATGGCCCCAACACCTACGTCGTTAGCAAGGTCACCAAGGCAGCGGGGGTCAGCATGGCATTGAGCGGTTTGGGTGGCGATGAACTGTTCGCAGGCTACCCGGTTTTCAAGCGCACGTTGGCATTATGGAACAAGCGCTGGGTCACCCAGTTCCCGTTGGGCTTGCGCAAACTGATCGGACAAGCGGCGATCACCGCGAGGCCCTCCGTGGCCACGCGTAAATTGGCCGAGCTCCTCAAGCTCGACACTTTCTCCGTGGATGATACATATCCCGTTTCCCGCTTGGTACGCACCGATCGTGAACTGGTTGAAATGGTGCAGCGGCAAACCTTTCCAGTTAATGCCGTGGCTGTGGAAATGGAGTGCCAGATCCGCACACTGAAAGGCTATTCACTTCCATTCCTTAGCCAAGTGGCAGTGGGTGAACTAAGCACCTACCTGCAAGATGTCCTATTGCGAGACACCGACCAGATGAGCATGGCGCATGCACTGGAAGTACGCGTCCCTTTTCTGGATCATGATCTGGTGGAATACGTGCTGGCTGTTGGCGACGATCTGAAATACCCACATCAACCCAAAAAGCTCTTGGTCGATTCCTTGGGCGATCTTCTTCCGCGCGAGATCATCGACCGTCCTAAAATGGGCTTCACACTGCCGTGGGAGCTCTGGATGCGCGTGGAACTACGATCATTCTGCGCAGAGCGTTTGCAAGCATTGGGCAAGCGCAAGGAATTCCGCCTCGGGGTTATGGACCGGCTGTGGTCACGTTTCCTCGCCAAGGACCCTGGTGTCAATTGGGCACGGCTTTGGTCATTGGTGGTCTTGGAGGATTGGCTTCAGAGGAATGGGATGGAGAAGTGAGGGCTGACAGTTCTTTATCAGCCTAACCCGCCCAGCACTGTACTACGAGATAATGCTCCGCACTCGTCGGATTATACCATTTCGCAGTAAGGAGTAGGCCAGAGATGCGCCGTGATCTTTTCGCATGGCGATACGGCAGGGTCGTTGCAACGCCGAAGGCGTGGACCGCAGGGTGCGAAGCAACCGAGGGCCGGAGCTACGGAACGATCCTGTCGGAGAAGCCAGGTGGAAAGATCACAAGTAGATCGGCCTAAGCCTTACTGCGAGATGGTATTAGCCCCCTTCTCCTTGGGAGATGGACCTAAGGTGGGTTTGCATTCCACCCCTCTTCTTGGGTGAGGAGAAAAGAAAAGGGCCACCTCTTTCAAGGCAGCCCTTTCTGAATTCAGATCTCGTTCTTAGAACTTGGCGCGGCTCTTACGGCCAACACGCTTGTTCCCGCGCATCCAGTTGTACCGTTGGCGATAGAAGTTAGATTGGCCGCGCAGCACGTAGCTGTAGGTAAAGGTCAGTGTCAAATAGCTATCGTTATGGGTGGGGTCCCCTCGAACGTTCTCCTTCTTAGGGGAAGGACCGCCCGAATCGTAATAACCATAGTTGTCGGGATGGGGCAGCGTGTTGTCCAGTGCGTAAGCGAAATTGCTCTGGTCGGCCATCTGATCGGAAAGACCATTAACTCCTTCGGGCAAGCTAGCCGGGTCCTTGTAGGTGGTGCTCACATCATCCAGATAATCAGAGAAGGTGGTACGCCAGCCCATGTCCATCCCGAACCTGTGGCGGCGTGCTTTGGTAATATGGAATCCAAGGCCCACCGGGATGGCAAGTCCGAAACGAGAGTAATTGGCCAACTCGGTGTTCAAGGGTTGCAGTGTGTAGAATTCGCCTTGGCGGTTCAACTGGCCTTTAGGGTTGCTGTAATAGGCGGCAATACCGACATAGCCGAAGAGGCGGAAGTCCATCCGGTAGCGGCCTTGTCCACCCAGGTCATTATCTTGATAGATCGTGAACTCGGGTCTGACGTACAACTCGAACATATCGTTCCGGAAGTTCAGGTTCCGTCCAACCCGAGGGCGGTAGGTCGAAAGCGCATCTGCACCTTGGATCCTTAAATACATCAGCCCGGCATTCAATGAGAACATGCGGTTCAGCTTTCTCCGCGCGAAACCACCAATGGCCCAGCGAGTTTGGCTCAACTTCATGTCCCACACGAAATCGCGGCGGGGCTGGTCGGTACCACCCATTTCCCCCAAGTAGTTCGCAGCTCCAACGTGAACACCGAAGTCCCAAGCGTATTGGGCAGAAGTGTCCTTACCGAACAAGGTTACTACACCGAGTAGAAATGCAATGCGTAATGTTTTCAAGCTCATGTCAATAGGGTGGCACGCCGTGTACCATCGGGCAAACATAATAAAGATCCCGCTGGCATCGCCAGAAAGGGCCAGATAGAATATCAACAACCTTCTACGGTAGGACATCAATTGGGGTTGTGCCCAAGGTCTTTAACCACCTTTTACTGACACCGCGGACCTCCGTGCCGAAATTTCGAGATGGTTGGATATGAACATCCTTTATTTGGGATTTCCACGGTGCGCGGGTCGACCCTTGATCCACCATGGTTTTGTGAATTATGACTTGGGTCTTAGGTATTGCCTTTGGCTTTGCCACCTATCACCTGCACTTGCCCTTGTATTTTCCATTACGGGTTGCCTTTCTTCATTCGTCCCCAATTTCCCTCCTTTACTTTTGGCCCATGCCCGGTCCATCCCGTATTCCCGAATTGTTCGGCACTCGATACCCTCTGGTACAAGCGGGAATGATCTGGTGTTCCGGTTGGGAATTGGCCTCCGCAGTAAGCAATGCCGGAGGACTTGGGATCATCGGTTCCGGGTCCATGTATCCGGATGTATTGCGAGAGCATATCCGCAAATGCCAGGCGGCAACCAGCAAGCCTTTCGGTGTGAACGTGCCCATGCTTTACCCCGATGTGGAAAAGCACATCCGAACGATCATTGAAGAGAACGTACCGATCGTTTTCACCTCCGCTGGTAACCCAAGTACATTCACTTCGATGCTGAAAAAGCAAGGAAGGACCGTGGTGCACGTGGTCAGTAGCGTGAAATTCGCGTTACGTGCACAAGCTGCCGGGGTGGATGCCGTTGTGGCCGAAGGTTTCGAAGCCGGCGGGCACAACGGGAGGGAGGAGACGACCACGTTGGTCTTGGTTCCCATGGTGAGTGATGCGCTCGACATCCCGGTTATCGCCGCAGGAGGTATTTCCGATGGAAGGTCCATGTTGGCCGCCATGAGCCTCGGTGCTGAAGGGGTGCAGGTGGGAAGCCGTTTCGTCTGTTCGCACGAATCTTCCGCCCATCCGGCCTTCAAACAGTGCGTAGTGGAATCCGGTGAAGGAAATACTACCCTGACACTGAAGGAGTTGGCGCCGGTTCGGTTGATCCACAACAAATTCTTCAAGGAGATCCAGGAAGCCTATGCACGATGTGCCGGTCCGGAAGAATTAAAAGCCCTTTTGGGCAGGGCAAGAGCAAAGCGCGGAATGTTTGAAGGGGATCTGGAAGAAGGGGAGTTGGAGATCGGTCAAGTGAGTGGTCGGATCAATGGCATTTTACCTGCTGCCGCGATCGTGCAAGAGATCATGGAAGAATATCAGACGGCCATCCATAGGATCACATCGAGCAAACAATTTGTATGAAAGCAGCATGTGGCGGCAACATCCAATGGGCATTGTACGTCTTTATCATGTGGATAGGATGAAGGTGATCAGGTGCTATGCAACGCAGTTCGTTATGGGGCTGGCGGCTGGGACCGTTCTTCTCATTTCGTCGTTTTCGGCATCTGCCGCTGTTGGCCCGCCAGCGTTGCAATGCGCCTCGGTATCGTCCAATGGAGATGTGACTCTTTCATGGGACATTCCGCCTGATCCGTTGACTGAGTTTGCTTCATACCAGATATGGACGTCCGCCGCGGCTGCGGGTCCGTATGTTCTGTTGATGAATGTGCCCGTCTATGCACAGACCACTCAGCTCCATCTTGGGGCGAATGCGGACACCGGACCGCGTTTCTACTATATGACAACGACCACTGGCGGTCCATCCCCTGAGGTCTCCGCTTCTAGCGATACGGTAGCCACGCTATTCCTCCAAGTATTCCAAAGCGCGCCGTTGGGAAGCGCCGATCTCAGTTGGAACAGTTTGTCCCCCGCACCATCTGCCAACGATTCGTTCATCGTTTGGCTGGAATATCCACAAGGGATATGGACCGAATTGGATACTGTTTCCAACACCACATTCTCTTATCAACATGTGGTTTCGGTCTGCGAGGATTCCCTGCACTTCCGGATCGAATTGGACGATGCCACCGGTTGTAGTTCCTTCAGCAACCGCAATGGTGATCTGTTCACGGATGTAACGCCGCCAAGTTCACCGGTGATCACGGTCGTTACCGTGGATACCATCACTGGACTCGCTTCCATCCAGTGGGACCCAAGTCCAGAAGGCGATACCGACGGTTATATCATTGTATTTCAAGCTCCAGGAGGGGCGGTGGTCATCGACACGGTTTACGGACAGGGTACCACGACCTACGAATGGCCCGATAGTGATGCGGATACAAGGATCGAAGGGTTCACGGTGGCGGCTTTCGATACCTGTTTGACCGGTACGCCTCCCAGTCCGAACACCAGTGCAACACGGCCGATCCACAGTTCCATCCTGCTCAACAACAGTTATGACGCTTGTGCCCTACGGGTCTCATTGGGTTGGAACCGTTACATAGGCTGGCCTGCCGTAGGCTATCGCATTTTCGTTCAATTGGATCAAGGTCCATGGCAATTGCTCGCTACGGTGGACAGTAGCACATTCACGTACGACCACACTGTAACCCCGTTCCATACGTACTGTTATAGCATTGAAGCCATTCGCGGAGCAAGCGCGGTTGTTTCATCATCGAACCGGACCTGCGTCATCACGGATTATCCTGGTTTGCCGGCCTTCAATTACATCCGTTCCGTGTCGGTCACAGGGAGCACGGAGATCACCATCATTGACAGCGTAGATGCGTTCGCTTCCGTCCAAGGCTATCGATTGGAAAGATCAGCGAACGGGGCCCCATTTGAGGCCGTCCAGACCGTTGGAGTACCCTTTGGGTCATTGGTGCAATTCGTGGACACTGACGTGGAACCTTCTACCACCGGATACCAATACAGGGTTGCAGTGATCGATGCGTGTGGGAATGGATCGGTCGTCAGCAACATCGGGGCTAGCATTCTTCTTCAAGCTGTGGCGGACCTTTCCGGGTTCAACAACCTGCGATGGAACGGGTATGTGCAATGGGCAGGAAATGTTCAGGCCTACGGTATTTTCAGACAAATGGACGGATCCGATCTGGAGCTCGTACACATCTCACCACCGGATCCGTGGGCGTATGCCGACAACGTGAACCTGTTCACCGCGGGCACGGGCCGTTTCTGCTATCAGGTCAGGGCCTTGGAGATCGGTAATCCTTCTGGGATCAACGCCAGTTCCGAAAGCAACATTGCATGTGCTGTTCAGGAGGATCTGGTATACATCCCCAGTGCCATAGTAAGGGGTGGTGCGAACCCGATATTCAAGCCGGTGATCTCCTATGCCGACGTCGCCGATTATGAATTGAGCATCATCAACCGTTGGGGCCAGGTCTTTTGGACCAGCACGGAACCAACCGTTGGCTGGGATGGTACGTACGGTGGAAGTCCGGTCCCAATGGGCATTTACGCGTACTACTGCCGGTACGAGAATGGTGCTGGCCGACTCTTCGAAAAGCGTGGCACGGTCACCGTGCTATCCGCTACGGATTGATCAACCGTAGTTTGATCCATTTCAGTCCTTCTTGCCCATTACTGTGGGTGTCGGGTCAAAGTTTTGCTCTCCATTTACATCGAGGAAGCCTTAGTTGATATGTTTCCGCCTCTTCCCGATCGGCGATCAGGGTCCAATTTCGGCCATCGCATCCCGAACCGTACTTTTGTGCATGGAACGATCAATTGTTGCTCCCACCCCAAAGCAGGTAGAGAGCAAGGCCACCAGCGGTTCAGCCACCAATAACAGGCTCGTTGGCGAAGGGCTTACTTACGACGATGTGCTTTTGGTACCCGGGTACAGTGAGGTATTGCCACATCAGGTCGATGTCCGTTCCCAATTCACACGGAATATTCGGTTGAACATCCCGGTGGTTTCTGCCGCAATGGATACGGTCACTGATGCCACTTTGGCCATTGCAATTGCCCAACAAGGCGGGATCGGTGTCGTACACAAGAACCAAACGATCACCGAACAGGCAGCCCAAGTGCGCCGTGTGAAGCGGTCCGAGAGCGGGATGATCCTTGACCCGGTGAAATTGGAGCAGACCGCGAAGGTCGGAGATGCACTGCGCTTGATGGCGGAACATACCATCGGCGGTATACCAGTGGTTGATGCTAAGAACAACTTGGTCGGCATCGTTACCAACCGTGATCTCCGTTTCGAGAAGCGGATGGAACGGCCGGTGACCGAGGTCATGACCAGTTCATCGATCATAACGGCCAAGCCGGATACCACCATGGCCCAAGCGGAAGGGATCCTACAAGAACATAAGATCGAGAAGCTTCCTGTCGTTGACACGAATGGCAAGCTCGTGGGTTTGATCACGTACAAGGACATCATCAAATTGAAGCAACGCCCAAATGCCTGCAAGGACAAGTTGGGGCGGTTGCGCGTTGCAGCAGCCATCGGTGTTACAGCAGATACGATTGAACGGGCAAGGGCTTTGGTCGATGCAGGAGTGGACGCATTGGTGATCGATACTGCGCATGGCCACAGCAAAGGCGTGTTGGACATGCTGCGAAAGGTGAAACAGGAACTGCCCGGTGTTGAAGTGATCGTGGGCAATGTGGCCACCGCCGACGCGGCACTGGCGTTGGTCGAAGCAGGTGCGGATGCGATCAAAGTGGGCATTGGTCCGGGCAGTATTTGCACCACCCGGGTCATCGCTGGTGTTGGTGTTCCGCAACTCACGGCGGTGATCGATTGTGCTACCGCATTGGAAGGCTCAGGTGTGCCGGTGATCGCAGATGGTGGTGTTCGCTACACAGGGGATATCGTCAAGGCCCTTGCAGCAGGAGCAGGAACCGTGATGATCGGAAGCATGTTCGCAGGAGTGGAGGAAAGCCCAGGAGAGACCATCATCTTTGAAGGCCGCCGGTTCAAGACCTATAGAGGTATGGGGTCCTTGGAGGCCATGCAGCAAGGCAGTAAGGATCGCTATTTCCAGGATATGGAGGACGATGTGAAGAAACTTGTACCCGAAGGGATCAGTGGACGTGTTCCGTATAAGGGCCGTTTGGGTGAGGTGGTCCATCAATTGGTCGGTGGGCTACGCGCAGGCATGGGCTATTGTGGTGCCAAGGACATCGAGGCATTGCGTAATGCGAAGTTCATCCGGATCACCTTCGCTGGGGTTCGGGAAAGCCATCCGCATGATGTGCATGTAACACGGGAGGCGCCCAATTACAGCCACATTTGAGCGGTTTGTTGGTTCGATCTTATTAACGACAAGGTCCCTTCGACCGTAATGGTCGAAGGGTTACATTTGCGACCCTTGTTCCCGGTACCACCAGAGGTTTGGGACCAATTTGACCACCCGATGCAACGATCCATGAAAATTTATGGCCTGCTCTGTGCAGCTGTGTTGATCTATACCTCAAGCCGAGTGAATGCACAGGCGGACCCCACGATCATGACGGTTGATGGCCAAGTCGTCCCACGCAGTGAATTCGAGGCGATCTACAAGAAGAACAACAAGGAAGCGTCCGTGACCAAAGAAGCGTTGGATGAATACCTCGATCTGTTCATCAACTACAAACTGAAAGTGCGGGAGGCGGAGACCTTGGGAATGGACACCATCGGCAAGTTCAAGACCGAACTTGCTGGATACCGCACCCAGCTTGCCCGTCCTTACTTGATCGATCGCGAGCTCAATGAGGCACTTATGCAAGAGGCTTTCGATCGCATGGGTACCGAAGTTCGAGCCAGCCACATACTTCTCCAGGTAGCCCCGGATGCATCATCGGAAGACACGCTTGTCGTCTACAAGCGCATCATGGCGTTGCGTGATCGGATCTTGAAAGGCGAGGATTTTGCCACCTTGGCGAAGGAGAAGGGCGGTTCAGAGGATCCGAGTGCGGCCAACAACGGCGGCGATCTCGGCTGGTTCAGTGCCCTGCAAATGGTGTATCCGTTCGAAACAGCTGCGTACAGCACCAAGGTGGGTGAAGTAAGCATGCCGGTACGGACCCGGTTCGGGTACCACATCATCAAGGTCGTTGATCGCAGACCCGCTCGTGGGCAGGTCAAGGTCGCGCACATCATGTTGCGCAGCACACCAGAGGATCCCGCCGAGAAACAGGCAAGCGCCGAGAACAGGGCCAAGGAGATCCATGAACAGGTCACCACCGGAAAGATGACCTTCTCGGAGGCCGCCCTGAAGTACAGTGAGGATGAAAGTTCCAATACAAAGGGGGGTGAATTGCCCATGTTCGGCACGGGCAAAATGATCGAGGAGTTCGAAGATGCCGCCTTCGCATTGAAGAAAATGGATGATATCAGCGCACCGATCAAGTCACGCTATGGGTGGCACATCATCAAGCTGCTGGAGAAACAGGAACCTGCAACCTTCGAAGCCAGCAGATCCGAATTGAAGAACAAGATCTCCCGCGATAGTCGCGCCGAGATCACGCGCAAGGTGTTCATGGAGAAGTTGAAGAAAGATTACAGCTTCATGGAGTATCCGAACAACCTGAAGAAAGTGGTCGCTATGGTGGACACCAACATCTTCAAGAAAGGGACTTCTGTGAGTGACACGTTGATCCGACGCAATGTTGCCGAAGGGTCGTTCATCAAGGACGGTGCGACCTACAGGCGCGAACTATTGGGCGCCATGAGCGGTGGCCGATTGTTGAATGTGAAGAGCCGTCAATACGAGGAAATGACCCAGACTTTGGACGACACGGTCGTGGTACGGACCATCATGGAAGGGTGGAAGTATGATCGTAAGAAGGCGGAGAAACTGACCAAGCCTGTGTTCAGCTTCAAGGGGAAGACCTACACCCAAAAGGACCTGTTGGATTTTATGGAAACCGGCCAGAAGCGAGAGAAGGTGACTTCATTGCAGGACTATGTGAAAGGTCAAGCACACGAGTTTGGCGATGAGCGTGTCATGGCCTACGAGGACGAGAACTTGGAGGAGAAGTACGCCGATTTCAGGTTGCTGATGAAGGAATACCGCGATGGCATCCTCCTCTTCGAACTTACCGACCAGAAAGTTTGGGGAAAGGCAGTTCGGGATACCACCGGCCTAGAGGCGTACTACACGGCCCACAAGGATGATTTCATGTGGGATACACGGTTCGAGGCGACCGTTTACACCTGTACGGATGCGTCAGTCGCCAAGCAAGTTCGTGGGTTGATCGCCAAAAAGAAGAAGGCACAGGAGATACTTGATGTGGTGAACAAGGACAATGCATTGGCCCTTACAATAGAAAGTGGGCTGTTCACGGTGGAACAGAAGCCTTTCTTGAGCGGGCTTACAAAACCAGGGCTCAGTGCGGATATGAAGGTGGACGATCGCGTTGTCTTTGTGGATGTGAAAGGAGTAAGGTCTCCGGAACCCAAGACCATGGAGGAAGCCCGTGGGCTCATCACCGCAGCTTATCAGGATAGCCTCGAGAAGGCGTGGATCGAAGAACTGCGCGCCAAGTATCCCGTTTCCGTTGTTCAAGAGGTCCTCTATTCCATCAAGTGACAAAAGGGCGATGTACCGAGCGGACAGCGTCCATCGGCTTGTTCGGTGTGGTGCTCGTGTGTTTGGGAGCTTGTGCAGCACCGGAAGACGCTGCGGATCGTCTTCTGGCCCGGGCCTATGAAGATGAGTTGCGCTGGAGCGACTTGAGGCAAGTGATACCTTTGGACGCAACCGCAGAGGATAGCACTGCACTTGCGCAACGTTACATCAACAACTGGGTCCAACAACATGTGGTGCTTCACATGGCCGAGAGCAATCTTCTGGATGAACGTCTGGACCTGGAGGAACAAATGGAGGACTACAGGAGGTCCTTGTTGATATTCAACTACGAGCAGGCTTTGGTGGAGCAAAAGCTGGATACCTCATTTTCGGATGCGGAAATTCAAGGATATTACGATCAGCACAAGGCGAACTTCGAGTTGAAGGACAATATTGTAAAGGCGAGATGGTTCAAGGTGAACGAAGCGGATGATCGGGTCGTGCGCAAAATGAGTGAGCGGTTCTTGGACGGTAGTTCCGATAAAATGAGAGAGGTGGAACTATGGCTAGCAGGACTCGGTGTAACAATAATGGATCGTAGTTCGGGCTGGGCCCCATGGACTGGATTCGAGGCTGAAATTCCCTTGGGGGAACGTGAGAGTGCTGCTGTTATGGCCAGCAATGGCAAACGTGTGATCAGGGAAGGTGGAGCGGCATGGTTCGTGGAAGTATTGGACCATCGGGATAAGAATACCATTTCGCCGCTCGAATTGGTGCATCAGGACATACGGTCGATATTGTTGAACCAACGAAAGCTCAAATTGATCGAGACCATGCGAGCGAACTTGTATAAGCAAGCCCAAGAGAACAATGATGTGGAGATCTTTCAGTAGCGTCGGGGCGGTGCTTTTTGCGGTGTCCGTCAGCATGGCCCAGCCAGCCGGTGTTGTTATCGATCGCATCATTGCGGTAGTTGGCAGGCAAGCCATTCTTCATTCCGATCTCATTGCTCGCGTTGATCAAGACCGCCAGAACGGGGCTATTATCAACCCGGTAGTCGAGTGCGGGGCGTTCGAGGACCTGCTCTATGAGAAACTGTTGGTGGAACAAGGAAGGATCGACAGTGTTGAGGTGGATGAAGCACAGATAAAGGCTGAACTTGATCGCCGGATTCGATACTTCTCGGCCCAGTTGGGAGGGGATGTTGAACTGGAGAAATTCTATGGCAAATCGGTCACCGAGATCAAATCGGATTTTAGGGACCAGGTCCGTGATCAACTGATGGTGCAGAATATGCAACAGACGATCACCTCAGACATACGTATCACACCAAGGGAGGTGCAGCGGTTCTACCAGCGAATACCTGAAGACAGTGTGCCGTTGATCAATGCCGAAGTGGAATATGCCCAGATCTTGCGTATCCCTAAACCAAGCATTGATGAAGAGCGAAGGGTTCGTAGGAGAATAGAAGAGTTCCGGGAGAGTGTGCTCGGCGGGGAAAAGGACATGTGTACGGTGGCGACCCTGTACTCCGAGGATCCTGGATCGGCCAAGGATTGTGGGGAACTGGGACTGGTTCCCTTGGGCACAATGGTCCCCGAATTCGATGCAGTGGCGATGAGCTTGAAGGAAGGGGAAGTGAGCCAAGTGTTCAAGACGCAATTCGGTTACCACTTCATGCAGATGGTGGAAAGACGCGGAGAATATTACAATGCGCGCCACGTGCTAATGAGACCGCAAGTAGGTTCAGCTGAATTGCAGGAGGCGCGTCTTTTGTTGGATAGTCTTGCGGGACTTGTTCGGGACGGTATGGCAACTTTCGCCGACCTTGCCACCAAGTATTCCGATGATGAGGATAGTAAGGGCGCGAACGGACTGATGATCGAGCCCAACAGCAATTCGCCGCGGTGGGATATGGGTGATCTGGAACAGCAGACATTCTTCGTATTGGACAAGTTGAAAGAACAAGAGATGAGCGATCCGCAGCTGATCGTAATGCCGGATGCGACCAAGGCGTACCGTATCGTCCAACTCATTCTGCGTTCCCCTCCGCACCGTGCCAACCTGAAGGACGATTATCGGATGATACAGCAAGCCGCTGAAGGTAAAATGCGTGCAGAGGTTGTGGACAAATGGGTGAGGGATCGGCTTGCCAATACGAATGTCCGGATCGTGGACAAATACACCACTTGTACATTCGGCCATGATTGGTTGAAGACCACAGCCGACCAAGGTGGAAAGATCGACCCTTGACAACGACAACGAGATATGAGCGATACACAGGCAGTAGAACAATTCGGTGAGCATTACCGCAAGCTCAAGGCAGAGATCGGTAAAGTGATCATTGGTCAGGAAAAAGTGGTGGATCTGGTATTGCTGGGCATCTTCAGTAGGGGGCATTGCCTGCTGGTAGGCGTTCCGGGTTTGGCCAAAACACTCTTGGTCAACACCGTTGCTCAAGGACTTGGTCTCAGTTTCAACAGGATCCAGTTCACCCCGGACCTGATGCCCAGCGACATCATCGGCTCGGAGATCTTGGACCAGGACCGTCGGTTCCGGTTCGTTCGTGGCCCCATCTTCGCGAACATCATATTGGCGGATGAGATCAACCGCACCCCGCCCAAAACACAAGCGGCACTTTTGGAAGCGATGCAAGAGAAGGCCGTTACGGCGGCTGGTTCCACCCACCTCTTGCCAGAGCCCTTCTTCGTGCTTGCCACCCAGAACCCGATCGAGCAAGAAGGCACTTATCCATTGCCCGAAGCACAGTTGGACCGCTTCATGTTCAACATCTGGGTGGATTACCCCACGTACGAAGAAGAGCTGTCCGTCGTAAAAGCAACCACCGGCGATTCCAAACCAGTGGTACAACCTGTGCTTTCAGCGGAAGACATAATGCGCTACCAGGGCTTGGTCCGGCGGATACCGGTCGCTGACAATGTACTGGAGTACGCCGTGAAACTCGCAACACGTACACGTCCAGGTTTACCAACTGCCCCGGCCATTATCAACGAACACGTCAGTTGGGGTGCAGGTCCAAGGGCCTCGCAATTCCTTGTGGTGGGAGCGAAGGCACACGCTTTGGCGCACGGGCGGTTCTCTCCGGATATCGCCGATGTCCAGGCCGTTGCAACCCCTATTCTTCGGCATCGGTTGGTCCGGAACTACAAGGCAGAGGCGGAAGGGGTTACGGTGGATAAGATCGTGCAAGGGATCTTGTAGACGGGATTCGGGGGTCTCCGTCGGTGCGAAGATCTTCGGATCCGAACCATGTGAAGAACGCGAACACAACGTGTCGCACACGCTTCCATTTTGAGATCTGTTCGTGCTATCTTTGACAAATACGTTACTGAGATATGCAGACCGAAAAAATTCTAAAGTACCTATTCGCAGTGGTCTTCACTTTCGCAATGTTCGAAGGTGCTGTAATGGCCCAAGGAATTCATGTCGACATTGGTGTTCAACATCTTGAAACCGACCAGATCCAGATTTGGCTGATCTCAGATTCGACGTGGACGGGTTACTTGTCTTCTATTCAATGGACCCTTAGGTGGGATGAGGTCTCAACCGCAACACTAAGTGATCTTGTAGCTTCTTCATCCGTGGCTTTCCTTGATGGCCTTCCACAGTCCGGACCAACCGGTGATGCCAATGGTTACCACCATGCCTTGTTCTCCGCTGTTCCTGGCCAGAACGCCACATCCTTTATTGCAGATGTACCGTTGCTACTGGGCACCTTCAATGTGACTAACGGTCCTGGCAATTTTGAGATCGCCGATGATGCGTGGACCCTTGCCAACAATGGCGATTACTATATTTCCTTGAATGGCCAGCCAAGTACCGGCGAAATCGTGGACCTCACCACGGCTGTTCAGACCACCGTGTCCTATTCTTCAAGTGCAACGCTATTCCCAAATCCTACGAATGGCAACTCGGTACTGACCGTGGAATTGGAACAAGCTGGCTCCTTGGATATTCTGGTGTTCGATCCAGCAGGTCGTTTGGTCGAGCAACGAAAAGTTACCGCCAATGCAGGGGAGTTCCGCTACACCATGGCCAGCCAAGCATTGGCCGAAGGGCTTTACTCCATTCAGGTGGATGGTCCTGGAGTGTTCGCCACGGTCTCCTGGTTGGTAGTTCGTTGAAGTATCCTTTGGAATGTTCAATTGCCACGTTCCCTTGCTTTCATTGCTGGCTTTACTTAGCCCTTTTGGTGCCGTACTTGGCCAGAACTGGGAAGTGTTCGACATGGGCAACAGTCCTATTCCGAGCACAACGGTGAATGCTATTTCCGAAGATGGGTCGGGAGGGATCTGGGCAGGTACGGATTGGGGGCTTGCACATCGCGACGCTGTCGGCACGTGGGAAGTTTTCCAAACGGCGAACTCGGAGATCCCCAGCAACTTCATTACGTGCTTGGCCTCGGACAGCACGGTGCTCTGGGTCGGAACGCAGGTCAATGGCTTGGCGAAATGGGATGGAACTGAATGGACGAATTACACCACAGCGAATTCGCCACTCCCGGAGGATGTGGTGCGTGATCTATTCGTTGACCACCGCCATTGGTTATGGGTAAGTACTGCAAGTGGCTTGGCGGCATACACCGGGAGTGAGTGGTTCGTGTACGACGGTACCGATGAAAGTCAGAATGACTTGATCCTGAACACGAGCAGTACAAGTTGTGTGGCGGTGCGTGAAGATGGGACCATTTGTTTGGGTACGATCAATGGAGGGCTTCATTTTCTGACCGATACGAGTGTCTTTTTCCTTACTATTTCGCAAGATGGTTTCTTCGACAACACGGCCACCGATGTCCTCTTCGATCCCGTGAATGGTGAACGTTGGGTGAGCACGCCATCGGCTGGGCTGCTAAGGCAACAAGGGCCTGTATTCGGCGGGGTGTGGTACAGATGGAGTACCGCTATTGGATTCCCTAGCAATAGCATTGGCGCTATTGACATGGACCAGCAAGGTCGTGTCTGGTGCGCCACACAAGCGGCAGGGGTGATCAGGGTCGAAAGTGATGGTTCCCATGTTCAATTGGACCAGGTCACATCCGGACTGCCGGACAACGAGCTAAGATCGATATTGACTACTTCCTCGGACGATGTTTGGGTGGGAATGATTTATGGAGGTCTGGCTCGCTACATTGTAAACGTGGGAGTCGAAGAGTTCGGAAATGAACTATCCCTGAAGATCTTTCCGAACCCGACATCAGATCGTTGTACTGTTCAGTTCACCAGTTGTGCTGCTGATCTCAATTGGAACTTGGCCAGCGGCGACGGTAAGGTTGTACAACAAGGCAGGAGTATGGGTTCAATTTTGGAACTGGACTTGTCGGGAACCGATCCCGGAACCTATATTCTTGAGTTAGTTCAAGATGAACTTGTTCGGCATGGGAGAATTGTAATACAATAGGACCTTCCTTGACTTGGACGGTCCTGCATGTTACTTTAGCGGACCCCAAAACAACATTCAGCTGATGATGAAACAACTACGTGCGCTGGCTCTCGTCTTGTTACTTATGTTGGGCCTTCCGGAATATACCAGTGCGCAATGCACACTGACGAATGCAACGAGCTGTGTTTGCGCCACTGCAGGCCAGACGAATTGTGATCTGCTCCCGGACATCACCATCTCATGGAAAGGACTGGAGAGTTATGGTTCATATGGTGGACCCAGTGAATATCCCCAGAACCACGCGACCAATCCGGGAAGATTACGTGTTACGGGTTCCACTCCTAATATTGGTAATGGTCCGTTGAATGTGCGTGGCGTGAACAGGAACGGATATCGCTTTTTCCTTTGTGGCAACGAGCTTGATTCGATCTATGACGTGAATGCAACGAACGATTATGTGCCATGCCCGGATGCAAAACAACTCATCCTGCAGCGTGTCTATCATAAGAATGGAAATGCGATGAGCTTTACGGAGCGCTTTGCTGGAACTATGACCTATCACCCTACGCACGGCCACAATCACGTGGATGACTGGGTCACCTTCTCGCTACGTTCCGAAATACCAGGAGAAACAAATGCATTGAACTGGCCAATTGTGGGGACGGGGGCGAAGGTGGGATTTTGCTTGATGGATTACCATAGCTGCACTGCGAGTATTGCTAATGGTCATTGTCGAACATCGCAAGAATACCAAGGTGGAACGGCCTTGAATTCAACAACTAACTATCCGAATTACGGCTTGGGAGGTGGGAGCTACAATTGCAGCCAAGTTTCACAGGGCATCACAGTGGGCTATACGGATGTTTACTGGGAGGAGTTGGATGGAATGTGGATCAATATTCCACCTGGCACCTGCAATGGGAACTACTGGGTGGTAATGGAAGTGGATCCTCGCAACAACTTCATAGAAGAGAACGAGAATAACAACTGGACCGCGGTTCCTTTTACCCTTACCCAACAAGTGCCGGGGGGCGGCCCATTTGCCAGCATCACGGCGTCCGGTGCTACCACCACATGCGCTGGTACACCCCTTACACTTACCGCAGCTTTCGGTACGTCCTATGCATGGAGTAATGGTGCTACAACACGGACGATCACACCGACCACATCAGGTTCATATACCTGCACGATATCAGGAAATTGCGGTACGGATGCGGCAACCACTTCCGTTACCTTCTTGAACGCTGCCACTCCGGTTGGGACCGGTGCACAGATCCCAGGTCCAGGGCAGGCCACCTTGCAAGCAACGGGGGGCAATGTACATTGGTACGATGCCGCATCAGGCGGTGGCGAAGTAGGTACTGGAAATCAATTCACTACACCATTGATCAGTGGAACAACGACCTATTGGGCGGAGAACCAGGTGGTGCAACCCGGCCTGTCCGGAAATGTGGGAAAGACAAATAATAGCGGTGGCGGTGGATATGGCACGTTCGACCAACATTTGGTCTTCGATAGCTTTCGACCATGCAAGTTGCGCAGCGTGAAGGTATATGCGCAAAGCGCCGGGAATAGGACGTTTCAAGTGCTCACTTCGGCCGGTGATCTGGTCGCCCAAGCCACTGTGAATGTGCCTAATGGCGAGTCGCGAGTAACCTTTGAACCTGGATCTGCCACAGGCGACCGATTGCGCTTGAAAGTGACGACGACCAGTATCAACATGTACCGTAACAACCAGTGGAACCGCATTTCCTTACACCATCAACAACTTGGTCAGTGTAAGGACCTCCAGCGCGGGTGACCAGTATTACTATTACTGCTACGACTGGGACGTAGCAGAACCTGATCCTGACCTGTGCCAGTGCTCGGGTGCCGGTTGTAGCCGAAGTCTCCAATGGTGTAGTCGTGAATGTGAAAGCATTCCTGGAAGGGCCATTTGACACCGCCAACGGGTTGATGGCGGATTCGCTCCGTGTGAATGGACTTATTCCTTTGTCGGAGCCCTTCAGCGCAATGGGTTTCACACAAGCTGGTGGAGGAGGCGGTGAGGTTATGCCTGCAAGTATGCTAACAACCACAGGCAACAATGCAATAGTGGATTGGGTGTTGGTTGAACTACGTAATGCTTCAGTCCCGGCGACTATCGTTGCCACACAAAGCGCATTGATCACGCGGTCGGGGAATGTCATTTCCGCCAACGGGAGTCCTGTGCGATTGAGCGTGCAGAATGGAAATTACTACATCGCCCTTCGGCATAGGAACCATTTCGGTGTCATGTCCGCAGTACCACTTTCCCTATCAGCTTCGGCCACAAGCTTTGATCTTTCCTTGCTCAGTACGGCCACGTGGGGCACGGAGGCCCGTAAGACGAAGGGTGCCGTGCAGACACTGTGGTCAGGAGAAGTGGTGCGCGATGGAAAGATCATGTATACCGGTTCGGGTAATGATCGTGATGTAATGCTTGTCACCATTGGTGGTGCTGTAGCTACCAATGTTGCAAATGGCTACTTGCGCGATGACCTTAATCTGGATGGTCGGGTCAAGTATACCGGTGCGGCCAATGATCGCGACCTGATCCTTGTCAACATCGGCGGAATGGTCGCTACCAACATTCGCCATCAACAGTTACCTTGACCCCCTTGAACGTTTCCCTGCCGTCCCTCTATTCCAAACACCCTGATACTAGAACCATGACCAAAACGACTCTACGGTCCATGCGTGCATTCTGTACGATCGCACTAATGACCTTGGGATATTCCCACAGCAGTGCCCAACTGAATGTTTCACTATTGGCTACGGCCGATCCGGAAATATTCCAGTTCCAATGGACCAATACCAGCGCAACCGAGACTTACGATGCAGTTTGGAGCGCGACATGGGCAGTTCGGTGGGATGTTTCGGCTGGCGGGGATATTTTGTCAGAGAACGACCTTGTTGCGTTATGCAGTTCTTCAAGGGCTCCGATCTCGCCTAATGACATCGATAATCTGACCACTACGCAAGGTCCATACCGATATGCAGCGTTCACGACAGTTGCGATCCCAGCGTTGGGTGCTCCTTGTGGACTTGCACCCGGGCAATCCCGGATCTGGCACCAGATCAAGATCACCGGGATATCCGGATGCCCGAATATCCAATTGTCCCCGGATAATATCGTAAACGGTCAGAACATATCGTACTACGCAGCGATAGGTGGCATCCTTAAAACCGGGGTATATGCTTCCGGGGTTATCGGCGCACCTTTTACGGTTACACCAGGCACCTATGGGCCAACCTGCACGACAGGTAGCCCGATCGCATTGGGTGGAACACCTGCAGGAGGAACATGGAGCGGGCCAGGGGTATCTGGTAGCACGTTCACGCCATCTGCGGCTGGAAATCAAATCCTCACATATACGGTTACACAAGGTGGTTGCACAGTGGCTGCGAACACCACGATCAATGTTACGGCAGCACCAACTGCCACGATCAGCTACAGCGGTTCGCCGTTTTGTAGCACCGGTGGTACCGCTAGCGTATCGCGCACTGGTAATGCAGGCGGGACGTACACGGCTCCTGCAGGTCTGACGATAAACGCCAGCACGGGCGCCGTGACCTTGGCAACCAGCACGGCAGGTACGTACACGGTGACCTACACGATCGCAGCAGCCGGTGGCTGCGCACAGTTCCAAACCACTGCCTCTATCACGGTAACGGCCGCACCTACAGCGACGATCAGCTACAGCGGTTCGCCGTTTTGTAGCACCGGAGGTACCGCTAGCGTTTCGCTTACTGGTACTGCAGGCGGGACGTACACGGCTCCTGCAGGTTTGACGATCAACCCTGGTACGGGTGCCGTGACCTTGGCAACCAGCACGGCAGGTACGTACACGGTGACCTACACGATCGCAGCAGCCGGTGGCTGCGCACAGTTCCAAACCACGGCCTCTATCACGGTAACGGCCGCACCTGCTGCCACGATCAGCTACAGCGGTTCGCCGTTTTGTAGCACCGGTGGTACCGCTAGCGTATCGCGCACTGGTACTGCAGGCGGGACTTACACGGCTCCTGCAGGTTTGACGATCAACGCTGGCACGGGTGCCGTGACCTTGGGAACCAGCACGGCAGGTACATACACGGTCACGTATACTATCGCAGCAGCCGGTGGTTGCGCACAATTCCAAACCACGGCTTCGATCACGGTTACGGCCGCGCCTGCAGCGACGATCAGCTACAGCGGTTCGCCGTTTTGCAGCACTGGAGGCACTGCGAACGTGACTCAAACAGGAACGGTAGGCGGCACCTACACCGCTCCTGCAGGTTTGACGATCAACGCTGGCACGGGTGCCGTTACCTTGGGATCCAGCACGGCAGGTACATACACGGTCACGTATACTATCGCAGCAGCCGGTGGGTGCACACAATTCCAAACCACGGCCTCGATCACGGTAACGGCCGCGCCTGCAGCGACGATCAGCTACAGCGGTTCGCCGTTTTGCAGCACTGGAGGTACTGCGAACGTGACTCAAACAGGAACGGTAGGCGGCACCTACACCGCCCCTGCAGGTTTGACGATCAACGCAGGCACGGGTGCCGTGAACTTGGCCACTAGCACAGCAGGTGCTTACACCGTGACTTACACAATAGCGGCTGCTGGCGGATGTGCACAATTCCAGACCACAGCCTCCATCACAATTACTACTGCGTCCGGTGCCACGATCAGCTACAATGGTTCGCCATATTGCAGCAACGCCGGCACGGCGAGTGTGAACTTGACGGGTACGAGCGGCGGTACGTATAGCGCACCAGCAGGCCTAAGCATCAACTCAAGCACCGGTGCTGTCAACTTAGCGTTGAGCACAGCCGGAACGTATACAGTTACTTACACTATGGCTGCCACCGGTGGTTGCCCACAGGCGACGGCCACCACATCCGTTTCTATCACAGCGGCATCACTTTGGTACCAGGACCTGGACCAGGACGGATTCGGTGATCCAGGCGTAAGTTTGCTTGAGTGCAACCAACCCGTAGGCTATGTTTCGAATAACACGGACAATTGTCCAGCAATACTTGGTGTGATCGGCTCGATTTGCAACGATGGAAACCCGAACACCGAGAACGACCAGATCAATGCTTCCTGTCAGTGTGTTGGGAGCGCATTACCCACGGATTGTGCTGGTGTAGTTAATGGTACTGCCTCGGTCGATCAGTGCGGAGTGTGCAGTGGTGGAACGACGGGCCAGATCCCGAACGCCAGTTGCACGGATTGTGCAGGTGTGATCAACGGAACTGCAACTCGCGGCGGACACCTTATAGACAACTGCGCAACGTGCGTAGGTGGCAACACGTCTTACCGGTTGTACGCTTGTGACCCGACAACTGGCAACATGCTGTGGTAACGGTGCTTATGGAGACTTTGGCGGAACAGCTGTAATTGACAATTGCGCAACGTGCGTAGGCGGCAACACCGGCTTGACCGCATGTGTCCAGGATTGTAACGGTGTCTTCGGCGGAACAGCCTTTATAGACAACTGTGCAACGTGCGTAGGTGGTAACACCGGTCTTACTGCATGTGCCGTTGACTGTAACGGCGTCTTCGGTGGAACAGCCTTCCTCGACAACTGTGCAACATGCGTAGGTGGTAACACTGGCCTCACCGCTTGTGTCGCTGACTGTAATGGAGACTTCGGCGGAACCGCTGTGATCGATAACTGCGCAACGTGCGTAGGCGGCAACACCGGCTTGACCGCATGTGTCCAGGATTGTAACGGTGTCTTCGGCGGAACAGCCTTTATAGACAACTGTGCAACGTGCGTAGGTGGTAACACCGGTCTTACTGCATGTGCCGTTGACTGTAACGGCGTCTTCGGTGGAACAGCCTTCCTCGACAACTGTGCAACATGCGTAGGTGGTAACACTGGCCTCACCGCTTGTGTCGCTGACTGTAATGGAGACTTCGGCGGAACCGCTGTGATCGATAACTGCGCAACGTGCGTAGGCGGCAACACCGGCTTGACCGCATGTGTCCAGGATTGTAACGGTGTCTTCGGCGGAACAGCCTTTATAGACAACTGTGCAACGTGCGTAGGTGGTAACACCGGTCTTACTGCATGTGCCGTTGACTGTAACGGCGTCTTCGGTGGAACAGCCTTCCTCGACAACTGTGCAACATGCGTAGGTGGTAACACTGGCCTCACCGCTTGTGTCGCTGACTGTAATGGAGACTTCGGCGGAACCGCTGTGATCGATAACTGCGCAACGTGCGTAGGCGGCAACACCGGCTTGACCGCATGTGTCCAGGATTGTAACGGTGTCTTCGGCGGAACAGCCTTTATAGACAACTGTGCAACGTGCGTAGGTGGTAACACCGGTCTTACTGCATGTGCCGTTGACTGTAACGGCGTCTTCGGTGGAACAGCCTTCCTCGACAACTGTGCAACATGCGTAGGTGGTAACACTGGCCTCACCGCTTGTGTCGCTGACTGTAATGGAGACTTCGGCGGAACCGCTGTGATCGATAACTGCGCAACGTGCGTAGGCGGCAACACCGGCTTGACCGCATGTGTCCAGGATTGTAACGGCGTCTTCGGCGGAACAGCCTTTATAGACAACTGTGCAACGTGCGTAGGTGGTAACACCGGTCTTACTGCATGTGCCGTTGACTGTAACGGCGTCTTCGGTGGAACAGCCTTCCTCGACAACTGTGCAACATGCGTAGGTGGTAACACTGGCCTCACCGCTTGTGTCGCTGACTGTAATGGAGACTTCGGCGGAACGGCCTTGATCGATAACTGCGCAACGTGCGTAGGCGGCAACACCGGCTTGACCGCATGTGTCCAGGATTGTAACGGTGTCTTCGGCGGCTCTGCATTGTCAGGAACGCCTTGTGATGATGGTGACCAATTGACCTTGAATGACACTTGGACGCCAAATTGCAGTTGTGTTGGTGTACCTGTTGGTTGCCCGCAATCGGTCATCTTGGTGTTGAGCACGGATGACGCTCCAGAGGAGACTACATGGGAGATCATCCCTCAAGGAGGAGGAACACCACTATGTTCAGGTGGCCCTTTCAATGGCGTCCCAAATGCAGCGATCGGACAACAGTGCTGCTTGAACGACGGATGCTATGAATTGCGCGTGATGGACAGTGCCGGCGACGGTATGACCACGGGCGGCTATGTCCTCAAGACGGGCGGTGCTGAACAGGAGCGCATCATCGACAATACCAATGATGGGGTCTTCGGTTCTGTGAGCCAGGTTTCCGGTGGACAAGGCTTCTGTCTACCGATCGGAACCGACAGATTGATCTTCGCTCATTGTGACCGTTTGTTCTGGGAGAATTACAAGTATGTTGTAGCAACCGCAAACGCGGCTGTTAGTGCGACATGGGTACCGAATGGTGCCAACAACGTGCAACCGGCCAACAGCGGTTATGAGTTCTGGTTCTTCGATCCTGATGGAACCTACTCCTATCGTGTATTCCGGAGCCACAACGTGAGCAATGGATTTTCACCTGCGAATGCTACTCGTGCGTGCCACTTGAAGATCAATGCATGGTTTAACTCCGCATTGACACCGTTGATCCCCACGAACAAGACACTGAACGTTCGGGTCCGTGGTCGAGTGAGCGGGTTGAATGCTGAATTCGGCCCCGCATGTCGCTTCCGGATCGATCCCGTCCTTGCGGCATGTCAGCCGACAGCATTGGTAAATCAACCGAATCTGCCGGAATACTCTTGTGGAGTGGTCAAGCAATTCGGCGGAACGGATAAGGTCTGGGCATGGGCACGTCCTGGGGCTACGCGCTACCAGTTTGAGTTCACCTTGCCAGCGGAAGGGAATTTCTTGAAAGTGGTAACGAATACATCCTACTTCGCTACCTTGAATTGGACCGTGGATCCCCTGATGCCCGGAGTTACATACTCAGTTCGGACGCGTATAAGCAAGGACCAAGGGAACACTTGGTGCGCTTGGGGTGACGAATGCCTCGTAACGATCAGTTCAAACGTAGCCGGACCGCAAGGCGGTTCCAGTATGATCGCTGGTTCACCCGCCCTAACGGCTTATCCGAATCCGAACCGTGGGGACCTCATCATGATCAACATCACGAATGTGGGCAACATGGTGGATCGTGTAGGTGTGGAGTTCTTCGACCTGTATGGCAAGAAGGTGATCTCCAGCACTATTCCAGCACAAGAAGGCGCCTTTACCACTGGTCTGGACCTTTCCAGCGGAAGCCTTAGCAGCGGTGTGTACTTGATGCGCGTAACGGCCGGGGACTATGTTACCACGGAGAGGATCGTGATCCAACGTTGAGCTAAGTGCAATTGAACTTGGAAAGGCCGCCCAGAATTGGGCGGCCTTTCTCTTATTTGGTCGCAGTATAAGCAAATTTGAACCATGAAAAATACCCATTTATAGGTATTGCGGCCATGGAAGCTTGAACAGACCTTTGGACTGTTATCAAGTTATCCAACAAATGCGGTCCCTCTACTCGATCCCTAGCTCCGAAATGGTATTACGCGCTGCGATCGTGATGGCCATCTCGACCTTGGTCATATTAGTGTTGAGTTCATATGAGTTGATCTAGCAGCTTTTTATTTGGTGGGTATTCGTTCGGAGCAAACGAGGCGCGGCCCGCCATTCCTCGGAACCCTGACCTCGGTCGGGGTTTCGACATTTTAGGACCATGTGACTATAATGATCCGCTGGCCTTTTTGCATTAAGGCATACTCGATCCTGCCTATCCGAAGCCGGGCCCAGATATCAAGGTGCTCAGGTTCCGTAATTAAATGGAACTCAATAGTAGAGTGAAACAGCAGCTCTTGGCTGTTGTGTAAAAGCTGAAAATTACGGGCCCGGACGCTCCGTAAGTACCGATCAAGGAAAGCAACAAGACCAAAGGCCTTCAATTGTGCTCGTGCTAGACCTTATGGCTGGTTTTCCTTACACCACGGTTCAATATCTACACATACCACACCGCAGGTTGTATTTGACCATATCCAATGGCGGTTTCCGATTTCCAACGTGGAAATGCGTCCCACCTTCTTTTTGAACCAGGGCCTCCGGCTGTTCCTGTCTTCTTGCCCCGATAACGAACATGTGTATCTCTCACTTGAAAGGCAACGTCATGAAATGGACCCCGAAAAATGGAAAGGGCCGCCTCAAATGAGACAGCCCCTCTTATCCAATGGCGGCACGGTTCAGTAATAGACCAACCTGCGCACTTTGGTGACGTGCTTGGCCAATCGTATTACTTGTTTCGTGTAGCCGAATTCGTTGTCGTACCATGCATAGAGCACCACGCTCTTGCCATCCGCACTTACAATGGTGGCGTTGCTGTCAAATACGCTGCAACACGTATCTCCGATGATGTCACTGCTCACGAGTTCTGGATCAACTTGGTAGTGGATCTGGTTCACGAGTTCACCTATCAGGGCTGCATCTCGGATCATATCATTCATGGCGGCGAGGTCCTTGATCGGCTTTTTCAAGGTTAGGCTCATGATCGCCAGTGAACCGTTCGGAGTAGGCACCCGGACAGCATTGGCTGTCAGTTTGTCCTTCAGGCTGGGGATCGCTTTGCTCACTGCCGTTCCAGCGCCGGTGCTAGTGATTACCATATTGATGGCTGCACTGCGACCACGCCGAGGTCCTTTGTGATAATTGTCCAAAAGGTTCTGGTCGTTCGTGTACGCGTGAACGGTTTCAATATGGCCCTTTTCCACTCCCAGATTATCCTCAACTACCTTCAGGATCGGGCAAATGGCATTGGTTGTACAACTCGCTGCACTGAACACTTTTTCATTCTCGATGTCAACATCCTTGTGGTTGATCCCATAGACGATGTTGGGAACTTCTTTGCCCGGTGCGGTTAGAAGTACCTTGGAAACGCCTTTGGACTTCAGGTGACGTTCGAGGTCTGCACGCTTCGTGAACGCGCCTGTATTATCGATCACCAAGGCATTGTGTATTCCATATATGGTGTAGTCGATATCTTCTGGATTGCTCGCTGCAATCAATTGCACTTGTTGGCCGTTGATGCTGATGATCTTGTTGGGGACATCTTCGATCACCGTTCCCTTGAAGGCACCATGTACGCTGTCATTCCTAAGCAAAGCCGCACGTTTAACGATCTCTTCATCGGTGAGGGTGCGGGTAACGATGGCGCGCAACCGGAGCTGCTGGCCTTTGCCCGCTTGTTTCACCAGTTCCCGTGCAGCAATGCGACCAATACGCCCAAATCCATACAACACCACATCCTGTGGCTTGAACGTGTGCTTGTCTTGACCGATGAACGCGCTCAAATGGGTCGTAAGGAACTCGGATACCGAAGTGCTTTTCGATGCCTTGAACTCATGTGTCAAACGACCGATATCGATCTTGCTCGGAGCGAGGTCCAAGTCAAGAAGTCCACGGGCAACATCGGCCGTTGAGTAGACATCGATAGGTTTCTTGACCACTTGTTTGGCGTAGTCGAAATGTTTGATCATCTCGGATATGCTGATATCCAAAAGATGATTGCGGAAGAAAACGAGTTCCACACCGCGGTCATACATCAATCGCCCGACGGAATTCATCAGGTCCACCGCAGCTTTCTCGCGGTCAACATAATCCTGCAGGCCAGCCTCATAGCCAACTTTCGTCTCCAAGGTCTCCATCGAGTTCAATAAAGGGTTAGGAACGTTCGTACGTTGAAATGCTTAGCCGAGGTACGCTTTGAGCAATTTGCTTCGGCTGGTATGGCGCAGTCGGCGTATGGCCTTCTCCTTGATCTGGCGCACGCGCTCGCGGGTCAGGTCGAACTTGGCTCCGATCTCTTCCAGGGTGAGGCCGTGGTTGATGGCGATCCCGAAGAACAGCTTTACCACATCCCGCTCACGTTCCGTAAGTGTGCTAAGCGCACGGTCGATCTCCTTGCTCAATGATTCATTCAGCAGCAATCGATCTGCTGGGGCACTGTCATTGTTCGGAAGTACATCCAACAAGCTGTTGCTTTCACCTTCCACGAACGGTGCGTCCATACTGATGTGCCGCCCGCTCACCTTCATGGTATCCGCTACCTTCTCCGCTGGCAAGTCCAGAAAAACAGCTAGTTCGTCAGCGCTGGGTGGACGTTCGTACTCCTGTTCAAGCCTTGCGAAAGCCTTGTTGATCTTGTTCAATGAACCCACTTGGTTCAATGGAAGACGAACAATTCGGCTTTGCTCTGCCAATGCCTGCAAAATGCTTTGGCGGATCCACCAAACCGCATAAGAGATGAATTTGAATCCCCGGGTCTCATCAAACCGCTGGGCGGCTTTGATCAACCCCAAGTTGCCCTCATTGATCAGATCAGGAAGACTAAGTCCTTGGTTCTGATATTGCTTGGCAACAGAAACCACGAATCGCAAGTTGGCCTTGACCAATTTCTCCAGAGCCAAATTGTCACCCTGTTTGATCTTTCGTGCCAACTCAACCTCGATATCGGCGGTGATAAGGCCTTCCTTGCCGATCTCCTGGAGGTACTTGTCCAGTGACTGGCTTTCCCTATTGGTGATCGACTTGGTGATCTTGAGCTGACGCATCCTTGATGCCATGCGGAGGGGTGGTTTAAAAGTGGTTCCAAGTGAAAATAGAGCAGGTTGAACTGATCCATGGGATCGCGTTCAGGCTGCAAAGGTACGACCCCTACCCGGTACGGGACAAGGGCCCATCCCAACCGCATTTCCAAAACGGTCAGGATGGGGTCCAAATTGGATCAAAGCCCTAAACCATAGTAGGCGCGTTTGCCATTCGCGTATACGCCCTCGACCAGCACTCCGCCTCGTTTCTTGGCCAACATCTGTTCCAATTGCGCAGGGTCCTTAACCGGCACTTGATCAATGCTAATGATGATGAAGCCTTCACGGATACCGGTGCTGCGGAATTTACCGCCGTTCACTGAGGTCACCTTCACCCCGTTGGTCAGGTTTAGCGCTTTCAACTCTTGGGCGGAGGGGAGTTCGAATTCGGCCCCAAGCATGCCGGATGTTGAGATGCGGGGCTCAACTCTTGCCACGGTCGTCCCTTCCTTCCCCCGTAATGTCATGTTGAAAACCTGTTCAATTCCTTTGCGCACAGCAGTTATGGGCACTTTGTTCCCAGGTCGGAATTTGCCTACTTGTTCCTGCAACTGAGTTACGTTGTTCACTTCAATATTGCCCACCTTCACGATCACATCACCGGCCATCATTCCTGCATTTTGCGCTGATCCTCCATCCGTTATCCCGTTCACGTAAACCCCCCGGATCCGGCCGACCTTGGTCTCTTCGGCCAATTTCTGGTCCATGTCCCGAATACTGACCCCAATGTAGGCCCGTTGTACACTGCCGAATTCCAGCAGGTCCGCTGCAACCTTTTGGACGATGTTCACGGGCACGGCGAATGAATATCCGGCATACTGCCCGTTATTACTGGCTATCGCGGTGTTTATTCCTACAAGTTCACCTTGTGCATTCACAAGCGCTCCTCCGCTATTCCCCGGGTTAACAGCTGCATCGGTCTGGATGAACGATTCTATGGGGAAGACATCCCGAGATGCATCGTATTGCAACAGATTTATGTTGCGGGCCTTGGCACTTACGATCCCTGCGGTAACGGTGCTGGTAAGGTTCATCGGGTTGCCTACGGCAAGTACCCATTCGCCCACGCGCACTGCATCACTGTTTCCGTATGGAACTATTGCAAGGTCCTCGGCATCGATCTTCAGGAGAGCGAGGTCCGTGCTGGGGTCGCGACCGATCACCTTTCCCTCGTACGCGCGGTTGTCGTTCAGGTGGACCATGATCTTGTCCGCACCTTCCACCACGTGGTTGTTGGTCATGATGTATCCATCTCCGCTAACGATCACGCCGCTGCCACCACCTTGGCGCAATTGCTGCTGTTGCCGTGCACGGTAGCCCCAGAAGAACTGGGCAAAGGGGTCTTGAATATTCACGGCCGTCTCTGTGGTAACGTGGACCACAGCATTCACCGTGTGTTCTGCGGCGTAGGTAAAGTCCAGCGTTGACGTGGTCCCTCCGGATCCGTTCGGCAGGTTGACGAATTGGACGGGTGTTGCCACTTTACTGTTGGCCGTAGCCAGCTCTCCTTTGGAAAGCAATTGGTGCCCTCCAAGTGCGATCAGCGCACCTGCGAGACCCATAGCGAAGTATCCGAATGCTTGTTTCATGGTTATCGATTTTGTGCTGTTCCAGATCTCAAAGTTCGTGCCCGTTGCATGGTGTTAACGAGCTTTCAGCCCTGAATTGCCTAGATGTCATGTTAAGATCTGTTGATCGTGATCGGTACTGTCATGACCCCAAGGAATTCAAGTCCCGTTCATCCTTGGAGAGCGATATTTGCACGCAGGATCCAACGCTTGCAACGCATGGAAATTCAATTCGCCAAATGGCACGGTACGGGCAACGATTTCATCATGATCGACGACCGCGACGGGACATTCCCTGTCGATGACCGTGCATTTGTGCAGCATTTGTGCGATCGTCATAGAGGCATCGGTAGCGATGGTATCGTGCTGATCCAACCACCAAAGAGTCCCGACACGGAGTTCCACATGGAGTTCTTCAATCCTGATGGGAGTCAGAGCTTCTGCGGCAATGGTAGTCGCTGTGCCTATGCGTATTGGTGCGAGCTTTTTGGTAGCCGTTCAGAAGCGCGCTTTACGGCGATCGACGGGGAGCACTCCGGCATTTGGAAAGACGGAATGGTGTCGATCACATTGTCATTCCAAGGTGGTATACAACGTGGGACGGATGGGGCTTCGGTCGATTTCATAAACACGGGTTCACCGCACGAGCTGGTTTGGGTCGATGATCCAGATAGCGTTTCGATCATGGAGGAAGGCCCGCGAAGAAGGAACGCGGAACGGCATGGCCCGGGCGGAACGAATGTCAACTTCGTGCGTGTGGAAGGTGCGGTATTGCACATGCGCACCTATGAGCGGGGTGTTGAGGCGGAAACGCTTAGCTGTGGCACCGGTGTGGTGGCAGCGGCAATTAGCGCATTGGATAGAAAGGTCCTAAGCACCCCGGTCCACGTGCGAACGCGAGGTGGGTCACTGCAGGTGGAAGCTGTACGGAGTGGGGTAGGGGAGTTCGGAGAAGTGCGGTTAACAGGACCCGTGAAAGCGGTGTTCACGGGTCGGATCAACGGTTGAAGATCAACGATCAAGATTCAATTGATCAAAGCAAGTTGGAATTGATGGACCGGATCAGTACCCAGATGTGTGGCTCGACGAGCGTTATGCGCCTGGATAATTGTCGGATCGTATTCCCGGTTGTTGCTGTTGTTCCTAATTGAATTCCATGAAAACTTGGAAGGTCGTTGTTTTGATCCTGGCCTTGCTGGGTATAGCAGCTGGTGGAGTTGGTTGGCGCACTTGGCGTGAAGTGTTCGGAGCAGGGCCCAGCTTTCCGGAAGGTGATCGGTTCATACTGATCCCTACGGGATCTACCTTTGATCAGGTGGTCGATAGCTTGAAGACCGGTGGAATACTTGAAGACGATCATGCCTTCCGATTGCTGGCTGAACGCAAGAATTATGTGGAAAGGATCAAGCCTGGCCGTTATCGGGTTCCAAGCAGAAGCAGCTTGAATGTGCTGGTGAATACTTTACGCAGCGGTGAACAAGAACCCCTGGATCTTACTTTCACCAATGTGGATGATCTGCCTGAGTTGGCGGGTCGTGTATCGCGTTACTTGGAAGCGGATTCAGTGGCATTCCTGCGCGCTTTCATGGATCGGGGCCTTCAGCAGGAAGCGGGGTTGAACGAACGGAATTTCATCAGCTTGTTCATACCGAACACCTACGAAATGTGGTGGACCACCACACCGCAGCAGTTCATCGCTCGCATGGTGAAGGAGCATTCCGCTTTTTGGACTGATGAACGAAAGGCGAAGGCGATCCACTATGGTTTGGAGCCTTGGGAAGTGTCCACGTTGGCCTCCATCGTTCAAGCCGAAACCATGCGAACCAGTGATGCACCCCGAATAGCAGGTGTCTATTTGAACCGGCTGCGGATAGGGATGCCTTTGCAGGCCGACCCCACATTGAAATTCGCTCTAGGTCTGGACAGCATAAATCGTGTTTTGGATCGTGACAAGTTGGTGAATTCGCCGTACAATACATACGTGAACCTGGGGTTGCCGCCCGGGCCGATCAACATGGCCGAACCACGGAACCTGGATGCCGTTTTGAATGCAGAGAAGCACGACTATATTTACTTCTGTGCGAAGGAGGACCTTTCAGGTTACAGCAATTTCAGTAGGACTTACGAGCAGCATTTGGTCAATGCACGCAGGTATCAACGTGCATTGAATGCTCGAAAGATCTATCGATAGATAACCCAAGGTTGGATCCACCGTATCAGGGTCCTATTTTCGCACCCAGAAAGACAGTTGAAAAATGACCAAGATCAAGTTCGGAACGGACGGATGGCGCGCCATCATTGCGCAGGAATTCACAGTGGACAATGTGGCACGTGTAAGTGTCGCCGTGGCGCTTTGGGTAAAGAAGAATTTTCCCAAGGACCCGAGCATTGTTTTGGGTCATGACTGCCGGTTTGCCGGCGAATTGTTCGCAGAGACGGCAGCGAAGGTCTTCATCCATCATGGCATCAAGGTGCATCTTGCCAAGGGGTTCGTGAGCACCCCCATGGTCTCACTTGGCGCTTTCAACAAGAAGAGCGGTATGGGTGTGATCCTTACAGCTAGCCACAACCCGCCAAGCTATAACGGTTACAAGTTGAAAGGGATCCACGGCGGACCACTGGTGCCAGAGGATGTGCAGACAGTCGAGGATATGATCCCTGAGCACCATGGGCTTGACCTTGCGGGGATAGACCTGAAGAAGGCAAAGGCCGATGGCATGGTCCTGGACATTGATCTGGAAACCATGTACGTGGACCATGTGGAGAAGAACTTCGACATGAGGGCCATCCGTGAAAGTGGTTTACGATGGGGTTATGATGCCATGTACGGATCTGGTCAGAACGTGATCAAGCGGATCCTTCCGCAGGCCACCATGCTGCACTGCGATTACAATCCATCCTTCATGGGGCAGGCACCGGAACCCATCCACAAGAACCTGATCGAATTCAGTGAGCTGATCAAGAAAGGCGGTATCGATTGCGGACTGGCCACCGATGGTGATGCGGACCGGATCGGTCTTTACAACAGCACTGGTGATTTTATCGATAGTCATCGCATCATCCTTCTACTGATCCATTATCTCGTGAAGTACAAGCAGTTCACAGGGAAGGTGGTTGTTGCCGTGAGCACCACGCCCAAAGTGAAGAAGCTCTGTGATCATTATGGTTTGGAATATCAGGTCACCAAGATCGGATTCAAGTGGATCTGCGGGATCATGATCAACGAGGACGTGCTATTGGGTGGTGAGGAGAGCGGTGGCATTGCTATCAAGGGGCACATTCCGGAGCGCGATGGTATTTGGATGGGCTTGACGATCTGGGAGTTCATGGCCAAGAGCGGAAAGAGCTTGGATGATCTGATCGCAGAGGTCTACGAGATCGTTGGGCCGTTCAAGTATGAGCGGAACGACCTGCACATCAGTGAAGATCTGAAGCAGGAAGTACTAAAGGCATGCGAAGGTGGTAGGTACAAGGCTTTCGGCGACTATGTGGTGAACAGCGTGGAAACCATTGATGGGTACAAATTCCACATGGACAAGGACCAGTGGATGATGATCCGTGCCAGTGGAACCGAGCCCGTACTGCGTTGCTATGCAGAAAGCGATACCTTGGAAAACGCAAGGAAGATCCTGGAAGTAACCCAACGGACGATCGGAGCTTGAACCATCAGACCTTCAATTCCCTCCGAGGTATTCGAGAGACCTGAACGGGAGGATTTGTCCTGTGGTAACAGAACCAGCCATGATCCGGACCGTACTTATCGTTTCAGGAACTGTGCCCTATTCAAAACCCTTCCGTTCTGGTCCAAGAGAAGCAGCGTATAGCTACCTGAGGAGAGAGACGTCAAGGCTCCAGGTTGGATGGAGTTTCCTAAGGCCCGTTGAGCCAAGACCATCCTTCCACTCGCATCCAATACACGTATGGATGAGGGTGCTTGGCCTGCGTAGCTCCAATTCAGGACGTTGTCTACGGGCATTGGGTAGATCACCAATTGATCACTTTTTCGGAGGATCGCGATCACCTCTGATAACATGATGGTCCCATCTTCATCAACTGTACTAAGTCGGTAGTAGGAAAGTCCGTCCGGAGCGCCCTCATCCAAGAATTCGTAGGCCAAAGACCGGCTGCTATATCCGGCTGCGGCAATTGAGCCAACGACATTGAATAGGTCATTGTCCGAACTGCGTTCAACATTAAAGTAACTACTGTTCGTTTCGGAGGCTGTATTCCAGTTGAGGAGATTTCCATTGCTTTCGGCGACACCTGCGAATGACGTGAGTTCGATAGGGAGAATGCCAATATCACCGACGGCTGAAGCATAACCGTAGAACCAACGGCTGAACCGCTGCCCGTCGATCATTTTATGCATGGGGTATTCCACTCGGCAGCGCCATTTGTGCCTGCGGAAGTTTGGTGCCTTGAACACCTGTTCCCTGATCTGCAACCCTGCTGTGCCCAGGTCGGACCATGCGGCACTGCTATTTGGCATAGCGACACTATTGGTTATGGGAACCCCGGAATACGGCTGTCCTTCGTGTACCACCTCCCAGATCAGCCGCCCAGTTGTTCGTTGGATGGGACTGCGGGACCTATGCCCGATCCCGAAGAAAATGGTGTTGACCGGATCGGTGCTGTTCGTGGAGATCGGGTTGATCAGGTCCGCCAGATACTGACGGGACAATCTGTTCAGGCTTTCGGCATTGTTGCCGCGAAATAGCGCAACTACTCCTTGTCCGGAAGTGCGCTGTGGACCACCTCCCATAATGTCTGAATAGCCATCGCCATCTGTATCACCGCCTCCGGCCACTGAGAAGCCGAAATTGTCGCCAGCGGTGTTCAATTCCACACCTACAGGTGAAGCGAAAAGGATGCCTGTGGGTCCTCCAAGATAGACCCACAGGGTTCCTTCGTTTAGTTCGTCATTGTCAAAATTCGGGGCACCTATTACCACATCTGCGTAACCATCACCGTTGACATCACCGGCTTCTGCTACACTTGTTCCCAAGTTTGCTCCTACTTGATTGCGCTGCAGCGCAGTGATTCCGAGAATGGTGATCCCGCTCGGAGACCCATACAATACCCTAGCAAGACCTTCATTCGCTTCAGGTGCAGTCGCATCACTTTCTCCGATTATCACATCGAAATATCCATCACCGTTCACATCACCCGCACCTGCCACTGACGAACCGGCGCGAAAGCCGACAATATTGGGTTGGTAAAGAAAGCTGTACGCTGCGGATAGGCCGGTCGCGCTGCCATGAAAGATGAAGAAAGCCCCTTCATTCGATTGACCAGCTGAAAAGGAGGGGGCTCCAACGATCACATCGGAGAATCCATCTCCGTTCACATCACCTGCAGTACATACGGCATGACCGAATTCGCTAGCCGGAAAGGAGGGCGCTAGTGTTACGGCGGGTATGGGATCCAAGCCAGTGCTGGAACCCATATAGATGTATGCCTCTTCACTACCAGGTGCACCGATCACTACGTCAGAGAACCCATCGCCGTTCACATCACCCGCTTTGAACACAGACGTAGCAAAGCCGGATCCAGGACTCCCGTTCAACTGAAGAGCTACTGATGGGATCAGTCCAAACGGGGAACCGTGGAAGATGAATGCGGCACCACCTCCAGTTGCTCCCGGTGCCCCAACCACGACATCAGCGTATCCGTCCCCATTTACGTCACCGGCACTAGCCACGCTTTTTCCGAATGCGGCATTGTTCAGGTTTGCTTGTAAGATCAAATTTGGACCAGCGGAAAGCCCGGTAATGCTTCCATAATGCACGTATGCGAGTCCTTCGCCGGGTTGGCCAAGTGCACCATCCGGGGCACCAAAGATCGCGTCGGAATATCCATCGCCATTCACATCCCCGGCGTTGGCGACCGACCAGCCCAAGTGCGCTCCGGCCGATCCGGTGATGCTGGTAAAGCTGGGCAGAGCACTGACATTGGATGTGCCGCCCAAAAAGACCTTGGCCCGACCACCGGTTTGAAAAGGCACGCCAACGATCATATCACTATATCCATCTCCGTTCACATCGCCTGCCGTATTTACGCTTTCCCCCATCCCAACGTTGATCCCATTGCCCTCATACCGCAGGAAGGCTGAAGAAGACACACCACTCGCCGATCCCAGATGCAGGAATGCAGCACCTTCATTGGCCTGACCATTGGTATACCCTTGGGCACCGATGATCACATCCGCGTATCCATCCCCGTTCACATCTCCAGCGGTGGATACACTTCGACCCAATTTTGCTCCAGCCTGGTTCCCTTGGATGATCGTAGCGGGAACGATGTTCACCCCGGCAGGTGAACCATGGAAGATGAATGCCGAGCCTTCCGATATTTCAGGACCCATCTCGTCACGCCAGTCACCGACGATCACATCGCTATACCCATCTCCGTTCACGTCGCCGGCTGTGGATACGGCCCAGCCCGTATGGATGCTATAGCCCGCTGTATTGAAGATCCTTGCAGGTGCTGGATTGGCACCGGCTCCGAGCGCATTCGCACTGCCGTGGTAGATGAAGATGCCCCCGTCATCACAGGTATTTATGGTAGGACAGCCGGGTGTCAATTCGAATTTGTGCGCACCGATGATCAAGTCACTGAAACCATCACCATTCACATCACCAGCGGCCGATATGCTTCCACCGAATTGTGCTGCTGCTTGATCACGTTCCAACCGATGCCTGAAAACCGGATTCACCCCTACTGCCGAACCCAGATATATCCAAGCGACTCCTTCGTTGAAGGAAGGATATGCAGCCAAATAGCCCCCTACTCCAACATCACTGTACCCATCGCCATTAATGTCCCCGAGACAGGACACACTATAGCCCATGTAATTGTTTGTTGCATTCGGTTGCAGGATAACTGCAGGCAATGTGGCAACACCTGCAGCTGAACCGTGGAAAACGAACATTGCGCCTTCCTTGTCCGTAGCTGCGTTATCCTCCCACGTGGGAGCCCCAACAAGTAGGTCACTGTATCCATCATTGTTCACGTCACCAGCTCCGTCGACCGAGAATCCAAATTGGGCACCTGCCTGATCAACTTGCAACGTCACCGAAGGTGCCGCTGGAATACCGGTGACACTACCATAGTAGACGTAGACCAATCCTTCTCCAGCTTGTCCTGAAGTGGCTTGGGGCGCACCTACGACAACATCGCTATAGCCATCGCCATTGAGGTCGCCTGCTGTGGATACGCTATACCCGAAATCACCACCGATCGGAGGGTTAAGTAAACGATCTTCGGTTGTTGAGACGGGATCGACAACTATGGGATATGTTGCGCTCTGATCATCCACTGTTATCGTTAACCTGCTATTCCCGTGGTTCAAGGAAATGGAGGCTTCAAGTACTTCGCCACAGGCATCCCAAACCCGGAGGTCCCGGTAGGCATGTCCCAGATGTCCGTCCGCAGTCCTGAACGCAATGCCATTCGTGCCCTCCGCTTCTGGACAAAGTCCGGAATTGATATCCAAGATGATCTCCAAATTCCCAGTGCCGATCGGCCTGTCGTTCACCAGAAAGTTCTGCCGAATCCCTTCCGTTCCAACCAAGAATTCCACGTCCATCACTGCACCATTCCATAAAACGCGATGATCCCCGGACTCCGTGCTTATTGACTTCCATTGATGATGGTCGTTACCACTGCGCCCATAACTTCGCACGCCTATGCGTGTTTCCCAATCAGGCTTGGCAATAGGTCCACGCACTATAAGTTCGTTGTTCCCAAGTTGCGCAGTCATGTTCAGACCCGGGAAGGTCGCACTGGACCCATTACACGCACGGTCACTCACGAACGTCGGATCATCGCCCAAGGCTGCCCGAACAGGACCTGAACCGAGGACCCCGCAAGTAAGAACCAACGCAAAAAGCACGTGTTTGATCAAAATAGGAATACGTTTTGCCTTGGTACTGTGCACATTATCTTGCAAAGGTAGACCATTTCAATTGCCGTGGTCAAGATGTTCGAAACTGAATGTCCAGCGTTGGACAAAGAAGACGTTGAATTTTGGAAAGGGTTGCATCTTGTTGTGGTTCTTTTGTTCGCTGACGCCTAAAGTTATACAAGGTCAAGCCGGTGAGCCGGTGTTGGGACATGATTCTACTTCCTTGACCCTAAAAGGTTCTATTCCGGGCTGTCGGGTAGCTGTCGCTGCTGCATCCGGGGGGATCATGTTGGGGACATACCTCGCTTTGGACAAGGTTTGGTACGCACAGTACGACAGAGAAGCATTACATGTTTTCGATGATGCAGGCGAATGGGAGCAGATGGATAAGGCCGGACATCTATTCAGTGCTTATTCACTTGGCAGGTGGGGCCATGCTGGTTGGCGGATGTGCGGGAGTAGAGCGAAGGAATCAATATTTATCGGGGGCAGCTTCGGATTCCTTTTTTTGACCGGGGTTGAACTTTTGGACGGAACATCCTCTGGGTGGGGTTTCTCGTGGAGCGACATGGCCGCCAATGCGCTAGGTACCGGACTCTTCATGGGGCAGGAGCTGGGCTGGAATGAACAACGGTTCCAAGTGAAACTGTCGGTACATCTTTCGGATTACGCAGCTCGGCGACCCGACCTGCTTGGCGAAGGGTTGGGAGAACGGGTGCTGAAGGACTACAATGGCCAAACGATCTGGCTCAGCGCCAACCCTTGGAGCTTTGGGAAACAGGGAGCATTTCCGAAATGGTTGAACATCGCCTTCGGTTACGGAGCTGAAGGCATGGTTTCAGCATTTCGTTACGAACAGGACCCGATCCCAGATGCCGATCCCCGTTACCGTCAATTCTACCTCTCACCCGATATCGACCTCACCAAGATCAGAACACGGTCCAAACTGCTGCGTTCTGTCCTGTTCGTGTTGAACGGGATCAAGATCCCCATGCCTGCGTTGGAGGTCCGTTCCACCGGGAAGGTGGTAGGCCATTGGCTTTATTTCTAACCTCCTATGGGACCAAAGTTCCGTTCAACAGCATTAGTTTCACCTTGAGCACGGCAGCCACGGTCAGACTATCGGTCAATTCTTGCCTCATGACCATTTGGTAGAGTTCCTCGAAAGGCAATTTTCTCGACACCAACTCTTCATTGTGGTCGGGCTCCGGCTCGAAGAAGGTAAGTCCTTGTGCCACATAGAGAAAAGCCTCTTCGTCGCTGGCGGAATTGCTCAGGTGCATATGAAGAATGGGGGTCCATTTGGTGGCCACAATGCCCGCTTCCTCGCGCAATTCCCTTTCCGCACTTTCTTGCGGTGGTTTGGACCGATCCGCCCCGCCTTCAGGGATCTCCCAACTGTAACTTTTAATTGGATATCTGTACTGTCCCACGATCCAAGTATTCAGCTCATCATCCAACGGAACGATGCCCACGGCCATGTTCTTGAAGTGGACCACACCATAGATCCCTTCTGTACCACTTGGGTCGATCACTTCATGGTGGCTCACAGAGATCCATGGGGTGTTGTATTTCTCCTCCTCGCTAATGGTCTTCCACGGGCCTCGTTCGTTCATTTTTCCTCGGTTGTTGGCCGAAGGTACTGGTGTTGGGCAAGTTGAAATGCTTATCCGGCATTGGTCCATTGAACGGACGGGCGTAATTTTACCGCATGGCCGCGATCACGTTGAAGGTAGGGGACCGTGTCGCCTTTGTTAACGAGGTGGGTGGTGGTAGCGTTATCGAGGTGCGACTCCGCGGCCGGGTAGTCGTGCGTGGCGACGATGGATTTGAGTTAGAGCGAGGGCTGAAGGAATTGGTGCGTTATGACCCTGTCGCGATCAAGAAGGCCTATTCAGTAACTGACCACCAAGCCGGGATGGTCGCTGCCAATGATGTGTTGGAGGAGAAGCGGAAGAAGCGATCGAATTCAAGGCCCGGTAAAACACCAAAACGGCCGGAGGACGCAAGCGTTGCCGAAGTGGACCTGCACTTGCATGAGTTGGTCCCGGACGAGACCCGGTTGGACAAGGCGGAGAAATTGAGCTACCAATTGGCCTATTTCGAGCGAAGCTTGGAGGCGGCGATCCGCGATGGCAAGAAGAAATTGATCGTGATCCACGGTGTGGGTGAAGGTGTATTGCGCGAGGAAGTGCGGAAAATGTTGCAGTTCTATGAGAACGTGCGTTTCCACGATGCTGATATGCGCAAGTATGGTGTGGGGGCCACGGAAGTTCAGATCCTGCGATAGGAAGGACCCGGTCTGGCAAGTTTAGTTCTTTGATATCCTGTGCATCGCTTCGCCGTCCCGTGTCTTTGGCGCGGGGAGGAAAGTCCGGGCAGCGTAGGGCAGCGTGCTTCCTAACAGGAAGGGGCGTATTCGGGAACGGATGCGCTACGGAAAGTGCCGCAGAAAGGAAAACCGCCGACCCGCCGCAAGGTGGAGGTAAGGATGAAAAGGTGGGGTAAGAGCCCACCAGTGCTTCTGGCGACAGGGCAGCTAGGTAAACCCCACGCGCTGAAAGACCATGTATACTGGAAGTTCCGTAATGTCGGAACGTGGAAAGCCCGTCCTTCAAGGGCAACCTTGGGTCTGGAGGGTAGGTCGATGGATCCCGTTGGCAACAGCGGGACTAGATAGATGGCGAAGGCCCAAGTAATTGGGAACAGGACCCGGCTTATAGGTGCACAGGCTTTTATTGATGGGCCCTTCTTCCGTCCAACTGGATGTGGAGAAGGGCCTTTCCGTTGGAATGGACTTTGGAGGACAACGTCCACGGTTACCTTCGGCGCAGCAATGGAATGCCATTCTTCATGCATCGCGGTCTAAGGATATTGGTAGCTTTTCTTGGGGTCTTGGTAGTGACCGAAGTCGTCTTGCGAACCGTCTTCGGCTTCTGCGACACGGTGCTATTGCGAGCGGATCCCAACTACGAGTACATCGCACAACCCGATCAGGATCGCATGCGATTCCGGCATCACATCGTGTACAACAGCCTTTCCATGCGTTCACCGGAGCCGGACAGCAAAGCGGTGGTCATCCTTGGTTGTGGTGATTCGGTGATCAACGGTGGCGTGCTTACTGGTCAGGATTCCTTGGCCACCACGATCCTTTCAACAGAACTTGGCCAACTGCTTGGGCGCGAAGTGCAGTTCCTGAACATTTCAGCTGGAAGTTGGGGACCCGACAACTGCGCGGCTTATCTGAACAATACGAAGTTGCCCCAAGCGAAAACCTTGGTGCTTTTCGCTAGTAGCCATGATGCGCATGACAATATGAGCTTCAAGAAAGTGGTGGGTGTGCGGAAGAGCTTTCCAGATGAACAGTACCCCACCGCAATACAAGAATTGGTGGACCGCTACATTCTTCCAAGGATCATTGAACAAACCACGAGCACGGACAGTGAGTTGGGAATAGACAAAGGCGAGAGAGCCTTCAACAAGGGGTTCGCACAATTGAAAGAATATGCCGGGTCGCAGGGTATACCGATGGTGATCGTGTTGCACGCCGAGCGGTCGGAAATAGTTGCTGGGGATTACAATTCGCAAGGCCAGGAGATCATCGCCTTTGCCGAAGAGAATGGGATACATCTGTTGCGCGATCTGGACCATGGCGTTATCGTGGATCAGCTACGCGATAAGATCCACCCCAATGATAGCGGGCAGCGTAAACTGGCGGAGATCGTAATGGACGATATGGCCACGAACAAGGGTGCGTATGGCTTGGAAACCTTGGATCGATGAAGGAAGGCACGCGGTTTGCCGAGCGGTGCGAATACCTTTGCGCCGTGCTTAGATCCTTCCTAACCCTATTTTTCCTTTGCTCCCTTTTGACCACCGGTCTTGCACAGGAAATGGTCACCATCCACGGAAAAGTGATCACCTCCACCGACCAAAGGACGTACTACGATCTGATGATCGTGAACAAGCGCACGCGGTCCGGGAGCTTCGGGAATTCCGATGGCACCTTCACGGTCCGCGCATTACAAACAGACACCTTGCTGGTGGGTTCCATTGGGCACCAGACCAAGATGTTCACCTTGACCGATAGCATCCCGAAAGGCACCTACAACATTACGCTTCGGTTGACACCCCTCCGCATAGATCTTGCTGAGGTCGAGATCCTTCCGGAGCGAACCTTGAAGCAGATCCAAAAGGACATTGACGCGCTGGGGTACAAAGAATCGGACTACAAGTTGAGCACCGTGAATGCGCTCCAAAGCCCGATCACGTTCCTCTACCAGGAATTCAGCAGGCGGGAGAGGAGCAAGCGGAAAGTCGCGGAGTTGGAAAATGAAGACCGCAAACGGGCCTTGCTCCAGGAACTGCTGCAGAAGTATGTTCAATACGACATCATCAACCTGAGCCCTGAAGCCTTCGATGACTTCATCGATTTCTGTGACGTTCCCGATCTCGTGATCCAAGGGCTTTCGCAGTACGACTTCCTGGTCTACGTGCAGCGCAAGTACGAACTGTACTCCAGCTTAGGTCCTACCCGGCGGCACTGATCCATGCAACCGACAAGGCGTCTCTGCGTACTCGCTTTGGTCATGTTCCCTGAACAACGGTGTTCCCACTTTGTGCTTTCAGCGTTCCTGTTGATCAGCAGCTTTTTGGCTCAAGCCCAGCCGGACACGCTGTTGAAGCACATAACGTTAAGTGAGTTCGTCGTCTCCGCCCAAGCCTCCGGTTTCAGTGTTGAGCGTTTCGTAGAGCAGGTGATGACGGACACTACCTTCTACCAGAGCTTCCTCAATACCAAATACTATCCGCACAACTTGCGCAGTGATCTGGTGGTACAGAACAAACATGAAAAGGAGGTGGCCACTATGCACCGGGGAGGTAAGTTCATTCGGGATGGTGCCATGGGGGAGCTACGGATCGATAGTGTCCGGGAACAAGGGAAACTGCGCAAGCGGAATGGTGAATTCCGCTTCCTCACGGTGGAGATGTACGACGATGTGTTCTTTCCGAAAGGACGTTTCGTAGCGAACAATACCATCCGTTCAAGGGAGCAGGAGATCGATCGCAGCTCGCGATTCGACAAGTACAAAAGCGAACTCAAGAAGTTCATGTTCAACCCCGGACAGGAGATCGCGAGCGTTCCTTTGATCGGCGACAAGCTGGCGCTCTTCGAGCCCGACATGGCCGAGTTCTATGACCATCGCATCTGGAGCGACCAACGCAACGGCCATGATTGCTGGGTCTTCAGCTCCGACGTGCGGCCCGGAACCGATGAGGACGACACCGTGATCAAGCGCATGGAAACCTGGTTCGACAAGGACAGCCGCCAAGTGATCGCCCGCGAATACCGGATCGCCTACGCCTCGCTCTTCCTCGATTTCGATATCCGCATGCGCGTGGACAATGCCGTGGTGGCCGGTGCCTTGGTGCCCACTTTCGTGGATTACGATGGCGATTGGGACATCCCGTTCAGCAAGCGCGAAGTGATCCGCTTTCAGTTGCGGATGGGGGAGTGGTTGGTGGAATGAGCGAGTGGGTAAACCCAGCTACTCAAGGGTTCTCCGCCAGCCAAGCCTTTACCTTCAACAAGTGCACCTGTTTCACAGGCTCGCGTTCGGCACGACTGATCGGTGTGTAATAGACCTGCGACTCCATGAAGCGCACTTGTAGCTCGTTCCAATCCCGCTCATCCTTCACGATGCCGTAATGCTTGAACTCGTGGTACAATGTGGACCCTATCCGGAAGAAATCCGAGCGCCCGAGGTAGTCCAGGTCCGCGTCACATAGGATCATGCCCAAGGTGTCCTTCGGGTCCGTGGGCAGTTTCGTAGCCATCACGAGATCACAGACCCGTTGGATCTGCGTCTCCGAATACCCGAATTGTGGCAACGCCTCTCGCGCAATGATGCAGCCCGCCATTTCATGTTCGTGGTCCTGGATCAAGAAGCCGGAATCGTGGTACAACGCGGCGGTGCGCAATAGGTCCATCTCCTCTTCGTCCAAGTCATACTGCATGGCCAAAGCAATTGCCGATCGGTACACATCCAACGTATGGCTGAAGTTGTGGTAGGTACGCGTTCGCGGAAGTCCATGTCGGAGCTTCCCGAGGATGTGCATTTCGGCGGCTGGCTGGTGCATGTCTGACGAAAGTATGCAAGGCCGTTGGATCGGTCAATTTGGAGTTGGAGCCGATCTATGATCCACAAGAGAGGCCTCCCCGATGTTGGGCCGATCGGCACTGGAGTCGTAGCTGAAGCGGTACCTTCCTTTGGGCAGCTACATGAACATTGGACTTATTCCTGTGTTCGTCTAATGCTTCCCCTCCAGCGCTAACCACCTCTCCGCATCCAATGCCGCCATGCAACCGGAACCCGCGGAGGTAACCGCCTGGCGGTACACATGATCAGCGCAATCGCCAGCCACGAACACACCGGGCACTTTGGTAACGGTGCGGTCCGGGGTGTGCTTCAGGTAGCCTTGGGCATCCATGTCCAACCAATCCTTGAAAACGGCGGTGGCAGGCGTGTGGCCAATTGCCAGAAAGAGGCCGGTCACATCCAACTTACTGGCGGTCTTGGTCTTGTTGTTCACAATGGCGATGCCTTCAACAATGTCCTTGCCGAGCACATCGGTAACCTCGGTATTGAAGAGCACTTCAATGTTCGGGGTGTTCTCCACGCGGTGCACCATGGCCTTGCTGGCGCGGAACTCGTCTTTACGAACTAGCATGTAGACCTTGGGGCAAAGCTTGGCGAGGTAGGTTGCCTCTTCGCAGGCGCTATCTCCGGCACCCACCAAAGCCACGGTTTGGCCTTTGTAAAAGAAGCCATCGCAGACCGCGCATGCTGTAACTCCACCACCAATATCGCGCAAGCGTGTTTCGTTCGGCAGGCCCAGCCATTTTGCATTGGCCCCGGTGCAGATCAGCACGGTGTCGGCATGGATCTCGGTCTTTTCATCCACCCACACTTTATGCACGGGTCCGGAAAAGTCCACTTTCGTAACCCAGCCGTTGCGCACATCAGTGCCGAAGCGCATGGCTTGTGCCATCAGGTCTTCCATCATGTCCGGTCCTGTGCGCCCGTTGGGGTAACCGGGATAGTTGTCCACTTCGGTGGTCTGCGTCAACTGGCCACCAGGCAACGGGCCGGTGATCATCACGGGTTTCAAGTCGGCGCGTGCTGCGTAGATGGCAGCAGAGTAACCGGCAGGTCCCGATCCGATGATCAGGCATTTGAGACGTTCTGGACTGGTGGACATGTTTTCTTATTTCGGGGTGCAAAATTAACCGGTGGTAGCGAAGTGGACTTCCGCCTGACATAAGTGGAACCGTGTCCCGCATGGGACTGCGGGAGGACGTGTCCCGCATGAGTCTGCGGGAGAACGGCAATTTGATCCTCGCTGTTCATAGAAATACACGATCGAAGAAATGTGGCGAAAGCTCCATCGTACTAGTATGCCGTCATTCGGGTGATCAAGTGGCAACCGGCCCGTCCGCATTATAAATGAGAGATCGTGAACGACCGTGAATGAACGGAAACAAGCTCGATCCATTCACGCCTATTCACGTTCATTAACGGTTCAATTTCTTCGCTATCTCGAACGCCGATCACGGCACGCAAACGACGGTATCCAAGCTGGTGCCGTAGCCTACCCAAACACCAAGGCCACCCGTAATATTGCTTTCCACATTCGCTGGATTGCTGAAGAGATCGCCTTGTGAGGAGACGTTACCCGCGTACGATTCGTAGAATTTGTATTCTTTACGACCAAGGCTCGCAAATTTCACCACCACGGTATCTCCGCGTTTGTAATAACCCGCTTCTTCGTTGTTGTCGTCAACTGCCGAACTGAATGGCATTGAGCCTCTGCTGTTGGGGAATTCGAAGGTGAGGCCACTGAAGAATCGGTCCTCGAACACGGAGAACAGGGGCGCAACGAAAGAGACATCCTTCGGCCCACCACCGATCTTTTGGTTGATCCGTTTGGTGAACCAGCGATAACCGTTGCCAAGGGTATCCGGATCGGAAAGGGAGGACCAGATGAAACCGAGGGAATCATCATTGGGATTCTGTTGGGCGAGCCGGAACCAAAGCGAATCCAGTGGTACAATTTGTGGGATCGTGGTGACAGCGGAAGCACTCTTTCCATCGGCCTCCACGTTCAAGGTGTAGGTGCGGCCGGGTTCGCCAACAAATGGATCCATGGTGGGGTCCACGGTCCACGCACAAATGTTGATGCTGGCGAGCAGGGCGATATCCACTCCGGTAAGTTGTGCTGCGATGACGAGCAGCTCCGGCGAAAGCGAACCGCTGCACAATTTGGTAAGGGTCCGTGTGGTGTCTCCGTCGTTCACGGTAACGTTGCCTTCAGTGATGTACACGTTAGCCAGCGATGCAAGATCCGTAGGTGAGAAATAGCTCTGTGTGCGGGTAAGGAAAACGATGGGCGGTTGCCCGCTTTCGATGTTCCCTTCGATCACCAACTTCTGTTCCGTTTCCGGAAGATCTACGACGATGTCCTTGGTACAAGCCACCATGAGCAGGACCATGAGGAGGAGTGATGTGATGCGTGCCATTAGAACTTGAAATTCCAAGTGATGGATGGGAGGATGGAGAACAGCGACACCTGCTTGGCGACGACTTGGAAATCACCGTCGGCAGGGCTTCCGTTGCTATCGAAATAGATGAAGTAGGGGTTCCTTCGATTGTAGGTGTTGTACACCCCGAAAGTCCAACTGCTGTGCCAGCGCTTGTTGATAACGGTGGTTTCGCCGGTGGCTTTGTCCCGCTTCGTTTTCGTCTTCTTGTTGCTGATCGTGGCCGAGAGGTCCAAACGATGATAAGGCACCATGCGATACCCGTTGCGATCGGTGTATTCGCTTACAAGTCTTCCTTCGAAGAAGTACCTGTTCAACGGCACGGTAACGGCTTGTCCAGTGGCATACACGAAGGTTGCGCCGAAGGTCCACCGCGTACCCGGTTCATAGGCTAACACTATGCTAAGGTCATGCCTTCGGTCCCAGCGGCTTGGGAACTCGCGGCCTTCATTCAGGTCGGGGAACTTGCGCATGGTCTTGCTCCAGGTATAACCCAGCCAACCGTTCAGCTTTCCTGTTCGTTTCTTGATGAAGAGTTCTGCACCATAGCTGTACCCTGTACCGAAGACGAGTTGCGTGTCGTAATTCGCATTCGCATTGTTCTGTGGAAGTGCACCTGCGGCGTATTCGATCAGGTTCTTGAAATCCTTGTAGTAGCCTTCAACAGAAGCTTCGAACTGATGGTCCTTCAGGTCTCGGAAGTAGCCTACGGAATATTGGGTCCCGATCTGCGGCTTCACCTTGGTGCTGCTGGGTATCCAGACATCGGTAGGTAGGGCTTGGGAACTGAATGTGGCCAAGTGGACGTACTGCTGCCCTCTGGTCCAGGAGGCTTTGAAGCTGCTCTTGTTGTTCACCCTATAACGAAGAGAGAACCGCGGTTCCAATGCCGAGTAGGTGGAAATTTTCTTCCCTGGAGCGATGATATCCTGACCGGTCCGTTCTCCATTTTCGTCCAAGTTATTGTTCACGTAAGGCCCCACGTGCGAAAAGGTGGTGAACCGGAGACCTGCATTGATCCTCAATTGATCGGTTAGATCGAAATCATCCATCACGTAGATCGCTCCTTCGTGGGCGTGCAACTTTGGCGGCGTGTCGATGTTGAAATTGGTATCGCCACTTGAAACGTCCACAGTGCTTGTAGTGTAAATGTGGTAGATGTATTGGCCGCCATACTTCAGGCTGTGGCGTGCGGTGGGGTAGTGGCTCAGGTCCACCTTCATACCATAATCCTTAATACCGCTGAACAAACGGAAGTTGAACTGTTCCTGCTCGGCCGCGAATTCGAAGGAATAATCACTGAACGTGGCCGTGGTGTTCATGAACAACTTGGGTCCGAACACATGGTTCCATCGTGCCGCCAGTGTGGCGTTGCCCCATGGTATTTTGAATGCCGGGTCTCCGGGGTCTGCACCGGCGAAAGTGAATACATCACGACCGAAATAACCGCTCAGGAAAATACGGTCCTTGTCGCTGATGGTGTAGTTCGCCTTTGCATTGAGGTCGTAGAAATAGTAACCGCTGCCGGAGAACTGCCCATCTTTTGGAACGAACGGTTTGGTAAGCACATCGATGTAGGTGCGCCTGCCACTTACGATGAAGGATGCCTTGTCCTTCAGGATCGGACCTTCGATCGTTAGGCGTGATGCGATCAGTCCGATACCGCCTTGCGCGTGGATCTTCTTTTCATTTCCCTCCTTCATGGTGATGTCCAGAACAGAGGAAATGCGACCACCATAGTTCGCAGGCATGCCGCCTTTGATCAATTCGATGTTCTTGATCGCATCCGCATTGAACACACTGAAGAAACCGAATAGGTGGCTTGCGTTGTACACGGTTGCATTGTCCAGCAGGATCAAGTTCTGGTCGGGCCCTCCGCCGCGCACATAGAAACCGCTGTTCCCTTCGCCATTACTGGCCACACCGGGTAGGAATTGGATCGTTTTGAGAATATCCACTTCGCCAAAAAGGGCAGGCAGGGTGCTCAGCTTCTGCACATCCAGCTCGATCGTTCCCATCCGCGTGTCTTCGGTGTTGTCCGCACCTCGCTCGCCTACCACTTCAAATTCCTTAGCTTGGATCGCCTTTGGGCGAGCTTCGATATTGACTTTCTGGTCTGCGGTTAGCGTAACAGTCCGCTCATCATCTTCATACCCCACATATTGCATCACAAGCGTGTGCGTGCCCAGTGGAAGGTTCAGTACGTAATACCCGAAATTGTTGGTAGCAGTGCCTTTCATGGTTTCGCGCACATATACGTTGGCACCGACCAAGGTCTCGCCCGTGGTGGCATCCTTCACATAGCCGCTAACCGTAAAGCCCTTCTGGGCCGCTGCGGAGGTGAATATGAAAAGCGAAGAACAATAGAAAAGGAAAAGTGCGATCCGCATAGTTGCTTTTGGAAGGTCGGCAAAAGTAGATGGTACACCTCTGATCGATCCCAAAACCTGATGAACGGTAGAAGTAGCCCGGAGTGTGGTTTGACTTTAGGGTACCTCGAAGTACCTCACTCCGGCGGCATCGGCCCACAGGCCGACCCTTCGGGCAGGCACTTCTCGTTCGGTCATCCGGCGTTGCTTCTCAGTCAGTTACCAATAGGTAACTTCCTTTCGTCGCGCCTTGTCTGTCCAGAACGATAAGCGCTTGTGCCATCCGTTCGAGGTACTTCGAGTTACCCTTTGTAAGGAACAGTGTTGAACCGCGGATGTTCTCAGGAACAACGAACTCCATCAACATGTTCTGGGCATACTGTGTTTTCGGTCCGGGAGCCAAAGGAAGTGGGATCAGTACTTGTTTGTTGAACAAGAGGGATCAATACTTTCTTAGATTTGCGGCCCTTCAGGGTGTAGCGCAGCCCGGTAGCGCATCCCGCCTGCGGGCGGGATGGTCGCTGCGAAGTGCGGGACAAGGAGTTTCGGGGTGTAGCGCAGCCCGGTAGCGCACTTGCATGGGGTGCAAGGGGTCGCTGGTTCGAGTCCAGTCACCCCGACTGGTTTGAAAGCCGTCTCAACAGAGGCGGCTTTCTTCATTCTATTCAACTGTGCACGGTAGCGCATCCCGCCGTGGTGGCGGGAGGGTCGCTGGTTCGTCCCGCATACAATAGAGAAGGACTGCGGGACCAGTCACCCCGACTGGTTTGAAAGCCGTCTCAACAGAGGCGGCTTTCTTCATTCTATTCAACTGTGGACGGTAGCGCATCCCGCCGTGGTGGCGGGAGTGTCGCTGGTTCGTCCCGCATACAGTAGACAAGGACTGCGGGACCAGTCACCCCGACTGGTTTGAAAGCCGTCCCAACAGAGGCGGCTTTCTTCATTCTATTCAACTGAGCACGGTAGCGCATCCCGCCGTGGTGGCGGGAGGGTCGCTGGTTCGTCCCGCATACAATAGAGAAGGACTGCGGGACCAGTCACACCGACTGGAAAGAAAAGGAGGCCGTTCGGCCAAAGCTCCAAACCATGATCCAACGGATGTAATTGAACAGGTTAGAAATAGGTGCATCGGATACCAATAAGTGGGTATTGTGGTCCGTTCCCGGTCACGATAGTTTTGCCCTCAACAAGGAAGCCACTAAACCTTGGTATTGCAATGAAAACCTTCGCACGTCCTTTAGCCCCAATAGCCACTGCGATCGTCCTGGGCTTCTTGGCAACACTGCCTTTCAAAGCTTGGTCACAAACATCCGATATGGTCCTGATAAAGGGTCAGGTCATTGTATCCGACCAAGTGACCACAGCGGTTGACCTTACTCTGGATGTAGGTGTTTACTCTTGTGATAAGGTCCTCCTCTTTGGCCGTGGTAAGTTCGAGATCCATGCAAAGGATGGCGAACGGTACGAATTGCGTTTCGAGCAAGTGGGTAGTGTTTCGAAAACAGTAATGATCGACACCAAGGATGTGAAGAAGAAGGTAGGAGACAAGAAGCACGTGGTGGAATTCGATGTGGTCCTGGCTCCCATGGATACCGTACAGCCCTTGCACTATGCACAACCCGTTGGAAAGATCAATTTCCATAAGAGCAACGGTCGATTGTTGGTGGAGCACAACCGCCAAATGGTTGCTACCGACCCTGCACTACAGCAGAAATGATCACTTCGCTCCGGCCCCGCATTTTGTATCGCCGTTGAGTTCAGGCGGTAGTTCGGCAGGTGGTGTACTTTTGCCCACCTTAATCAACGCGCCATGGCATTTCTCTCCCCTATGGGTCGCATAGGTGCTCTTGTACTTCTCACCGCATGCGGCACTGAAGCGACAGATCCGGACAACACGATCGAGAGCGTCCTGGATACAACCAAATACGTAATGGACACGCACAGCAATGCCCTTCCCAATGAGGCGGTGATCACGCACATGGACCTCGACATCACTGTCGACATGTTGGCTCAACAGATCCATGGTACCGCTGCATTCGATATTCAGGCCACGACAAAACAGATCGTTCTGGATACGGATGGATTGACCATTATTTCCGTGACGGATAGCACTGGGAACGCTCTGGTCCATTCCCTCGGCGACAGTACGTTATTGGGTCGTGCGCTTAAAGTTGATCTCCCAATAGGCATCGAACGGATCAAGGTCGAATACAGCACGGGCAAGAATGCGAAGGCATTGCAATGGTTGGTACCCCAGCAGACCATGGATAAGGAACATCCCTTCCTATTCACCCAAGGTCAAGCGATCCTAACGCGTAGCTGGATCCCGGTCCAGGACAGTCCAGGGATCAGGTTCACGTATTCAGCTAAGGTCAAGGTGCCAACGGAGTTGATGGCGGTGATGAGTGCTTCCAATCCTCAGAAGCGGTCGAATGATGGGGTCTATACCTTCCAAATGGAAGAGCCGATCCCAGCTTACCTGATCGCTTTGGCGGTTGGTGATCTGGCGTTCAAGTCCATCGATGATCGTACTGGTGTATATGCCGAACGGGGTGTTGTGGACAAGGCCGCGTGGGAGTTTGCCGATACAGGAAAGATGCTTGCCGCGGCTGAAGCGCTCTATGGACCTTACCGTTGGGGACGATATGATGTCATTGTTCTGCCGCCGAGCTTTCCGTTCGGTGGTATGGAAAATCCACGGCTCACATTCGCCACGCCCACCATTCTTGCCGGCGATAGGTCGCTCACGAGCTTGGTGGCACACGAACTTGCCCACAGTTGGAGCGGCAACTTGGTGACCAATGCCACGTGGAACGACTTCTGGCTGAACGAGGGTTTCACGGTCTACTTTGAAGGGAGGATCAGCGAAGCGTTGTATGGAAAAGAGTACGCCGGCATGTTGCAACAGTTGGGTCGTGATGACCTGAACGCCACATTGAAGCAGATCGCGGAGAGCAAACACCCTGAGGACAGCAAATTGCGATTGGACCTGGAAGGAAGGGATCCCGATGACGGGATGACAGACATCGCCTACGAGAAAGGTGCTGCATTCCTTCGCTTACTGGAGTCGAAGGTCGGGCGCAAGAAATTCGATGCGTTCGTTCGCGATTACTTCGACCGTTTCGCATTCCAGAGCATGACCACGGACATGTTCCTGGTTTATTTGGACAAGGAACTGTTGGCTCCCAATAACGTGAAGCTGAATATCAATGCATGGGTGGATGGTGTTGGCCTTCCTCCGGATGCACCTGTTCCGGTAAGTGATCTGTTCGCGAAAGTGGACGCACAACGGACAGCATGGGTGGCGGGCAAGCCGGCGAAAGAACTGCAAACCAAGAACTGGAGCGCATTCGAATGGATGCATTTCCTTCGGCACCTTCCTAAGGAAATGAGCCCACAACAAATGAACGAGTTGGACAAGTCCTTCAGTTTCACAAGAAGCGGCAATGCAGAGATCCTAAGTGCGTGGTTGGAGCAATGCATCCGTAACAACCATAGTGAGGGCTATGTGCGATTGGATCAATTCCTCAATACTGTTGGTCGGAGAAAATTTTTGGTCCCCCTTTACACTGCTCTCAAGGGAACGGACAAAGGGAAGATCCTGGCGCAAGCGATCTATTTGGAAGCGCGCCCCAATTACCATTCAGTTTCAGTACATACGATCGATGAGCTTTTGGACTGGAAGAACGATCAACCTCCCGTGAACTTCTGATCCGTGAACGCGTTCAATTGAAAAAGCCTCTTGATCAGAGGCTTTTTCAATTGGGATAAGATGTGTAGATCAGTGCGCGATAACGATGCGTTGCATATCCATGATGTTCGCACCTGCATTCAATTGCAAAACGTATTGACCGTCGCTCAAGGAAGTCAGGTCGAGGGGCCGAACGCTATTTCCAAAAGATCCGCTTAGCAACTCCGTGTGCACTGTTTGGCCCAGTGTGTTAAGGACACGCACGGTCAATTTTGCATTACTGCGTGAAGCGATCTTCAAGTTGAATGTTCCGTTGCTAGGGACGGGATAGATCTCATCGAACCGGACTTGATCCTGCTCATCGATCCCAACGGCACATGACTGTACATTGATGCCACTGTTCGCGGGAAAAGCGTTCACGAAAGTGTTCATACTGCTGATCGGATAGATATCACGGTTCAACATGATCTTGGCCGGTGAAATAAGTGCGAAGGTTGGGAATGCCGAAACGCCAAATGTGTTGGTCAGCGCATCACCATCAACTTGTCCGACCACGGGTGGGTGAGCATATCCCGGTGCAAAATCTTCTGAGAAGGCTTCGGATCGGGCATCGGTATCCGTTCCATTGTTGACCTCAATACAGATCAGGTTTCCGCCATTACAGCCATAGGTCTCATACAGTTCACTGTAGTAAGGGGCATTCGCTTGGCAAGGCGGACAATCATAGAAGAAGAAGTCGAGCAACACGTACTTGCCGGCCGCAGCATAAGCGTTCAGGTTGTGGACCTGGCCATGGGTATCGGTCACGGTGAAGTCCGCAACCGTGGATCCATTCGCGTAGTTGTCCGTTTGCGCGGTCAACATCAATGGCGCCGTAGCGATAAAAGACAGGAGTAGTGCTTTTGTCATGATCAGTTGTTGTTTGTTGGTTCGAAAGTATGTTCCCGCTTCTGGGTTGCAGAACAGAACCATCCGTATTCCATGTATCCCACCATCCGATCAGGGGTTAAGACAGCGAGCCAGGGTCACTGGTTCCAGGTCGTGGCCACCTTCGTACTTCACCACCGTGGCTCTTACACCAGCGGCTTTCAATGTCTGTAATGAAAGGTCGGTTACTGTTGCTGGAACAAGCTTGTCGTCTGTTCCGTGAACGAGCTGGACATGCATTCCGGTGAATCGTTCCATGATCCTTGCTCGGTCCATATCCGGTGGAAGCTGTCCACCCCAAAGCACGACATTGTCCACTTTCGTATTTCCCCGCATGAGCCATCTACATGCGGTGGCGACGCCTTGTGAGAAACCAAGTACCCCCCAGGTTGCATCCGGCAACGCCTCTTTTTGGATCTCGGCGACGAGGGTGTCGAGGTACTCCACGTGGTCCACGATCTCATGGTCACGATCCTCCCGTGTCATCCAAGTTGCGCCCACACGTTGATGGGAAACATCGGTGTAGAAACGGGAAAGACCTTCTGGGGCCACGATCAGGAGATCGGTCCCAAGCCCTTCGAATTTATTGAGGAAATACCGCGCAAGTTGGCCGTAACCATGTAAGACGATCCAGATCCGTTTCGCCTTCTGCGCATCTCCCAACACATGGTATCGAGCTGTTCGGGTTACGCGGATGAAGCGCTGTTCCATGCTCAAAAAGTGAGCAATTCTTCTAGCACTGTCGCAACCTTTTCAGCGTTCGGGATCATTGCCGCCTCCAAGGTGCTGTTCAACGGGACCGCTGGCATATCAACGGAGCCATACGTGCGCACAGGCGCATCCAGTTGTTTGAAGCACACATCACTTATCCGGCCGGCCAGTGCTTGTGCGAAGGAGTTTGTCAATTGCTCTTCCGTAAGCACAAGACATCTACCGTGCTTGTTCACGGCGTTCATCACTGTTTCCTCATCCAAGGGCACCAGTGTCCGTAGGTCAATGATCGTGATGCGCCCAGCGAACTCTTTGGCTGCGGCCTTCGCCCAATACACGCCCATTCCGTAAGTGACCACTACGGCCGCTTCGCCTTTGTCGATCCGTGCAGGATCCGCTTCCTGCACGATCCGCGCTTTGCCGAACGGGATCATGTAATCCGCCGAAGGTTCTATGGTCTTGGCATCTTCAGTTCCCTTGATCTTGCTCCAGTAGAGTCCTTTGTGTTCGAGCATAACCACCGGATTGGGGTCGTGATAGGCGGCTTTCATCAAACCTTTAAGGTCGGCACCGGTACTGGGGTAGGCGATCTTGATCCCTTTGATGTTGCACAAAACGCTTTCCACGCTGCTGCTGTGATAAGGGCCGCCACTTCCATACGCACCGATCGGTACGCGAAGGATGCAGCTTACCGGCCACTTGCCATTGCTCAAGTAACAGCTGCGCGCCACCTCGGTGAACAATTGGTTCAACCCGGGCCAGATGTAATCCGCGAATTGAACTTCCACGATCGGCTTAAGTCCGGCAGCACTCATTCCCACCGTACTACCGATGATGAACGCTTCTTGGATCGGTGTGTTGAATACGCGATGTCCACCGAAATCACGGGCCAATGTCGCCGCCACGCGTAATACACCTCCCAACCTTGCGCCGACATCCTGACCGTACAACAGGCATCGCGGATCCTCCTGCATCAGCTCGCGGATCGCGAAGAGGGCGCTATCCACCATCACCGTGGGTTCACGATCCTTCGGTGCGCGTTCGCCAGTTTCTTCCGTTATCGGGGTAGGGGCGAACATGTGCGTGTGCAGGTCCTGAGCAGTGGGATCTTCGGCCGCTTTGGCGCGTTCGAAATCAGCTTTCACACGAGCGATCGCTCTTTGTTCGATCTGTTTCAAACCATCCAATTGAATGCGGTTGTCCAAACAGAACTGAAGGAACTTCGGATACGGGTCGCGCTTCTGGTGCTCCGCCATGTTCTCCGGAGTGCGATAGAACTCCATGCGCACTCCGCTGGTATGGTGGTTCAACAAAGGCACCTTTGCATGCACCAGAAAAGGTCGCCGTTCCTTGCGCACGATCGCGATCACTTCCTCCAACGTATTGTACGAGACGTTGAAATCGGAGCCATCCACTTGACGTACTTCCAATCCCTTGAATCCTTTTGCGTAATCACTGGCATCGCCGGCGCGGATCTCATCGGCACTGGCGCTGATGTCCCACTCATTGTCCTGCACCAAGTAGATGATCGGCAACTTCTTGAGCACGGCCATTTGGAACGCTTCAGCCACTTCCCCTTCGGTGATGGATGCATCACCGAGCGAACAAACCACCACGGGCAATTCACCGGTGTGGTCCTCTGCAATGCCGGCTCGTTCCTTGTACCAAAGCCCCAATGCAACTCCCGTGGTGGGGATGGCCTGCATGCCCGTGGCACTGCTCTGGTGCGGGATCTTCGGCATGTCGTCGCGGCGAAGACTGGGGTGACCATAGTAGGTGCGACCACCGCTGAACGGGTCGTCACGCTTGGCCATCAATTGCAACATAAGCTCGTATGGTTCCATGCCGATGGCAAGCAATATGCTGTCATCGCGGTAGTAGGGTGCCACGAAGTCTTGTGGCTTCAGTTGCAGACCGAGCGCGAGTTGAATTGCTTCATGACCGCGGCTTGTTGCATGCACGTATTTGGCCGTGAACTTGGCGTTCTCCTCGTACAGCTCGGTCATCGCTTTGGCGGTACACATTAATTCCCATGCCTTCAGCAGGATGTCCTGCGATGGTCCGGAGGTTCCTTTCGCGATCGGTGTCAGCTTCTTCGTCGTGAACATGCAAGGTTCTTAGGGCAGAGTAGGCGAAGGTATGGGATCGGATCAATGGGGCGTTCGGGATCTTCTGATGTGCAAGGCGCGCTCAGCTGGACTCGGCTACAAGGACCATCCATGCAGTGCGCTAGCCGTTCATGTGATCCCTTGGAGTTCGTCGTGGAATGCATGTAATTTTCCCCTTCCAAACTGCCCAACAGATGACCCGCCAATCCCATGAACTCGATCACCGCATTGTTGGTGATGATATGCAATGTGTAGAGATAACGCTTGATCCGCAAGAGACCGTCCTAGCCGAAGCCGGTGCCCTGATGATGATGGACGACGGTATCGAGATGAAGACCATTTTCGGTGACGGCAATGGAAGGGAACAGGGGTTCATGGACAAGCTTTGGGGTGCGGGCAAACGCGTGCTTACGGGTGAAAGTTTATTTATGACCACCTACACCAATACGTCACTGACCCGGCGCACCGCGTGGTTCGCAGCAGCCTATCCGGGCAAGATAATGCCCTTGGACCTGCTCGACTACCAAGGAAAGTTGATCTGCCAGAAGGACAGTTTCCTCTGTGCTGCGAAAGGCGTGAGCATTGGCATCGAATTCCAGAAGAGATTGGGTGTGGGCTTCTTCGGAGGCGAAGGCTTCATCATGCAAAAGTTGGAAGGAGATGGTCAGGTCTATATCCACGCGGGGGGCACAACAATACAACGCGAACTCGCTCCCGGCGAAACACTTCGGGTGGATACGGGATGCTTGGTTGCACTGACGCAGACCGTGGACTACGACATCAAATTCATCGGAGGCATCAAGAACACCTTGTTCGGTGGGGAAGGCCTATTTCTTGCGCACTTGCGAGGCCCCGGTCACGTATGGATCCAGAGCCTACCATTCAGCCGCTTGGCGGATAACATCATTGCCTCGGCACCAAGTTCGGGTGGTAAAAGCAAAGGAGAGGGTAGTGTGCTAGGCGGGCTGGGACGAATGCTTGACGGGAGTTAGTTTGCAGCTAACAAGCGCACGAGGCAATGGGCACTACGCAGTTGGGAGTGCGCAATCAGCAGGGGGCAACTGGGCAGTGTGGCAATTCTAGCTCTTGCCCCTGACCGTGTTCCTGCTCTTATTCCTCCCGCGGTTTCGACCCACCATCGAATGCACTAAGGATGCTTGTCACCATGGAAAGGAGCAGGCTGAAGCCGAGCGCCCACCAAAAGCTGTCCACTTGGAAGCCATCAATGAGTTTGGCTGCGATCAGGACGATCCCCGCATTGATCACCAAGAGGAAAAGGCCCAACGTTAGGATCGTAACGGGCAATGTCAAGAGCACCAGTATCGGCTTCAGTAAAGCATTCAAAAGACCCAATACTGCAGCCACGAGCAAGGCGGTAAGTAAGCCATTGGTCTGGCTCATGTCGCCAAGGCTTACGCCGCTCAGCAGCAGGTCTGCAACCAGTACGGCGATCGTTGAAATAATGAGGCGGATCAGGATCTTCATGGTCCGGTAAAGATGCGAAAGAGAAAAGGAGTGCAAGGGATGCGATGCACCCCCGACACTCCCTTCACCTAAAACCGAACTATTGCTTCACAAGTTTTTGCGCGGCGCTCTTTCCGTTCTGTTCGATCACCAGGAAGTAGTTGCCAGTGGCTTTGTCCGTGAGGTCCAAGGTGCGCTCGTAGCGGCCTTTGAAACCGGTGATCCGTTCTTCGTAGACCTTGGTTCCCGTTCCGTCATGCACGTTCACGAAAAGATCTCCCGCCTCTGGAACATCGAATTGTAGGCGGAAGAAACCGTTGCTCGGATTGGGGTACACGCGCAGATCGCCCAGCTTGAGGAGCGCATCCAAGTTGTTCACGCCCTTGCTCTTCAGCAATGCTTTCTCTTCGGCGTTGAGCGGCATGGCCTCGATCGTTATGTGGGTCTCCACACGACGGTCACTGCCGCGTTCGCGACGCAATTCATTCATTTCCTTGCGTAGCTGGTCCATTTCGCTGCGCAACACATCGCGGTCTTCGGGAGCCATTCCATGGAACTCGAACGTTCGGGGACCATCGCCCTCGTCGGTATCGTAGTTGAACCTGTACGAACGATTTGAACTGCGTTCTCCAAGCGTGCCAGAGAGCACTAATTCCTCACCAGCACGCTGCACGGTGACCGCTACTTCGTCGCCAGGATCCTTGGACTTCACGGTAGTGGAAAGGTCGTCGAAGTCATCGATGGGTTCATCGTTGATCCGCGTGATGCGATCACCTTCTTGCAGGCCCATTTTCGCTGCGGCGGTTCCTTCCTCCACCGAATCGATGACTGCCCCAGCACCTTCCCCTTCACCCGGGGTAACACCGAGGAATGCACGCGGTGCTTCGTTCCATTCGCCGTCACCATAATAGCTCTCCAAGTCGGCACCTGCACTGCCGTGTTCTGGGCCGAAGGCGTATGAATACGACTCCGTCTTTCGTTCACCCAATTCCACGGAGGCATTCTGCTTTTTGCCATCGCGGTACCATGTCAACTTCACCTTGTCGCCGGGTTGATGTGCGCGTATCAGTTCAACGAACTCATCGGACCGTTTTACTGCTTTTCCGTCCAACTCGGTGATCACATCGCCTTCTTCCAATCCTGCTTTGGCCGCCGCAGATCCTTCCACCACTTCATTCACCAGCACACCCGACTGTACAGGCAGCTTCATCTCCTTTGCAATTTCGGCATTTATGGCCCGCGTGGCCACGCCGAGGTAGGCTGTTGGGTCGCAGGTGCCGCTCCCTAGAGGCATAGGAGGTAGGGGCGGCATAGGTGCCATATGCAGGAACACATCGTCCTCCGCATCACCACCAGAGCGGCGGATATCGATGGTGACATTTTCTCCATCGCCATTAAAATTGATGTGGTCCAGAACGCCCAGTTCCTTCAATGCCTCTTGCATTTCCTGATCGTTCGCTGCATCGAATTCCTTGGTCACGCGCTTGGTCTCGCCGTTCTCGGTGGTCACGATCTCGATCCGCACTTTGCGTTCCGTTGGTTCTTGTGGTGCGATCGCTTCTTGCGCGGCACCACCTTGGAACACGGCGGCCAGGGGCATCAGGAGGAAGGTCTTCAACATGGTCATTTGATTTGAAGTTCGAAGCTATTCCACCGGACGCGAAAAGGACAAAAGCGAGTGCGAAGAAGTGTTAAGCCTGTGACGGCTGGTTCAATCTTGGGTGAACCGTTCCATGTCCCGCCGATCCCTTTTTGTGGGTCGGCCATCGCCGGGATCTCGGTGTTCGGTGCGTGCCAGCCTTGCCAACTCCCGTTTCTCCAGGTCTCCGAAGGAGGTGGTTTCGCGGATCAGGTCGGGCACCAGTTTGGCACCCACGCGGGAAGAGGGGATGGAGTTTATCTCCCAACTCCGCCAGATCGGTGGTTCGCGCAATGCGATCATGTTGCCGACCTTTACTTCAGCGGAAGGCTTCACGACCCGGTCGTTGATGCGCACTTGTTCTCGCTTGATGGCATCCGTGGCCAGGCTGCGCGTCTTGAAGAGGCGGATGCACCAGAGGAATTTGTCGATGCGCATGATGCGAAGGTGCGGAACGTTCAGCCAACAGCATACCACAAACCATATTGGGTCGATCCATTCAACCCTGATGTGACGCGATGTTGGTCGGGTCCGATCGAACGTACGGGTCACGCTTACGTGAACATTCCTTCCTTTGCGCTGGAATGGCCACCAACCACCATGCTGCGGAAGATCTCCCGTAGGCTTACAGGGCGCAAGCGCACCCAAGAAGCCGACCGGCAGCTCGGGTATGTACTTGCCTTTATTGCAGGCGCTATCAATGCAGGGGGCTTCTTGGCCGTTCGGCGTTACACCTCGCACATGACCGGGATCGTTTCTTCCATGGCGGACAGTATTGCCTTGGGCGATCCGGGAACGATCTTGACGGGGGTGGGTGCGGTGTTGGCGTTCCTATCCGGTGCGGCTTGTTGTGCCATTCTGATCAATTTTTCGCGTCGTCGCCGTATGCACAGCGAGTATGTGTTGCCGCTTTTGCTGGAAGCATTTTTGCTTTTGATCTTCGGCGTTGCCGGGGCGAGGGTGGGCCATCAAGGCGCGTGGGCGATCACGGCGCTCGTTCTTGTGCTCAGCTTCTTGATGGGGCTGCAGAACGCGGTGGTCACCAAATTGTCCAACGCGGTTATTCGGACGACGCATGTTACCGGCATCATTACGGATATGGGGATCCAACTTGGACGCATGGCGTATTGGAATGCACCTTCGCGGGTCGGTCTTCCAAAGGTGGGCGCTGATGCGGGCCGATTGCGCATGCTCGCCACTTTGCTCAGTTGCTTTTTCGTGGGTGGCGTTAGCGGAGCCTTCGGGTTCAGGTTCTTCGGCTATTCAACTACCATTCCCTTGGCCTTGCTGCTCATCGTCCTGGCCGCGCTTCCCGCTTGGGACGACATGAAGGTCTACTTCCGCAAGAACCATCGCTGATCCGTCCGGCGGCATGCAGGCGACATCTTCAACAAGAAAAGCGCCCTTTCGGACGCTTCCTTTTGTGACCCCGAGAGGATTCGAACCTCTAACCAACAGAACCGGAATCTGCCATTCTATCCAGTTGAACTACGGGGCCAGTTGCCTTGCCTCGCGGCTAAGCGGCGGCGAAGATAGTGTTGTCCTGAATATCCGAGGAGAAAGGCTACCTTTGCGGGCCTTTTTACGGCCCTATACATGACCGAGCTACGCAACATTGCCATTATCGCCCACGTCGACCACGGAAAGACCACCTTGGTGGACAAGATCCTTCACCAGTGCCAGCTGTTCCGGGAGAACCAAGCCACCACTGATCTCTTGTTGGACAACAACGACCTGGAGCGCGAGCGCGGCATCACAATTCTTTCCAAGAACGTGAGCGTGCGCTACAAGGGGATCAAGATCAACGTGATCGATACCCCCGGCCACAGTGACTTCGGCGGTGAAGTGGAGCGCGTGCTGAACATGGCGGACGGCGTGATCCTGCTGGTGGATGCGTTTGAAGGAGCCATGCCGCAAACGCGTTTCGTATTGGGCAAGGCCTTGGAGTTGGGTTTGAAGCCCATCGTGGTGATCAACAAAGTGGACAAGCCGAACTGCACACCTGAAGAGGTTCACGAACAGGTATTCGACCTGATGTTCACCTTGGAAGCGAACGAAGATCAGCTGGATTTCCCGGTTGTCTATGGAAGCAGCAAGCAAGGTTGGATGGGTCCCGATTGGAAGAACCCGACCGAAGATGTGAGCTACCTGTTGGACATGATCCTGGAGCACATCCCTGCACCGAAGAAGGTAGATGGCAGCTTGCAAATGCGCATCACCAGCTTGGACTATAGCAGCTTCCAAGGCCGTATCGCCGTGGGCCGTGTGCGTCGGGGTTCCATCAAGCCCGGTCAGAACGTGAGCATGGTGAAGAACGATGGTCGGATCACCAAAGGCAAAGTGGCCGAACTGATGGTCTTCGAAGGCCTCGGAAAAGAGAAGGTGAAGGACCGCGAATTGTACAGTGGTGAGCTCTGTGCGATCATGGGCTTGGAAGGCTTCGACATCGGCGATACCGTGGCCGACTTCGAGAATCCGGAAGGTTTGCCAGGCTTCAAGGTGGACGAGCCCACCATGAGCATGCTCTTCACGATCAATACCTCACCATTCTTCGGCAGAGAAGGCGATTTCGTGACCAGCCGTCACTTGCGTGATCGCCTATTCAAGGAGATCGAGAAGAACCTCGCGATGCGTGTGGAAGAGACCAACAGCCCGGACAAACTACTTGTCTACGGTCGGGGTATCCTGCACATCGGCATTCTGGTGGAGACCATGCGTCGCGAAGGCTACGAGTTCCAACTTGGGCAGCCGCAGGTGATCATGAAGGAGATCGACGGCGAGCGTTGCGAACCGGTCGAAGTATTAACGGTGCAGGTTCCGGAAGAATTCAGCAGCAAAGTGATCGATCTGGTGAGCCGTCGCAAAGGCGAAATGCTCAGCATGGAATTGAAGAACGACCGTGTACATGTTGAGTTCAGCATCCCGGCCCGTGGCATCATCGGCCTGCGCAACCCGCTCCTTACCGCAACGGAAGGGGAGGCGATCATCGCACACCGTTTCAAGGCATACGAGCCATACAAGGGTGAATTGGGCGTGCGTCGTGCAGCAAGCATCATCAGCCAAGGAACAGGAACCGCGGTCGCCTTCAGCATCAACAAGCTGCAGGACCGCGGCAAGTTCTTCGTGGATCCAGGAGAAGAGATCTACGGTGGCCAAGTGATCGGCGAGAACCCCAAGACCGACGACCTCGTGGTGAACGTGCTCAAGGGAAAGCAGCTCACCAACATGCGCGCAAGTGGTACCGATAACAAAGAGAACATCGCCCCTGCGGTGAAGTTCAGCTTGGAAGAGTGCATGGAATACATCGCGCACGATGAGTACCTGGAAGTAACGCCCAAGAGCCTGCGCATGCGCAAGATCCTGTTGGACGAGAACGACCGTAAGAAGGCCGGTAAGTCCATCGAAGCGTACAGCTAGAACTACGGCTTTTGAAATGGAACGCCGACCTTTTGGGTCGGCGTTCTGCGTTGGGGTGAAACAAGCCACGGAAGATTTCCTGCCAAGCTCTCTCGATCGCCTATTTATTCATAGGGTTTCGAAGCGAAGACCTTGTGAGGGGTTCAGGTAATGGAGGCATAGCTCATCCCGCTGTGCACCGGGAGGTGTAGAACGTCCCGCGGCTCAGGCGGGAAGGTCACTGTTCCGGATCCAGTACGACCCACAAAAGCCCTGCGAACGCTGGGCTTTTTCAAGTATTGGACATCAGAACTCCACCATGATCCCGATGCTGGGGACCCGGGTGGTGGATGCGTTGCTTACGACCTTGGTCTGATACCGTGTGGCATCGTTGGGGTCCAACACAGGCAAGCCATTGGCATCGCGCACCACATCTACGAAATCAGGGCCAGTGACCGCACTGCCAAGGAGGTTCTCTATGTCCAAATAGAGGTTCAGCGACCATTTTTTGAAGTACCACCGTTTGTCCACGCGCGCATTCAATTGGTTGAACGAAGGCAGCCGTTGGGTATTGATCAGCCCCCAGTCGGGCGTGCCCTGTTGGGTGGCATCCCATGCGGTAATGAGGGAGGATGTCGCTATATCGAAGGGCGTATAGGGCCCACCTCCTTGGTAACGCCAATTAACGCCAACCTCCCAATTCCTGGGCAAGCGTTTGCCGGCTGTAAGGTTGATGATATGGCCATAGTCCCAGCTGCTGGGCGCATAGCCACCATCGGCATTGGTGAACTCGCTCCGTACGAAGGTGTAGGCCACGATCCCATAGAAACCCTTGAACAGCTTTTGTTGGGCCAGGAATTCCACACCATACGCCCTTCCTTTTGACACTGGTGCTGCTGGCTCGTTGCCGATGACACCGAAGTCACCACCCAGATTGGCCAGACTGACACCCTTTTGTAGGAGCATGGGGTAGCGGTCGTACCACTTGTGGAACCCCTCCACGGAGAACTTGGTGTTCACCTTCGTGAAATACTCGAACCCTGCAACCACGTGATCGGCTTGGATGTAACCGATGCCGTTGTTCAGGTTCACCAGGGCACCCTGTTCACGGTAGCCCAACACCGTGTAGGGTGGCAATTGGAAGAAGCGGCCCACGTTGGCGTTGATGTTGATGGAACCGTTGACGGCATAGGACAACGAAAGGCGTGGCGAAAGCTGGTCGATCGGATCGCCAGTGGCAGCACCCAACCCGGTAAAGTCGGTTCGAACGCCAACGCTGCCGGAAAACTTACCGAAGGTTCGGCTTGCTTGCGCGAACCCGCCGAACTTATTGAAGGACAACGCACTGGAATAGTCGATGATCGTTGCCTGCCCGTTCAAGATGCGCTGCGAATAGGTATCGGTAGTATATCTCGCCCGTTCGTAGTTCACACCTCCCACAAAGCGCCACCCACCAAATGTCATCGTGGCTTCGTAGCGGACCTTGTTCTCGGACTCTTGGCTCTGGTAGTCCAACAACAGACCTGCAGGATCCGTATCGTCGTTGTACCGGTATTTCTTCGAGGAATTGGAGAGCATGCTGCGGCTGGCCACGAGGGTGTGCAGCCCCTTCTTCACGAAACGATCGAAGCGCGCCCCAACGGTGTAGTTCCACTGCTTGTTGACAGGTATGTTGCCCAGGATATATTGGTTGCGCTCGAAGGTCTCCTCATCGGTAACCCCGTTGTTGGCGGCCGAATTCAGTTTGAGGTCGTCGTAGGCCCCTAGGCCGATGAACGTAAGTCTGCTCTTGTCATTGAGTTGGATGCGGTGCTTGAACTGGGCATCGTTGTAGATGGGCAGGAACGGAAGCTTGAGCGCTTGGAAGAGGAATTGCAGATAGGAACGCCGCACGGAAATGATGGTGGTGGCCTTGGGACCTGTGGGCCCGTCGTAGGTGAAGCCTGCATCGCTACTGCCCAACATGAAGGTGAATGCTCGGCGTTCGGAGCTGCCGTCGGGCTGCTTGAATTCGAAGACGGAGCTGAGCGTGTTGCCCCGCGCCGCAGGAAAGGCACCCGTGATCACATCCACCTCGCGGATGAAGTTGACATTGATCATACCTACTGGGCCGCCGCTGGACCCTTGCGTGCTGAAGTGGTTGATAGTTGGCACTTCGATGCCGTCCAAATAGAATCGGTTCTCATTTGGTGCACCGCCGCGGATAATGATGTCGTTGCGGAAACTCGCCGTGCTGGCCACACCGGGCAAGGATCGTATCACCCGGCTGATGTCACGGTTCCCTCCGGGATTGCGCATGATCTCGGCGCTGCCGATGGTACGCACCGACAAGGGGCTTTCCACTGTGCGTTGGAAGGGTTGCTGTGTGATCACGACCTCCTTCAATTCAGTGGTCGTTGGTACCAATTCGATGTTCAATACCACCGGACGCGCGGTGCCCACCTGTACCTCGAACACGGTCTTCCGCTCGTAGCCGACACTGCTCACGATCACATTGTACAGGCCGGGCGCCACATTGCTTATGATGAACTTACCCTCCAGGTCGGTCGTGGCGCCATTGGTGGTGCCTTCCAAGAGCACGTTCACGAAGGGCAGGGGGGCGCGCGTGCGGGAATCCAACACAGTACCTTGGACCGTGGCTTGCCCAACGAGCAATGTGCCTGATGTCAACAGAAGCGCAACAAGGAGCAAGAGGCGTGGAACCGTATCTCTCCTTTTACTTTTATTGGTGCTGCTTTTTGTCATTGAAGGTGCATTTATGCGTAACTCCTTGATCGATCTACTGGTCAAAGTGCCATCGCGCTTTGCATGCTCATATGCGCTCCTCCTGATCAGATGCGCGAAGTTCTTACTTCCGGTCAACGACCAACTTCCGGGATCTTGCGCCGAAGCCGCCACCAGCTTATACGAACCATTCTCCATGCTTTTCATTAAGGTATGAAGCCAACTTCAAGTCCAAACACCAAGGGCAAACAGTTCACAATATGCGCACCCGCGGTACCGACGACAAAGAGAACAACGCACCGGCCGTGAAGTTCATTTTGGAGGAATGGATGGAGTACATCGCCGTGGATAAGAACCTCGAGGTTACCCCGAAGAACCTACTCACGCGTAAGATCCTGCTGGACGAGAACGACCGGGAGAATGCAAGAAGCTGATGATGGAGCAGTGAATTCGCTCGGAAGAACGATTGAGTACACCGACCAATAGGTCGGCGTTCTTGTGTCGTCGACGGAGCAGTAATACATGATCCACTATGCCTGTTCATTGGTCAGGCTGAAGTATCGAGGAGGTAGATCTCCGAAGTTGGAGAGCCCAATGACGGCGTGGTCCGGATATCCCACCGGACCCCGATCGTTCACATCAGAAGGGGGATCACGATGAACAGGAACAAACCCTTTCAATTCCCACCCGATCTCCCGATCATGAACACACGCTTTACCCTCTTGTTCCCCGCACTATTGGCCGCAATGCCATTTCTGGCGCAACCTGGAGCTCTTGACCCCACCTTCGGTACCGGTGGCTATGTGGTCGATCCCACCCTAAGTCCGGCCGTCTCGGTAGCTGTATACCCTGATGGGCGCATCGTCGCCAGTAGCGGGCCATCGTTGTATATGTACATGCCCGATGGCACACTGGCCGCGGGTTTCGGCACTGGGGGTGTACTCGCTTCCCTCGGCATCTCGGCCGGGAAAGTGCTCATTCAGCCCGATGGCCGGATCCTCGCAGGTGGTCTTATCAACGCCGGTGGCGTGGACATCGCAGTAGCGCGCTACGCGGAGGATGGAACGCCGGATGCTTCGTTCGGGACCGATGGTATCGCTCAGGTGGCACTCCCGAATTTCGACTACTTCAACGGCATGACCTTGCTCGATGACGGCCGGGTGCTGGTCACGGGAACATGGAACATTGCGGACTCCCCCGCGCTTCTGGTGATGCTGAACCCCGATGGTACGCCCGATGATACATTCGGCACGAGTGGACAAGTGCAATGGGTACCCGAAGCGGGTGACGATTTCAAGGCGTACGACGCGGCCGTGCAGCAAGATGGCGCCATTGTGTTCTCCGGCTTCCATAGCGCGCAGGCCGACGATGACTTCGTTGCACGGTTCACCGCCACCGGAGCAGTCGACAACACCTACAACGGAACTGGAATACTCTACTTGGACTTCGGGCCCAATAACGACGAGGTCGTGCAGGTGGAGTTGGACGCACAAGGGCGTGCTATTTTGCTGGCAACGGCAAGCAGTGCCTCGAGTTTCCACTCCGGTTCATTGGCACGGGTGAACACCGATGGTACCCTGGACCTCACTTTCGGCACCGATGGCATCTTACCGTTGAACTCGGCAACAAGCACCTATGTGCCCACGTCGTTCATCGTGCAGGCCGATGGAAAACTGGTGGTTACCGGGGCCACAGCGGGAGGTAGTAGCGCCGCCCGCGAGCTTTTCGTGAGCCGCTATACCGCCGATGGTGTGTTGGACCCGGATTTCGGCGATGCTGGCTATTCCATTCTTGCCTTGCCCGAAAGGGAAAGCGGCCTTGCCATTGCTGCCACGAGTGAAGGTAAATTGGTGGTGGCCGGCCAATCGCACATCACCGGTGAGGTCCCCGATCTACTGCTCGCACGTTTCTGGCAGGATAGCGGTGTACTTGTATCAGGGATGCCACAACAAGGCGATCTCCTCACGGTGCTCCCATGCCCGGTCACCACCTCGTTCACCATCGCCAGCAGTGTGCCATTCACCCCAACCACCAAACTGGAGATCCTTGATATGACCGGGCGGCAACTCATGTTGCCATACTGGTACATGCCGGAAGGGTTCCTTGTGGATGCGACCTCCCTACCGGCCGGTATGTACATCGCACGGATACATTCGCACGAAGGATCGCGATCCGCGCGTTTCCAAAAGCATTGATCCTTAGTGCGCGCAGGTTGTCCTCGTGCAATAGGTTCTGGAGGGGTCGGTTGCTCAAGACCCTCAAGTTAAGCCGTAGGGGTAGAATGACTGCAGTGAGGTATTTGAATAGAAGCACAAGAACGCCAGCCTTTTTGGGTTGACGTTCTTGCGATGATCCAATTTCAGAACAAGTCACCTCACTTCACAACCATCACGCGCTCCCTCACCGATGCACCCACACGTACCAAATAACTCCCACCAGCTAACCCGGAAAGATCCAACCGATGCGTCACTCCATTCACCAATTCAGTAAGCACCACGCGGCCTGTAGGGTCGAGCAGTTCCAACAGGCCATTCATTGGTGATGTGCTTGTCAGGATCAACGTGTTCGTGGCCGGATTGGGAAAGAGGTGTAGGGTTGGTCGTGTGGTTGTGGATCGCAGGCCGGTGGAATTCTCCAACAACCAACCGAGCGCATCGCGCACATGTGCCCGGAAAAGGAGGTCGGTGGTATAGTTCTCGGTGGCGTGCCCCAAGGCGGTGTAGAATATGCGTGAGTAGCCGGTGGTGCGGTACCAGCTCATGGGGCGCGGGGCATCGTAGCTGTTCACTTGGCCGTTGGGTCCCACGGTTTCCTCCACGATGAGCGTGGCGGTGTTCAGCTCTGCGAAATAGCCATTCTCCCAGTAATAATACTCTTCGGCCTTCTCCCATTGGTCAGGGACATTGTAGGTGCTGGGGTGCGCACCAACCCGTTGCACGGTATAGGTCGGTGTTCCGTTCACATGGTTCGGGTTCTCCTGCACACTGGCGCCGATCAGTTCCGGATAGAAATCCCACGTGCCGGTATTGTTCCCATTGGCGGTACTGTGCCGGTAGGTATCGCTGGCAGCGTGGATCCCCAACACATGTCCACCATCGGCGACCCACTGCTCAAAGTTCGTGCGTTGATCGGCATTCAGTATCGCGTTTCCGCTGGTGTTGCTGAAGATGATCGCATCGAACTGTGCCAAGGCAACTGGGTCGGAGAAGTTCGTTCCGCTGGGATCATCAACGACTTCAATACCGAGATCCACTGCAATGGAATTGAACATGGCCAATGACACAGTGCGTGTTCCGTGATCATACCCGGAGGTGGCCGTGAAATGCAGCACACGTTGGGCATGGAGAGTGCAGAACGTAAGGAAGAGAAGTAGAAAGGAGGAAAGGCGCATGCTGCAATATAGCCAGATCCTTGATGGAGATCTAGCTGGATCAGAACAATATAAGAAGTTGAGAAGATCGTGATGGTGCAATGAAAGCCGGTCTTGATACCACTACTTATCAACCACCACCTTCCGTGTACTTGTCCCTTGTTCCGTTCTCACGTGTACCATATACAGGCCGGAATTCTCCAGTTGCAATTGAGTTCGTGAAGTGGTGGAATTCTGTTGATACACGATCTCACCAAGTACGTTCGTTACCGTGATCTGCGCTTTCTTCGAAGGCAGTTCGATCGTGAAAGAACCGTTCGTCGGATTCGGGTAGATGGCAAGGGAAGGATCCGATCCGCCCTGATCCGCGAACTCAATACCGGTAATGGACCCCGATGTCGTGCCTTGGAAATAAAGCGAGAGCGGGAAATACCCTTCCCCATTTGCGAACACTGCGGTCGGTACGCGCAGCATGAAACTGTGTTCGCCAGCAGTAACGGGTCCGAGATCGATGCGGCGGATGTCGATCACATCGCCCGGGCACCAGTTGCTGAAGGATTGCCATTGTGCAGGCGTCCTGGGCGAAGAGCCATAGATCCCATTGCCTTGCGTGTTGAACTGGCGGAAGGGCTCGCACGTGAGGCGCCCCGGTTTGTAGGTGAGCCGCAACGCACCGTTGTAGTAGGCATAGTGGAACCTTCTGTTGTACTCCTCGCCGTCGGTGTTGGCACCGTGGTTTGAGGTGATCAGGAAGAACGACGCGTCGGTCAGGTCTTCCTCCACTTGGAAGGTGATGCTCCTGGTGGTCTGGCCAAGCGTGTCCGTCGCACCCGCTTGGTAGTTGTTCATGTTGGTATTGAAGAAGAGCGGGAGCAGCACATTCGTGTCCGCTGCTGCTACTGGGTCATTGGTCTGGAAGGTCAGCTTTCCGGAGAACACATCGTTCCGGTTGGAGCAACCCGCCACCTGTGTATTTGCAGCATAGGGCACGCCGAACACCGCCAGTTCGATCCAGATATCGTACGTGTTTGTCAATTCGACATCCTTCAGCAGCATCGCCACATTGTCCACGTTGAAAACGTAAGGCACGGAATCTGGCTGGATGTTCTTGTTCATGAAGGGCGTGATGAAGCGTCCCAGTTCGATGTGTTCCACCAGCGCAGGATCGTAGGTTTCCTCACCAGCAGGCACCAGTGCCATGTTCACGCCACCGATGCGATCATAATTGTCGCACAATGCAACCGATCACCACACGCATTTGCAAGGTGGTGCCGATGGAGGCCAATTCGTCCGTCGTAAGCTTTCTGGTGAACAAGTCGTTCCGAAGCTTGATGATACCCGGCTGCGGTGCTACGTCCGGAACCAGGCCCGCATAGCCATCGTGGAAGATGACGCCATCCATAACGGTGATGGTGGTTTGCGAATAGCTCGGCAGGCAGCCTATCGTAAGAAAGAGGAGGGGTAGAAGTCGGTTCATGTTCTGCAAGGAGATCGGTTGATCGGGCAAATGGGGTTAACTCATGACCGGATCGTAAATGACAGCGCGAAGAACAGCCGGGGCCGACATTGCGATCGTTGGTAGGAGCGGAACGAAGGTAGCGATACAGCACCTGCAGTTGTGCAGTACGCCGGGCTGAAGGAATGCAAGTGCATTCCGTTCCTTCTTCCTATCGTCCCTTATCTGCGTCATCTGCGTTCTCAGCGTTCCGATCCAACCAAGATCGAACCTTCTCCACATCCCCGTGTACCGGTTATGCAAACAGCCCACTCAAACCATCCTAACTGTGGACACAAACCATTTCACGATGAACAAGAAACTGCTGATCCTGGTAATTGTACTCGTTGCGACCAGTGCCTATGGGGTGCTGGTATCCTTCCGCCAGAGCGCGCCAACATCCGATGCGCTTTGTCATGTGCCTACTATCGAAGCCGATGCGAATGGAGTAAAGTTGGCCGTTCTTTCCGAACCGAAAGGTTGTGTGTTCAAAACGGTCTATGAAGGCGAAGGACTTGATCCCGGCTTCGTGCTCACCACACCGAAACCGGTAATGCTTTCCGAAGAGCGCGGCCTACAGTGGTTGATGAAGGCCCAGGGCAACGATGGCGGTTTCGGCAGCGGCAGCCATGCGCGGCAGGACATCATGGACCCGCATGCGGTGAGCAGCGATCCCGCCACCACCGCCATGGTGGGCATGGCGCTCTTGCGCATGGGCAACTTGTTGGAAAGCGGGGAACAGTCCGCACAACTCAAGAAGGCCACCGACTACATCCTTGCACAAGTGGACGCATCGCCGCAGACAGCGATCAACATCACCACCTTGCAAGGCACGCAGATCCAAAGCAAGTTGGGCGCGAACATCGACGTGGCGTTGGCTGCGCAATTCCTTTCGAACCTCGTTGCGAAATTGGGCGATCAGCATCCCCTAAAGTTGCGCTGCATGCGCGCCCTGAACACCTGCGTGGGTATGATCCAACGCTCGCAGAATGCGGACGGCAGTGTGAAGGGCGATGGCTGGGCCGGTGTGTTGCAATCATCGTTCGCGGCCAACGCGTTGGAAAGTGCAAAGTCCATCGGCGCAGAAGTAGATGACGAAGCCTTGGACCTTGCGCGCGATTTCCAGAAGAAGAACTTCGATGTGGACAACGGCGGTGTCGCCACCGATCGCGCGGCGGGTGTTACGCTCTATGCGGTAAGCGGTAGCAGCCGCAGCAGTGCCAAGGAAGCGCGCGAAGTGAGCGAGGTGATCGTACAAGCCCGCAAAGATGGCAAGGTGGAAACCCGATGCACCGGTTTCCGCAAAAGCGTTGGAAGATGCCGGCTACACCAAGGGCGAAGCCGAGAAGCTGAACACGGCCTACCAAGTGTACAATGCGGCAAAGGACCAAGCGCAGAGCGAGAACGTGATCAGCGGTTTCGGCAACAACGGTGGCGAGGAATTCCTCAGCTTTCTCCAGACCGGCGAGTCGTTGGTGATCGCCAAGGACAACGGTTGGAAGAACTGGTACCAGCAGACCACCGGCCGTTTGGTGAACATCCAGAACGAGGACGGCAGTTGGAACGGTCACCATTGCATCACGAGTCCGGTGTTCTGCACGGCCACCTCACTGCTGATCCTGAGCGTGAACAACGACATCGCACACCTGTTGGAACAGGGTGCGGTGAAGTACAAGAACTGAACGCGAAGTTGCGTTCCGTTGAACGGGGGCTGCATGGACAGAGGGGTCCATGTGGCCCTTCGTTCAGTTGCCATACCGCAAAAGCGAATGCCGCCCTTGTGGGGCGGCATTCGTGCAATGGGAATAGGCTTGATCAGCGGGTAATGCTCAATCGTTGGCGCTCTTGCATTTCGCCCTTGCTATTGTAAAGCATCAAGGTGTAGCTGCCCACTACAAGGGAAGAAATATTGATCTGGTCCATGCCGTGCAGGTCCTGACGCAAAACCTCACGACCGCGCAGATCCAGGATGCTCGTGTAGGCAATGCGCGTCCGATCGGAAAGAACGGTGATCTGGTCTTTTGCAGGATTGGGGAACACGCTGAACGGCGTGGTGGTGCCAGTTTCCGGAACTGTGTTGCCACCTTCAACAATGATCACGCCCTTCATACCCGAGGTAACGTGCGGCACGCAAACGTACCAGTAGGTGCCGGCCACATCAAGCGTAAGTGTATTGGTGCCGCCCGCGTATTCGAAGCCACCGTTGCCGGTGTTCTGGTTATTGACCCACGTCGCTTCGCTCACTTCGCGCATCACGTGGTTGCCGTTCACGTTTATGGTTATCGGTGTGCCAGCAGCTACGATGAGCGTATCCGGGTTCCATGTGAATTGGCTGGTACTGGTAATGGATTGTGCGCCGGCACTAAGCGATGCGGCAAACAAAAGGGCAGCGGAGAGTAGTCTCATGTTTTTCGTTCTGGTTAAGAGTGTGAAGCTAAGACACATGAACTGCTTGTGATGTTGCCTGCGTTCTTGAATGAAGGTTGAAAGTCCATCCAATACCCGTGTTCATGTTGCTCGTCCGTTGGTGGTGCGTGCGGTGTACCCTCGCTAACTGATTCGCTGGTGTTGGGGTTTGCGAAGGTGCTTCGGCATGCCGGGGGTAACGACAATGCACGCTGCATTTATCTGCGTCCTCCCGCAGCCCCATGCTGGATGCGTTCTCCCGCAGCCTCATGCGGGATGCGGGATGGGTTCCTCTTCCTTTTGCATCCACCGCAAGGCTGACTCGGGGGGAGCCCGATATCCACGCCAGCCACATCCCTGCAAGCTATCCATTGCTTACATTATGGCCACACGATCGACGCGAAAAACGTCGATCTACATGTACATCAACGCACACAGTTGGTTCAGTTTCCAATACGGGGTCATGAAACCTGAGGCGCTCTTGGAAGCAGCGCAACAGGCAGGGGTGCGCACGCTCGCGCTTACCGACATCAATTGCACCGCTGGCATTCCGGACTTCGTGCGCGATGCAGATCGGTTCGGAGTGCGACCGGTCGCAGGCATCGAGTTCCGGCGTGGTGCGCGCCTGCTGTACATCGGCCTCGCGAAGAACAACGAAGGCTTCCAGCAGTTGAACGAATTGCTCAGTCCGCTCTTGTTGGATGATGAGGCATTGCCCGATCGTGCACCCGAGCTGCCGGACGTCTTCTTCATCTATCCCTTCGGTTCCCTTCCCCTTTTGGAGAAAGCCGGAAGGGAACTACAGCTCGGACCCAACGAGCGCATCGGCATCACCCCGCGCGACCTTACGCGCTTGCCCTTCAGTCCGTGGTCGAAACGAACGCAGGATCTCGTCGCATTATTACCGATCACCTTTCGCCACAAGCGCGATCACAACACGCACCGCTTACTGCGCACCATGGCGAAGAACACGGTTGTGAGCATGGTGCCGCCCGAAGAGCTCGCCGCGCCGGAAGAGATCTTTCATAGTGAAGAGGAAGTGCGACGCATGTACCGATCATTTCCGCAATTGGTGCAGAGTACCGAGCGCTTGTTGGAGCAGTGTACGATCGCCTTCGATGCCACGGACAAGACGCGCAAAGTATTCGGAACGAGCGAAGCATTGGACCGGGAGCGCTTGCACAACGATACCATGGTGGGCCTGCGCTACCGCTACCCGAACGCGACCGCAAAAGTGCTCGCGCGCATGCAACATGAGTTGGATGTGATCGAGCGCATGGGCTTCATCAGCTACTTCCTCCTCAACCAGGACATCGTGCGTTTCGCGCGCAGCAAGGGTTACTTCCACGTTGGTAGGGGTAGTGGCGCGAACAGTTTGGTGGCGTACTGTTTGGGCATCACCGATGTGGACCCGATCGAATTGAACCTCTACTTCGAGCGCTTCATCAGCACGGCGCGCAAGAAACCACCCGACTTCGATATCGACTTCAGTTGGAAGGACCGCGACGAAGTGTATCGTTATGTGTTCGGCAAATACAACAGGCCCCTCGGCTCCGCTCGGGACAACAATGCAAGCGGTATCCACGCGGCGCAGATCGCCACGTACACCACCTTCCAATGGCGCGGTGCCATTCGCGAATTGGGCAAAGCAGTTGGCTTACCACCGGAAGAGATCGATGCGCTATCGGAAGGAAGCCACGGCTACTACGCGCGCGGTCGTCCCAGTAGGCACGCTACCAGTGCCGATCTGGACAAGGTGGCGCAAGCGGTGATCCGGTACGGCAAGTTGCTCATCGGCATGCCGCATCATTTCGGCATCCACGCGGGCGGTATCGTCATCACGGACAAGCCGGTAACGCACTACACCGCGTTGCACCGTCCGCCGAAAGGTTTTCCCGTTACGCAGATCAGCATGCTGGAATGCGAGGACCTCGGTTTGCACAAATTCGATCTGTTGAGCCAGCGCGGCTTGGGGCATATTCGGGATGCGGTGGAGATGGTGAATGGCCCAAAAGGGAATGTAGAATGTAGAATGCAGAATGAAGAATGTAGAACGGTCCCCACCAAGCATTGTGCAACTGGCACCGACCGTAGTAGCATCGTTGCAGAACCGGAACGAGAAAGTAACGCTGCGCTCGCTAGTAGTGCGCATTCAGTTCTAAATTCTTCATTCTTCATTCAAAATTCTGAATTACGCCAACAGGCGGTGGACATCCACGACATCCCTCGCTTCAAGGAAGATACGGCATCGAGGAGCTGATCCGGACGGGTAACACGATCGGTTGCTTCTACGTGGAAAGTCCTGCCATGCGCATGTTGTTGAAGAAGCTGAAGGTGGACGATTACCTCGGGCTTGTGGCGGCGAGCAGCATCATTCGTCCGGGTGTGGCGGAGAGCGGCATGATGCGCGAATACCTGCTGCGCCACAACGACCTGGAACGACGCAAACAAGCGCCGAAGGAATTGATGGACATCATGCCCGAGACCTATGGCGTGATGGTCTACCAAGAAGATGTGCTGCGTGTGGTGAGCCAGTACGCGGGCCTCGATCTGGAAGAAGCGGACCAAGTGCGACGTGGCATGAACATCCGTTACCGCGATCGCCCGGAATTCAAATTGGTGCAGAAGAAATTCTTCGACAACTGCAGTACGAAAGGTTATCCCTCAGGGCAACCGGAAGAGGTGTGGCGGCAGATCGAGAGCTTCGCGAGTTTCAGTTTCGCGAAAGGCCACAGTGCGAGCTATGCGGTGGAGAGCTACCAGAGCTTGTACCTGAAAGCACACTATCCGCTGGAATTCATGGTGGCTGTGGCGAACAATTTCGGTGGGTTCTACCGCACCGAGTTCTATCTGCACGAAGCGAAGAGGGCAGGGGCGACGATCGAAGCGCCGTGTGTGAATAGGAGCGAGGAGTTGTGTTCTTTGGTGGATCGGTTGTCGGTTGTCAGTGGATCGGTCGCACAGGCCTCGCGCGCGGCTCGTGCGACGGGTCAACAACCGACAACCGACAACTGCATCTACCTCGGTCTCGAGAACGTGAAAAGTTTGAACACGGAAACGGTACAGCTTATCCTGATCCAACGCCGACGCAACGGCCCGTTCACCGATCTGGAGGATCTATTGAAGCGTGTGCCTTTGCATGTGGAGCAGGCGCGAATTCTTATTCGTGTTGGAGCATTGCGCTTCACCGGCAAGAGCAAGCCTGCGTTGTTGTGGGAGTTGACCTTGCTGCACCGCCCTGCCAGCGTTCGCACGGATGGTGATCTCTTCATCACGAAAGTGGAAGAACCCAAGTTGCCCGATCTTCATCATTATCCACTTGCCGATGCGTATGATGAATTGGAACTGTTGGGCTTCCCGCTGCGCGATCCGTTCACGATGGTCGAGTACGAGCCTGCTGCGCAATTGACGATGGTGGGGCGCGACGGCAAGCTGATAGGCAAGCTACCGCCAGGTAACGCCGCTCCGGGCACCTGTACCGTCGACCCACTGGGTCGACAAGCAGTGATCGCGGCTAGGGAGATGCCCGCCCACAAAGGCAAGCGCGTTACCATGCTCGGCTACATGATCCACGTGAAGACCACCACCACGAACAGCGGATCGTACATGAGCTTCGGTTCGTTCATCGACCCGGCAGGCGACTTCTGGGACAGCACGCAGTTCCCTTCTGTCGCCGAGCGCTATCCGTTCCGTGGGCGCGGGGTCTACGTTCTCACCGGCTATGTGGAAGAGGAGTTCGGGCACTATTCGCTGCGTACGCAACACATGGAGAAACTGCCTTGGAAGGTGGATCCGCGGTATGGGGAGTAGGGAGCGAGGGTCCGCGACATTGCTATTCCAGCTCCACCGTTTTCCCGTTATCATCCGGAACCCGATCGAAGAACAGGTGCATGGGGTCGATCATCGCTTTCACAGGAAGTTCCTTGGATCGCAGCGTTACCGTGTTCACACCAGAGGTCAAGCGTATCCGTTTCTGTGCAAGGATCGTACCTTCTTCCTTGTCGGTCTTTTCTTTACCCAAGAGGCCGATGTCGATCCAGTCATTCATCGGCACCTTGGTCTCGCGTCCCAATGAATCGGCGTGGGCCTTCTCGGCAGTGAGCTTCACGGTGACCGTGTAGCTGCTATCCGGGTCCATGGTGGCGGTGGCTTCCGTGATCAAATTGTTGTAGAGCGTGATGTGCTTGAAGTGATCCTCCAGCAAATAGGTGAGGCTGTCCGGTGTCACCTTACGGATCTCGCGGTACATGTCCAACGCCGTGGGCCACGGTGGTTCCGCGTAGCCGAAGGAATCGACCAGCGCGCGGAAGGCGGTGTTCAGCGTGTCCTCGCCAAGGAATTCGCGCATTCCGTAGAGCACAACGCTGCCCTTGTTATAGTGGATGTAGCCCTGGTTCTCCACCCGCATCAAAGGCGTTTCACCGATGTCCTCCGAACCTCGAGCCTCTTGGTACTTGTCGCCTTCGTACTTCAGGAACTTGCGCATGTGGGTGCGCCCGTACTCCTTTTCCATCACCATTAGCGCGCTGTACTGCGCCATGCTCTCGCTCAGCATCGTACTGCCTTGCATCTCTGCACCCATCACCTGGTGCGCCCACCATTGGTGACCCATCTCGTGCGCCACCACGTAGAACACCATGTCGATGTCCTCCTCGGCGGTGAGGTCGGTGATGAAGCCGATGCTCTCACTGTAAGGCATGGTACCTGGGAACGCCTGCGCGAAAGACGCATACCGTGGGAACTCGATGATGCGCGCCTGCTTCTGCGGATACGGACCGAAGTGCTCGCTGTAGTAGGCCAATGACTTCTTCATGGAATTCAGCATGCGCGGAACGTTCACGGCGTGTTCCTTCTGGTAGTAGACTTCCAGATCTACATCATTCCACTTCTCACGTGCCACCTCATAACGTGCGCTCATGAACGCATAGAAGTTGAGCGCCTTATGGTCCAGTTCGTAACGGAAGTAACGTTTGCCATCGGCCTGCCATTCCTTCTTCAATGAGCCGGGCGCAATAGCGATCTGGTCCAGTGATGTGCTGATGGTGGTGCGCACATTTACCCAATCGCTGTTCGCCATCAGGTAGTTCTGCATGCGTTCCGCTGGATCTGCAGAGAGCTTCGGCATGCGGTCATTTGGCGGCAGTTTGTGCTTACGACGGTCCGCGCGATCCTGCAATTCACCGCCTGTGGAGTACCCGATGGTCGGGATCAGTTCCATGTTGTTGAAGAACGATCCATTGCTGACCAACCCTGAGAATTCCGTGCGATTCTCAAAGCCCTTGGCATGCCATCCGCCGGTCACCTTCACCTTGATGGATGAACCAGCGGCTAGTGCAGGGGACAGCCTGTACATGCGCTGGTCCAGCTTTTCATCGTTGAGGACCAGCTCGCCGTTCGGGATGTCCAGCTTCACTTCCATACGATGCGGCACATTGAGGTACAGCGTATCGATCGCTTCGTTGCTCTTGTTCAGGAGAACGATGTCCGCTGTGTAGGCGATCACGCGGTTCTCCGGGTCCAGGTCGATGTTGAACTCCACATCCGTATAGTGCGGTTGCACCATATGTTCGTAGCGCTTGTAGGTGGTCTCGTAGCGCACTTGTTCATCTTCAGCTTCATCGCTGGTCTGGTAGGTGTTAAGCACTTTGGTATTGTAGTATCCGAAACCGGCCATCACCAACCAACCGCCGACAGCCACCGCGGCAAGTGACCACGAACCGCGCAGACGCGCTTTTGCGAGGTGCCCCCGCCAACGCATGGTCGTATCGTTCCCACGTACCAGGAAGAGGTAGGCCACGTAGATCAACAGGCCGGCAAAGAGCAGCCAGTACACGCGGAAGAAGACCCAATTGCCCAAGTACGGACCGAAGCCGTTCATGTCCGAATAGCGCAATCCGGAAGATCCGTTGATGCGCAGCAGGTTCGATTCCACATCGAGGCCGCTCCATCCGAACGCATTCAGCAGGAACACCACGATGAACACGAAAAAGCCGAGGTACTTGTTGTTCACAAGCACATGTACCAGCATCGCCAAACAGGCCCAGATAGTGTACTGGACCACACTTGGTATGATGAAGTACGTGAGATACACCATCGGTTGCAAGCGTGTGTAGCCATTGAGCAACTGCGTAACCATGCCTGCTGCGGTGGCGAATAGGTGTACCACGATCACCACTCCGATGAGCGCAGCGAGTTTTGCCAAAAGACCGGTTCGCGTGGCCATCGGTAGTGCGTTCACGATGCCGTCGATCTTCGGGTCGCGTTCTTTCCAGATCAACTGTCCCCCGTAGAACACGATGATGATCATCATGTACATGGTGAGCGATCCTTCGATCATGTCCACTACACCATAGGTGACCGGATAGCTCGTGTTACCGTACATGCTTGTCACGAAGGATAGGCTGGTGAACATCTGCAGCATACCGAGCGACATGATGATGATGAACGGAGTACTCTTGATAATGCCCTTCAGTTCGTTCCAGAAGAGCGTGAAGAACTGTTTGCGACGAGTGCTCGCAGAAAAGTCCAAACGGACCTGTGGGATCGCAACGCCACCGAATGAGGGTGGGGGCAAAGCGTCTGGCTGAAGTGCCTTGGCCTTTTGCACACGATCAGTGAAGGAGAACCGGAAGTACCCCACCAGGAACACGATCACCGAGACCGAGATCCATAGCACACGGTTCCAGAGCAGCACACCGGTGAAGGGGAGCGTGAGCGTGTTCTTGTCCTCAACGGTCCAGTACTTCGTTAAGAGGCCGATCGCGGTAGGCCCGAATGGATCCAACATGGCACCAAGCGTTTCGTTCTCCAGGTCGCTGGTGAAACTGTCCGAGACGGAATAGCCTACGATGATGATGATGGCCGTGATGAAGGCCGCCATCGTCGTGCGCACGTTCACCGCCACCGCGAAGACTATGGCTGCACTGAACAATACGTTAGGCAAGCCCAGCAAGGCAAAAGCCTTCAAATGCGGCATCAGGTGGTTCGGGCCGACCTGAGCGGCATCCAACCACCACATGTGGCTGCCGATCACAACGCCAAGGGATAAGCCGAACACTGGCAACGAGGCCACGAACGTGCTACCGAGGAATTTGCCGACGAGGTAGCTGAACCGTGAGACCGGCGTGGAGAAAACGATCTGCGCCGTGTTGCTGGTGAAGTCCCGGATCGCCGTGCCGTTAACGAAAGCGGTTACCGAGAGCAGACCGATGAACGACATGATCGCATACATGATGTACACGATATAGGGTGCGTTCTTGAACGTGTTCCCACCACCGCCCATGCTGAAATTCGGAAGGCATACGAATCCGAAACCGAACAAGCCGAACACCAAGAAGAAGATGTACACCATCGGCTGCCTGAGCCAATAGCGCACTTCGAAGAGGAAGAAGCGGGCGATCATACGTGTGCTTGTGGTTGGTTGCTGGAATGGATGTACCCGAAGAACACATCCTCCAAGCTCGGTTCCGTTGGGACGAACCCTTCGCCCGGAGCATTGTCACCCATAACGTGGATGATGGGTTTGCCAGCAACCAACTTGTTACTGATCAATTTACCGCTGGTCGCATAGCCTTCAAGTTCACTTTTTGCAATGCTCTTCTCCCACACTTTACCGCGCATTTCGCGCAATGCCGCATCAGGAGGACCGGCATACAGCAGCTTTCCTTTATTGATGATGGCCATGTTGCCGCACAGTTCCTGCACGTCCTGCACGATGTGCGTGCTGAGGATCACCACCACGTTCTCGCCGATCTCGGTGAGCAGGTTATAGAACCGGTTGCGCTCACCGGGGTCGAGGCCCGCGGTGGGCTCATCCACGATAATGAGCTTGGGCTCACCGATCAGGGATTGCGCGATGCCGAAGCGTTGCTTCATACCGCCGCTGAACCCACTGAGGCGGCGTTTGCGCTGCTCCCACAGGTTCACGCGATGCAACAAGGCCTCCACCAATGTCTTGCGCTCGCCCTTGTTCGTCACCCCTTTTAGCAGGGCGATATGGTCCAGCATTTCGTAAGCGCTCACCCGTGGATACACACCGAATTCCTGGGGAAGGTAACCGAGCACACGGCGCACGGCATCCTTCTCATTGAGCACATCCAAGTCGCCGAGCTTGGCGGTTCCCGCATCGGCTTCTTGGAGCGTAGCGAGGATGCGCATGAGCGTGCTCTTGCCGGCACCATTGGGTCCCAGCAGGCCGAACATGCCAGTAGGGATGGTGAGACTTACGTTGTCAAGCGCTTTCACGCCGTTTCCGTATGTTTTGCTGAGGCCGTTGATGACGAGTTCCATGTCGAAGCGGTTTGGTACGCTGCGAAGATGCATGAAATCGAAGGTTGTTCACCCCTTGTTACACGAGCGGCAGATCCCAAGGTCCGGAGGTATGACAGGCTCAACGATCACCTTGTCATAAGGGGCGTGCTGGATCCCGGTACTAAATGCAGGTCGGTCACGAAGCCAAGGACCAAGGTACCATCCGCTCAACGACCGAAATACCGGTTAACGGCTTCGGTACGGTTCTGCACGTGCAATTTCTCATAGATGCGATGGATGTGCTGTTTGATCGTACCAGTGGAGATGCCCAGTCGTTCGCCGATCTCCTTATATAAAAGGCCTTCCGCCAACAAGGCCAATACCTGCTGTTCACGCTCGCTGAGACCATCTTGAAGCCCTATGGTTCCATTGCGTTGCGGTCGCAAATGCGCAACGACACGGCGTGCGACATGTGCGCTCATTGGGCTCCCACCTTCGTTTATTTCTCGGATCGCAGTGAGGATCTCATCCGGAGTACTGCTCTTGAGAATGTAACCGTTCGCTCCCGCCTTGAGCGCCTCGAACACGCGGTGATCATCGTCATGTACGGTGTACATCAGGAATTGTGTTCCACTGCATCGTTGGCTGAGGGAGCGTACACAATCGATCCCACTGGCGCCGGGGAGGTTTATGTCCATCAGGATCACATCCGGACATACCCCGTCCAAGCGAAGTTGGGCATCTTCGGCGTTGCTATGTACGGTGAAGACTTCGATGCCTTCTTCAAAGATGAAAAGTGAACGTAAGGTCTCCCGGATGACCTTGTTGTCTTCAACGATACTGACCTTGATCGAAGGTGCTGTGCCCATGGTGCGAAGGTCTTAGGTCCTGGCCGCTCCCACAATAGAACCTTCGTTACCAATGTTTGCCAACGGTATGCTGAAGCGGATCCGTGTTCCGTTCTGTGAACGGATCTCGATCCGACCTTGCAACGAAAGGATGCGTTTCCGGATGTTCCTGAGGCCATTGCCTTCACCCATGTCGGCTCCTTCGGGTAGGCCGTTCCCATTGTCCGTGATCTCCACGCTAAGGTCTGAATGGGAGGAAATGTGCAACGAGACTTTCGATGCATTGGCATGCTTGACCACATTGTGGAGGGCTTCCTTGACCGAAAGGAAAACGTTGCGGCGTTGCTCGGAAGTCAAGGATCGTTCCGGCCATGGGCCATTGGCCACGACTTCCAACTCGTAGGAATTCTCCAGGGCGTAGGTCCTTGCGTAGTTGCAGGTGTAGACCACGAGGTCTTCGACCTTCTCTTGATCAGGGTTCATTGACCAGATGATCTGGCGCATGTTCCCGATCAGGTCTCCAGCAGAGACGGCAAGTTTGGAGAGTTGCGCGCGTTTGTCCGAGTCCTGCTCAACGCGCAATGCCATTTCGCTGCGGAGTTTTATTCCAGAGAGGCCCACGCCGATATCGTCATGCAGCTCACGACCTATCTCTTCGCGCAGTTGGAGTTCGTGGATCAAGCCGGCTTGTTGTACCCGGAGTATTTCGCTTTCAGCCAGTTTGCGTTTGTTCCGATGGCGCAACGCGTTCACGTAGAAGATCATGGTGAATACGAAAAGGATAAGTGCTCCACCGATCAACCACATGTTGCGTCTATAGCGCTCAATGCGAAGCACCTCGGCCACTCGTTCACGCTCGTTACGTTCGTTCAAGAGTTCATTGTCGGTTTGTAGGAGGTCGGCTTGCGTGGCCAAGGCCTGATGGGTATTTCGTGCTGCGATCGTACTGTCCAAATTGCGCCACACATGGGTCTGGGACAAGGCGTTCTTGACGTCTCCCATGTCCTCGTATGCACGAGACGCATCTCGCGCGAAATTCCGGCGAGTTGCGGCACCGATCTCGTTCATATGGATGCTCAGATGCTGCTCCGCGATGGCGAGTGTACGTTCTGCTTCCTCCATCCGGCGCAACAGGATCAATGCCTTGGCCTTTCCCACCAAAGCGTCCAAGGCCACGTCCTGGTCCTTGGAGTCCAACGTCCCTTTGAATGCTCTTGCGAAATGGGTCAATGCACTGTCCGTGTTCTGTAGCTCGAGATCGAGTTCGCCGAGTGACCAATTTGCCACTGCGATCGCACGCCCTTGTCCTGCCAAAGTTGCAAGCGCTAAAGAACGGCGCAGATGATATTCCGCGCTGTCACTGTTCAACGACCGGGTCAAATAGGTGCCCAAGTTCCCATGAATGTGATGAAGCTCGGATAGCGGCCATGACGTCCGGGAACGAACGGGGAACCAGTGCAAGGCTTTCTTCAAATAGGGGATGGCCAGGTCTCCGTTCTGGATATTCTCGTGCAACAACCCCTTCAAGTTGTATACGTTCGCGATCTTCAAGCTGTCGTCCAGTTGGAAGGCCATTTGCTCGGCCCGGTCCAGGTCGCGCATGGCCTCGTTGAACAACCCTTCGTAGTAGAGTACTTCCGCCCGGTAGCTCAATAGGTAATAGCGTATTTCGATTTCATCCTCTTCGATCGCGCTTAACAATGACCCTATGAGGACCGTCGCACTATCCCCATTGAAGATGTCCATTTGGTGCAGGATCGCAGCCATTTGGGCGTTGTGCAAAGGATCAACGAGTTGTTGTTCCTGTGCAGTGTTGGTGCTCACACCATCTTGGGCAGGTAAAGCGAAAATGCCAAAATAGAACAACGCACAAAGTGCAAGTGCGTATCGTTCCACCTTGGAATAGGACAATGGTGATCGCCAGGAAAGGGTTTGTCGCACAAGCATCTTTTATTCCGTACAATAGCCTTGACCGTTCCACTGGTAAGGTAACAAGCTATTTCGGTAGAGCGTTCGTTTCAAATGTTCGAAATTTGGCCCATGCGCAAGATTACGCTCATTGTATTCATTTCCTATGCGAATCTGATCCTGGCCCAACAATGGAACTGGGCTGTGAGTGCCGGCGATGGAAGTAATGTGGACCAGTGCTATGGTATCGCCACGGACAGTGAAGGCAATGCTTATTGGGCCGGGAGTGTGAGAGGTACTTCAGAGTTCGGATGCGGCACCATCACCACAGGGAGCAATACGGCAGGTGTGCTGGCCAAGTACGATGCGGCTGGGAATTGCCTGTGGGTGCGAAGCGTTCTGGTCACTTTTAACGATGCTTTCGCGTACGATATCGCCATCGATGCAGAAGACCGGATCTACATCACCGGCAGTTACAACGGTAATGCTGTCTTCAGTGATGACGTGACCTTGAGTTCGTTGGGGAGCGACGACATCTTCCTGGCGCGCTATGATGAGGAAGGGAATTGCATTTGGGCGCGTCGTGCTGGAAGTAGCGGAAGCAGTGATGAAGCACGGGGTGTAGCAGTATCGGACAGCGGCGATGTGTTCATTGCAGGATACAGTGGTGGTACCACGATCCGCTTCGATGATATCATGGTCCCGAATCCCGGGAATTTTCGGCAGATCATAATAGCGCGGTATGACAGCACAGGTACCGTGCAATGGGCGAAGGCGAGCACGGGCAACGGGCAGAGCAAATCCGCTCGCGGCATAGCGCTGGCCAACGGCCGGTTGTTCGTTACAGGGCAGTTCAGCTTTACGGTGGGTACGTTCGACGGACTACCGATCTCGAGCACCAACACAGGTGGAAAGGCATACGTGTTGGCGTGCGACCTGGACGGTAATGCCCTTTGGGCGAACAGTTATGGTTCAGGTGATCATGAGGGTATGGGTATCACTGCGGATACGCTCGGCAATGTGTTCATGGTCGGGAGGCTTTGGGGCAGCATGTCCCTTCCGGATGACACCCTCGTTTCCGTGAGCAGTAATGATGACTTCGTGATCCTGAGGTTCGATTCGGACGGCAACTACCAATGGGGCAAGAGCACAGGCTCCACACAGCGTGATCTCAGTTGGAGCGCAGCAGCAGATGGTCAGGGCAATGCTTATGTAGCGGTACAGTTCAGCGCCACGGTCGATTTCTTCGGTACTGTGCTTTCCAGTTCCGGTGGCGAGGATATCGCGATCCTGAAGATGGATGGCGCTGGTGATGTTGTCTGGGCGCAGAGGGCCGGCGGCAACCAACGTGATGTACCGCTTTGCATCCACCGACAGGCCGCAGAGCCGCACCAACTGTACTTTGGTGGTTATTACTGGGGCTTCGTCACCTACGGCAGCACCACCATCGATGATGTGGCGAACGGTGATGCGATGATGATCTCTGCCACGGATACCACCTTCGATGTGAGCCTATACGCCCCACGGGTATGCCCTGGTGCTTGCGACGGTGAGGCGGTTGCATTTACTAGCGGTCAAGGGCCATTCGGGTACAACTGGAACGTTGGCGCCACGACACCGACGATCGATGGTCTGTGCGCGAACTACTATGTCGTGGAGGTGACCGATGCCAATGGACAAGTGCGCATCGACACGGTGTATGTTGAGGAGCATGCCGACCCAGACTATACACTTCAAGTACAGAATGATTCACTCTGGATCACGGGTGGTGAGAGCTACACATGGTATTTCAATGGAACAACGGTGGTCGGTGATAGCGCTTCACATGTTGCTGAGGCGACCGGTAACTACCATGCATTGGTAACGGATGCTTTCGGCTGCCAGTGGAATAGCGATACGATCATCGTGGTGCTGAATGTTGGGCTCGCGGAAAAGCACGTGGCGACATTGCGCGTGTGGCCGAACCCGGCATCGCATATGTTGAATGTGGAATACCCCGGTGCGCAGAAGACCTTGGCCGAACTGATCAACAGCGCCGGGCAACGGGTGCGGTCCTTCACACTTCGTCCGGGAGTAAATGCGTTGGACTTATCCGGTGTTGAAAGCGGGCTTTATGCGTTGCGGTCGGTTAAGGGGGAAGTGGTTCGGGTGATCGTGGAGTAAGGTTGGGTCCCGCGTGAGGGATAGGAGCGGCACCCCGCAAAGGACCGAGGCGTTTGCCGAGGGCCTGCGGAGCATAGCGGATAGCCCGACGGTGTGCTCCTGAGCGGAGCGAAAGGACAACACCGGCACGCCCAAAAGCATTCAATCCCGGTTCTTCTTCGCCTTTATTTCAGAACGCACTTTGTACAACCGCTCGCTGAAGCCGCCTTCCTTTTCGAATGCCCTTGCTTGGCTGTCCACCTGTTTATCCAAGAGGTGTAAGGCGATCTTGCACAGTGTCTGCCCCACGTTCGCGCTCAGTTCCGCATAGGCGCGGTCCTTCACGGTGCGCGGCGTGCGTGCGGTGAGTGGTCCTTCAACCGCCTGTAAACGCTCGTCTTTTTCGCGCAGCCACACCATTTGTATCCAGCGGGCCAACTCATCGGGATCTTTGCAGCGTGCGTTGCTCAGTTCTTTCCGGCGTGGGTCCATGGGTTCCCAAAGCGGCAGTTTGCGATGCTCCAAGTAGGATTCGTAATCCAGCCGTAGTTCGTCCAAGCTGGCACGTGCCACACCGGTAAGGTTCAGTTCCAATTTCTTGGTGGTGGCGCTGATCTTGCTGCCTTCTGCAATATTTCGTTCGCCGCTGCGTGCGGCTTGTTCCATTTGGTCTCTTGTGCGGCTACCATTGGGTATGTAGCGGTCCACAAAGCGCACGGTAACATCGTAGAGCAGCTTGGCCACTTGGTAGCTTTTCAGCTTTTCATACCCGCCGTTGGGGGGAATTATGGCAGAGTATTTTGGGTCGCGGCGTTGCATTGGTTCCAAGGTAGGGGCTGTTGGGGTAAATGGACACGAATGGACGAAAATGGACGTTCCTACTCCTACCATACAGCAGGTCCATTATCGTCCATTCGTGTCCATTGTATTTCTGTTCATTTTACATTTTTCGTAAGCCCACTCTCCAATTTTGGAGAGGGGGCTTGGGGGTGGCTAGGTCCTCCTATTCGCCAACAACACCGGTGCCTGCCCATCAAAAGGGTTGTCCATTCTTCCGATGCTCTTCGCATCCATACCCGCAGCACGCATCACCACGCGATCACCGAAACGCTTGCGCACCTTGTCCATCGCTTGGTACAGGTCCATGGCCTCTTGCGTATCGGTGAAGGCATCCATCTGGTGGCCACCGCCCACGAGGTGACTGTAGCGCACGCCCACCAATCGGATCCGCTGGCGGCGGTCATACAACGTGCGGAACAGCTCGTGTACGGCGGGTAATATGATGTGGTCGCAGGCCGTGTAGCCGATGCGCAGCTGCTTGGTATGCGTGTTCATGTCGGCATAGCGGATCTTCACGGCCACGCAGCTGGTGAGCTTGCTGCCCTTGCGCAGTTGGAAGGCGAGGCTCTCGGCCATGGCGGTAAGCAGGCCTTTCAACTTCACCACATCGATCGTATCCTGTGCAAAAGTGCGTTCCGTGCTGATGCTCTTGCGCTCGTGCCACGCGATCACCGGACTGTCATCGATCCCGTTCGCCTTGCGCCAAAGCACCGGGCCATGCTCGCCGAGTAGGCGTTTCATCAGATCGATCTGCAACTCCTGCATGGTATGGATCTTCGCCACGCCCATGCTGCGCAGCAGGTGTGCCGTCTTGCCGCCCACGCCGGGAATGCGCTCTATGGGCATCGGCGCGAGGAAGGGTTTCTCTGTTCCGCCGGGCACCTGCAACTGACCATCCGGCCGGTGCTTTGCCTCGCCGGTGGCCACCTTGCTCACGGTCTTGTTGATGCTCATTCCGAAACTGTTCGGCAGCCCGCTCTCTTTGATGATCCGTTGCCGCAGCTCCGTGGCCATCTTCCAACTGCCTTGGAAACGGTCGGTTCCGCTCAGGTCCGCGTAGAACTCGTCCACACTGCTCTTCTCGAACAGCGGCACATGTGCGCGGATGATCTCCGTCACCTCATCGCTCTTGCGCAGGTAGGCGCCGCTGTCACCACGAAGGATGATCGCCTCGGGGCATAGCTGCTTGGCCATCTTCATCGGCATGGCACTGCGCACCCCGAAGGCGCGCGCCTCGTAACTGCACGATGCCACCACGCCGCGGTCGCTATCACTACCGATCAGCACGGGCCTGCCTATCAGCTTCGGTTCGCGTATGCGTTCCACGCTCACGAAGAAGGTATTCAGGTCGAGGTGGAGGATCGTTCGTTCCATGTGCTATTCGCGATCGTCGGTCAGCGGGTGCATTTCCCCCCTCTCCTTGGGAGAGGGGCCGGGGTGAGGTTGTATTTGGCCACCTCCCGCCCAAAAGCGGCGGGAACGGGCTGTCCGCTATAGCCATCTCGTCGGGTCCTGCGGGCGTGGGGCTCCGGGGTCACCTCCTTGCGTCGGTGCCTCCTCGCTCCACACGCCCGCAAGGCCCCGCCTTCACCGGGCTGCCGCTGCCATCCCTGGCGGAAGTCTGCTGCAAGCACTTCCTTCTTGTTCGTAATCATCTTCTACCTAGGGCTTTTCTCCCTCTCCTTGGGAGAATGTCGGGGTGAGGCGACCAATAATTTTGTGCTGACAGTATATCCGTCATGTTCGGGTCAGTAAATTAGTCACTACATTCGTCCCGTCAAGTAATCGGTCAACGAAATGTTGGAAACCTTGTCAGTGGATGCATTGCTTATGGAGCCGCCTGCGAGCTACACGGCCGTATCGCCTCCCGATGCACTGGTGACGAGCCGGATCCATCCTGTTCGGGGGCAGAAGGTCATTTTGGATCGTGACCTCGCGGAGCTCTATGGTGTGGAGGTCAAGCGCCTCAAGCAGGCTGTACGCCGGAACATCGATCGCTTCCCGGAAGACTTCATTTTCGAGCTGACCATGGAAGAGGACCGGGCTTTAAGGTCACAATTTGTGACCTTAAAGCAGGGAGCACATACCAAGTACCTCCCATTCGCCTTCACCGAGCACGGCATCCTCATGTTGGCCAATGTCCTGCGCAGCGAGCAGGCCATTGCTGTCAGTATCCAGATCATCCGCGTTTTCAACCGCATGCGCGAAGTGTTGCTTTCGCACCGTGAGATCCTCCAGAGGCAGGAGCAATTGGAAGGCCGTGTCACCGGTCACGACGATGAGATCCAAGCCATTTTTGACCATCTCACCGAGTTGGTCGCCCCGGCGGAGCAGATGCGCAAGCCCATCGGTTTCAAACCCAACGAAGCGTAAGTGCTAGCATTCAGAATAGAACAGTCCTTCACCGGTCATAAGCCAAAACACCATGACAACCAACCCCGTTTTCGGAGCCAACATCAAGCTCCTTCGCACCCGCCGCGGCCGTTCACAAGAAGAAACCGCTGCCGGCCTGGATGTTAAACGCAGCAGCTACAGTGGCTACGAGAACGGCACCGCCGAACCCTCGTTCGATCTGCTCTTACGCCTGAGCGAGTACTTCAGGATCAGCGTGGACAAGTTGCTCAAGGACGACCTCACCGCACTCAGCGAAAGCCAACTCGGCATTCTGGAACGTGGCGGTGACATCGATCTCAGCGGCAAACGATTGCGTGTGTTGGCCACCACGGTGAACAGTGATGATATCGAGAATGTGGAGTTGGTGCCGCACAAGGCGCAAGCCGGCTACGCGCTGGGCTATGCAGACCCGGAATACATCAGCATTCTGCCCACTTTCCAGATGCCCTTTCTTGCTAAGGACCGCAAGTACCGAACCTTCCAGATCAGTGGCGATAGCATGCCGCCCGTGGCGGAGGGGTCATGGGTGACCGGGGAATACGTGCAGAACTGGCAGACCATTCGCGATGGTCAGCCGTATATCGTGATCACCAAGGACGACGGTATCGTTTTCAAAGTGCTGTATAACCAGCTCAAGGAAAAGGGCAACCTATTGCTCTGCAGTACCAACCCGCTCTACGTACCGTACGAGGTGCCCATCAACAACGTGTTGGAGATCTGGAAATTCGTCCACTTCATCAGTGCCGAACTACCCGAGCCCAACATGAGCCGCGATGAACTGGCGCGCAGTGTCGTGGACCTGCGCAAGGAGGTAAGCCAACTGCGTTTGGCCATGGAGCAGCAGGGTAGGTTGGCATTCTAGAATGATGATCACAAGAAATATTGGACTCGTTCGTAACCTTCGATCAGGTCCTCCGTTCAAAAGGTTGTCCAAGTAGTTTCAGAGGTCAATCTGAAGAGTCACGACTCCCTCGTCCCCCTACCGGGATGGGGGTTTCGTGCTTCAGGACCCTTGATTGCACAGCACATTGGCGGCCCAAGAGGCAGGCAGCAGTTCCGGTTTTGTATGTGGCTCATACCCATTGGACCGGATATAGCCCACAGCGGCGGTATGCAACCTGTTCGATCGGAACCGGGCATCGCTGTTGAGGTCCATGTCAATACCATGTACAGGAACTTGACCTTGATCGCGAAGGCAACACGCTACGGCAAGGCTGCGTTCCACTTCACCCCAGAGGCGGGTCCAGAGGTCGGTCACCTTGGGGGCTTTTTCGCGGCGATAGATCACCTGCGCTCCGTTTCGTTTGAAACGCAGCACCACAGTGGTTGTATAGACCGTGTGGTGTGCTCGATTGTGGCTATCACAACCAACCAGGACCTGCACATCCTTGGTACTTGCCAGAACATCCAGGATGTGAGGAACAACATCCACGGTAGAATGATCCTTCATTCGCGTGAATCCGGTCAGGTCGTGCGTTACCATTTCCGGAAAGGTACGTGGTGTAGGTCTATACGACTTAACTCGCACGTCACAGGTCCAACCATTATATTTGCGCCCCCTGTGGAGGATCTCCCCCTTACCGAAGTGGCGGAATTGGTAGACGCGCACGTTTCAGGGGCGTGTGACCGTAAGGTTGTGCGGGTTCGAGTCCCGCCTTCGGTACAAATGGAAGCGGTTCCGCGATGGACCGCTTTCTTATTCATGGAAGAGTGTTCCGAAAGGACCAGGTCGATTGAATAATGAGCACAAAGAAATATCGAACGAAACGTGTTTGGTACAACACCTTGGTCATGATCTGGGCAATACCGTTCGGTCTACTTCCGGGGATCATCGTCGGCAGTTCCACGAGCCGGTTCACTTTGCTCTACATCATGTTGGTCCTGTGTGCGTTGGGCTTGATCGTCGCATTCGCCAGGGACAGGGTCCAAAACTGCTTTTACAAGATCGGGGTCGATCACTTGGAGTTGACGCGCAACAGGAAAGCACGTTCCATAAAGGTCCAAAGCATCTCCGATGCCAGCTTGATCGACCGGAGTGGAGCGCGGGATTATATCCGGGAGAACGGGATCAAAAGCAAGACGGGTGGATTGGTGACCGCCTTTGGAGCTGAACCCTTTCTGCGCTATTGTACAGTGGATATCGGCCTGACGAGCTACACTTTGGGTTTCGGCAGGACACTTATCGACCGTTTGCCCGAAGCGAAAAGTGATCTTGTCTTGTTGAGAATGGATACCGGAGAAGCCTTACTACTTTCTCCAACCCATGTTCAGGACTTCGTGGACAATCTGAGCCGCATGAAACTGAAAGGCTAGTTGATACGCAACCGTTGGCCTATGGACAAGATACTGGTCTCCATGATGCCGTTCAGCCTGCATATATCCTTCATGCGTATGCCACTTTTTCGCGTGATGCCGAACAACGTGTCGCCTTTGCGCACGATGTGATACTTACGCGCCGAAGACTTGCCGCCGACACCCTGCTGTGCCACAAGATCTGAAAAGATCCGATCATGGACATCGAAGGTCTTGGCTTTCAATGTCGCATTGGAGAGGTCGAAAACCAATGCAGGATCAATGGGTTGATCCAAGAAGCGCACCTCGAAATGCAGGTGTGAGCCGTACGACCTGCCGGTGTTGCCTCCAAGTCCCAACGTGTCGCCTGCTTCAACCAAGGTCCCAGGTTCCACCTTTCGTTCGCTCATATGGGCATATAGGGTCTCAAGTCCATTGAAATGGCGTACCACCACCACGTTCCCGAAACTGCTGTTGAACTTGGAGATACGTACCATCCCCGCAAAGGCCGAAACGACCGGGTCACCGGTATCAAGGTCAAGGTCCACACCATAATGCATGCGTCCTCTTCGCATACCGAAACCCGAAGTAAGATCACCCGGGCATGGCATGGAGTGATCACAATCCTCATAGGCCAGTCTAAGTTCCAAGGTGTCACGACCCACACGGTTAGCGTGCATTCGATCGAAGAGCACGTCCGTATTCCAATTCCGGTACAACTCGTAGCCTGGAATGAACCGGAGCGAATCATTCACGTCCCAGACCGCAGCAATGTTCTCTGTTCCGTCATGGACGAGGTCCTCATAAATGTCCAGCCCCTCAGGACCACCATAGTCCGTCCCATTGCCTTGCGCAGCGCCTCGGGAACTGCACAAGGTGGCAGCGCCAAGTAGCAACGCAAGCTGAATATTCAGGTTCATCGGCGGGCAAATGTATCCGGCGACCGACAAGTAGCCCAACCGCAATTGCGTGTTCTGTCCACACTTTCTCGGGGAAAACATCTCCGACGGTGGAAATGCCTTGTTGGGCGGTGGTCTTTCGGCTTTTGTCGAACCCTAAAGTCTGTTAATCCCTTTTTGCTGAGCCACTTCTTGCGAACTTTGTAGAACGTACCACAGTAGCCCTAGTTTAGGAACTTGTGATCCCCGGATCACGTATCGATGTACTATGACCAGCGAGCCGCAAAAGGAAACCATCGTTCACAAGGGTGACAGATTCGCCCATGTGGTGATCGTTTATCTGGTGTCCTTATTGCTCGCCTTGCCTCTATTCATCATTCTGTTGCCCTACGTTCCACAGTTGGTGCTTCCCATTGGGGAAGGGATCCGCGTGGACCACTTCATCACGTTCGTATTGATCATGGGTGCGTTCATAGTACTGGTTCGGAAGTTCCAAACGGTGGTCTACACCGGATTGATCACCGGTATGGTGGTTCTTACGCTCACCGGGCTCTTCGGACAATTCGGTTTCGGTGATATGTATCGAACGTACGCAGAGCTCTTGGGTTCGTTGCGCCAATCGGCCGTTCAAACCCCATTGGCGGCCCGCAAATTGGCCCCGTTCCATGATGCAGAGAAGCTGCAGGCACTGGTGAACGATCCCAGTGGAATGGTGCGTAAGGAAGCGGTGCGTATGGCAACGGCGAACTTCAGTGATGTTGTGGTGGGCAGTGATGAATTCACTTTGGTGCAGTCCTTGTCCATTTTCAAAGAGATCAACTCCCGTTGGAAGTATGTTTCCGATGTCAAGGGGGGCGAATATTTCGCAACACCAGCCGAGAGCATGGAACTAATGGCAGGAGATTGCGACGATCACGCCCTATTGATGGCAGCGAGCATCAAGGCAATTGGTGGGGAGGTGCGTTTGGTGCGCACCGAAGGTCATGTCTATCCGGAACTGCGGATCGGCGATGAGGCCAAGTTGGAACGTGCGGGGTACCTGATCCGAAAGGTGCTTTTCAAGAAGGAAGTCGGGGATGCACCGCTTTACCATCATACCGATCCAGATGGACAGCATTGGATGAACTTGGATTACACGCGGGATTACCCAGGAGGGGAGTTGATGAACGAAAGGATCATCGGTATCCTCAATATCTGACATCACGGAGCTACTTCACTGAATTTTTCCGGATGTGGATACCTTCGTCGGACCCCATCCAATGAAAAAGCTTGTACATCCGGCGGATCTGGCCATGGCCAGCCATATGCGACCTGGCGATCCTCGGCTAGGTCTGCTTACAGAGGTTAGCGGCTTGAAGAAACTGGAGCGGTTCTACAATGAGATCGAGGACTTGCAGGACCTTGACTTCGTAAAGGCCGTTTTCCGGAACTTGGAATTGGAACTTGAAGTGCCGGAAGAGGACCTCGCAAATATTCCCAAGGAGGGCGGGTTGGTCTTCGTGGCCAACCATCCCTACGGTGCCATCGATGGGCTTGCATTGGTGCAGGTATTGGGCCAAGTAAGGCCGGATATCAAGGTGATGGCGAATTTCCTTCTGCAACAATTGGAACCGTTGAAGGACAGGTTCATCGGCGTTAACCCGTTCGAGCAACTTACCTCGGTGAACAGTTTCCAAGGCATGCGGCAAGCGATGGGCCACGTGAGGAATGGTGGGGCCCTGGCCATTTTTCCGGCTGGTGAGGTGAGCAGTTGGCGCACCGAACTAAAGGCGATCGCGGATCCCCGCTGGAAGCCGTCGGCGATCAAATTGGTGCAGCATGTTGGTGCCCCCATCATACCGGTCTGGTTCGATGGAGCGAACAGTGTGATCTTCCAGATGTTGGGAATGATCCATCCGAACTTGAGGACCCTGGCGCTGCCCAAGGAAATGCTACGGATGCGCGGCCGCTCCGTTCGCATGCGCATCGGGAAGCCCATCCCTGTGAATGATGTGGGAGCATTCACCTCAGCGGAGAGTTTGGGCCGTTTCCTTCGTGCCAAGACCTATGCATTGGGCAGTGGGCTCCAAGTGAAACGCGAATTCTTCAGTCCGTTGCGTTTCCCGCGTAGGCCCAAGGACGTTGTGGACCGTGTACAAGAGGATACCTTGGTCCGGGAGATCGAAGCACTAAGTGATCTGAAGCTCAACACGCAAGCGGAGTTCGATCTGTATTTGGCACCCAGCTCACGTATCCCCAATGTGCTTCGTGAGATCGGACGCTTGCGAGAGGTGACTTTCCGTGCAGTAGGGGAGGGAACCAATAAATCGGTGGACCTGGACGAATTCGACCTGTACTATGATCACCTCTTCCTGTGGGATCGTTCCACCAAGAGGATCGCTGGAGCGTACCGGATCGGTAATGGCAAGCGCATCATGCCGCGATATGGGAAACGGGGCTTTTATATCAGCACCTTGTTCCGGATGGAGCGTTCCATGGAACGGGTGTTACGCAGATCATTCGAATTGGGCCGTTCGTTCATAGCCCCGGATTATCAACGGCATCGATTGCCGTTGTTCATGTTATGGCGCGGGCTTCTATTGCACGTGATCGCCAATCCGGATGTCCAATACTTGGTGGGTCCGGTGAGCATCAGTGGCACGTTCAGTAGATTCTCGCGTGCGTTGATCATGGAGTTCGTTCAGCAACATCACTACGACCATGTATTGGCCGCAGCCGTGAAGCCACGCAACAAATTCAAAGTGAAGCACGACCGGAGTGACAGTGAAACCTTGGTCTCCGCGGGCATTGCCGATCTGAAGAAGATGGATCGTTTGATCGCCGAGGTGGACCCCAACGAGACCGCATTACCGGTGTTGCTGAAGAAGTACTTGCTGCTCAATGGCAAGATCATCGGGTTCAACCGCGATCCCAAATTCAATGATGCCTTGGATGCATTGATGGTATTGGATCTTTCCAAAGTTCCGGAACGTACGATCGAGGACCTGCGGAAAGGCATGGCCGAGATCTGAGCCGAGAGCTGGTGCTCTTTGCGTAAACGCGAACTTTGTACAATGGAAGATCGGCCAACCGTGGTACTTGGTGCATCAACGAACCCTGAACGGTATGCCTATAGGGCGATCCATCGGTTGACGGCACATGGCCATTCCGTGCATCCCGTTGGGGTGAAGAAGGGCGAGGTTTCGGGCGTTACGATCCAGCGTGAAATGCCCGCCAGTGGGATCCATACCGTAACCCTATACCTAGGTCCGGTCTTGCAGAAAGAATGGCATGAACGGATCCTGGCTTTGAAGCCGGAAAGGATCATTTTCAATCCAGGGACCGAGGACCCCGCTTTTCAGCAGAGAGCCGAAAAAATGGGTATCGAGGTTGTGGAAGGCTGTACGTTGGTCATGTTGGCTTCTGGTCAGTATTGATCGCGCTGTTGGCGAGGTCTTTTGCGAAGGGGAAGGGATGCCTCGTAAAGATCAGGTGCTCTAACATTTGCTCGTGGTGAGTATGGATCGGTAACAAAAGAGTAGGGGCCGCCTCTTTCGAGACAGCCCCTACCGTGTGTTCGAGTGTGGTCTATTTGCCCACCATCAGCTTCTGGGTGCTGCTTCCGCTTTCATTGGAAGCACGGACCAGGTACATGCCATCGGCCAATCCCAATTCTTTCGTGTTGAATTCCATGGATGCTCCTCCATTCGCATTGCGGGTCGTGCTGTATACGACAGCACCGCGCATATCCTGCACTACGATGGTGGTCTTGGCATTGTCCATACCGAATACGCCCAACGTGAACCGGTCGTTCGTCGGGTTCGGGTAGAGGGTCATGAAGTTTTCTCGGGTCAAGCCTTCGATCCCCACCACACCGTTGATGTTGATATCGTCGATGAACAGATCACCGGAGAACGCACTGCTAAAGAAGCGGAAACGGAACCGAACGTCATGCGCACGCTGTGATTGGTTCAGGGTGTAGCTCCGGAACGCCCAATCCGGTGGAGGGAAAGAAGGATCCACACCGTTGTTGATGATATCACCATCATCAATGACATCCAAGGCGTTCCAAGTTTTGCCACAATCGGTGCTTATGGATACGATCAATGATTCAGTAACCTCCTCCAACATCGTCGTGCTGGTGTTATACGCATAGCGGAAGCTCATATCGGCGTTCACCATCAGAGAGAGGTCGTAGGTCGGAGAAACCAGGTCGTCGTAATCATTTGCATTGGAAGAGTTGATCAGGTCAACCGGATTGCGGTCACCACTGTTCAACTTGGCGCAAGCATTGCCGGAGTATGAGGTAGTTGCAGTGCGGGCCCAAGTGGTGATGTTGTCATCATAGTTGTATTGGACGAACGGTGCCAGACCGTTTTCATCTTCAAATCCCTCCTGATAAAGGCCGAACACATCGTTCGGGCCACCACCGACCAGGATCGAGAATTCGTTGGTGCGGGTATCGGAGCCTTGGTCATTGCTGGCCGTTAGGGTTACCGATTTCCAACCGGGACTGCTGAACTGAACAATCGGATTCTGGTCATTCGATGTGGAAGGGGACCCATCCTGAAAGCTCCAGGACCAAGATGTAGGAATGGATCGCGAAGAGTTGTCGATGAACTTGACATCCACACCGGTGCAAACCATTGGGGTCCTGGGTTCCTGTGAACTTCCGCTGAACGAACCACCGGAATTACTGATCCGGGGGAAGAAATCCGCTAACGGACCACACTGTGAACGGAAGCCTTCAGCAATACCGGTGAACTGCAAGTTCGATTCGGTCCAGAGGCTGCTGCGGTCGCCGGTGGAAGAGTTCATAGCTGCGCGCATGCGGCTAACTTGACCTGCGCTGAACATGTTGGAGCAATAGGAGTACTCCATGTAGTTCTGGACATTTTCGATCCGAACGGATTGTCCGCGGATCTGAAGATCGTCCACCACAAAAGTGCCATCCGTATCTTCCGCACTCCAAGCATAGATCCTGAAAGTAACGGGGTCCAGCAGGTTGGTGAAGGTTGAAGAAGGCAGGGTGAATGCTACTTCCTGATCACCCACAACATCATAGCGATAGGAAATGGCGCCGGATACGATAGTGAGTTGTGGACCCACAAGAGAAGGGGTGATGGCACTTCCATAATTGTTCGCACTGGTGCGCATCGAGAATGTCCGCGCTCCGGTCTCGTTCCGGTTCACAATGAAAGCAATTGCGGCAATGTTCGCTACATCGGAGACCGTTGGGTCAACCGTGAACTCATAGTACTTGTTCTCATCCCGAATTCCTGTCAGATCCACAGCGGTGTCACCATCCAATGCTCCGAGGGGCCAACTGGAGAAAGCGAACTTGTCGTCAAGTGAGGAGTTGTCCGAAACCCCCACGGCAACAGGAGCAGTAAGTACCGCACGCAGGCGATTTCCCAACGTGTCCCGCACTTCGATCGTGTTCGGAGCGGTTGTGCCCGATCCCGAATTCACCCCATCGAAATTTTGGATCAGAGGATCAAAAGGCTGGCGATTGCAGTCCGCCCAAAGCTCCGGACGCTGATTGGATGCTTGAAGCAGACACGTATTCCAACCACGTGTTTGAGGAGTGTCGGATACACCATCATCCCCGCATTCAGAAGACATGTGTCCCGCAGGCGGTTGTGGACCTTCTTCGTCTGGTCCGTTGTTATTTCCCCAAACGTGCGGAAGGTTCAGCACGTGGCCGATCTCGTGGGTAAGTGCAGTTGAACTGTTCAAGTTTGACGTTCCGATATCCCCAACATAATTATTCAAAAGGATCACCCCATCCGCCAGCTGCCCGATCGGCCCATCCAAAGCCCCAGGGTAATAAGCATAACCAGCCACCCCATCCCTCATTCTTTGGACCGTCCAAACGTTCAAGTAGTGCCTGCGCGGCCATGCGCCGATCTTGGAACCATCATCGCCTACAAGCGTTTCTGGGGAATACACGCGCAAAATGCCGTTCGTGCAGTTGCCTTCAGGGTCCTTCGTGGGTAGTTCGAAACGGATCTCCGCATCACCAATGATATCGCTGAACGCCTCATACACCTGGCTGATGTCGGGGTTCGTCCGACTGAAGTCCTGGTTAAGCAGATCTACCTGGTTGAAGATCTGTTCATTGGAAATGTTCTCATCACCACCCAAGTGGATAATATGGAACACAATGGGGATGGTCAAGATCACATCCCGTTCTCCTCGTGCGGCGCTGTTGGCGATCAGGTCGCGTATTTCTTCGGCGTATTCGGCCTCTCGCTGGAGATAGGTCGGGTCCGCAGCGATCAACGCCTGCCGTTGTTGGTCGGTACCGCATTGCAGGTGCTGGGCCATCGAAGTCAGTGGAAGTGACAAGGTGGCAAGTGCGATTAACAGATTCTTCATAGTTGAAAGGGATCGTTGGGTGTAATGTCCTTTTAGCGGCCACAATGTACGCATGGATATACACTTTTCAAGAGCGGGATCCGCTTCGGTGGCAACCATTCAAGCTAAAGGGGCAGTTGGATCGGGGAACGGTCGATCCTGATCCAGTGAAACCTGAAGTTCAGGGAATTTATCGGTCCAAGGCCTTGAGAATGAAGTGGCAAGCACTGCGGACCTCGGCGGAATTGATCGTTAGCGGAGGTGCGATCCTGAACGCCGTGGGGCAAGAAAGGAACCAAAATCCGAGCACCCCATGGTCCAAGCAGTCCAACACCACTTTCTGAACTTTGTCCTGGTCTTCCAGTTCAACCGCGAGCATGAGACCTAGGCCACGTACCTCCTTGATCGCGGGATGGATCAGCAGTTCTTTGAACAGGACCCCCATTCGTTCGGCATTATCCATCAGGTGCTCGGCTTCCAATACATTCAAAGCAGCCAAGCCCGCAACACACGGTAGCGGATGGCCACCGAACGTGGTTATGTGGCCAAGGACCGGATCGTGCGTAAGTAGGTGCATATGCTCGTGGGAGCTTACGAATGCTCCCATGGGAAGGCCACCGCCCAAGGCTTTGCCAAGGACCAGAATGTCCGGCACTACCCCAGAGTGTTCCATGGCGAAGCGTTTCCCGGTTCGGCCGAAACCGGTCTGCACCTCGTCGAAGATCAATAGGGCGCCAACCTCATTGCAACGACCCCTTAACGCCTTCAACCAATTATGAGCTGGAACACGGACGCCTGCATCTCCTTGGATCGGTTCAATGACCACTGCTGCCGTACGTTCTGTGATCAGGTTGAACTGGTCCGGACCGTTGAACTGGATGAAGTTCACATCGGGTAACAACGGGCGCGAGCGGAACTTCTTCGATTCATTCCCGGTAATGCTCAAGGAGCCATGCGTACTTCCGTGGTAGCTCTTGAGGCACGCGATCAGTTCGGTCCTGCCCGTAATGCGCTTCGCCAATTTCAGGGCACCTTCTATGGCTTCGGTACCGCTGTTCACGAAGTAGACGCTATCGAGACCATCGGGAAGCAAAGCGGTAAGCCTTTCCGCATAGCGTACTTGGGGTTCCTGGATGAACTCGCCATACGGGATCACATGCAGGTACCGATCGCATTGATCCTTAATGGCTGCCACAACTGATGGATGACGATGTCCGGTATTGTTCACTGCAAGCCCTGCCACCAGGTCCAAGTAGCGTTTCCCGTTACGGTCGGTCAAGTAGCAGTCCTCGGCATGCACAATGTCCAAGGCAAGTGGATGTGGGCTGGTTTGGCCGAGGTGTTCCAGAAAGGCCTTGCTAAGATCCGTCATTGCACCGCAAAGAAACAAGGAATGCCAAACGTTGGTGCGGCGGTGCAGGAAGGAGAATTGCTCGGTTCAATGTTCCGGTCGCTTGGTCCTTTGGCCTTCCGCTCCCTTGATCCTGTCCTTCAATCTGCGCAGCACTTCGCGGTTGAAATCCCTTTCCGCCCGTTGTAGCTCCACGGTCTTCAATGCGCCAATGGCCTTCTTGAATGTCTCGTTGTATTTGCGTTCAAGGTCCAATTCCTTTTGGCGGTTCTCTATTGTTTTGGCGAGGTATTCATTCGCCTGTGCCTCGGTCATGTTGGAGCCTTTCTCACGCGCCAGTTTGAACTGCTCGCGCATTGCGCTGCGGAGTGCATCGTTCTCGGCATCGTACGCATTGTAGATCGGCCAGAACTGCTGGGCCATTTCCGGGGTGAGTTGCAGCTTGGTCGTGATGTACGCACTCTTCTGTGCCTTGATCTCGGCTATTTTCTCCTTCGGTATTGAACCATGGTCTTGGTCCTGGGCGACAACGGCAAAGCTGTTCGCGAGCAAAAGGACGAGTAAGGAGGGCAGTATGAAAATAGTCTTCATTGTTGTTCGATCAGGAAATCCAACGGCAGGTTTTCATTGTCCAAATAGGCGATCAGTTCTTCGGTCTCCAGTTGCAGGTCCACATTGCCCATGGGTGTGGTGGATGTGTCGAAGAGGGCATAGAGCAGATCGCTATCCGTTTCGTCAAGGACCGCGAATTCAGTATGCTCATCCAATTCAGGGACCAACGCGTTCAACTCCGGTTTGTTCGTCGGGATCATCCACCACACCAGAACAAGAAGCGCCATCATTCCAAGGGAGATCGCAGGTAAGGCGAAGCGTGACCACCAAGGCTTAGCAATAGGGTGTTGCTGTTCCAAGATCCTGGCCTGCACGGCATGTGGAAAACGGTCGAAGAACCCATCGGGCACAATGAACGGGTCGTGCTTCGGAATGCTCCTGAGCAAGGGGGCATCCTTCAATTCATCGGTTTGGTCGATCGGCTCCATGGTGTTCAATCGGTTCGACGTTTAAATGCTCAATTGGTTTGATCAGTGACCAGCCATTCTTCGATCTTCTTCACGGCAATGTGGTAGCTGCTTTTCAATGCTCCAACGCTCGTGCCGGTTATCTCACTGATCTTTTCGTACTTCAACGCATCGAAGTACTTCATGTTGAAGACAGCACGTTGCTTGTCGGGCAATCGCATCACGGCCTTCTGTAGTTTCCGTTGAATAGCATCGCCGCTGAAATGTGCACTATTGTCCACCGAGGTTGAAAGTTGTGCCAGAACGGTTCCATCGTTGGTGAAGAGCCCGCGTTTCATCTTCCGCAGATGGGTAAGACTTTCGTTGTGGGCGATGCGGTGGAGCCAACTGTGCAATTGGGAATCACCCCGGAACGTATCAAGTCCGTGCCAGGCCTTAATGAGCGTGTTCTGCAAAACATCCTGTGTTTCGTCATGGTCGGTGATCATCCTCCGGATCGAACTGTACAACCGTTGCTGGTGTTGGCGTACGAGCAAGTTGAAGGCGTAGTGCCGGGAATCCTCCTTCCGAAAGAGAGCGAGCAATTCGGTGTCGGAGAGGTCAGTCATTCAGAAACGAGCCGTGAGTCACTAAGTCACTGGGTCACGGACCATGCAATGAGGCTGCGACTCAGGACTAAACGACCGATCGACTCACGACTACTTACTACTTCCTCTTGATCACACGCTGCGAAGCCTGCACGATGTCCGGAACGTCCAATCCGTATTTCTTCAGCAACTGGTCCGCGGTGCCGCTCTCGCCGAAACTGTCGTTCACAGCGACGTATTCCTGCGGCGTAGGCATTGTCGTCGCAAGCACTTGGGCAATGGCATCGCCCAAACCACCATACTTGTTGTGTTCCTCGCAGGTTACCACGCATCCGGTCTTCTTCACAGAAGATAGGACGGCTTTGGTATCCAATGGTTTGATCGTATGAACATTGATCACTTCTGCCTTGATACCCGTCTTGGCGAGTTCCTCTGCTGCTTGCAACGCTTTCCACACCAAATGGCCACAGGCGAAAATGCTCACGTCGGAGCCTTCGATAAGGACTTGCGCTTTACCGATCTCGAAGGGCATATCAGCCGGAATGAAGACCGGCCATTTCGGCCTGCCGAAGCGGAGGTAAACTAGACCTTCATGCGCGCCGATCGCGATGGTGGCCTGCTTCGTCTGGTTGTAGTCGCAAGGCACGATCACGGTCATGCCGGGCAACATGCGCATCAATCCGATGTCCTCCAGGATCTGGTGTGTTGCACCGTCCTCGCCAAGTGTAAGTCCGGCATGGCTCGCACAGATCTTCACGTTCTTGCCCGCATAAGCGATGCTCTGCCGGATCTGGTCGTACACGCGGCCGGTGGAGAAGTTCGCGAACGTTCCGGTGAAGGGGACCTTTCCACCGATGGTGAGACCAGCGGCAATTCCCATCATATTCGCTTCGGCAATGCCCACTTGGAAAAAGCGATCGGGGAAGTCCTTTTTGAAGGCATCCATTTTCAGCGAGCCGATCAGGTCGGCGCACAGTGCGACCACGTTGGGGTTCTGCTTGCCGAGTTCGTGCAGGCCGGCACCGAAACCACTGCGTGTGTCTTTTTGATCGAGAATGGGGAAGCTGTTCATGGTTCAGAAGTTGATGCTAGCGGAACGGCCGCTTTCTATGGTGATGTCCTTCGTAATGGAGAGTTCGGTGCGCCGTGCACCGCGGCTTCTGTAGAGCACTTGGTATTGGCCAGGCAACAATCGTAGTTGGGTCCTGATCGCAGTAGGGTCGAGGTCGATGACCCATTCCAGCTCATCACCTCGTTTTACGAAGACCGCACCGTTCCCGGTCGTTGAAGGAAGGATGTTCAAGGTGCCTGAGCGCGGCACCACGACTTCGGCTGTCTTCCCTTGTTCGATGCGTACTTCATCGATCTTTAATCTGGGTAAGGTGAGCACTTCCAGGTCGTAGACACCGGCACGTAAGCGCTGGCTGGTCCCAAGTTCTTGCACATGCAGTGTATTCGCTACACCCTTTCGCCGAATGATGCAGACGATCGCTTGCGCTTCGGGCGGACCATTTCCGACTTTCAATTGCAAGGTGCCCAGCCCCGCATCCACGGCGATGATGTTGTGGATCCCCGGTTTCACTATCACGTTCTCCCGGGTCACCTGTGGAAGGGTATGGGCCACAACGCGATACGTGTAGATCGGGTCAATGCTCAAGGTGTCCGGAATGTTCCGGTCGTTCATCGTGTGAACGAAATGGTAACGCAGCGCTCCGGTCCGCTGATCGTAGAACGTAACCGGAACATCGGTCTCGGTGGGCTTCCCATCCTCGGTCATCAAGCTCACTTGTGCGGTGGTGCTGTTCAACGCTTGTGTCACAACCACTTTCAAAACATGTTCAAACAGTTCGGGTGTGCTCGCATCGAAGTAGTTGCCCACGCATTGCAAACTGTACTTATCGGCTTCACCGATCCCTACGCCGATCACGAAGGGTTTCAACGTGATCCCTTTCGATTGAAGGGCTCTGCTCACGGCACAAGGGTCTTCATCACAAGCTTCGATCCCGTCCGTAATAAGGATGATCACATTGCGCACCTTGCGCGTTGCATTCGGGTCCCAAGGCGGGAAATCGCCACCGGACTTTTCCAATGACCGGGCGATCGGCGTAGTTCCTTGGCAACGCACACTATTGAGCACGCTGCGCATATCGGGTATGCTGTTGGCGCTGAACGGCACTTCCAGTTTGGTATCGTTGCAATCTTGTTTACCGGGCTGAATGGGAGTTTGATGTCCGTACAAACGCAATGCAAGCTCAAGGTCCGGTTGTCCTTCCAGTTCCTTCAAGCTTTTCAGCAGCAGTTCGCGTGCGGTGTTGATCTTGGGTTGGTTGCCCCAGAACGCGTTCATGCTGTTGCTCGCATCCATCACGAAGAGCATCCGTGTAAGTGGCGGCGGCGGAACCTTTTCTTGGGCGAAAGCACCTGCGAAAGGAGCCAACGCGATCAAGCAAAGGGCGACGCGCTTCAGCAAAAGCAAAATGGTTCGTTCCACCATGGGTCGGATGTTCCCCCAAGACAACGGGAAAAGCGTGCCGAACATGTTCATCAGCTCAGTAATCGCCCAAGGTTTCTTCCAATTGACCTAACGCATCCTTCAGCTGTTGGTCGTTCGGTGCGATGCCGTGCCACTCGTGGCTGTTCATCATGAAATCAACGCCCTGGCCCATTTCGGTGCGCATCAGGATCATAACGGGTTTTCCCTTTCCGGTGCGGGTCTTGGCCTGACCAAGCGCATTCACCAGTTGGGCCATATCGTTCCCGTTGGTCTCCAGCACATCCCAGCCGAATGCGACCCATTTGGCCTTCAGGTCGCCAAGTGGCATCACATCATCCACATCGCCATCGATCTGGCGACCGTTGTAGTCGACGGTACTGATCAAGTTGTCCACCTTTTTGCCGGCCGCGAACATGGCCGCCTCCCAGATCTGTCCTTCTTGCAACTCGCCGTCGCCATGCAGCGTGTAAACGATATGATCGTCGTTGTTCAACTTCTTGGCGAGTGCAGCTCCGATCGCAACGCTCAACCCTTGGCCCAACGAACCGCTGGCCATGCGGACTCCTGGAAGTCCTTCATGCGTGGTGGGGTGACCCTGCAAGCGTGTATCGAGCTTTCGGAAGGTAGCGAGTTCCTTCACCGGAAAGTAGCCCGATCGTGCAAGTGCGCTATAGAACACAGGACTGATATGGCCATTACTGAGGAAGAAGAGGTCTTGTCCTTTTCCATCCATGTCCCAGGGTTCTGGGTCATGCTTCATGATGTGGAAGTATAGCGCTGTGAAGAAGTCAGCGCAACCCAAGGACCCACCGGGGTGGCCACTTTGCACACCATGCACCTGCCGCACGATGTCTCGCCGGACCTGCGATGCGATGCGCTTGAGCTCGCTGATGGACGTTGACTTGGAAGACGAAGCAGTTTGTGTTGTGGCCATGGGTAAAGGCAAATTCGACGCGGCCAAAAGTAGCCCGTGGGTCACGGCAGGTAGGGTACGTGTGCAGAACTTTTCAAAAGTGACCAAGAACCGATTTTCCAGTTCGGTCGGTATGGTCCATTGAACGTTCTGTCCCAAGAAATGCAGTTCCGGTCGAATGACAGGCAACATTTCCAATGGTTAGCGTTGTCTTTACCATTAGACCGGAACTTTTGGTTTTGGACCGGTCGGCTTTGGGGCGGAGGCGTAATTGCCTCCGCTTCAATTTTTTGGACCTATGCTGAAAGGAACTCTACAGGAATTAGAGGAACCGTGAATGGACGTGAATGTTCGTGAATTGGTAGATCTAATCGCCGTCCATTTCCGGTTCTCTTTTTGCAAACACAGTGAGCGCATAGGACCGAGGCGATATGAGTAGTGCCGTTAAGGTACCTTCGCCGCCCGAAAAGCACCACTATGGCATTGAAATGCGGCATCGTCGGTCTACCTAACGTAGGCAAGAGCACACTCTTCAACTGTTTGAGCAACGCGAAAGCACAAGCAGCCAACTTCCCGTTCTGTACCATCGAGCCGAATGTCGGCACCATCACGGTGCCTGATGCGCGCCTTAACAAGCTCGCCGAACTGGTGAAGCCACAACGCATCATTCCCACTACTGTGGAGATCGTGGACATCGCTGGTCTGGTGAAAGGTGCAAGCAAAGGAGAAGGACTCGGAAACCAGTTCCTCGGCAACATCCGCGAATGCGATGCGATCCTGCATGTATTGCGCTGTTTCGACGACCCCAATGTGGTACACGTGGACGGGAGCGTGGATCCCGTCCGTGACAAAGAGGTCATCGATATCGAACTTCAGTTGAAAGACCTCGAGACCGTGGAAGCACGCTTAAAGAAAGTTGAGAAGGGAGCGCAGATCGGCGACAAGGACGCGAAGAAGCGTTTCGAATTGCTCACCAAGATCCGCGAGCATTTGTTGAAAGGGGAGAGCGCACGTGCAGCCGTCGATGAGAACACCGATCAAGCGTTGCTTGCTGAATTCCAATTGCTCACCACCAAGCCCGTCATGTATGTGTGCAACGTAGATGAGAAGAGCGCGATCACCGGCAATGCGTATGTGGAAAAAGTGAAAGCCGCCGTAGCGCACGAGAACGCCGAAGTGATCTTCGTTACGGCCGCCATCGAAGCAGAGATCGCATCACTGGATACACCGGAAGAGCGCGAAATGTTCCTTGCGGACATGGGTTTGAAGGAGCCCGGCGTGAACAAGTTGATCCATGCCGCCTATCACCTTTTGAAACTACAGACCTACTTCACCGCAGGTGTTCAAGAGGTGCGCGCATGGACCATTCACCAAGGCGACACGGGTCCGGAAGCGGCTGGTGTCATCCATAGCGATTTCCAAAAGGGCTACATCCGTGCCGAGGTCATGGCTTACAACGACTTTACGACACTTGGAAGCGAGGCGGCCTGTCGTGCATCAGGCAAGCTGAAAGTAGAGGGAAAGGAGTATGTGGTGAAGGATGGGGATGTGATGCACTTTTTGTTCAATGTGTAGGTTGATACTCACAGGTGCTTGACGCGGCTATGAATTCTTCCTTCCATCGAATCAGAGCGGCGCGCTTGCGCCTCTTGGCTTCCCTTTGAAGCCCCCCACAAGTTTGGCGGCGCCCCGCGTATTTGTCAATGTGCTTGTACAGGCATGCCAGGTAATTTCTTTACACAGAGGACCAAGGTGCCAGATGAACGGTTAACTGTTTCGGGCGTTTCACCGCAACCGAGAATATTCGTGTCGCCGATGCGATGGTTACACACAAAACGGTGCATCCCGAACAACACCACCTATCAACTTGGTACAACACCACCAAGAACGGAAACTAACTTCGCGCCTTCATTCAAAAATAGGTCGACCATGCTTCGTTCACACTACTTACTTGCACTTGTTGTTCTTGTAGCTTCATCATGTGGTCAGAACGAAGCATCGGATAGTACTGCAGGTACCACGAAAGACACCCACATGAACCCCTTCACTGCACCAAGCACTTTACCCTTTCACGCACCGGCTTTCGACAAGATCAAGACCAGCGACTTCCAGCCGGCGATGGAAGAAGGGATGGCCTTGCAGCTGAAGGAAGTGGAAGCGATCACGAGTTCCACCGAGCCTGCGACTTTTGAGAATACCATCGTGGCCATGGAGAAGAGCGGTCAAATGCTCGGCCGATCCAGTGCTGCCTTCTACAACTTGACCGGGAGTAACACCAACGACAGCTTGCAAGCGATCAAGGAAGAGATGGCCCCGAAGTTGGCGGCACACGCTGATGCGATCAGTTTGGATCCGAAGCTGTTCACACGTATCAAAGCCTTGTATGATCAGCGGTCCACCTTGGGCTTGGATCCTGTTTCGGAGCGCTTGTTGGAGCGTTACTACACCCGCTTCGTGCGTGCTGGTGCGTTGCTTGATGAAGCAGCCAAAACGCAGATGAAGAAGTTGAACGAGGAGGAGGCTGGGCTAAAGACGAAATTCGAGGACAACATTTTGAAAGACCGTGCAGCTTTGGCCGTTGTCGTGGATGACGTGATGCAGTTGGATGGTTTCACACCGGATGCGATCGAAGCGGCTGCTGCGGCAGCCAACGAGAAAGGTCAGGATGGCAAATGGTTGATCGATCTGCGGAACACCACATCGCAACCGGCATTGACGGATCTCAAGGATCGTGCATTGCGCGAACGGATCTTCAAGGCATCGGTATCACGCAACAGTCGTGGAAGTGAATACGATAACGGCAAGATCATAACCCGGTTGGCGCAATTACGTGCGGAGAAGGCCAAGTTGTTGGGTTTCCCGAACTGGGGCGCGTACGTGATGGACGATCAGATGGCGAAGGACCCGGCCACAGCGATGAAATTGTTGAGCGGCATGGCACCGGCAGCTGCGAAGAATGCAAAGGCGGAACTCGCGAAACTGCAAGCCCTTGCGGATAAGCAAGGTACTGGCATCACGGTGGAAGCATGGGACTGGGACTTCTATGCAGAGCAAGTGCGCAAGGCCGAGTTCGATCTCGATGAAGCTGCGGTGAAGCCCTACTTGGAGTTCGAGACGGTATTGCAGAACGGTGTGTTCTACGCAGCGAACCAGTTGTTCGGCTTGTCATTCAAAGAGCGCAACGACCTGCCGGTATATCATGCTGATGTGCGTGTGTTCGACATTATCGACACCACCGGTGAAGTGATCGGCCTGTTCTACGGCGACTACTATGCACGCGACAACAAGAACGGCGGCGCATGGATGAGCAGCTTCGTTGACCAGAGCACCTTGCTCGAGAATCAACCTGTGATCACGCAGAACTGCAACTACATCAAACCAGCGGCCGGACAACCCTTGTTGTTGAGTTGGGATGATGTTACCACGCTCTTCCACGAGTTCGGTCATGCGTTGCACGGGATGATGTCCGCACAGAAGTATCCGAAGTTCAGTGGCACGGCAACGAGTACCGACTTCGTGGAATTTCCCAGCCAAGTGAACGAGAACTGGGCCATGGTTCCGCAGGTATTCAACAACTATGCGAAGCATTACAAGACCGGCGAGGTGATGCCCAATGATCTCGCGGAGAAACTGCGCAAGGCGAGCAAATTCAACCAAGGTTACGCCACCACGGAGTACTTGGCCGCTGCATTGCTCGATCTCGAGTGGCACAGCATGGGTGCGGATGCACCGCGTGTAACCGACGTTGCCGCATTTGAAGCCGCTGCGTTGAAGAAGTATGGACTGGACATCGCTCAAGTGCCACCGCGCTACAAGAGCTGTTACTTCAACCACAGCTGGACGGATTATGCAGCCAATTACTATGCGTACATCTGGAGCGAGGTCATGGATGCCGATGCGTTCGCGTGGTTCAATGAGAACGGTGGATTGAACCGTGCCAACGGTGACAAATTCCGTGCAGCGATCCTTAGCCAAGGCGGTAGCAAGCCGGAAGAGCAGATGTACCGTGATCTTACCGGCCGCGACCCGCGCGTTGATCCGTTGCTGGTGAAGCGAGGATTGAAGTAGGTCCGGGTCCATCTGGATCTGCATCCACAACGTTTTGCGTGAACCACTGGATGATCGTTCGGCAGGCATTGGAGGACTTTCATATCGGCGTGACGGCAATTTGCCGAAAAGGTCAGTGGGCACTGCGCATTGGATCGGACCTTTGAGGACCGCGCTCACTGATCCGCCTTCCTTGGTGGACCGGTGGAACGGGATGGTACTTGCTCCGTATCATTTGCTCCCTTCAACCTTCTAAAGCGCATTTATGCAGAACCAAAAATTCTCACGGTCCATTCTGTTCATTGCTCTTCTAGGTCTCTTCAATTTCACCAGTGAAGCCAAAAGCGGACAGGTCGCCGACCGCGTGGAATTACTGAAAAGCAAAGGCGTTCGTTTCAGTCCGCTTCAACTCTTGAAAGCAGTTCAGCCGAGTGCCACAACGAATGCGATCTGGCAGAAGGAATTGAAAGCTGCGAATGTGTTGCAGCTGGACATGGATGCATCGCGTGCACTACTTGAAGCTCCCGCGTATGCGTTCATGGAGTTGCCTTACAACGGAGGCAAGCTTGTGCTGGACCTAGTGCAAACGCAGATCACAACGGACGATTTCAAAGTGAACACGTCAAGTGGTCAGGATGCGAACTACATTCAAGGCGTGCATTACCGCGGAATGGTTCGGGGTATCGCTGGTTCCCTTGCGGCGATCAGTATCTACGATGACCAAGTGATGGGCTTGATCCAAACTCCAACTGAACAGTTCGTCCTAGGCCGCTTCGAAAACGATCGTTCCGGTTTGCACGTGTTGTACAACACCGATGATCTGCTTGGTACGAACAGCTACACATGTGGGACGGCAGATGCCACAGACCCGTACAGGGAAGAGGATCTTACGATCAATTCCAGTGAACGGACCACACGTTGTGTGCGCTATTACTGGGAAGTGAACTACGATATTTTCCTAGGAAAGGGCAGTGTGGCCAATGCCACGAGTTATGTGACCGGGCTCTTTAACCAATCTGCGATCCTGTATGATAACGATGGCATCGATGTCACGTTGTCCGAAGTGTTCGTTTGGGATACACCCAGTCCTTATACGAGTTCTTCAACAGGCACACAGCTGGACACTTTCGGAGCTACTCGTACTTCATTCAACGGTGACATGGCGCACTTGCTCGGCTATACAGGAGGGGGCGGTGTTGCTTACCGCGGAACCTTATGCAACGGTCAATCACGGTACCGCATGGCGTACAGCGACGTCAACTCCACCTTCAGCAATGTGCCAACCTATAGTTGGAGTGTTGAAGTGGTGACCCACGAGCAGGGCCACAATTTGGGGTCGAGCCACACCCATGCTTGCGTTTGGAACGGCAACGGCACGGCGATCGATGGCTGTGGACCGGCTGCGGGTTACACGGAAGGTACTTGTGCCGCTGGTCCGCTCCCTACTTCCGCTGTGAAGGGAACCATCATGAGCTATTGCCACTTGGTCTCCGGCATAGGGATCAACTTCAACCTCGGATTCGGTCCGCAACCCACGGCCGTGATCGTGAATGCGGTGAACGGTGCATCGTGCTTGACCACGTGCGGAACGGCTTGTTCGGCACCAACGATCAGCGGAGTGGCTTCGATCACCTATCAAAGCGCAACGGTGAACTGGAGCTCAGTGCAGGGAAGCAGCAGCTATGACCTACGCTGGAAATTGGCGAGTGCTTCCATATGGACACAGGTCAACAGCCTGACCGGTACGAGCTACGTGATCACAGGTCTGGCGCCGAGCACGGCCTACCACGTACAAGTCCGGACCAACTGTAGCGGCACCACTTCCGCATATACGGCGACCACGAACTTCTCCACCATAGCAGCGCCATGTGCTGTGGCACCACCAATTCGTTTGGATCTGAACATGATCCTGGATGGTCCTTTCAACCCCAGCAACCAGTTGATGTCCGATAGTCTCCGTTCGTATGGCCATCTGCCCCTGACGGAGCCTTATTCCGCATTGGGCTATACTGTTGATGGAACTGCCACCACCACGACCAACGTATTCTCAACGACCGGTGCGAACGCCATCGTGGATTGGGTGCTCGTTGAATTGCGCAGCAACACCAACCCTGCAACGGTCGTGGAGGCCAGAGCGGCGTTGCTGCAGCGCGATGGCGATGTGGTCGGAACGGATGGTACATCGACGCTGGGATTCTGTAGCAATGCCGGAACCTATCGCGTTGCGATCCGACACCGCAACCACTTGGGCGTTATGACGCTCAATGGAATTGCCTTGGGTTCTACGGCGACGGTCATCGACTTTTCCTCGCCCGGCACCAACACTTATGGAACCAATGCACGCAGGTCTTTGGGTACGGGACAGATGACCCTTTGGAGCGGAAACACCACCGGGCGAACGTCTGGTGCTACAGCGAACCAGACCGAGGTGAAATACACGGGCACCATCAACGACCGCGACAAGATCCTCTCTGCCATTGGGGGCAGTGTTGCAAGCAATATCGTGAGTGGATATCGCATCGAGGATTGCAACATGGACAGCCGGGTGAAGTACACCGGAACGTACAATGACCGCGATGTCATCTTGATCAACATCGGCGGTTCCGTGGCCAGCAACATGGTCGTGGAACAGTTGCCTTGACCGTTGGTTACTACCGATCTTCCAGTTGGGATTTGATCCTCGCGAGGGGCATGGCCTTCTAGGAATGCGCCTTTGATCGAGCTGCCTCGAACCTCTTGGTTCCAGCGCTTCCCCTACTTTCGCGTTACGTCCGGGGTGATCATCTAAAGCTGCTACGCCTTCGTTGATCATTTCCACGGATCGATCCCTAGTCTTCCACGAACTGGACCACCATGCGCACTACACTCATCCTTCTTCTGCAACTGATGGTTGCTTTCCAAATGCATGCGCGCACCGGACAAGTGGCCGATCGGGTTATGGCGCTGAAGGAAAAGGGAGTCCAATTTCAACCTGTTCAACTGTTCAGCGCAATGCCGAAAACCGCCGAGACCAATAAGCTCTGGGCAGCGGCGATCAAGGAAGGCACCGTGCTGCAGTTGAACGATCGGGCGACTCGAGCCATTATTGATGGGAATGCACCGATGTACGCAACATTGGAAATGCCTTCGACCAATGGGACGATCATCCTGGACCTGGTGCGCACACAGATCACAACGGAAGATTTCAAAGTTAACACGGGTAGCGGCACTGGTGCTGCATATGCGCCGGGCGTGCATTACCGGGGTATGGTGCGTGGTGTGGCCGGGTCCATTGCCGCGATCAGCATTTTCGATGGTGAGGTGATGGGTTTGATCAATGATGGAGCAGAGGAATTTGTACTGGGCCGTTTCGAGAATGACAGAAGTGGCAAGCATGTGATCTACCGGACCCGTGATCTGCTCGGAAAACAGAGCTTCGTGTGTGCTACTGAAGGACCTGACGAGCCTTATCGTGCGGATCAACTGGCGGTCGTTGGGAGCGACCGGACCACGCGTTGCGTGCGCTACTACTGGGAAGTGAACTACGATATTTACCTGAACAAGGGTACCGTGGCTCTTGCCACCAATTACGCAACAGGGCTCTTTAACCAAAGTGCGATACTATTCGACAATGATGGCATTGACGTCACGCTTTCCGAACTGTTCGTGTGGGATGTAGCCAGTCCGTTCACAGGTGCAAATTCCAGTGAACAGCTTTCAAATTTTCGGACTACCCGGACCACCTTCAATGGGGACCTGGCACACCTGTTGGACCTGAACAACTACGGGGGAAGGGCTTACCTGAATGTCATTTGTGGTAGTACGAACCGCCATGCGTACAGTGGGATCTACAGTAATTACTCCAGCGTACCCACATACAGCTGGAGCGTGAGCGTGGTGACCCACGAACAAGGCCACAACTTGGGTTCGAGCCATACACATGGTTGCGTCTGGAACGGCAACGGCACGGCGATCGATGGTTGCGGACCAACCTACAATGCGATCTATTCCGAAGGGGGCTGTGCGGTGGGTCCTGTGCCCACTGGAACTGGTGGTACCATCATGAGCTACTGCCATTTATTGGGTGGTGTGGGGATCAACTTCAACAATGGTTTCGGGCCTCAACCCTCGGCAGTTATGGTAAATGCCGTGAATGGAGCAACGTGCTTGGCCGTTTGTGGGAATTCCTGCGATGCTCCGGGCAATCTCACCGCCACGGCGATCACAGTGAATTCGGCCAACTTGTCTTGGGCGGCATTGGGTGCCACCACCTACACCTTGCGTTGGAAACCGGTAGTTGGCAGCACGTGGACCGAAGTGACCGGGATCACTGGCAATACCTACGCATTGGCGGGGCTTTCGCAAGGAACCGCCTACGAGTTCCAAGTGTTGTCCGTTTGTGGTGCCACGAGTTCCGCTTATTCCGCAAGTCGCACGTTCACCACTGCTGTACCATGCCCCGATGCCTTGGAGCCGAACAACACGACTGGAACAGCTCCATTGATCACCTTGCCCACCAACATCAGCGCGTTGATCGCTACGAATGCAGATGCTGACTATTACCGTTTCACGTTGGCGGGAACAAGCACGCTCAATTTGAGCCTGTCGAATGTTGCAGGAGACTATGACCTGCGGCTGTTGGACAATGCCGGTGCCGAACTGGCTTCATCTGCACTTGGTGGTACATCGAACGAATACATCAACTTCCCGAATGCACCGGCCGGCAGCTACTATGTCCACGTCTTCGGTTATAATGGAGCGTTCAGTGCCACGCAATGCTACTCGCTGAATGTTAATGCATACGGCGTGCAAGGCTGTGGCAGACCGGAGATCTCCAACGTGGACGGTGTCTCTTACCAAAGTGCGACCGTCAATTGGCTCACGGTGCAAGGCGCTAGTACGTATGATGTGCGTTGGACAATGGCAGGCGGTTCAACGTGGACCACGATCACGGGGCTAACAGGCAATGCGTATGCGATCACCGGACTTTCTCCAAGCACTGGTTACGATGTCCAGATCCGTGCCAACTGCAGTGCGGGCACGCAAGGCGGATCCAGTTCGGAGTATTCGATCTCAACCACGTTCACCACCTTGCCCGCTCCATGTGAAGTTGCTCCACCCATTCTTCTTGCCGTAAAAGCGATCTTGGATGGCCCGTATAACACCACCGATCAATTGATGTCCGATAGCCTGCGTGCGAATAACCGGATGCCATTGACCGAACCATACACCGCGTTAGGCTATGCAGTTGATGGCACGGCTGTTACCACGAGCAATGTATTGGCGACTACTGGGGCCAATGCGATCGTGGACTGGGTGCTTGTGGAATTGCGTGACAATGCCGCACCGGCCACCATCGTGGAAACCCGTGCGGCATTGTTGCAACGCGATGGTGATGTAGTGGGAATGGACGGTACTTCGGCGCTTGGTTTTTGCAGCAACACAGGAACCTATCGCATTGCCATGCGCCACCGCAACCACTTGGGCACCATGACGCTGAGCGGAGTAGCGGTTGGTCCCACAGCAACCACGATCAACTTCACGCTTCCCACCACGACCACCTACGGCACCAACGCCCGCCGAGATCACAACGGCACCATGACCCTTTGGAGCGGCAACACCACCGGCAACACGCCCGGCAGCACCCTCGGTCAAGTGGAAGTCAAATACACGGGAAGCTTCAACGATCGGGATTTGATCTTGGTGGCGATCGGTGGAAATGTCGCGAGCAATGTGGCAAGCGGGTACCTCATGGAGGATTGCAACTTGGACGGGCGGGTGAAGTACACCGGGGCTGGCAATGACCGGGATATGATCTTGGTGAATATTGGGGGGAGCGTGGCCACGAACATCGTGATCGAACAACTCCCATAGGTGTCCCGGATCGCATGGTTTTGCTGCCTGAAGCCCCATGCAAGGCTCGATCTGTTGAAAACCACCCCCGATCGTTAACAATCCGAGTTTTCAACAACTTCGGGCTGCGTGGGGGATCGAGTAATTTCGTCCCTTCACGGCGAACCCTTGACAGCATTGGTTTCCGGGTGGAAATTGGATGAGCGAAACGAGTTACAACGAAGACACCATCCGATCACTCGATTGGAAGGAGCACATCCGCTTGCGGCCCGGCATGTACATCGGGAAGCTGGGCGATGGCAGCAGTTTCGATGATGGCGTGTACATCCTGATCAAGGAAGTGCTGGACAATTGCATCGACGAATTCGTGATGGGCCACGGCAAGAAGGTGGATGTCACGATCGAAGGACAGCGCGTTGAAGTGCGCGATTTCGGGCGCGGCGTGCCGCTGGGCAAGGTGATCGATGTGGTGAGCAAGATCAACACCGGGGCGAAGTACGACAGCAAGGCCTTCAAGAAGAGCGTTGGTCTGAACGGTGTGGGTACCAAAGCGGTGAACGCGTTGAGCGGTTACTTCAAGATCGAGAGCGTGCGCGATGGGCAACTGAAGCGGGCCGAATTCGATCGGGGTGTGTTGCGCAAGGATGAGAAATTGGTGAAGACCGATGAGCCGAACGGGACCCGTGTGGTGTTCGAGCCGGACACCGACATGTTCAAGAACTACCAGTTCAGGGTTCCGCACATCGAGCGACTGATCTGGAACTACTGCTATTTGAACACCGGTCTTTCGATCTACTACAACGGCCAGAAATACCAAAGCAAGAATGGCCTGCTCGACCTGTTGGTGGAGAAGATGGACGGCGAACCGTTGTACCCGATCATCCATCTACGCGGCGACGATATCGAAGTGGCCATTACCCATGCGAACCACTACGGAGAGGAGTATTACAGCTTCGTGAACGGCCAACACACCACCCAAGGAGGTACGCACCAAGGGGCCTTCCGTGAAGTGGTCGCCAAGACGATCAAGGAATTCTTCAAGAAGGATTGGGAGGCTGGTGATGTCCGCACAGGGATCGTTGCGGCGATCAGTGTGAAGGTGATCGAACCGGTGTTCGAGAGCCAGACCAAGACCAAATTGGGCAGTTTGGAGATCGAGCCGGGAGGGCAGAGCATGCGCGGTTTCATAGGCGATTTCCTAGGCCGCGAACTGAACAATTTCCTGCACAAGAATCCGGAGGTGGCCGATGTGCTCCAGCAACGGATCCTCAACAATGAACGCGAGCGGAAGGAGCTGAGCGGCATCCGCAAACTAGCGCGGGACAGGGCCAAGAAGGCGAACCTGCACAACCGCAAACTGCGTGATTGCCGGATCCACTTGAACGACCCGAAGAAGGACGATCGCAAGGAAGGGTCCACGTTGTTCATCACCGAGGGCGACAGTGCGAGCGGCAGCATAACGAAGAGCCGAAATGTGAACCTTCAAGCCGTCTTCAGCTTGAAAGGAAAGCCACTGAACTGCTACGGGCTCACCAAGAAGATCGTTTACGAGAACGAGGAGTTCAACCTGATCCAAGCGGCGCTCAACATCGAGGACGGCATGGACGGCCTGCGTTACAACCGGATCGTGATCGCCACCGATGCCGATGTGGACGGCATGCACATCCGCTTGTTGCTGATGACCTTCTTCCTGCAATTCTTCCCGGACCTCGTGAAGAACGACCATTTGTACATCCTTCAAACACCGCTTTTCCGTGTGCGCAACAAGAAGGAGACGCACTATTGCTACAGCGATGACGAACGGCAGCGCGCGATCATGAAGTTGGGCAAGAGCGCGGAGATCACACGGTTCAAAGGTTTGGGCGAGATCAGCCCGGACGAGTTCAAGAACTTCATCGGCGAGGATATCCGGTTGGAGCCAGTGATGATCACCAAGGATGCCGTGGTGCAGGACCTGCTCAGCTTCTACATGGGCAAGAACACGCCGGACCGGCAGGAATTCATCATCGCCAATTTGAAAGTGGAGAAGGACATCGTGGAGGAAAAGGCGGAGCACCCTGCAAAGGCGATCGCCCGCAAATTGGCCGAGAACGAAGTGGAATTGGACGCATGAGATCGCTGCTCGCCGTATTGGTGGTGATCACCATGGGACCTACAACCTTCGCACAGAAGACCGGGACCTTGCGTATGATGGTCGATCCAGCCGCCGGGTTGGAATTCGTGGTGGACCACAAGTATCGGATGCAACAACGAGAGGTGAAACTGGGCGAAGGGCTCCACCATTTTTCGCTTTGGGCGCCCGAACGTCGCGTCGTGGACACATCGGTTTTCGTGATCGCTGATCGCACCTCGGACCTGGTCATGCGGTTGCCCTTCAGTGAGGAATACCAGCAGTACCGGAAGGATCTGGGACTGTATGAAGATGGACGGCTCATGCGGCAACTAAGCCCGTTGGTATTGGTTGGTGGTCTTGTCTGGACGGGGCTTTCGATCGGGAGCTACGGAAAGGCCAAGGACCAATTGGAGGATGATCGCACAGCGTACAACGAAAGTGTGGACCCTGCCTCCATCAATCGGTTGAAGATCGACATTGACCAGCACAATTCCGACATGCGCAATGCACGCAACAGCCTGTACGCTGGAACGGCACTCAGCGTGGTGGGCGCTGGCGTGATCGCCTACGTTTGGCACAAGACGAAACAACACCGCAAGCCTTCGTTCGAGGACAAGGAGAAAGTGATCTTCGAAGGACTTACGTGGATGCCCGGCCAACTCGGTGGTACTTGGTGTGCGGGTGTCACGATCCCCTTGCAGCGATGAAGTTCACCAAAGGCGCATACGTCCTCTTCGCGTGCTTGGTCGCGCTGGGTGCGTGCAAGAAAGCCGAGATCGATCCGGAAGAGCTCACTACGAACCCGTTCGACAAGGACTATGTCGGTGAAGCGATCTTTGGTTTCGTGTCCGAACGTACCGTGTCTTATCAAATTGACACCACCACCTTCTTGAAATTGGAGGTGGATGTCCAAGTGAACACAGCCCTTTTCCCGAAGCCGACCAACTACATCGTGCAGTACGAACTTCCTTCAGGCCAGACGCTCGATGTCCCACTTGCTGACTTGCAGGACGATGTATTCACGATGACAGTTCTGGAGGTTGCACCCGGTATCCGATACTGCTTCCATCCAAGACTGGGGAACAATGGATCCTACGGTTCAGGGAACACGATCTGTGGTACTGCGGAATGAAGTGAACGATGAGCGACGAACTGACGAACAACGAGGAGACCGGTAACGGTGAGGAGCCTACAAGCGGTCCACAAGGCAAAGGCGTACCGGGCACGCAAGGCAACGACAGCTTTTCTGTTAGCGGCATGTACCGCACCTGGTTCTTGGACTATGCGAGCTACGTGATCCTGGAGCGTGCGGTACCCGCGCTGTATGATGGGTTGAAGCCTGTTCAGCGCCGGATCCTGCACAGCATGAAGGACCTCGATGATGGCCGCTACAACAAGGTGGCGAACATCATTGGTCATACCATGCAGTACCATCCGCACGGTGATGCCAGCATTGGTGATGCCTTGGTGCAGTTGGGGCAGAAGGACCTCTTGATCGATTGCCAAGGGAACTGGGGAAACACGTTGACCGGTGACAGCGCTGCGGCACCGCGTTACATCGAAGCGCGCTTGAGCAAGTTCGCACACGACGTGGTCTTCAATCCAAAGACCACGGAATGGCAGTTGAGCTATGATGGCCGGAACAAGGAGCCGATCTTCTTGCCGGTGAAATTTCCTCTGTTGTTGGCCCAAGGTGGCGAAGGCATCGCTGTGGGTTTGAGCTGCAAAGTGTTGCCGCACAACTTCAATGAAGTTGATCGATGCAAGCATCGCATGCTTGCGGAAAAAGTCCTTCGATCTGGTCCCTGATTTTCCTACTGGCGGTTTGGCTGATGTGGAGCTTTACAACCAAGGGCAACGCGGTGGCAAGGTCCGGGCGCGTGCGCGGATCCGCAAAGAGGACAACAAGACCTTGGTGATCAACGAGATCCCGTTCGGTACCACCACCACCAGCTTGATCGAGAGCATTGTGAAGGCCAACGAGAAAGGCAAGATCAAGGTGCGACATATCGAGGACAACACGGCAGAGAACGCCGAGATCCTCATCCACTTGGCGGCCGGTGTTTCTCCTGATAACACCATTGATGCGCTGTATGCCTTCACCGATTGCGAGTTGAGCATCAGCCCGAATGCAGTGGTGATCGAGGCCACGCCAGGGACCAGTGCAGGTGAGCGGCCACGCTTCGTTGGGGTGAATGAACTGCTTCGGACCAGTACGGAGAACACCTTGCGGCTGTTGGAATTGGAACTCACCATCAAGAAAGGGGAGTTGGAGGAGCAGTGGCATTTCGCATCGTTGGAAAAGATCTTCATCGAAAAGAAGGTCTACCGCAAGATCGAAGAGGCCGAGACCTGGGAACAGGTGATCGCGTTCATCGATAAGGGGTTGAAGCCTTTTGTGCAGGACCTGCGCAGAGCGGTCACGGAAGAGGACATCGTGCGGTTAACGGAGATCCGGATCAAGCGGATCTCGAAGTTCGATTCCTTCAAGGCCGATGAGCAGATCCGCCAGCTGGAAGAGAACCTCGCGGAGGTGAAGCGGAAGCTCGCACACTTGGTGGACCACGCGGTGGATTACTTCAAGGAACTGAAACGGAAGTACGGTCCGGGACGCGAGCGGAAGACCGAGGTCCGCACCTTCGATACCATCGTTGCCACCAAGGTCGCTGTAGCAAATCGCAAACTGTACGTGGACCTTGCGGAAGGATTTGCCGGCACCAGCTTGCGCAACTTCGAGTTCGTTGACGAATGCTCGGACCTGGATGACATGATCATCTTCCGGCGCGATGGGAGCATGTTGGTGACCAAGGTTGCGGACAAGAAATTCATCGGGAAGGACATCCTTCATGTGGGCGTGTGGAAGAAGAACGACGACCGCACCATCTACCATTTGATCTATCACGATGGGCCGAAGGGTGCTTACTTCATGAAGCGCTTTGCCGTTACGGGGATCACGCGTGATAAGGAGTACGACCTTACCAACGGCCCGGCCAACTCAAGGGTCGAATACTTCACCGCGAATCCGGATGGCGCCGCGGAAGTGGTACAGATCATTTTGAGACCGCGACCGAACTTGCGCAAGACGAAGTTCGATGTGGACTTCTCGAAACTCGCCGTGAAAGGCCGTGGAAGCAAAGGCAACCTGCTTACCCGTTACATGGTGAGCAAGATCGTGCAGAAGGAACGTGGCGTTAGCACCTTGGGCGCGATCCCGATCTGGTTCGATGAAACCGTACGTCGCCTGAACGATACGGGCCATGGTCGCTACTTGGGCCGTTTCTCAGGCGATGACAGGATCTTGGCAGTACTGTCCACAGGGTCGTATCAACTCTTCCCTTATGTGCTGAGCACCCACTTCCCGGACGAAGCGGTTACCGTGGTGAAGTGGGACCCGAAAGGGGTGTTGAGCGCTGTGTATTGGGAAGGTGAGAAGCAGGTCTACCAAGTGAAACGCTTCCAGATCGAAGTGGCGAAGGACCCTGTGAAATTCATTACCGAACACGCCGACAGCAAGCTGGCGATCCATAGCCTGGTGCGCCATCCGAAGGTCCACATGAGCTTCGACAAGCGCAGCAACGACCGGCCGGAGGAGGAATTGGACCTGGAGGAATTCATAGCCGTAAAAGGCGTCAAGGCCTTGGGCAATCGATTAACTCCCTTCAAGGTAAAGGACCTTACCTTGTTGGATGCGGTCTTCACGCCCATGACGCCCGAGTTGGAGGAAGTGCAGGGCATGCTGATCAGCGAGGAGGAGATCGGCAACATGGAGCCACCCGAAGAAGAAGGCTTGGAGGAATCGCCGATGAAGCAGTTCCGTAAGAGCCAGCAACCGGAGGAAGAGAACGATCCGAATGTGCCCATCATCGGCCAGAAGCCGGGCAAGCAGATCACGCTTGGGTTGGACGATTGATCAGAACAAGGAAGTCCCGAAGGGACGAGAGGTGCGTAGTTCCGGAGGGACGCGCGGTAGTCCTGAAGGGACGGGATATCGGTAGTATTGGTCCGCACCGTGCCAAGGGCACGGCCGAATTCCATCGTCGTCACGCTGTCAATGGCGATCGTCTTTCGGTTATCCATGCCGTTCTGACGGCAGTTCAAAAGACGAAACTGTTGGGGAGTGATCCTCTACCGATCCCCCTTCACCGCCCGCATATGCCACATGCTATCACCAACCCGTATGCGCACGGTGTAGGCTCCTGTCGCTTGTCCTGCAAGGTCAAGGTCGATAGAAGTTGGGCCATGAACCGCAACTGCGTTCGAATGCACGATCCTGCCAGTGGCATCCATCACATCCACTTGGGCCATGCCTTGTGCATTCAACGAAATGCGTGTGCCGTTTTGGAATGGATTCGGCACAAGGGTAGGGGCTGGAACGGTTTGCTCAACGATACCTGTGCAGATCTCCACAACGATATCCTGCGAAACGGTGCCGGGACAATCCTCTCCAATTGCCGCTGTCAACGTCACGGTCCAAACGCCGGGTCCGAGGGCAACAGGATCGAAGGTCACCGATGTCCCTTCACCTTGCACAGCACCGCTCCAAACCCCGGATGCTGAGCCTTGCAATTCGACCGAACCACCGCCGTTCGCGCATAGCACGCCAACCGTGTCCATCGTGATCCGGGAGGCATTGCGCAGATCCAAAGCAAGGAGCTCGCTCACCAAGGTGCAGCCCAGTGGATCAGTATAGCTGTAGGATGATGGATATTGACCAAATGCGTTCGCGCCCGGATCGAAGGTGCCGTCCGCTGTGATCGGCGCGGCCCACGTGCCACCGGCCGGAGTGCCAGTGAAGGTCACGGGGTCATCTTCCCGGCAGAACACGAGGTCATCCGCATTCCACTGCACGATAGCGGTATCAGCGAGTTCGATAGTGGTTACGGCTTGCCTTCCACAGCCTTCAGGCGAGGTAGCGTAATAGCTCAAGAGATGGATGCCCGGACCTGTCACACTCGGGTCCAGAACGCCGTTCAACACACCATTTCCGGACCAGAATCCATCTGCCGGTAGTGCACCGCCCAACGTGATCGGGCCGCTGCTGATACAGTACGCCGACATAGGGGTGAAGGTGATCACCGGCCGCGCACTTACCGTAATAAGCAGCGTATCGCTATTGGGACATTGGTTAGGCCCGAAGGGATTTGCGTAAAGTATGATCTCGTGCTCCCCGGCGCCGATCGATGGATCGAAGAAGGCCGTGTTCCCTGCGCTCCCGGAGATCGCGCCACCCCAAGAACTGCCCAGCGGTGGAATGGCGGCAGCGGTAATGATCTGCACGGTATCATCCTCACAGAACGGCCCGGCCGGAGCGATCTCGGCGGGCAAGGAGTTCCAGCGTTGGATCGGACCTTGCAGTGAAGAGCAAACATGACCCGTGGCATCGGTGAACTCGCAGCGCACGTAGCCACCTGCGAAGATGGCAGGGTCAAGGATACTTGCCCCATCCAGACCGTACCAGGCCACATCCACCGGCGAGCTGGTCATTTGGATCGGTGCTTGGTTGGAGCAGATCACCGCTGGTACGGTGTTCAAGATCTGTGGTGCTTCGATCAATCGGATGCTTGTGGCATCGGACATCGGGCATCCTTGGTCGGCGTAGACCACATGCACCAATGGCAAGAGCTGTGCGGAAGTGATGTTGCTGCGGAACAATAGTGTGCCCAGTACTTGCGTGCCGTACCACAGGCCGCCCGCAGGACTTGCAGTGGGCAGGTCGACGGCTGGGCCGCCCAAACATAACGTGTCCAAACTGGGCAATACCAGCGGTTCGGTTGGTGGTCCAATGATGTTGGGGAACCAGTAGGTACCGTTCGGAAGGTTCATCACCAGATCCTCTTTACCGTCGTTGTCCAGATCGGCCAACACCATGTTGTTCCCACGTGGCAAGGCATCCAGATCATTGCTATAACTGAAGTCGTTCAGCAGAGGCACGTAGGAATTCCAGCGCATGGGCAACGCGGGATTCCCCGGCGCATAGACCACCGATGCACCAACTCCGCATGGCGAACTGCTGAACACCCCGTTCCCGCTGGTGGTCCATGGTTCGATCAAGTGTTCACTGAAATCCAGCACGCCTCCTTCATTCAAGCCGTTCTTCAACCAGTGTACGGCAGATCCCCGGCTTTCCGCAAGGTCCAGATCCCCGTCACCATCCACGTCCAACAGTTGTGGTTTGTTGTACGGGTAGGTTGGTTGGCCTTCAGCAATGGGCAAGGGTTCCGCCACCCATGATGAAGCATCGCCTGCTACGTTCCGGATAAAAAGGAGCTCATTGTTCGCATCGTGAAGTATGAGGTCCCTTCCACCGATCAGGTCCATATCACCCGCTTCAAGCATGGTGGAGGCAGGGCTTTCATGGAGATCCGGTACGATGATCGGTGTGCCGAAACCGGCTGCTGAACCCGACAACCATGCAAACCCTGCATCACCGTTCGTGTCCTATTGTTGCAATGAGGTCCAAGAAGCCATCTCCGTTCACGTCCGCTACGATCACTGCTGCCGGTTCCGTCAGGAGGTCCGTTACGGTTTCCAATGTTCCGAACGTGCCATCGCCGTTGTTCCGAAGAAGCTCCAACGTTGTTCCACCCTCACGTACCAGGATCACATCCGTATCCAGGTCCTGGTCCAGATCGGCCAATTGCCACAACACGATATCCTCGTTAAAGGAAATGATGGTAGTGGCCATTGCGAAGGAACCAATTCCGTCGCTATTCCGGGTCCATTTCAAATGGTGACCACCATGAATTCCGATGAGGTCCGTGGCACCATCTCCGTCCAGATCAACTGCGCGTACATCGGCCAAACCGGAGTTCGGGTATACCAAACGAGCAGCATCAAATTGCGCATGGAGACCGGAAGTGATCAGCAAGAACAACAACAGGGCGAATTGATAGCTGATCTTCATTGTTCCAACGACCTTTCAGCGGGATCGGTCGAATGTGCGAAGGTAGGTGATCCATGGGTATCACCTGCGCAGGCAACGCTTTCCTACAAAAGACGATCGCCCCTCAGAAAACCTACAAGATCAGGTGCATAACACCGGGACCTGAGCGTCGTTCGCGAGCATTCGTTCCTTTTCGGCGTCGGCAATGTACCGGTACTCATCGGAGGCATGGGCCATGATGGCGATGCAGCCTGCGCCGATCTCCATTGCATAATTGATGGTCGGCTCGGCGAAACCTATGCTGAAGATCGTGCTAGGCGAATTCACCTCTTTGTGTCTTACTCCCTCCTTCTCGAAGAACTGCAGCATTTTCAGCTTGTTCGCGAGAAGTTCTTCGGAAGGCTCCTCTCTTGGGCGCATGAGTTGGAAGATGTGTACTTCAGCGGCAAAGGCCTTGGCCAGGGCGGCTACCACGGAAAGGAGCCGGTCGATATCGGTGTGCGCCGCCACGGGCAGCACGATCTTCTGAAGGAGGAGTTCCAATTTGCTTTCTTCTTGTACCACGAAAGAAGGCACTGAGGAACGTCGCACGAGCTTAAGGATATCCGCGCCCAACAATTTCTGGCGCAGGCCGCGTGGTCCGTGGGTTCCTAAGACCATCAACGAATGGCCCCGAGCGGTTTCCTCCGCGATACGGTCCATGAAATCGCCTTCCAGAAGTTTGTAGTTCACCACAACGTTGACGGCGACCTTTTCGGCCTGCGCTGCCATGGTCTCCAGTACCTTGTTCTTGCCGGCCACTGTACGTTCATCCTTGTTCAGCACATGCAACAGGGTGACTTTCGACCCCAAACGCTCCGCGATCAGCAAGGCGGCGCGCACTGCTTGGTCGGCAGCAGGTGTAAGGTCCGTGGCGCAAAGGAGGTCTTGGCTCAACATGGGTTGCTCGGTATGGTGGCGAAGGTATTGGATCCGGTCCTTTGGTCCTGCCACCGGATCTTCTTTGGATCGGAATGCCGAAAGACCGATCTGCGCTCCTACCGAACTTGAAACTCCAGGAGCATGGGATAATGGACGGACCAACGCTGATCGGTGGCGGAGGGCCCCGGGGGGGCGGGGGGCCGGGGGGGGGGGCGGCCCCTCGGCGGGGGGGGGGGGGGGGGGGGGGGGGGGGGGGGGGGGGGGGGGGTCGCGGGGGGGGGCGGGGGGGTCCCCCGGCCGCCCGGCGGGGGGCCGGGGGGGCGGGGGGGGGGGGGGGGGGGGGGGGGGAGGGGGGGGGGGGGGGGGGGGGGGGGGGCGGGGGTCCCGGGGCGGTCCCCCCCCCTCCCCTCCTCCCGCCCTCTCCCCGGTTTTTTTCCCCCGGGGGTGGCCCGGGGGCGGGCCCCGGGGGGGGCCCGCGGCGGCCCGGCCCGGGGGGGGCGGCGGGGGGGGGGGCGGCGCCCCGGGGGGGGGTAGGGGGGGGGGGGGAGGCCCCTCCCCGCCCCGCCGCCTTGGGGCCGGGGGGGCGGGGGGGGGGGGGGGGGGGGGGGGGGGGGCGGGGGGGCCGGGCCCCGGGGGGGGCTTTGGGCGGGGGGGGGGGGGGAGGGGGTCCACGCGGGCGGGGCCGGGCGGGGGGCGGGGGGGCTGGGGGGGGGGGGGGGGGGGGGGGGGGGGGCGCCGCGGGGGGGGGCCCGCGCGCGGGCGGCCCCGGGGGGGTCCGCGGGGGGGGGCGGGGGGGGCCGGGGGGGGGGGGGGGGCGGGGGGGGGGGCGGGGGTTGGCCGGGGGGGCGCGGGCGGGGCGCGGCGCGGGGGGGGCCCGGGGGGGGGGGGGGGGGGGGGGGGGGGGGGGGGGGGGGGGGCGCCCCCCGGGGGGGGGGGGGGGGCCCGCCGGGGGGGGGGGCCGGGGGCCCCCCCCCGGGGGGGGGGGGGGGGGGGGGCGGGGGGGGGGGGGGGGGGGGGGGGGGGGGCGGGGGCGGGGGGGGGGGGGGGGGGGGCGGGCGGGGCGGGCGGGGGGGGGGCGGCGGGGGGGCGGGGGGGGGGGGGTGGGGGGGGGGGGGGCGGGGGGGGGGGGGGCGGGGGCCCCGGGGGCGGGGGCCGGGGGGGGGCGGGGGGTGGTGGGGGGGGGGGGGGGGGGGGGGGGGCGCGGGGGGGGGGGGGGGGGGGGGGCGGGCGGGGGGGGGGGGGGGGGGGGGGGGGGGGGCCGGGGGGGCGTCGGGGGGCGGGGGGCGGCCGCCCCGGCCGGGGCGCCGCCCCCGGGGGGGGCGGGGGCGGGGGGGGGGGGGGGGGGGGGGGGGGGGGGGGGGGGCGGGGGGGGGGGGGGGGGGGGGGGGGGGGGGGGGGGGGGGGGGGGCCGGGGGGGGGGTGCCCCCGGGGGCGCTTGCGCCCGGTGGCCCCCGGGGGGGGGGTGGGGGGGGGGGGGGGCGGGGGGGGGGGGGGGGGGGGGGGGCGGGGGGGGGGGGGCGGGGGGCGGGGGGGGGGGGGGGGGGGGGGGGCGGCGGGGGGGCCCGGGGGGGGGGGGGGGGGGGGGGGGCGGGGGGGGGGGGGGGGGGGGCGGGGGGGGGGCGGGGGGGGGGCGCGGGGGGGGGCCGGGGGGGCCCCGCGGGTCGGGGGGGGGCGGGGGGGGGGGGGGGCCGGGGCGGGGCCGCCGGGGGCGGGGGGGGGGGGGGGGGGGGGGGGGGGGGGGGGGGGGGGGGGGGGGGGGGGGGGGGGGGGGGGGGGGGGGGGCGCGGTGGGGGGGGGGGGGGGGGGGGGGGGGGGGGGGGGGGGGGGGGGGGGGGGGGGGGGGGCGGGGGGGGGGGGGGGGGGGGGGGGGGGGGGGGGGGGGGGGGGGGGGGGGGGGGGGGGGGGGGGGGGGGGGGGGGGGGGGGGGGGGGGGGGGGGGGGGGGGGGGGGGGGGGGGGGGGGGGGGGGGGGGGGGGGGGGGGGGGGGGGGGGGGGGGGCGCGGGGGGGGGGGGGGGGGGGGGGGCGGGGGTGGGGGGGGGGGGCGGGGGGGGGGGGGGCGGGGGGGGGGGGGGGGGGGGGGGGGGGGCGGGGGGGGGGGGGGTGGGGGGGCCGGGGCATTCGTCCCGAATTCCGATGAACGGGATACCTTTGCGGCCTTCTTGGGTGTTTTGCCCGAACGTGCCTTTGGCGGAACAAGACAACACAAAGTAGAGCGATACATGGGATTCAATCCAATACAGGCGTGGCTGGACATGAAGGCCCAGCTGCCAGCCTTGGAGATCGAGAACATCGGAGGTAAGTACATCTATCCGATCTTCATTGCACTGATCGTTATCGAGTACTTTCCGGGCGAAGGACCTGTTCGACCTGAAAGAAAGCTTTTCGGGCTTGGTCATGGGCATCGGTGCTACCGTGATCCGGATCTTCACCAACGTGTTCGAGATCACGATCTACATGTTCCTGTTCTGGTGGTCCGCACCGTTCCGGGAAGAGTACTTGGGCTATACCACCTTGGGTTTCGCTTGGTATGTGTGGATCCTGTGCATGATCGCCGACCACAACTTCTATTGGCACCATCGCCTTGCGCACAACATCCGATTCATTTGGGCCGCCCACTTGCCACATCACTCAGGTCGAAAGTTCAACCTGACGATCAGCATCCTGACCGGCTGGTTCATCACCTTTATCAAGCCCATCTACTGGATGTGGATGCCGTTGGTCGGTTTCGAACCGATCATGATCGCCACCGCATTGATCATCAATTCGTTCTATCAATTCTTCCTGCACTCGCAGTTGGTCCCATCACTCGGCTGGTATGAAAAGATCTTCAACACACCATACGTCCACGTTGTACACCACAGCAGCAACACCGAATACCTGGACCGTAACCACGGCGGCATTCTGGTGATCTGGGACAAGCTCTACGGCACTTGGCAGGAACCGATCAAAGGGGTGAAGGCACATTTCGGGATCAGCCACGATCCGGACACGCACAACCCGGTTACCCACAACCTGTTCGAGTACCAGGAGATCTGGCGCGACATGAAGAAGTCGCCCAAGTGGAAGGATAAATTCATGTATGCGTTCGGCCCTCCGGGTTGGAGCCATGATGGCAGTACCATGACCAGCCGTCAACTGCAGGACCAATTAGCGCAGGAAAGAGCAACAGCAGGGAAGGCCAATGTAAAGCGCCCACCCGTGGCCATGGCGAGCTGATCGTGCGCGCTAAATTTGTTGCCTAGATGATATTACCGATCCGTTCTTATGGTGACCCTGTGCTGAAGAAGATGGCAGAGGACATTGAGCCGGGCCATCCCGGTCTGAAGCAATTGATCGCCGACATGTTCGAGACCATGTACGAGGCGAACGGCGTCGGTTTGGCCGCGCCGCAGATCGGCCAGAGCATCCGGTTGTTCATTGTGGATGCATCGCCCTTCGCGGAAGACGAGGATGGGAAACCCACGGAGGACGCGCACCTGAAGGACTTCAAAAAGGTCTTCATCAACGCGTACATCGTGGAGGAGGAAGGGGAGGCGTGGCCCTTTGAAGAGGGCTGTTTGAGCATCCCCTCCATTCGTGAAGAAGTGTACCGCGAGCCGAAGATCGTGATCCAATACCAGGACGAGAATTTCAAGGAATACGAAGAGGAATTCGACGGCTTCGCGGCACGCGTGATCCAGCATGAACACGACCATTTGGACGGCGTTCTCTTCGTGGACCACCTCACGCCCATGCGACGCAGGTTGTTGAAAGGGAAGCTCCGTGACATCTCTCGCGGAAAGACGGACGTCAAGTACAAAATGCGATTCACACCCGTAAAATGATGAAAGCCATGCGGCCCCTGCTCCTTCTTTTTGTTGTCGCCGTTCTCGCTTCCTGCGGTTCGGGTGATAAGTCCGAAGACGTATCAGCCTCAAGCACACGCATCCGTGCTTTGGAGGATTCGCTCTTCAACAGTGGTTCGTTCGACGCCCGAAAGGCGCAGACCCTCGTGGACCTCTACAAAGGGTTTGCGGCCGCCCATGCAAAGGACAGCTTGGCTCCGGAATACCTTTTCCGCGCAGCGAACATGAGCAAGACCATGCACGAAGGTGAACAGGGTGTGAAGCTCTATGACCGCATCATCAAGGAGTACCCGTCGTGGAACAAGATACCGGATGTGTTCTACCTGAAGGCCTTCACCATGGACAGTGAATTGAGCAGCAAGGGTGAAGCGAAAATGGCGTACGAGGAAGTGATCGAGCGGTTCCCGAACCATCCCTTCGCAAAGGATGCGCGTGCCATGATCGAGAACCTGCAGTACAGTGATGCCGAGCTGATCGAGCGCTTCCAACGGATGCAGGACAGTACCGGTGTTGTTCAGTAAGTAGCTACTGGCTATTGGCCTCTAGCTTCTGGCCATTCGTTCCTTTACGGAGAAATGGCCAGCAGCCAAAAGCCAGCTGCCATCACAGCATGTTCCACTATGTTGTGACTTGCGTCACGTAGCACCTCCTCGTGCTCCGGTACCTTTGCGAGCGAAAAATGAACCTGAGACAATGCCTATTTCAAAAGATCTGATCGAAGCTGTCGAGACCGGCATGTCGTGGGATGCGTACATGGAACTTTTCGGTCGCGTTGTGGCTGAAGGCCGTACCACGGGTCCTGTTCAAACCGAGGACCTGTTCGCCTACACCAAGTTGAACCTTTCGCGCAGTCGGCGCTGGAACAAGACCTTGAAAGTACTGCCAGCGTTGGAGAATGGTCTACCGATCCAAGCACCGCAAACCTGGTTGGTATTAACAGAAGCATGGTGTGGTGATGCTGCGCAATGCAACCCGATCATCGCTGAACTTGCCAAGCGCACTTCCGGGATCCGGTTGCGTTTTGCGTTGCGCGATGAGCACCTATCCGTTATGGATCGATACCTCACCAACGGAGGCCGGAGCATTCCGAAACTGATCGCTTGGGACGATGCCACCGGCGAGGAGCTCTTCACTTGGGGGCCACGACCCGAAGGGGCACAGAAGATCTATAGCGCTTTCTTGGCCCAACCTGTTGAGTCCCGCGATGCCGAAGCCATGAAGGAGCAATTGCACCGTTGGTACTTTGATGATGCTGGCGTAAGCGTGCAAGAGGAACTGCTTGCCTTGGTGCGCGAAACGGTGGAAGTGGAGCGATAGGGCTAGATCTCATACGTGTTGGTCCACGAGGATCACTTTCCTATCCGGAGGATCGGTTATCATTATTCGCGCTGGTCCATTGTTGGTCCCGTTGATCGAAAAAGTGGAGTGCTCGTGGCCGATCGCGACTTTTGAAGGCCCGGATACCAAAGCTTCAGATTTCGATGATGCACAGACCACATTCGTTGCGCTGTTTTGCGCAAACAAAACGAACATGAGATATTCATTACAACGCATACCTCCAGACTTCATGGTCTACGCGGTCTATGTTGCGATCGTGGCTTTTGCCTTTGCCTGCTATAAAGGTCTGATCTGAAGCCACCTCTCTTCATGGCATTTTGCGGTACCAAAGAGTGCGCACAGGTCCACTCGGCTGCGATCAACGTTCACACGTCGGATCGTGAAATGGAAGGGTAGGTGCAGACCTTACACGTGTTGGTCCACGAGGATCACATTGCCGTCCGGGTCCGTGAGCATGATGCTCGCGGGTCCCTTGGCGTTCTCATCGGCATCACTGGTCAGCTTGGCTCCTCTCTTTTTGAGGTGGGCTTGAATGGCCCTCACGTCATCGAAGCTTTCGAGCGACTTTGCATTTTCGTCCCACCCAGGATCGAACGTGAGGATATTGGTCGGGAACATGCCCTGGAAGAGACCCACCAGTGCGTTGCCGTTCTTCATGATCAGGTAGTTCTTCTCCAAGCTGCCCACGAACACGGAGAACCCCAGGTCCTCGTAGAACTGCTTTGGCACGAGGAGGTTCTTAACGGCAAGACTCATCGAGAATGCGCCGAGTTGCATGGAAATGGGGTTTAGGGTGAACCCACAATATCGTCCACAATTCCCGAACTTGGTACCATCCCGGCACGCTGCGCCTGTGCGCTGCGAACAAATTGCCTGTTCGAGTGTTCAAACATCCAGAACGAAAACCACATGCGTGCTACAGCTTTCTCCGCCGTTCTTCTCTTCACCCTGTCCGCTTCGGCTCAACCTTTCTCTGTTGGTACTCGCCAACTGAGTTTCGTGGATGCTGCACGGAACCGGACCATAGAAGTTATCGCACACTATCCGGCAGCCTCCTCCGGGACCGATGTGCCGGTGGCCGATGGTGAGTTCCCGGTCCTGGTGTTCGGGCATGGCTTTGTGATGGCTGTGGATGTCTACAGCAACCTCTGGAACTATTTCGTGCCGAAGGGCTACATCATGCTGCTGCCGACCACGGAAGGAGGGATACCGCCGGACCATGGCGCGTTCGGCGCGGACCTGGCGTACTTGGCGGATGCCATGCAGTTGGAGAACACGAATGCTTCATCTGGATTCTTCGGACATGTATTGCCCGCAACGGCGTTGATGGGCCACAGCATGGGCGGCGGTGCCAGCTTCTTGGGTGCAGGGGGAAACACGAATATCCAAGCTTTGGTGAATTTCGCCGCAGCGGAGACCACTCCTAGTGCCGTAGCAGCGGCTGCAACAGTGCAAGTGCCCACCTTGGTCTTCGCAGCAAGCGAGGATTGTGTCGCACCCATCGCAGCGCACCAAGGTCCCATGTACGCCGCATTGACGGTGCCTTGCAAAGCGTTCGTGAACATTTTGGGTGGCGGACATTGCTACTTCGCCGAGAACAGTTTCACCTGCACCTTGGGTGAATTCACCTGCGGGCCGGACCTCACCGTTTCGCGCACGGAACAGCATGCCATCATGAACGACTTTGCAGGCCTCTGGTTGGACCATTTCCTAAAAGGGGATGAGTTGGCCTACGCAGCCGTGTTGGACAGCATGACAACGAGCACCCGCGTGGATGCCGAGTTCACCTGTCTCTCCACAGCAGTGAACGAGCGGAAAAGCGCGCAGTGGTCGTTGTATCCAACGGTGGCCAGCGACCGGCTCATCATTACCGATCCACCGATCGGTGCCACCGTGCATGTGACCGATGCGACCGGCAGGCTCGTACTACCAGCACGGATACTGAACAGTAGCAACATGATAGCCGTTGGTAGCCTGCGCGAAGGCCTGTACCACTTGGTGATGGTCACCGGCAACGGCACCAGAACCAAGCCCTTCGTCGTGGGTCGCTAAGGCGTATTGGACATTCCGGTAAGGACTGTGGACCGCTCACTCGTTTGTGAACGGGATAATTTGCGAAAGTCGAACATGTCCGCTTATATTACCGTCCACACTCTGACGAAATATCTGACATGCTCAACCATTCCCTATCCCACAACGTGGTCTCCTTCGCAGCCGTGCAGGCCGAATGGGCCAATACCCTGGATCGTATCCAACAGCTCTGCCCAGTGCAACGCGCCGCCGAGGTGGTGCGGCCGGACAAGTTCGCGTACATCACCGTGGACCAAGCCTACGAATACCAAGTGGCCACCATCGAACGCATCCTGTTCCAGAACCTGTTGCTACGCCCCATGTACCGGATCGAAGACCGCGACACCATCGAGTTCCAAGCCGACTGGCTCTGGAATTGGCGCCAAAACGTACCGTGGACCTGCGAACGCAGCAGCAGCGTGAACCGTCTATTTCCGGATGCGCCGGAACGCATGTTCATCTACCGGTATGAGGTGGTGTTGGTAGGGCGGTAGGATGAGTCGGATACATCGGTATGACTCGTCGTGAAATGGGTTTACTTGAACCAGCGACCCATGAAAGACAAATTCAAGGTCCATCATGGCTCCATGACTGTTCAACGGACCTGGAAGAATTACTAGACCAGCTGTAAACCCAGTTCAGGTCGAACATCGGAACGTAAACTTATCTTCGGACATCAACCCAAAACTGAAACCTGTTTGTAGGACGGGTCACAGGTTCTGCTCAGGTTCCCCTTCGAGAGACCGCTGCGGTGGTTTGGTGGTTACCCTGCTTGGGGCTAAATGCTCGAGGAGACCGATCAGCTGGCAGGGCGTGCCACCATATGGTGTGTTGAAGATCGGGTTGTGAGGAGCTTACGATCCAGTGGATGAACCATTGATGTGACCGCTGGAAGGGGTAGTGAAAGGTTAACGGGTTGAAGAGTGCCTGCACAGTTCATCGTATTATACAAGTTACATTCGATCAATGAACACGTCCAAATCTCGCATCCACCTCCTTCTGGCATTCACCTTCAGCACCGCGTTACACGCTCAATCTTGGGAGCAACGGGCAAACTTATCGCAGCCCTTGTTGGATGCAACTGGCTTCTCCATCGGGGAATACGGCTATGTTTTTGGAGGGTACAATGGCAGCAGTGCGCAGGCTTATCTCTGGCGATATACGCCTCAATTGGACGTGTGGGGCGCGGCAGTGCAGTACCCCGGTACAATTGTCCGGGCTTGTGCCGCGGCAGGTTTGGATGGGGTCGGTTATGTGTTTGGCGGTCGAACAGGTGTCAATGGGCAGTACTCCAGCGCACTCTGGTCCTATGATCCCAGCATGTTGCAATGGACACAAAAGACATCCAAGCCAGGTGTCGGACTGGCCTATTCCAGTGCCTTTGCCATGAACGGCAGGTTGTATGTGTTCGGAGGAAGTACACCGAGCGATGCATACAGCAACGAACTGTGGGAGTATCGTCCGGACCTTGACCAATGGAGCATGAAAGCCTCCCTGCCTGCTGCAGGCCGGTCCGGCGCAATTGGGGTAGTGATGAACGGCATGGGCTACATCATCGGAGGGAACGATGCATCAGCCAACTTCGCCTCAAAAGATGTTTGGCAATATGATCCCGACACGGATGCGTGGACCCAGAAAGCAGATATGCCAGGATCCGAAAGGCGCGCGGGGTGTGGTTTCGAACTCGGGGGCCTGGTCTACGCAGGTGGTGGTTGGGACGGCACCAGTTACTTCACCGACTTCTACACCTTCGACCCAACGGCGAATAGCTGGACCCCGATACAGGACTATGGAGGTAATGGGGCATACACGCCAGTGGCCTTCGCCATCAACAACACGGGCTATGTTTCTACGGGAGGAACGGGCACCGGAGCATCTGCGCAATGCTGGGCATATGTCAACAACGCGATCGGTGTGATCGAGCGAACGGAAGAACGATTCGAACCGTATCGCAATGGCTACGAGATCATCGTGCAGGGCAGCGAAGGGAGTCCATACACGATCGCGGATGCGAGTGGTCGCACGATCGCCGATGGTGCCATTCGGAATGGGCGCATCAACTTGGTGAAGATCCCCCATGGTGTTTACGTTCTTCATTGCACCGATCTCCATGGTGGAGCATTCGCCTGGAAGTTCGTGATGGGGGAGTGATCCAGAACACCTTGGCCCAAAAAGCCTCACACAGAAAGGCAGGGAGGCTTCAAATTGAATGGCCTTTAGGTACCCTTTACTTAGCCAAGGCGTTGCGCCACGGCATCCCAATTCACCACGTTCCACCAATTCTGGATGTACTCATCGCGCTTGTTCTGGTATTTGAGGTAGTAGGCGTGTTCCCATACGTCCATGCCCAAGAGGGGCGTGCCGTGGAATTCACCTACGTCCATTAGGGGGTTGTCCTGGTTGGGTGTTGAACCCACTTCCAGTTTGCCGTTGTTCGTCACCAGCCATGCCCAGCCGCTGCCGAAGCGCTTCATGCCCATTTCGGTAAAACGGGTCTTGAATTCGGCCACACTTCCGAAGGCGCCGTTGATGGCATCCAGGAGCTTACCCGTGGGTCCTCCCTCCACCGTTGGGCTTCATCACCTCCCAATAGAGGTTGTGGTTCCATGCACCGCCACCGTTGTTCCGGGCGTTGGCGCTGTAGGTGCTCACTTTGGCGAAGAACTCCTTGGCCGAACCGGCTGTGATGTTCTCATCCGCCATGGCCTGGGTCACTTTCTTTACGTATGCCGCATGGTGTTTCGTGTAATGGATCTCCATCGTCTTGGCGTCGATGTGGGGCTCCAGTGCATCATAGGCGTAAGGCAACTTCACTTGTCCGAATGCGAAGGTCGTGACCTTCGTGGGGTTACCGTCGATCATTGGTTCTGACATTGTTCGTTGGGTTTGTTCCGCTAGCAGCGGTGCGGCCAGAAAACTTCCGACTGAGAACTGCAGCGAGCGGAGGATGAATTGTTTGCGGTCCATTGTACCGAGTTAGGCCGGTCCGCCACAAGATCACTGCCAGAATGATGGCCTCCATCCGCATCGCCCGCTGTACCCAAGATGCAGCAGAAGTTCACTTCCAAACGCCCGGATCAGGATCGTGTATTCTTGCCCCGATCCTGGATAATGTGCAACAACGGCACACCGCCTGAGCCAACACATTCCTCCACTCCGCCGTTATCCTCAGCGAATTCAACCGCGCTTCAGGGTCGAAAAGTGACCGCTCACCATCAGTTCATC
>JADKFY010000011.1 GCA_016717305.1 Flavobacteriales bacterium
TATCTTGTTTCCCGCCGCGCGGAAGAAGAAGCAGAAGACGTGAGTTTGATCTCGGTTGATGGGGTGAATGTTGGATGTTCTGCACGGAACGTCGCCACCGTTCTTGAACGGCGCAACCCTCAACCCATCTGCTACCTCTTCGTTCATCAACCATTTCAACGATTTCACTACCCCAACTTCTTCAACATTCAACTAGCTTTACCCCTTCATTCAGCACAATGGACCTAAGCAAGATCATTTCTGTGGCCGGTAAGTCCGGTCTGTTCCGTATCGTTGGGCAAGGCCGCCAAGCCGTGATCGCGGAATCGTTGACCGATGGCAAGCGTATGCCGATCCCTTCGAGCATGCGCGTGAGCTCGCTGGAAGAGATCAGCATGTTCACTACCGGCGATGATGTTCCATTGGGCACCGTTTTGGAGAACCTGCACAAGGTTGAAAAGGGCAAGCCCAGCTTGGACCCTAAGGAAAGTGACGACAAGCTATTCACCAAATTGGGCGAGGCATTGCCCGAGCATGACCGTGAGCGGATCTATGCCAGTGACGTACGTAAACTCTTCCTGTGGTATGATCAGTTGTTGAAGGCTGGTGAATTCGACAAGAAGGAGAAGAAGGCCAAAGAGGAGAAGGAAGGCACGAAAGCGAAAAAGGCGGGAACCAAGAAGGAGGCTGACGGTGGAAAGCCAAAGGTTGCGGCCAAGAAGAAAGCTGCCGGTCAAAAGGCAGCGGGTACAAGCAAGGCCAAGGCAACGACCATGCGCAAGAGTGCGCAACGGGGCGCGTGATCCTTGCCTTTTGGTCCATGCCAGCCGGGAGGCAAGTGGACCTTTCTTGACGGTGTGATCGCCATGTTGGTGTGAATGATGTGAGGGGTTTGTAGCTCATGCCATCGCCACCTCCGTATATTCGCCATAATCATCGCAATTCGCTCATGCGCGCTACCCTGCTGACCAAGGTCATCGTTCTTACTGTTCTCGCTGGTACGATCCTTCTTTTTGTGGCGTGGAACGGCAGCTCGTTACCGAGGGCCCATGCGCAACACCATTCCATTGAAGAACTGGAGCAATACCGCGATGGTGGGTTGTTGACGGAGGCGGAGAACAATTACTTCAAGGGTAGTGGTACGTGCGCAGGTTGTCATGGTTTGGACGATGTGCCTCCGGTTTTCGCGAACACGAATAATGCGGGTGAGGACGTAAACCCTGCGGACCAATGGCGTTCAACCATGATGGGTAACTCCGCGCGTGATCCCTTCTGGCGCGCCAAGGTGAGCCACGAGACCAGTGTGAACCCCGCACACCAAGCCGCTCTTGAGGATAAGTGTACAAGTTGCCACGCACCCATGGCCCGGTACGACAAGTTCCTTTCCATTGGCGAGCATTATACGATCGCTGAACTGGAACAGGATCCCTTGGCCTTGGACGGGGTTTCCTGTTTGGCCTGTCACATGCAAGGGCCGGACAGTATTGGTCTTTTGTTCTCAGGCAACCTGAAGTTCGATACCAACCTCGTGGCTTATGGGCCTTACGATGCAAAGAATCTCTTTGGCGCACCAATGGTGGCCTTTGTAGGCTACGAGCCGCAATTTGGAGCCCAGATCAACGATGCAGGGCTTTGTGCTGGCTGTCATACGCTGGTTACGGAGACCGCAGACTTGGATGGGAACTCGACCGAATTCCACTTCGCTGAGCAGGCCACCTACCACGAATGGCTCAACTCCTCGTTCAATACGGACGTGGATCCAGAGAACGGCATTACGTGCCAAGGTTGCCACATGCCTCGGATCGACGACGCGATCGTGATCTCTGCGCAGTACGATTTCTTGGATGCAGCAGAATATCGCCGTTCACCCTACGGCTTGCATTATTTCGTTGGCGGCAATTCCTTCATGTTGGAATTGCTGAAGAATAACAATGAGGCGTTGGGACTGACCGCGAGCACGACCCAATTCGATAGTACGATCGCACGCACGAACAACTTGTTGCAGAACAACACACTTTTGCTTTCAACCACCGTTACGGCGCGTAGTTTGGACACGGCCTTCATTGAAGTGGACCTGACCAATCTCGCCGGACACAAATTCCCCAGTGGTTACCCTGCCCGACGTGCATTCGTTGAACTGATCGTGGAGAATGCCTTGGGCGATACGCTCTTCCGGAGCGGTGGCTGGGACCAGGACTATGAAGTGATCGGGCACGATGCCGAGTGGGAGCCGCACCACGATGTGATCAACCTGCCGGACCAAGCGCAGATCTATGAAATGGTCATGGCGGATGTGAACGGGAACAAGACAACGGTGTTGGAGCGTGCCAAGGAATCATTGAAGGATAACCGCCTTGCGCCACTGGGCTTCGTGAATTCACATCCGAGCATCGATACCATGTTGGTCGTTGGTGTGCCAGGCACGGATATGGATTTCAACAGGTTTGACAATGGAGTGGAAGGTAGTGGTACGGACCGGATACGTTACAACGTGCCAATGAACGGTTATGATGCGTTGATCACCGTAAGGGCCAACGTGTGGTACCAAAGCGCACCACCACGTTGGATGGAGGAGATGTTCGACTACAATACTCCAGAGATCAACACCTTCAGGGACATGTATGCTGCGGCGGATGGGACACCGGTCCTGATCCGTACGAGCGAGACCTCGGATCTTACTGTGGGGGTGGATGACCTTGCCGATCTTGGCGTGCGGATCTATCCGAATCCGATCCGCGATGGTAACCTTCGGATCGATGGCCTGGATGAACGGATCCTGGATATTCAAGTCTACACTGCTTCCGGGGCCTTGGTGGCCACCCACAGACCGCTCGGTGCCAAAGCATGGCTAGTGCAACTGCCTCAACGCAACGCTACTTATCTGGTCGTGGTGCGAACAGCGAACCAACGCTTCGTGGAGAAAGTGGTGGCGTTCTGATCCTGATCTATGCTCCTTTGTTTCCCATGAGAAAAGCCCTGACCCTTCTTTGCACGTGTCTGTCCATCGCCGTAAATGCACAGGATCCGATCATTCAAACGATCATCGATGCCATGCGCATCGATTCCATGATCCATTACGTGGAAGAGCTTAGCGGAGAAGTGCCCATCGATCTGGGGACCGGCCCCACAACGATCTTGAGCAGGCACAAGAACAACGCGGGCAATACGGTAGCGCAGGATTACCTCATGCACAAGATGGAACAGTTCGGTTATGCACCGGTGCTGGAAGCCTTCAGTGCCACAGGGAACAATGTTCTGGTAACGAAGACGGGAACAGTATATCCCAATGAGTTCGTTATCCTCTGTGCGCACTACGATGCCATGCCAAGCGGTTTGTTCAATGCACCCGCTGCGGACGATGATGGAAGTGGCTGCGGAGCGCTCCTCGAAGCGGCGCGTATCCTGCGCGATATCCCGTTCGAGTATTCCGTGATCTTCGCCTTTTGGGACGAAGAGGAACAAGGCTTGGTCGGCAGTGCTGCCAAGGCCCAACAAATGGCCGCCAATGATGTGCTGGTCCGTGGCGCGGTGAACATGGATGCGATCGCTTACGATGGCAACGGCGACACGCAAGCCCGTGTTCATTCCCGCCCGATCGCGAACTCACCCGAATTGGCCAATATCGCAATGACCGTTCGTGATGATTACGGGATCGACATCGACCTTTTGCTGACCACGCCGGGCGCCACGTACAGTGACCATGCTTCGTTCTGGACGGCCGGTTACGGAGCCATACTCATGATCGAGGAGTTCGGTGCCGATGGGAATCCACACTACCATACGCCGACTGATCTGGTGGAGTACTTCGATGTGCCCTACTACGAGAAAATGGCGCGTCTTTCAATTGCTACGTTCGCGACGATCGCTGTTCCTGTGGATATCACGAGTGAAGTGGCAAGCGTTCCATCAGCAAACTCGAATACGATCTATGCCTATCCAAACCCAACGGAGACCGATGCCATGGTCTGGTTGGAAATATCATCCGCCGAACGCTATCACGTTGCATTGATCGATGCGTTGGGACAAGTCGTTGCGGAACTGCACAATGGTCCAATCGCAAGTGGCAAGCAGGCATTCAAATTGCCCTTGGCCAAACTGGCCGCAGGGACGTATTCAGTGGTGGCAACTGCGGCAAGCGGTAAAACGTTGAACACCCGGGTCGTACGCACTCCGTAACCGCGAAGCCGTGGTTCACTGCTTGCTGAACGGAATGTTCTGTGGGCCAGAAGGACCTTCAACGCGAAGGATGTAGTTCCCATTGGCGAGATCTTCCGTACCGATCGTGAGTAGACCTGAGCCTTTCGCTTCCGAGTTCTCCACCAGTCTACCGTCCATTCCCAAGATCGTGACTCGTGTGATCATACGCTGGCCAACGCCGACAAAGAGCGCGCTTCGAACCGGGTTCGGGTGAAGCGTGATCGGGGCGTATCCTGTGGGTTCAACGATCGAATTGATGACCTCCACCACTGTGATGGTACCGGACTGCGTGATCGCGTGCCCATCGGAGTCGCAATGGTAGTTGTACAAGCCCGGTAGGTCGAAACGATGATCAAAATGGTAATCCCCGTTCTGCGGCATGCCGGAATAGAAGGCTTCCGGATTTCCCGGAAATGTGGTCAACGTGCCATTCACATTGTGAGTGCCGGAGACGTTCAGCCAACGCACGGTATCCCCTTGGTTGATGGTAAGATCGGTAGGCGAGTAGTAGGGAGGTGTCGTTTGGGAGATGGTACTACCTCCCATTTGAACGACATGTACCACTTGTGCAGTGGAACAAAAGCAAAGTGCAAGAGCGGCAGGCAGTGTTGTGAAGAAGCGAAAGGTCATATGGTGTTGAGGTATGTTGTGTTTAGAGTTCCAGTAGGGTCAATTTCTAGCGCATTCAAGGTTGGATCACGGAGTCAATGTGGTCCAACACCTTGGTGATTAAATGTAAGCGGTCGTTGCCACGCACGTTGTGGCCGTGACCGGGGTAATTGAAGAAGTCCACTTGAACGCCAGTTTCCACGCAAGCTTTCAGGAAGCGATAGGAGTGCTCCGGCAATACGGTGTCATCTTTTCCACCGGTTATGATCAATAGGTCGTCCTGCAATTTATCTGCGATCGTGGGCAGCGTGGTGTTCTTGTATCCTTCAGGATTTTCGGTAGGTGTGTCCATGTAACGCTCGGTGTACATCACTTCATACAAGCTCCAATCCATGACCGGACCACCGGCCACACCCACTTTGAAAACACCTGGATTGCGCGCCAACAACGCCGTTGTCATGTGGCCTCCGAAGCTCCAGCCGTGTACCGCGAAACGCTCGCCATCCACGTAGGGCAAGGTCTTCAAAAAGGCCACACCGCGCATCTGGTCCTTCACTTCGGTTATGCCGAGCTGGCGGAAGACGGCCTGTTCGTAATCGCGCCCACGATGGTCACTGCCGTGGCCATCAACGGTCCAGACCAAGTAGCCGCGCTCCGCTGCTTCGTACATCCATGTACTACCGCCACCAAAAAAGGAGTTGGTCACCAGTTGAAGGTGTGGGCCGTTGTACAAGTAGATCAACACGGGGTATTTACGTGAAGGATCGAAACCGCTCGGTTTGATGAGCCGTGCATTCATGAAGTCGCCATTCTCTCCGGGGATCACCATGGTCTCGATCGTACCAATGGTCGTCCCGGTGAAGGGGTCCTTCGATGTCATAATGTCTTTCTTGATGCTCCCGGTAAATGCATCACGCAGAACGGTGCGGCCCGGAACCGAAAGACTGCTCCAGGTGTCGATCAATGTTGTGCCGTCACTGCTCAATTGGCCATGATGCGTGCCTTCTTCCTCGGTCAATCGGCGGGTCTTTCCACTTTTCAGTTCCACGCGATAGAGTTGCGTTTCCATCGCACCGGATGGCCTTCCTGCTTCGATCATCGCAGAGCCTTCAACGATCATGTAGGTCTCTTTCGGGTCCATGCCCACGATATCCTTCACCAACCAATTGCCCTTGGTCAGTTGGCGTTGAAGGCCTTTCTTCACATCGTATAGGTACACGTGATCCCAGCCATCGCGCTCACTGCGCCAAAGGAATTTGTTCGGATCGGTCTTCAGGAATTGGGCGGGATGTTCGGGCTCCAAGTAATTCGCGCTGTGCTCTTCCAACAGTGTCGCCAAGGGTTCGCCAGTGCTGATGTCATAGCGCACCAATCGTAGGTTCTCGGTCATCCGGTCCAGGTGTACCACATGCACGTATCGGCCTTCGGTGTCCCACGAAATGTTCGTGAGGTATTGGTCCAACGGTTCACCGGTGCGCAGGAATACAGTGGTCTTCTTCGACCTGTCGTATATGCCAACAGTCACGTGATGACTGGTGCCTCCGGCCATCGGGTAGCGGATCTTGTCGAAGGTGCTCGGGGTGGTGCCGATGTCTTCCAAGAAGTACGGTGAGACCATCGTTTCATCCATCCGATAGAAAGCCAACTTTTCACCCTTCGGATCCCAGAACGTCCCTTTCACTATCCCGTATTCTTGGCGGTGTACGGCCTTTCCGTTCACGATCCCATCTGCTCCATCCTGGGTTATTTCCACCGCCGCTTCGTTGGGTCCAGCTGGTTGAACAAACAGGTTGTTCTCCACCGTGTAAGCGATGGCTCCGGAAACTGCCGCGATGTCCTCGTTCTCTGCTTCGGCTGCCAAGGAAATACAGTTAGCGGCTTTCGTGCCCAGTTCATACGTGCAGAAGTTTCCGCGATGAAGGTAGCGGAATACCGTTGGTGACAACCATTCCACCTGCGGGACCGATCTCACTTTTACACTATCCGTAATGCTCGCATTGAAGGTTGGGAGGTCCAGCACTGGGATGTCTTCTGAGGTGTCGAGGGAGCCCTTCATCAAACTGCCATCCTTCACGTAGCTGTATGCCGCTGTTCCTTCGATCCATTGCAAGCCCTTCACGCGTTCCGGTGTGAATTCCGAATACGCCTTCAAGACGGCATCGCTCAAGGTGAGCGCTTTCTGAGCCCAAGTCGGGGATCCGAGAAGTGCGATGAAAAGAAGGAGCAGGGTCTTACGCATGGTCGCTTTGCATTCGAGGGAGGCGAAGATAACCGGAGCGTGAAGGATGTCGTTTATCGCGGAACTAAGCGCCGCCTTGTGGCTTGATTGGTGTAAACCGTGTCCCGCAGCCCCATGCGGGACACGGTTTGTTGAGTTTGCCGACAAGACCTACGTGTCCCATTTGTCTCACTGCCTTGGATCCGAGAACCGTGGATCATGTAGGAACGTACTGTCCGTTAACGCTTGCAAAAAGGTCACAAGGTCTTTGCGTTCTTGCGCGTCCAACTTTACCACACCCAGTTTCCAGGCGAACATGTGGTCATGGAAGTTCGGTGTGTTCAGGTGGACATCATCCGCATAGAAATCCACGACTTCTTCCAGTGTTGCGAAACGACCATCGTGCATGTAAGGCGCGCTGGCAGCGATGTTGCGCAAGGCGGGGGTCTTGAACAACCCAAAGTGGCGGTACAAGCCCGTGCGCTCGCCCAAGCCCTTGTCGGTGGGCATACTGTCCAGACCGATGTTGATCATGTCGTGGTCCGCGAACAAGGGTGGTTCGTGGCAATCCACACAATGCGCACCGCCGAAAAAGAGTTCCTTCCCTCGGATCTCCGCTGGTGTCAGTGCTGTGCTGTCGCAACCGTATTGGAACCGATCGAAGGGGGAATCGAAACTGATCAAGGTCCGTTCGAATTGCGCCAAAGCGAAGGATACGTGCAGGCTATCGATCTCCATGGTGCCGAATGCTGCGTCGAACTGTGCTGCATAACCGGGCAGGTCGCGCAACCGTTGCAGAACCTCGGGCCACGCGTTGAACATTTCACGGTGATCATTCACGGGTTCCAAGGCTTGCAACTCCAAGCTCATGGCACGCGCATCCCAAAAGAAGAAATGGCCCCATGCCAAATTCATCAATGCCATGGAATTCCGATGACCAAGATCGCCTTCTATTCCCATCGAAAAACGCCGCGGGTCGCTGAAGGCGTGTTCCTGGATATGGCAACTGGAACAAGCGAGGGTGCCGTCCCGTGAAAGTGCCTTCTCGTAGAACAGTCGTCGACCCAAAGCAATGCCTTCAACGGTCAACGGATTATCCGATGGAACGTACATGGTGTGTATCGAATCCGTCGCCCACGTTGGGATCTCCAAGGTGTAGGGTGTAGGCCCAAGATCAGGCAACGATGGAACGATTGCACGTTCCGAACTGCAAGCGATCACGAACACCAAGGTGCAGATGATAATTACAACTCTCCCTTTGCGCTGCGCCATTCAGCTCGCGAAGTTGGGACAACTTGACGTGCAACTCGCCAATAACATGCTGAAAATTCAGACCTTCCTTGGTTTTCTTGCATCGAAATTGATCGTGCAAGCAAGAGAAGAACAGTCGATCTATTCCCGTCCATTCCCGTTCTCCCGCAGCCCCATGCGGGACACGGTTTCTTCCTTTCGCCAACCGATCCACGGTAAGCCTCGATCACAAGATGTTCACTTCGCGTTCCAGCTCCACGCCGAACTGTTCACGAACCGCGTTTAGCACGGCATCGCTGAGATCGTAGATCTCCTTGCCGGTGGCACCGCCGTGGTTCACAAGTACCAAGGCCTGCCGGTCGTGTACGCCGTGGGTGCCCAAGTTGCGGCCCTTCCAACCGGCTTTCTCGATGAGCCAGCCTGCTGCAAGTTTCACATGTCCTTCGCCGGCAGGGTAGGTGGCGAGATCCGGGTGGGTGCGTTTGATCTGTTCCGCAAGCGCGACCGGGACAACAGGGTTCTTGAAGAAACTGCCCGCATTGCCCAGTACCGCAGGGTCCGGCAGTTTGCTCTTGCGGATGGCGATCACCGCATTGCTCACATCAACAAGCGTGGGTTGTGCCACGTGCATGCGCGCCAGTTCTTCCGCAATGGTGCCGTAGCTGGTATTGAGTACATGTTCCTTCGTGAGCCGGAATGTGACGTTCAGGATCACATATTGGTCCTTGCCTTTCCGCTTGAAGAAACTTTCGCGGTAGCCGAATGCACATGCTTCCCGATCGAAGCTGACCACTTCACCATCCGACAATCGGTACGCTTCCAACGAATCGAAGCTGTCCTTGATCTCCACCCCATAAGCACCGATATTCTGCATGGGAGCCGCACCTACCTTGCCGGGGATCAACGAAAGGTTCTCCACGCCGCCCCAGCCGTTCGCGACGCAATGCAATACGAAATTGTGCCACACCACACCGGCTCCGGCCCTCACCCAAACGTGGTCCGCATCCTCCTTCACCACAGCGATACCCGGGATCTCGTTCAAGAACACGGCTCCTTCGAAATCTTGTGTGAATAGCAAATTGCTGCCACCGCCAAGGAAGAGCTTGGGCATGCCTTCCAGATCTGGCATGGCCAGTAGTTCCCGCAATTGTGCCGTACTGCTGAAACGACCAAGCAATGCAGCATGCGCCTTGATGCCAAAGGTGTTGTAGGGTTGAAGGTCCGCGTTCCGCTGTATCTGCATCGAAGGCACAAGTTTACTGGCCTTGCACCGTTACTTTGGCCAACGAGCTAGAAGGCTTGTAAACAGGATCAAGAGGAAACAGCATGCGGCGCGCTTTCGTAACCGTAACCAACGACCTCGCTACCGACAACCGCGTTCACCGCACGTGTACCGTATTGCAGGAGTTGGGGTACAATGTGCTGCTCGTTGGTCGGGTGCTCCCCGGAAGCCCGGCATTGGACCGCCCATACGGCACCAAACGCATGCGGCTGCTCTTCAGCAAGGGGGCTTTGTTCTATGCGGAGTACAATGTGCGGCTGTTCTTCCTGCTGCTGTTCTCGCCGTTCTCGTTGGTGGTGGCCAATGACCTGGACACCTTGCTTGCTGCTTTTCTCGGGACCAAATTGAAGGGAGGGCTGCTGGTCTATGATAGCCACGAGTATTTCACAGAAGTGCCGGAATTGGCTGCGCGGCCCAGTGTGCGCCGTGTGTGGTTGGCCATAGAACGTTGGATATTCCCGAAGTTGAAGAAGGTGATCACGGTGAACGACAGCATTGCCGATGCATACAAGGAACGCTACGGGGTCCGGCCAACCGTTGTGCGCAACATCCCCATGCCACGCGAGCTGGGGCCATTGTCCACGCGTCTGGAATTGGGCTTGCCGATGGATCGCACCATTTTGATCATGCAAGGCAGCGGGATCAACGTGCAGCGCGGTGCGGAGGAAGCAGTATTGGCCGTGAAGGAATTGCCGGAATGCCTGCTGCTAATGATCGGTGGTGGTGATGCATGGCCGGTGTTGGAGCAACTGGTGAAGGAGCACGACTTGGCGGATCGAGTGCGCATGTTGCCGCGCATGCCCTACGAGGCCATGATGCAGTACACGCGTAACGCGGACCTGGGCCTTTCGCTGGACAAGGACACCAACCTCAATTACCGCTTCAGTCTGCCCAATAAACTGTTCGATTATTTCCGCGCTGGGATCCCTGCTCTAGTGACCGACCTTCCGGAAGTTGCCGGGATCGTGCGGAAGTTTGATGCCGGGATCATCCTGCCCGCACCGGAGCCGGCGTTGATCGCTGCAACGGTGCGCGCATGGGCGGCTGATGCCACCAGACGCGAAGCCTTGCGCCGGAATGCTACTTTCGCCGCCGTTTCGCTGGATGGTCAGCGAGAACTGGAGGCCTTGAAGGCCGTGTTCCAAGATCTTGGCTGAGCACCTGCATATCATCAGTTTCGACATCCCTTCGCCTCCCAACTATGGCGGAGTGATCGACGTGTATTTCAAAGCCAAAGCATTGGCCGAAGTAGGGGTGAAGGTGCATCTGCATTGTTTCGAGTATGGTCGGCCACATGCCAAGGAATTGGACAAATTCTGTGCAAGCGTCCATTATTATCCGCGTCGCACCGGCAAGCACCAGCTCTTCAATGGGCTGCCGTACATGGTGGTGAGCCGCCGCAGCGAAGCATTGATGATCCGCTTGCTGAAGGACGAACACCCGATCCTGTTCGAAGGGCTGCACAGTTGCTACCACTTGGGCGACCCCCGGCTGCATGGTCGCAAACGCTTGGTCCGCGCCCACAACGTGGAACACGATTACTACATGGCCCTGGCCAAGGCCGAAGGGAATGCCTTCCGCAGGACCTACTTCATCAACGAAGCGCGAAAGCTCCAGAAGTTCGAGGCCGTGCTGGCCGAAGCGGATGCCGTGCTGGCCATTTCACCGAAGGACGAAGCGTATTTCGCGGGACACTTCGATCATGTCACGCACATTCCCGCCTTCCACGCATGCAACATGGTTGATGTGCCCACCGGCCTTGGCGATTTCGCCTTTTACCACGGGGCATTGGGCGTGGCCGAGAACGATCAGGCCGCCTTGTACTTGGTGCGCAAGGTCTTCAAGGACTTGAAGGTGAAGTTGATCATTGCCGGTAGCAACGCCAGCAGCGAACTAAATCGGGAAGTCGCCAAGGCCGTGAACGTGGAGTTACGCGAGGACATTTCCACAGAGGAGATCCACGACCTCGTGCGAACTGCACAAGTGAACGTATTGCCCACCTTCCAAGCCACGGGCATCAAACTGAAGTTATTGCTGTGCCTCTTCACTGGCCGCCATGTGGTGTGCAACAGCCCCATGGTGGAAGGCACCGGCCTTGCACAATTGTGCCACGTGCATGACAACCCCGAGACCATGCGCACCAGCATCTTGGCCTGTATGGCACGCCCGGCGGATGGCCAAGCGATCGAGCAACGAGCGAAGGTCTTGGAAGAACGGTTCAGCAATAAGCGGAACGCGGAGCGGATCCTTCAACTTTTATCCTAATAGCTTCTGGCTGTTGGCCTCTCGCTGCTGGCTATTCGCGGTTTCCTGGCGCGTTCGGTTCGCAGCTAATTGTTCCCTTTAGAACAAATAGCTAGACGCCAGCAGCCCAAAGCCAGTGGCGATGAGCGGATCTACCCAACTGCACTCATCTCCAACAACTTCGAATCCTCGCACCGCACCACCCGGGTGTTGAATTTCTTCATGTGCGTATAATCGTGGGTGGCCATGATCACACTGCGGCCACTGTGGCTGATGTTGAAGAGCAGGTCCAGGATCTCGCCGGTGGTCTCGGGGTCCAGGTTGCCGGTGGGTTCATCCGCAAGGATCAATTCGGGATCGTTGAGCAGGGCGCGTGCAATGCTTACTCGTTGTTGTTCGCCACCGGAAAGCTCGTGCGGCATTTTGTAGCCCTTCGTGGAAAGACCAACGCGCTCCAACACTTGTTGCACACGTTCATCCATCGCTTTGCTGTCCTTCCAACCGGTCGCCTTTAGCACGAAAAGCAAGTTGTTGTTCACTGTGCGGTCCGTAAGCAATTGGAAATCCTGGAACACGATCCCGATCTTCCGCCGGAGCATCGGTATTTCAGAACGCTTCAGTTTGCGCAGATCGAAGCCGCAGCAATGTCCTTCGCCTTCCTTCAGTGGAATGTCGCCGTAAAGCGTGCGCATCAAACTGCTCTTGCCACTTCCGGTGCGACCGATCAGGTAAAGGAACTCGCCTTTCAGTACGCTGAAGTCCACGTTGTTCAAGACCAAGTTCTCCCGTTGGAAGATGCGGACGTTGTTCAGGAGAATGATGGGGCTGTTGCTCATGGTTGGGTGAACGAATGGGGATCGCGATCTCAAGTTCGGCCCAAAGGTCAAAATTTTAAGAGCACTTGTCGCGTTCTGGTGTGAAGAGTTCCGAACGACGAACACTCGACGGCCCGATCCCCGCGCTGGATCCGGGTTACACGAACACCTCCGCGTGGATAATTCCCCGACTTTGACCGCTGCGACCGATCATCACCAATGAACTTTGATCGCTGTATGAATATCCTATTCAACCTACTTCGGCGGCATGCCGTGGCGCTCCTTTTTGCGATGCTCGGTGCCAACGCAATGGCCCAAGCCCCCGCGCACTACACGCACAAGAACGCGGACCTGGTGCACGCCATGGAGCTGTACGACAAGGCCAAATACGGCGCAGCCCAATACGAACTGGAACGTGTGATCGACCGGATCACCGATGATCATGATCCAGATCGCACCGAGGCCGAGTTCTACAGTGCCATTTGTGCCGTTCGTCTTTTCCACGATGATGCAGGCTACCGGTTGAACGCCTTTATGGAGGACCATCCCGAGGACCTGCATGTGGGCACCGTGAAATTCGAACTCTTCAAGAACAGCTTTTCACGCAAGAAGTGGAAGGAGGCGCTGGCTTGGGGCGAGAAGGTGGACCGCTTGGCTCTTCCACCGAAAGAGTTGGAAGAGTTCCGCTTTAAACGAGGATATGCCCTATTCCAAACCGAGGATCGTGAACGTGCGCTGACGGAGTTTGCAGAGGTGGAAAAGCTGGGTGGTGAATACTCCGTTCCAGCCACGTACTATTCGGCACACATCAACTACGAGCGCGGCAATTACGAGACCGCCTTGGTCGGCTTCCAGAAGCTGAAGGATGATGAGAGTTTCGGGAAGGTGGTGCCGATCTACATCGCGGAGATCCTCTTCCTGCAGGGCAAGTACGATGAAATGATCGCCTACGCCGGGCCGCTTTTGGATGATCCGAATGGTGCCAAACGGACCAGCGAGATCAACCGTTTGGCAGGTGAAGCAAACTACCGAAGCGGGAAGTATGCCGAAGCGTTGCCCTTCTTGGAGAAAAGCGCCAACCGCCCCGGAGTGAGTCGGGAGGATCGCTACATTCTGGGCTATGCCTACATGAAGACCGACAACTGCAAGAAGGCACTGGAGCAGTTCAACCTGGCAGCGAATGTGAACGATACCATCGGACAGCTCGCTGCCTACCACACGGCGGATTGCTACCTGAAGTTGAACGAGAAGAACTACGCACGCACCGCCTTCAAGAAAGCGTACGAGATCGGTGCCGACCCCAAGGTGACGGAAGATGCCTTGTTCAACTACGCGAAACTGGCGTACGACCTCAGCCTTGATCCGTACCACGAAGCGATCAACGCGCTCAAGAATTATTTGAAGACCTATCCGAACACGCCACGGAAAGATGAGGCCTACGAGTTCCTCCTCAGCGTGTACCTGAAAACGAAGAACTACGAGGCAGCCTTGGCTTCATTGGATGAGATCCAGACGAAGGGTATCCGCTTGCAGAGCGCCTATCAAAAGCTGGCCTACGATCGCGGTGTGGAACTCTACGAGGGACGCATGTACAAGGATGCCGCCCTGTTCTTCGAGCGCGCACTGAAGTACCCGGTCGATCCGCAAGTGAATGCCAAAGCCCATTTCTGGATGGCCGAATCGTACTACGGTCAAGGTGATTATTCCGCCGCATTGCGCAAGTACGACGACCTGCGGAACGGCACTGGGGCATATTCAACTGGGCTGTACGAGGAAGCGGGCTACGGTATGGGCTACACGTTCTTCAAGATGAAGCAGTACGGTGAAGCTGCCACTGCCTTCCGTCGTTATGTAGGAAGCACCCGCGGAAAAGCCGAGCAACGCGCCGATGCCATGCTGCGTGTGGGCGATTGCTATTTCGTGACGAAGGACAATGAGCAGGCGATAAAATGGTACGATGATGCAGTGCGCACTGGCTCGTCCGATAGGGCCTATGCGATGTATCAAAAGGGTGTTTGCCAAAGCCTGCAACGCCAATACGACGCGAGCATCGCCACGCTGAAAAGCCTCTTGAGCGCATCACCCGACTCGCGTTACGCAGCGGATGCCAAGTTCCAGCTTGGCGAAACCTACGTGAACCTTGGCAATGATGTGGAGGCGAAGAAGTATTACGGCCAAGTGATCGCAGACCATCAGAACAGCCCGCATGTTCGCGTGTCGATGTTGCAGACCGCGTACATCCTCAAGCGGCAGAACCAGTCCGCTCAAGCCATTGACCAGTTGAAGGCGATCGTGACGAAGTACCCCACGATGGACGGCTCCCGCGATGCGTTGGCGGCCTTGGAGAACATCTACGTGGAGGAAGGCCGGGTAGGGGAGTACGAGGCCTACATGCGCACCTTGAACTTCGTTGATCCCACCACCTTGGACCTTGATGAGAAGTATTACCGCAGTGCGGAAAAGCTCTACTTCGATGAGAATTGCCCACAGGCGATCGGTGCATTCGGTGATTACTTGGCGAAGTATCCGAGCGGTGCGTATGCCTTGAATGCCCAGTACTACCGTGGTGATTGCCTATACCGTAGCAAGCAGTACGACAAGGCCTTGCCCGATCTGGTGGCGGTCATTGATGGGAATGCGGATCAGTTCCTCGAAAGCGCCTTGTTCGGTGCCAGCGACATCGAATACCGCGACAAGCGATGGGTCGCAGCACTGGACCATTTCCAACGATTGGAGGCCGTGGCCAGTTTTCCACAGAACAAGCTCGCTGCCCAAGTGGGACAGATGCGTACGTTGAAGGAATTGAGCCGAACGGCTGATGCCGCCGTGGTGGCCGAACGTGTTTCCGCGAACCCCGATGCTACTGCTGATCTGAAGGCCGAAGCAGCGTTGACCGTCGCGAAGAATTCCTTGGACCAGAACGAGCTGGACGTGGCCTACACGAAGTTCAAGAACATCTCCACTGCAAGCTCCAACGTTCTGGGGGCCGAAGCCAAGTACAACATGGGCTACATCCGCTACCTGCAGCAGAAGTACACCGATGCGGAGAAGGAAGTCTTCGACCTGGTGAAGAAGTATCCTTCGTACGACCATTGGAAAGCGCGCGCATTCATCCTCTTGGGCGATGTGTATGTGGCGCTGGATGATCGTTTCCAAGCCAAGGCCACCTTGAAGGCGGTGATCGATAACAGCACCGAACCCGAATTGGTGGCACAGGCCCAGCAACGCCTCGATGCCATCAGCAGTAGCGAGGTGCAACAAACAACCCCTTCACCGCAAGAAGAGCTGCTGGTGCCCATGCCCGGGGGCGATAACAACCAACGCCGATGAGCACCACCATGCAACGTTCCCTTGCCGCCCTCGGTGGTCTTTTCCTTCTTGCCCCTGCACTTATTGCCCAAGTGGAGAACGGCGGCGATTATGTGATCCAGGGGATCTTCAGTCCCACCATTGCCGATGCCCAAAAGATCGACCTCCGACCGGAACCGATCGATACCATTCTGCCGGATCAGGCAGTGAAATACGATGTGCTTACCGTGAAGGCAGTCATTCCCGCCACAGTGGATAGCATTGCCGCTGCGCGTTTGAACGTGGTCGAGTCGCAGCAGAAGCTGTACAAGGGTTTTGTGAAAGGAGGATTCGGATTGTACACCACGCCGTTGGGTGAAGTGTATTACGACCAGACCCGTTCACGCGAGAACGCTTACGGAGTTCACCTGAAACACTTGAGCAGCAACGGTGGACTGAAGGATGTGGGACCGAGCGATTACAGCACGAACAAGGCCGACCTGTTCTACAACCATTACCTGCGCAATCATGAGGTGGGTGGCCGCTTCATGTACGATCGGCGAAGGGTGAGCTACTACGGGTATAACGCGGTGGATTCCATCGAATACCTGATCAATACCCTCGATACGAAGGAGGACGCAAGGAAGCAAGTCTACAACGACCTTGGCTTCGCGGTCCGCGTGCGGAGCCTGTACAAGGACAGTACGTTGATCGCACACGACGTGAATTTGGAAGTGCATGCCTATTCCAACCTCAGCGAAAGCAAAGAGACCAACGTGCGGATCACCGCCGACCTGAGCAAGAACGAACAGGGTGATCGTTACGGACTGGGCATCGTGGTGGATAACAATGCCTACCGCAGTTTGTATCGCGAAGGGGTCTTTGGTGAAGGCACCACGGTGAGCACCGCCGACAAACGCACGAATGGGACCATGATCGGCCTGATCCCCATGGTGAAACGTGAAGGCGATAAGTATGTGGTGCGGGTGGGTGCAGGTCTGTACGTGGACGCGCAGAACACCACCACCTTCCACTTCTACCCTAAGGCATACGCGAGCTACAGCCTGTTCGATGACATTTTGGTGCCCTACATTGGTTTCGAAGGGGAGCGCAAGCGGAACAGTCTGCGCAGCCTTACACGGGAGAATCCATGGCTGATCGGTGCGCCAGCGCTGAAGAACAGCAGCTTGTTGTATGATCTGTACGGCGGCATTCGCGGAAGTTTCAGTAGCAAGATCGGTTTCGATGTTCGGCTCGGGTACAGCAGTACCGAGGACAAGCCTTTGTACATCTCGGCCCCGAATTACCCGACCGGTGATCGCATGGCCGTGGTCTACGATCGGGTGGACATCTTCGTGGTGGGCGGTGAATTGAGCTACAGGCACAGCGACGCCATGCGTCTAAAGGCCCGGGTGGACTTCTACACCTACACCACTGAGGTAGAGAATGAAGCGTGGAACCTGCCGCCGTACAAGATCTCCTTCGGAGGTACGTACAACCTGCGTGAGAAGCTGTTCGTGAATGTGGAAGCATTGATCCTTGGCCAACGTAAGTCGGCGTACTACCTACAACCCACCGACGCCACCCCGGATGCCACTACCGGTCTGATCACCCAGCCAGTGGAGTTCAACCTAAATGGATATTTGGACCTGCACTTGGGGCTGGAATATCGCTACACCAAGCGATTGAGCGTGTTCCTGGACATGAGCAACCTGAGCGCCAGCAAGTACGAGCAGTACTACCAATACGGCGTGCAGCGCGGCCTTCTGATAGGCGGAGCGACGTATTCGTTCTAGGGCCCTTAGGCCGCCGGAAGGTGCTATCCGGTCATCGCGGGCTTTGCGAAGCGATCACCCGGTGCCAGCACTCTTCCCTGCGCCAAAAACACCCCCTAACTTCCCTCACCGCCGTCACTTCATCACCGCGTTCCGACACCCTATATCATTCCATACGGTAAAGTCAAGGTTTCGACCCCTGTTAATTATCAACAAAGCCCGCGCTATTGTTGGGAAATTCGTGCGTTTGTTCGTACCCTGCATGGTATCTTCGCGTGCCCTTCAAAAGGAAGGCTAGGAATACATCGGAACCATGTCAGAGACAGTTGTTGAAATGAGCGAGAAGAAGAAAGCGGCGGCGAGTTATTCCGCAGATAGCATCCAGGTGCTCGAAGGCCTCGAGGCGGTGCGGAAGCGCCCGGCCATGTACATCGGCGATATCGGGATGAAGGGCCTGCACCATTTGGTGTATGAAGTGGTCGATAACTCCATCGACGAGGCGTTGGCAGGACATTGTGATACGATAGATGTCCACATCCTAGAAGGCAATGGTATCCGTGTGAAGGACAACGGCCGTGGAATCCCCGTGGATATGCACGCCAAGGAAGGCCGTAGCGCGTTGGAAGTGGTCATGACCGTGCTGCACGCTGGTGGCAAGTTCGATAAGGACAGCTACAAGGTTTCCGGTGGTCTGCACGGCGTGGGTGTGAGCTGCGTGAATGCGCTCAGTTCCATGTTATTGGCCGAAGTACACCGCGACGGTAAGATCTATCAGCAGGAATACAGCGAAGGCAAGCCCAAGTACCCTGTGAAAGAGACCGGTACCACGGAGGATCGCGGTACCATCGTGACCTTTCAGCCCGATCTCACGATCTTCCAAGTAAGTGAGTTCAACTTCGATACACTAGCCGCTCGTTTGCGTGAACTTTCCTTCCTCAACAAGAACATCCGTCTCAACCTTACCGACGAGCGCAAGAAGAACGACGACGGTTCCTTCGTGACAGAGACCTTCTACAGCGAGCTCGGCCTGCCCGAATTCGTGCGCTACCTCGATGGTACACGCACCCCGCTGATCGAGGAGGTGATCTACATGGAAGGGGAGAAACAAGGCATTCCCGTTGAGATCGCCATGGTCTACAACGACTCCTACTCGGAGAATTTGCACTCGTACGTGAACAACATCAACACCCATGAAGGTGGAACGCACTTGGCCGGATTCCGGAGTGGTCTTACCCGTACGCTGAAGAAGTATGCGGACGGGACTGGTGCCACCAAGAACCTGAAGTTCGAGATCGCAGGAGATGACTTCCGTGAGGGACTCACCTGCGTGATCAGCGTGAAGGTCCAAGAGCCGCAGTTCGAAGGGCAGACCAAGACCAAGCTGGGCAACAGTGAGGTGATGGGTGCCGTGAACCAAGCGGTGAGCGAGATGCTCGAGAACTACTTGGAGGAGCACCCAAAGGACGCCCGGCAGATCGTGGACAAGGTGATACTTGCCGCAACCGCCCGTCATGCAGCCAAAAAGGCCCGTGAATTGGTGCAGCGGAAAGGAGCGTTCTCAGGTGGTGGCCTACCCGGTAAACTGGCCGATTGCCAGAGCAAGGATGCCAGTGCCAGCGAGTTGTTCATGGTCGAAGGAGATTCCGCGGGTGGAACGGCCAAACAAGGTCGTAACCGCGAATTCCAAGCGATCCTGCCCCTCCGTGGTAAGATCTTGAACGTGGAGAAGGCGATGCAGCACAAGATCCTCGAGAACGAGGAGATCCGCAACATCTACACCGCACTTGGTGTCCATATCGGCACCGAAGAAGACAGCAAGGCCCTGAACATGGTCAAGCTGCGTTACCACAAGATCGTGATCATGTGCGATGCCGACGTGGATGGATCGCACATCCAGACCTTGATCATGACCTTCTTCTTCCGCCACATGCAACCGCTGATCGAGCAAGGTTACCTCTACATCGCAACGCCGCCATTGTACTTGGTGAAGAAAGGCAAAGAGCAGGTCTACTGCTGGACCGAAGCCGAGCGCGAAGCCAATGTGGAACGCATGAAAGGTGCGAACAAGGATGCCAGCGTGAACATCCAACGCTACAAGGGTCTTGGTGAAATGAACGCCGAGCAGCTCTGGGAAACCACCATGGACCCAAGCCGCCGTACCCTGCGACAAGTGACCATCGAGAACGGTGCCGAAGCCGACAGGATCTTCAGCATGCTCATGGGCGATGAAGTGCCACCACGCCGCGAATTCATCGAGAAGAACGCGGTATACGCGAAGTTGGACGTTTAAGAATTGAAGCTTGTTGGACTATCCAATGTCCTATGCAAAAGCCCCGAGCGATCGGGGCTTTTTGTTTTGTTGAATGTTCATTAGGCATTCTTCCTTTGGATCACCTCCGCCGCGATGCTCACCGCGATCTCTTCCGGAGTTTTGCTTTGAATGGGCAAGCCGATCGGCGCACGCACCCGAGCTATTTCTTCCTCCGAGAACCCATCCTTCCGTAGACCTTCCAAAAGCGTCTTGATCTTCTCGGCGCTTCCCATCATGCCGAGGTATTTGAATTTCTTGCGGATCAATTGGCGCACGAGGATATCATCCGTGCGGTAGCCGAAGGAAACAAGCACGACATACAATTCGGGGTCCTCAGGGATCACCGCGCTGATCTGCGCATAATCCACCACGCTGCGTTCGTGCGTCCACTGGTTTGCTGCCATGGTGTTCAGGTCGGCACGATCATCCATCAAGTGCACGTGGAAGCCGAGCTGGTGCATGGTACGGCTCAGGGCCAAGCCTACATGCCCCGCACCAAGGATCACGATGCGTGGTTGGTCAGTGATCGGTTCCACATAGGCCCATTCCGTTTCGGACGGTTGAAGAAATTTCGGATCATTCCCGGTTCCTGAAATGGAGATGCCATGCTGATCGAACCGCAACGTGCTGTGATCTCCTTTTGAGAACTGGTCCTCTATTTCTTCGATCAACGTGCGCTGAGCGGCCTGGATCAAGTAGAACCCGACGGTTTGTTCCCCGGAACAGATCATGCCTGAACGATCGGCAGGCTCGTCGGCTCGGTGTACTTGGCGTTTCAGAAAGGGTGACCACCCCACCGAAACCTCCGCAGGGTCTCTCGCAGAGGACCCTGCGGTGATACGGGTTCGTGCCAACTCCACCAACTTGTGCTCCATGCTGCCGCCGCCAATGGATCCATGAAGCGCACCTCCGGAAGTGACCAAGGCCTTGAATCCCGCGCGGCCCGGACTGCTCCCGAGACTTTCCACCACAACGAGCAACACGCATTCTTCGCCGCGTTCCAGCGCAGCCAGTGCATTCTTCCAGAGTTGAAGGTCCTTGTTCACGTTCGGGCGTTCAAAGTACAGGGATCTTTCCTTGCCGCGGTACACCACCAAAACCACCATCTTCGTTGCCTGCGTTACATGAAATTGTTGCTGGTCATTCTTCTGTGCCTTCCTCTTGGCTCTGGCATTGCGCAAACCGCCGTTGCGGATAGCTTGGTCATGGACATCACAACTGCCGCTGTGGATACGGTGGCAGTCGCAGCGGAACTGCTTCCAGCTGGATCAACGTTCGCTGAAAAGATCGCTGTCAGTCCGATCAGAATGGTGGTCGCCTTTGTCTTGGCGCTCTTCCTTTTCCTATTTCTATGGTTCCGCTCTCTGGCATCGCGGCTCGGTGATCAATTGACGGATCCGAACATTTCTGCTGCCACCAAATTCGATCTGGAGGACGCCCGTTCCACGGCTATCGCATCCCGCCAAACCGCGAAATTCTTTGGACTCTTCCTGCTCGGAGGTTACATCACGTACATCGCTGTCCAAGGCACATCCATGCAGGGCTATGCAATGGAATGGCTCAACCTCGCGGTCCGCTGGACCCACGTGATCGCGGGCATCATGTGGATCGGAGCTTCGTTCTATTTCATCTTTTTGGAGAACAACCTCAACCGTACCGAGGGTTTGCGTGATGAGCTCGCCGGTAATCTCTGGGCTGTCCATGGTGGCGGTTTCTACTACGTGGAGAAATTCAAAGTGGCTCCTGCAGCCATCCCGAAGCACTTGCATTGGTTCAAGTACGAGGCCTACTTCACCTGGCTTAGCGGTTTCGCCTTGATGTTCATCGTTTATTACGCCGATGCACGTTCGTTCATGTTGGACCCCACGGTCGCGGACCTTTCACCGGCTGCGGCAGTTGGCATCGGTATCGGGTCGATGGCGCTCGGCTACATTATCTACGATCGCATGTGCAGCTCGCGTTTGATCCTGCGACAAGACCTTTTTGCGGTAGTTGGCCTGCTCGTATTGGGCGCGATGACCTACGTGCTCACCCATTTGCTCAGTGGTCGCGCGGCGTACATCCATGTCGGGGCGGTCATCGGGACGATCATGGTGGGCAACGTGTTCTTCACCATTATTCCTAGTCAGAAGGCATTGGTGCGGGCCGCGAAAACCGGTCAGCCGCTCGATGCAACGCTTGGCAAGAAGGCCGGGCAACGAAGCTTGCACAACAACTACCTCACATTGCCGGTCGTGTTCATCATGATCAGCAATCACTTCCCAAGCACCTTCGGACACAGTTGGAATTGGCTGGTGCTTATGGTGATGGTCGTTGCCAGCGGTGGTATCAAGCACTATTGGAATTTGCTGGACCGTGGCATAAAGCACACCTACGTGTTGGTGTTGAGCATTCTTGCCTTGGTCTTCATGAGCGTCGCGATCTCACCTGCCTTCGAGGATACCTTGGATGCCACGATACCCGCTACTTTTGATGAGGCGAATGCAGTGATCCAAGCCCGCTGCGTGCAATGCCACAGCGCCAACCCCACGGACGATCAATGGACCACCGCACCGAATGGCGTGATGTACGATACCCCGGAACAGATCAAAGCCATGGCCGATAAGATCATGACCCGCGCCGTGCGAACGCATACAATGCCGCAAGGGAATAAGACCGGCATGACCGAGGAGGAACGGACGGTTTTGAAACGGTGGATATTGCAAGGAGCGAAGGTTGATTAGCTGATGGGATGATGAGCCAATTAGCTGATGAAATTCACCGTGCGATCTTTGGGAGCATCCATCAACTGATCCTCACATCATCAAATTAGCTGATCGTTCGACTTTCCATAAGCTAATCTTCACATCAGCAAATCAGCTAATTGTGCTTTCCGCTCTCCATAGCACCCGTGTAATCACCCCAACAGGTGTCATCGAAGCAACGCTCATCATCGCCGACGGCAAGATCTCCGAGGTCCTCCCCGGCAAGGTTGAACCCAAAGGCATCCCCTTCGAGAGCGCCGGCGACAAAGTCATCATGCCCGGAGTGATCGATGCGCACGTACACATCAACGAGCCGGGGCGCACGGAGTGGGAGGGCTTCGAGACCGCCACGAAGGCCGCCGCCGCCGGAGGCATCACCACCATGGTCGAAATGCCGCTGAACGCAAGCCCGGTCACCACCACGGCCGCTGCGCTGAAGCTGAAGTTGGAAGCCGCGAAAGGGAAACTGCACGTCAACGTTGGATTCTACGGCGGTGTGACCCCGGAGAACATCGATGACCTGGATGCTTTGCTCAACGCCGGCGTCTTCGGTATCAAAGCCTTCCTTACGCACTCGGGCATAGATGACTTCCCGAACGTCACCGAAGCGGATCTGCGCAAGGCGCTGCCGATCTTGAAGAAGCATGATGCCAAGTTGTTGGTACATTGCGAGTTGGAAGTGGAGCGAACACGTCAACCGTGAACCCGCCAACCGCAGGCAGCCCTACCGCGCAGCTACGCCAACAACCACCTTCGCCTCCCGCCCCCGCCTGGGAAACCGACGCCATCCCCCCTCATGATCCGCCTCAGCGAGGAGTTCGACGTCCACGTCCACATCGTACACGTCTCCGCTGCTGAAGCGCTGCCGCTGATCCGCGATGCGAAGAAGCGTGGGCTGCGCATTACCGCCGAGACCTGTCCGCATTACCTCGTGTTCTGCGCGGAGGAGATCCCCGATGGTGCCACGGAATACAAGTGCGCACCGCCGATCCGTGAGCGGGCGAACAATGAGCTGCTCTGGGAAGCGCTGAAGGACGGCACGCTTGACTTCGTGGCCACGGACCACAGCCCGCGCCGCCGGACATCAAGGAACAGCAGAGCGGCGACTTCATGAAGGCCTGGGGCGGGATCGCGGGTCTGCAGTTCCTATTGCCTGCGTTCTGGACGGGAGCGAAGGAGCGCGGCTTCTCGTTGGAGGATGTCGCGCGACTGCTGTGCGAGCACCCGGCGCAATTCCTTGGCTTGAAGCAGAAGGGCCGCATTGCTCCCGGCTGCGATGCCGACCTGGTGATCTGGGACCCGGAGGCGAGCTTTGTGGTGAAGGAGGAGGATATCCAGCACCGGCACAAGCTCACGCCGTATGTGGGGCGGACGATGTTTGGAGTGGTGGAGCGGACAACCTTGTGGAAGGGAGGAATGCTTCTACGTTGGTGCCAAGCTGATGTCACAATGAAAGCGGTCATTTGCTCAACTATCAAGGATAGGTCTACGTCTCTATTCTGGCTATGGCGTCGATTTCGGCGGAGTGGGGCTTAGTTGTGAGGGCGTGCCCAATGTGTTCATGGACAAGATAGTTCTTTGGGACAATAGGAGACCAGTGAATTGGCAAAGGCAGGGGTTGGTATCTGGGACATTTGGAAAGGCTGAACGTACTCTGATGAACCACTATGGGAGGATTGTCAGGGAGCATTACGAGTATAGACCGAACGGGTTCAAGATCGGTCAAGCGTTAGCAAATGGTAAATCGACTAGATGTTGGCAAATTGAAACGGGAGAAGGATATGGCAAATTGGGATTAAATGGGAAGTGCTCCATGTTGGACGGGAAGTGGCAATGGCTGGTTATAAGACGGGCAGTTCAACCGGGGTGCTAATCGGGTTCAAAGAGGACCAAATGGAAGGATAGGCATTACTATCTTCTGGGACAGGTGTTGGACATTCACATAAGGATGAGCTTTGTGCGAGTATAGAAGGACGGCTCGAGAATCAATTTCCAACGGCGAATGAATTCTTGCCTCAATAGAACTGAACGCGTAAAGATTAGACCCTTCTTAGGATGTCCCAAGAACAAAGCCCCCGCCTTCACCCACCTCATCGACCTGGCCGCCGAACGCTTCGGTGGCCAGGTGCTCTCGTGCACCGATGACTTCTTCGCCGAGAAGGAGAACCTGATCAAGCCGAGCAAGCCCATCTTCATCGCCGACAAGTACACCGACCGCGGCAAGTGGATGGACGGCTGGGAAAGCCGCCGCAAGCGCACGGAAGGGCACGACATCGCGATCATCCAGCTTGGCGCTGCGGGTGCGATCAAGGGTTTCGATGTGGATACGGCGCACTTCCTCGGCAATCAGCCACAGGCCTGTTCGATCGAAGCATGCTATGCCCCGAACGGATTGCCCAACGAGAACGGCGATGGCGCGCAGTGGGTCGAGGTCCTGCCTCGGACCACATTGAACCCGGGAAGTGCGCATTTCGCGGAAGCCAGGCCCGCATTGCCGCTTGCCACTCATGTTCGCCTGCACATCTACCCCGACGGCGGCGTGGCCCGCCTGCGCGTGTACGGGGAAGTACAGCGCGACTGGTCCCGCGTGAAGCCCGAAGAGATCGTGGACCTCTGCTCCGCGCAGAATGGCGCACTGGCCGTGCAGTGCAACGACATGTTCTTCAGCCACATGAACAACCTGCTCATGCCCGGTCGCGGCGCGAACATGGGCGACGGTTGGGAGACCAAACGCAACCGCACGCCGAACAACCGCGACTGGGTGATCGTCCGACTGGCGCACAAGGGCATCATCAAGAAGGCGCTGATCGACACGTGCCACTTCAAGGGCAACTACCCGGACGCGTTCACTTTGGAAGGGTGCGAAAGCGATTCCGATGATCTCGCCAACGCCAAATGGACCACGATCATCGAACGGACCAAGCTCCAGGCCGACCACGAGCATCGCTTCGAGAAAGAAGTTTCTTGCAAAGCCACTGTCTCGCACGTACGTTTGAACATCTTCCCGGACGGCGGTGTGAGTCGCATGCGGCTATGGGGGACCATCGTTTGAAATGCAAATGAACCGCCACGACCCTATCGACGTACCGGGACCGCAACGTTCTGATGAACTGCCCGTTTGGAATTGCGTCGCGTATTCGTCGCGTCGCTGCGCCGTCGCGGTTAGCTTTTTCCCATGACCATAGACCAGCTAAACCGGCTCTCCGAAGACGATGCCACAACGGCCTTCGAGCAATGCTGCGGTGCCGCCCAGTGGGTAGAGCGCATGGTGTATGCGCGGCCCTTCGAAACCCTCGCCGAAGTGTTAGAGACCAGCGACACCATCTGGGAGGAGTGTGATGTGGACGACTACGAGGAAGCTTTCACCCACCACCCGAAGATCGGGGATGTGGAGAGTCTTTCGAAGAAATATGAGAACACAAAGACCTGGGCTGTTGGCGAACAGAAAGGAGTGGAGAATGCCGATCGTGCGGTGATCGAGAAACTCGCCGAAGGCAACAAGACTTACGAGGAGAAATTCGGACACATCTTCATCGTGTGCGCCACGGGCAAGAGCGCGGCAGAGATGCTATCAATGCTTGAAGGTCGAATGAAGAACGACCCCAAGGACGAGATCCTGATCGCAGCGGGGGAGCAGAACAAGATCACACGTTTGCGGTTGAAGAAGCTCCTTGCATGAAAGGGAATCGCAACGACGCTTTGGACGCAACGGGATCGCGACGCATGAGATCCATCTTTTGCAAACCGCATATAGTATCGAAACTTGCGCAGTCGTCGCGTCGTTGCGTCGTCGCGGTTAATATTGAGCCTATGTCCACCATCTCCACACACATCCTCGATACCGCCCGCGGTATGCCTGCCCGTGGCGTTCGCGTCACATTGCAACGCTCCGCTGGCCCCGACCAATGGGACGACCTTGCCATGGGCAGCACCAACGCCGATGGCCGCGTTCCCGACTTGCTTCCCACGGACACGAACCTTGCCGATGGCATCTACCGCATCCGCTTCGATGTCTCGGCCTACTTCAGCGAGCACAAGACCAAGAGCTTTTACCCGTATATCGAAGTAGTATTCGAGCTGAGCGCCGATGGGCATTACCATGTGCCGCTGTTGTTGAGCCCGTGGGGCTTCTCGACCTATCGGGGTAGCTGATCATTTTCCAAGACCTTATTTCTATCATTAACTCGTTCATGAAACTCAGCGTTCCAACCAAGGACCGGTCCCGCATTCTTACGAGCCTCGGCAAGGCCAACAAAGCCTTCCAGGCCATCTACCCCGGCGACCGGCCCGACCGCCAGCCGGTGCATACCGTGTACGGCGGAGCCGACCTGTTCCGCGCCGATACCGCGCAGAAGATGGCCAACGCCGCGCTGAAGACGTTGACGGAGAACGCCGCCGATTTCACCGAGTTCGCCCGCGCGCTGGAACTGCCCGGCCACGAGAAGCTGCCGAAGAAACCGGCCGACATCGCCAAGCTCGTGAAGCGTTTCGACAAGCTGACGCCCGCCAAGCGCAAGGACGAAACCGGCTGGCTCGCCTACGCCACCTACAACAAGGTGATCCACAAGCTGCGCACCGAAGCGCTGGAGGATTTCCGCATCGACTTCGAGGACGGTTTCGGCAACCGCAGCTGGGAAGAGGAGGACGCCACCGCCGTGCAGGCCGCGCTGGAAGTGGCCAAGGGCATGAAGGCGAAGTCGCTGCCGCCCTTCATCGGCATCCGCATCAAGCCCTTCACCGAGGACCTGAAGGAACGCGGCGCGCGCACGCTGGACATCTTCCTCACCACGCTCGCCAAGGCAACACCAACGGCAAGCTGCCCGACAACTTCGTGGTGATGCTGCCGAAGGTGACGATCCCTGAGCAGATCACGGCGCTGGTGCAACTCTTCGAAGCGATCGAAGCCAATACCAAGATCCCCAAGAACGCGCTGAAGATGGAGATGATGGTGGAGACCACGCAGTCCGTGATCGGCGCGGACGGCAGCAACCCGCTGCGCCGCTACGTGCTCGCCAGCAAGGGCCGCATGATCGCCACGGCCTTCGGCACGTACGACTACACGGCCGCCAACAACATCACCGCGAAGTACCAGGACATGGGCCACGCCGTGTGCGATTTCGCGCACATGATGATGAAGGTCTCGCTCGGCGCCACGGGCATCTGGCTCAGCGATGGCGCCACCAACGTCATGCCCATCGGTCCGCACCGCGGCGCGAAGCTCACACCCAAGCAACGCGCGGAGAACAAGGCCGTGGTACACCGCAACTGGAAGAAGGCATACGACCACACGCGCCACTCGCTCTGGAAAGGCCTCTACCAGGGCTGGGACCTCAACCCCGCGCAATTCCCCATGCGCTACGCCGCCGTCTACAGCTTCTTCCTGGAGAGCTACGACGATGCCGCCGCGCGCCTCAAAGCCTTCGTGGAACGCGCCGCCCGCGCCACGCTCACCAGCGATGTCTTCGACGATGCCGCGACCGGTCAGGGCCTGCTCAACTATTTCTTGCGCGGCCTCAACTGCGGCGCCATCAGCGAGCAGGAAGCGCTGGCCACGGGGCTGTCGCTGGCGGAGATCCGCACGCGCTCGTTCTTGAAGATCCTCGAAGGGCGGAGGAAGAAGTGCATCGCCTACCGCCCACCGCATCGTCCCCCCACTGAGCATCCCCCGCACCTCGCAGCGCATGGCCTATCCTACGGCAACCGACGCTCCATTCATCGATTCACGTGTTCGATGTTCGATATTACTTTGGGCGTGCCCTCGCAAGCTCCTGGGCGTGCGGCTATCCGCTGCAGAGTCCTCGCGCGGATAGCATCCTGGCGCTTTCCGCACTCTCCCGCTGCTATCCCATCGCCGAATGCACGCGTATCGTCATCATCGGCAGCACCACCACCTCAGGGACGGGGATGGGGATTACGACGGCGGCGCCCACAGGTCAGTCGCTGGTTCGGAAGCGCCATGCTCAGAGTGCAAAACGGCCGTAACAAATAGGGTCGAGTCAGTCGCCAATCCGGGCGCCAAGCGTCTGGCGCTACTACGCGCATCTCCAGGACGATGGCGAACACGAGGCGCATTGCCGGTAACGCCGACAACCCTATCAAAAATGGTGGTGGCGGATGAAAGGTGCGAGTCGATTTGGGCTCCCCCTGCAAAACCCTGGGGTCGGGTTCCTGGTCTCGCTCGTTCCTCCCCCGGGCTTTTGCTTCTATCCTCGCGCACTTCGCGCACTGCCCGAACCAGCAGTGACGTCAGTGCTTGAGGCGGTGGTGGCGTACGCCATGGTCCGTTCAGGGCCCCCGACCTTCTTCTCTGAGGTCTCAAGCACGGAGTGACATTGGAAATCGAAGGAGACGATCTTTTTCTTGTCCGTGGCGATTCGATCAGTCCGGAAGTCAACGTCAAGCGAGGCCGTTTGCAATTCTGCAACTGGAATTCCCTCCTTCACCAAACGCGCACTGAGCCAAGCATGGAGCTCACCAGTGATCCATAGGCTCGGCGAAGTTCCACCACTATGAGTGACGCTCCGGCCAGCAAATCGAAAGCCTTCCATCAGGTCGAGCGGCAATTGTCTGCTAGTCGTCTCCTGCGCCAACCAACGACCATGTGAGAAACACATTCGCGATATCCAGATCTTTCGTCGTCACAGGGTCATGCATACAACGTCATCAGCACCTTCTCCGGCGTGTACGGCGCATCGAACACCATGCGCGCATCCGGCCGGAAGGCCTTGATCGCGTTCCTGGATCGCGAAGTACACCCCGATGCCGTACATCAACGGCGGCTCGCCCACGGCCTTGCTGCGGCGGATCGCCAGCGGGTGGCCGTCGGTCGGCAGCGCTTCGATCGTGATCTCCTTTGGCACGCTGTGTATGTCGGGCACCTTGTAGGTGCTCAGTGCGTTGCTCAGGAGCTTGCCCTTGTCGTTGTACACGATCTCCTCCATCGTCATCCAGCCGAGGCCTTGCACCAGGCCGCCCTCGATCTGGCCGATGTCCACCGCATCGTTCATGCGCTTGCCGAAGTCGTGTACCAGCTTCACCGCATCGATGGCGTAGGTGCCGCGAATGCAATCCACCGTGACCAACACCGCCGCGGTGCCATAGACGTGGTAGGCGAAAGGATGGCCTTTCTCCTTGGTCTTGTCGAAGTGGATGTTCGGTGTGGCGTAGTGGCCGCTCTCGCTCAGGTTCACGCGGTCCCAGTGCGCGGCATGGATCAGCTTCTTCCAGTCGAGGTCGGTGCGTTGGCCGTTGTTCAGCACGCGCTCGTCCGCGATGGTGATCTCATCAGGTGTGGAGTTGAGCATGCGCGACGCCTTCTCCTTCAACCGTGCGAGGATCGCGTTGCAGCCGTTCTCCAGTGCCTTGCCATTCAGGTCGGCCGTCGCGCTTGCCGCACTGGGGCTGGTGTTCGCCACGCGGCTGGTGTTCGTGCTCTCGATCTTCACGCGCGAAGGATCGATCGAGAACACGGCCGCAGCCACCTGCACCATTTTGGTGTTGAGCCCTTGGCCCATCTCTACGCCGCCGGTGCTCACGCCCACACTACCGTCCTGGTACACGTGCACCAAGGCTCGCGCGTGGTTCATCGGTGTGTTCGTGAACGAGATGCCGAAGCAGATCGGCATGATGGCCATGCCTTTCTTGTGCGTCGTACTCTTCGCGTTGAAGGCATTATTTTGAGACTGCAGCTTGTCGAGGTCGAACTTCTGATCGGTCAAGTCCCAGCAGGCTTTGGCGTTCACATGATCGGCGATCTGGCCGTAGCTGAACTCGCTGCCTTCCACCATCAGGTTGCGGCGCTGGATCTCCCGTGCGCTCACACCGAGCTTGTCCGCCGCATGCGCGATGGCGCTCTCGATCACGAACATGCCCTGCGGACCACCGAAGCCCCGGAAGGCCGTATTCGGCGGCAGGTTCGTTCGGCAACAATAGGCCGTCACGTGCACGTTCGGGATGGCGTAGCTGTTCGTCGCATGGAACAGCGTGCGTTCCATCACGGCCGGTGAAAGGTCAGCCGCAGCGCCGGCGTTCTGGTGGAAGGTGGCCTCGTACGCCACGATCTTCATGTCCTTGTCGAACCCGATCTTGTAATCGCTGCTGTACGGATGCCGTTTGCCGGTCATGCGCATGTCGTCCATGCGGTGCATCGCCAGCTTCACGGGCTTCTTCAGAATGAACGCCGCGAGTGCCACCAACGCCGCCCACGCCGACGCTTGATCCTCCTTTCCGCCGAAGCCACCGCCGAGACGGGTCACATCCACTTCGACGCGGTGCATGGGAACGCCCAACACGCGTGCGATCGTGCGCTGCACGGCCGTCGGCCCTTGTGTGCTCGATGCGATGCGGATGCTGTCGTGCTCGGTCGGGTAGGCATAGGCGCCCTGCGTTTCGATGTACAGATGCTCCTGGCCGTTGGTATCCGCACGGCCTTCGAAGACATGCGCGCAGTTGGCCCAGGCGTTCGTGGTATCGCCCAAGTTGAAAGTTCGTGGCGGGATGATCAGTTCACCCTTCGCACGCGCCTCACGTGGATCGGTGATCACCGGCAGTTCCTCCAATTCGATGGTGATCAGCTTGCGCGCTTGCACAGCCGCATCCTCGCTGGTGGCGATGATCAGCGCCACCGGCATGCCCCAGAAGTGGATCTCGTGCTCGGCGAACAGTGGCTCGTCCGGGATGATGCCGCCGATCTGGTTCTCGCCGGTGACATCCTTGTAGGTGAGGATTCGAACAACACCAGGGTAGGCAGCAGCCTTCGAGACGTCCAGCTTGGTGATGTGCGCGTGGGCCGAAGGTGCGTCGTATGGCAAGGCGTACAAGGTGCCCTGTTGCACCGGAATATCATCGAGGTAGACAGACTTTCCAGTAACGTGGTAGGCACCCCTTGTCGGGACCAAGACTTGCCGCATCTGACCGACTTTCCACTTGGACCGACCTGTTACCGGCTTGAATGCGAAGAACGTGAAATCGAGGCCGTGTCAGCATGGATTTCTGGATCCGTATCCAGGAATCAGGATCTTGGACTTGGCGGTCTCCCTTCTCCCGCGGAGGGGGCAAAGGGATCGCTGGTCTTCATGCCACCAGTTCCTTCAAGGTGAAACGCTCCGGGAACAACTCCATGAAGTGCGCGAAGAACAATTGGCGCAGCAGCAACCGCTTGTAATCCGCAGTTCCGCGCGCATCGCTGATCGGCGCGATCTCCTCGTTCATCACTGCGATCGCTTGCCTGCACGGTTTCGGGCTCGGCGACTTCCCGGCCAGAAAGACAGAGGTGTTCGCCAAGTAGGTCGGGACCGGCGCTACTCCGCCAGCGCTCACATGGGCTTCGCGGATCATATCACCATCCATTTCGAAACGCGCCGCACTGTTCACGCTCGCGATGTCGAGGTAGGTGCGTTTGCTCACCTTCTCGAAGTTGAAGCGCGTGTTCTTGCCGGGAATGGTGAAGCGCACGGAGGTCACGAGTTCGTCCGGTGACTTGTCGAGTTGCTTGTAGCCTTTGAACAGGTCGCGGAGTTCTATCATCACGTTCCGGGCTTACTCGGTCGCAGGCCTTCAAGGAGATCGTGCTGTCCAGCGCGAGGAAGAACACGGTGAGGTCTCCGATCGGGGAGGCGTTCACGAAGTTGCCGGCCAAGGTGCCCATGTTGCGGATGGGCGTGGAGGAGACCAAGAGAAGGTGCTTTTCCAAATTCGGAAAGTGATCGAGAAGGTCCTTTGATGCAAGCATGTCGCTGACCACTGAACCACCGCCGATCAGACATTGATCACCTTCGATACGGATGCCTTTCAGCGTTTCATCATTGAAGACAGTGCTCACTTCCGAGTGATGCATCGTGTCGTGTTTCTGCACGTACAGGTCCGTACCACCGGAGACGATGATACTGCCGTTGGATGGGCGCTCATTGCTCGTTCGTTTTGCTTGAATGCCGTGCAGACGTTCCTTGATACCATTGAAGTAGGAGGGGAGGAAGCCCTTCTCTACGGACCATGCCAACGGATTCATGCCGTCTTTGTCCGAAAGCTTTTCTGCGATGATCCCCGCGGCACGTTCGATCGACTTGTATCCAGTGCATCGGCAAATGTTCCCATCGATAGCACGGATCGCATCGCCGTAGGTCACTTTGTCATGGGTCAAACAACATCCACTGAGCGATACCACGAATCCCGGCGTGCAGAAGCCGCACTGCGTGCCGCTCTCATCCACCATCGCCGCCTGAACAGGAGAAAGCATGTCCATGTTGAGACCCTCGACCGAAACGATGTGCTTGCCATGAACGTTGGCGAGCGCAAGCAAACAAGAGGTCATCGAACGGTACTCAACACGCCCGTCCTTTACTTCACCAACCAATACAGTGCACGCACCGCAATCGCCTTCGCGACAGCCGATCTTGGTGCCGGGCAAGTGCTCGTGGTAGCGGATCACATCAAGCAAAGTGGTGCCGCCGTGGGCATCACTGTGGACGGTCCGGTCGTTGAGAATGAAGGTCGTCATACGTTGCGATGCCGTGAAGGTCCGGCATCCTTGGCGAACACGCAAAAAGTTGACGGTTCTAACGCAACAAGGTCACATGCCCGATCTCCTCGATCAAGTCACCGCTGTACTTGTCCTTGGCGGTCAATTTCCATACGTATACCTCCACTTTGGAACTCACGTTGCTGTATTCGCCGTTCCATGGTTTTCCCGGAAGGTCGGTGTTGAAGATCTCTTCACCCCAACGGTTGAAGACAAGGAACTTGTATCCTACAACCGCGTCCGTGTTGAAGATCGGAAGGAAGCCATCATTTACACCATCACCGTTCGGGGTGAATGAATTGGGGACGAACACGAGCAAACGGTCCAAAACCGTGATCACGGCGCAGGTGTCGTCAGCGCATCCATTCACGTCCATGGCCGTTAGACAAACCGTGTAGTCCCCACCCAAACCTCCCGGGAAGTTGAAGCTTGGAGATGCTTCATTGGAACTGCCTTCACCGCCGAATTCCCACGCAAACGCTACCGAGTTGCTGGACGATAGGTTGGCGAAATCAACATAAGGGGCATCTACGAATACAGTATCCGGTGAGAAAAGGAAATCGGCGACAACCGGTGGTGGGCTCGGCACAAGTCCACTGGATATCGCTACACAGCCGTTCGCGTCCGTCATTGTAACAACATATGTTCCAGCGCAGAGCCCAGTGAACGTATTGTTGTTTTGCGTGTTGCCTTGCATCGTATACCCAACACCTTCCGGGTCGATCACGGTAAGGCTGCCATCGCAACTTCCCGGACATGTTTCCGGTAAGGTGGAAACAGCATCGATCTGCAATGGAACAGGTTCACCAATTGTGAAAGGGATCTTCGTGTTGCATGCATTCGTATCCAACACGGTCACGAAATAATCACCTGCGCAGATACCAGTAGCCGTGGACACATTGCCTGCCAACGCATTCGACCATTGGTAGTTGTAATTTCCGTTGTTCGTGTTGCCACCAGTTGCGGTTACCACAACAGAACCATCGCATGCACCAAAGCATATGGCATCAACAGTAATGGTTGAAGGAACAATCGGATCGGTGAAGGTGATCGAAACCGTATCACTAGCAGCGCAACCTTCGGCCGTGATCACATTCCACACCAAGGTATAAGCACCGCCCTGAGTTGCCATAACGTTTCCATCTGGTGTTGATTGGGCACCGAAGGCAATACCCGAAGAATTCACCCAAGAACCACTTGCCCATGTTCCGGTGGCATTCAGTGTAGTAGTCAAGGAACAAACGATCTGGTCCGGTCCGGCGTTCGGTACAGGAACGGCAAATACCTGCACGGTGGAAGAGGCGCTGGCATCGGGGCAGATCGTACCATATACGGTGTACGTGTAAATGCCGACGGGGTCCGTAACGGGGATGTAGATCCCGTTGTTTGCAATGCCGCCCGGTCCGGTCCATGCTCCACCATTATCCGGGATGCCGCCGAGCAAGGTGAAGAGGTTAACGGGAGCGTGTTCAGGACATACGGTGATGGACCCGTTCGTTCCTGCATCGGGCAAAGGCTCCAAGTCCATTGTAATAGTAGCCGAAGCATTTGGGCAAGGTGAAGTGCCTGATACGGTGTACACGTAATTACCCGGGGTGCTGCTGCTTGGGTCGAAGGTCCCAGTAGAAGCTCCTCCGGGTCCATTCCATGTGCCGCCATTATTGGGGGTGCCACCGAGTGCTGCGAAGAGGTCAACCTCGCTTTCGTTCGAACACACGAACAAGGAATCACTTACTCCGGCATTCACGGTCGGTACGATCGTTATGGCCACGAATGCAGTATCGTTCACGCATGGTGGAGGTATGGTGAGCACGTACATATACGAACCACTGCCTACGATCCCAGCATTAAGCGGAGTGGTCACGGAAGTTCCGTTCGGCGCGTACCAATTGCCACCGGCATCAGGTGTGCCAAGCAGCGCGTTGAATGGATCAAAGTCACCAATGTTGGCACAAAGTGTGAGCGCACCATCTACACCTGCATCAGGGTCGGTGAGCTGCGCGACAGTTACCGTTGCTTGTGCAGAAGGACAGGGAGCCGTTCCGATCACAGTGTAAGTATGTGGACCACTTTGGTCGACACCGGGGGTGAAAGTGCCGTTGAAATTTCCACCGTTCGGCGATGTCCAAACCCCTCCTGGGTCAGCAGCTCCCAAGCTTGGGAATAGGTCCACCGGATCACTTGTTATGCATAAGTTCAAGATCGCGTTATTCCCCGCAAAGGGTTCATCGGTCACGTTAACAGTTACCTCCGCCGTTGCTGCAGGACATGGAATGGTTCCTTCAACTTGGTACACATAGACACCGGGAACATCTGACGCTGGGTCGAAGGTCCCGTCCCAACCTGCACCCATCGGTCCACTCCACGTTCCACTGCTCTGTGGTGTGCCCAGAAGTACGGTGAAGAGGTCCACCGCAGCACCCGTAGCACAAACCGTGACGCTGCCAGCGACACCTGCATCCGGAGGTGCAACGATGGTTACAGTGACCATTGAACTCACACTTGAACAAGGCGCTGGTGCACTGATCGAATAGGTATAATCCCCTGCTGCATGTACAGCCGGGTTGAAGGGTCCGGTGAAGGTGGTCCCTGTTGGACCGGACCATGTTCCGCCACCGTCAGGGGTACCACCCAAGTGATCGAACAATTCAAAAGGAACATCACTTGCACAAATGGTGGCCGTGCCATCAATACCAGGATCGGGTGTGCTCACCACGAACACTTCCACTTGCGCAACATCAACCGGGCAGGGGGCATCGCCTGTAGCCGTGTAGTTGAAGAGACCAGCACTGTTCACAGCCGGGTCAAAGGTTCCAGTGAATAAGCCGCCTGCGGCATTCGTCCATGTGCCACCGGCCTCCGCAGTGGCACCCAACAAAGGGAATAGAGGAGTGGCCGGACTGCTGATGCACAATGTGATCGCCGCATCAACACCGGCATTTGGTGGAGCAACGAGGTCCACGGTCACTGTTGAACTGACGCTCACACAAGGCGGTGGGACGTTGATCGTATAGGTGTACACTCCACTTGGATCAGTGCTCGGGTCGAATGTGGACGTTACCACACCACCACCGGGCGCGGTCCAAGCGCCACCAACATCCGGGGTTCCTTCCAACAAACTGAACAAGTCGCTGGTACCATCTGTAGTGCAGGCTGTCAAGAAACCAGGTCCACCTGGATACGGTGTTGCAACCACCGTAACGGTCACAATAGCGACCGCAGCTGGACAAGGTGTGGTACCAGCAACGGTGTAGATGTAATCGCCACCATTCATGCTGGCCGGATTGAACATTCCACCTGCAACAGCGCTTGGTCCGCTCCATGTTCCGGTCGCATCGGGCGTGCCGCTCAGCGCCGCAAACAAGGAGGTTGCAGGACTGCTAATGCAAAGCGTAAGATCGGCATCCGCTCCGGCATTCGGTGGTTGCACCAAGGTGATGGTAACTGTTGAGCTAACACTCGTGCATGGTGGTGGTACGGCGATGGAGTACGTGTACACACCGGCACTCATTGTTGCCGGATCGAACTCGCCATCAACAACGGCGCTTGGTCCACTCCATGTACCGCCTGCATCCGGTGTGCCGCTGATCAAGCTGATGAGATCAACAGCTGCACCGGTCGTACACAATGTAGCTGCACCTGGTGTGCCTGGATCAGGTTGGTGACGACGTTCACTGTAACAGTCGCAAGTAGCTGGACAAGGTGAAGTGCCCGCAACCGTATAGACATAGTCCCCATTGCTCATGGTTGCCGGGTTGAACATGCCACCTGCAACAGCGCTTGGTCCGCTCCATGTTCCGGTCGCATCGGGTGTCCCATTCAATGCAACCAAAAACGAGGTGGCCGGACTGCTGATGCAAAGCGTAAGATCGGCATCCGCTCCGGCGTTCGGTGGTTGCACCAAAGTGATGGTTACCGTGGAACTAACACTGGTACATGGCAGTGGAACAGCGATGGAGTAAGTGTACACACCCGCGCTCATAGTTGCCGGATCGAACTCACCATCAACAACGGCGCTTGGTCCACTCCATGTACCGCCTGCATCCGGTGTGCCGCTGATCAAGCTGATGAGATCAACAGCTGCACCGGTCGTACACAATGTAGCTGCACCTGGTGTGCCTGGATCAGGGTTGGTGACGACGTTCACTGTAACAGTCGCAGAAGTAGATGGACAAGGTGTGGTGCCCGCAACCGTATAGACATAGTCCCCATTGCTCATGGTTGCCGGGTTGAACATGCCACCTGCAACAGCGCTTGGTCCGCTCCATGTTCCGGTCGCATCGGGTGTGCCATTAAGCTCAGCCAAAAGCGAAGTGGCCGGACTGCTAATGCAAAGCGTAAGATCGGCATCCGCTCCTGCGTTCGGTGGTTGTACCAAAGTGATAGTTACCGTTGAACTAACACTGGTACATGGCAGCGGAACAGCGATGGAGTAAGTGTACACACCCGCGCTCATAGTTGCCGGATCGAACTCACCATCAACAACGGCGCTTGGTCCACTCCATGTACCGCCTGCATCCGGCGTTCCATTGATCAAGCTGAAGAGATCAACAGCCGCACCGGTCGTGCACAAAGTTGCCGCACCTGGTGTTCCGGGATCTGGATTGGTGACGACGTTCACAGTTACGGTTGCTGAAGTAGCTGGACAAGGTGAAGTGCCCGCAACCGTGTACACGTAATCGCCATTGCTCATGGTGGCAGGGTCGAACATGCCCCCTGCAACAGCACTTGGTCCGCTCCATGTTCCGGTCGCATCGGGTGTCCCATTCAAGGCAGCCAACAACGACGTGGCCGGACTGCTGATGCAGAGGGTAAGATCGGCATCCGCTCCTGCATTCGGAGGTTGTACCAAAGTGATTGTTACCGTTGAACTAACACTGGTACATGGCAGTGGAACAGCGATGGAGTACGTGTACACACCCGCGCTCATTGTTGCCGGATCGAACTCGCCATCAACAACGGCGCTTGGTCCGCTCCATGTGCCGCCCGCATCCGGGGTTCCATTGATCAAACTGAAGAGATCAACTGTTGTTCCTGTCGTACAGAATGTCGCCGCACCTGGTGTTCCGGGATCCGGGTTGGTGACCACGTTCACAGTAACGGTCGCGGAAGTAGATGGACAAGGTGAAGTGCCCGCAACCGTGTACACATAGACCCCATTGCTCATGGTGGCCGGGTCGAACATGCCACCTGCAACAGCGCTCGGTCCGCTCCACGTTCCAGTTGCATCGGGTGTCCCTCCTAGTTCCCCTAGAAGTGAAATTGGTGCGCTTGAAATGCAGAGTGCAACGGTGCCATCGGTCCCAGCATCCGGTGGCGTGCTGATCGTTACGGTTACCGTTGCGGTTGCATCCGGACAAGGCGCAGTGCCTGCAATGGTGTATGTGTAATCTCCTGCCAACATGGTGGAAGGATCGATCATTCCACCAGCTACAGCGCTGGGTCCGCTCCAACTTCCACCTGCATCTGGTGTGCCGCCGAGTTGCGCAAAAAGATCCGAAGCCCCATCCGTTTCACACAGTGTTATGGATCCATTGGTTCCTGCATCAGAAGGCGTGTTCACTGTTACGGTCACCGTTGCCGTTTCATCTGGGCATGGCGCCGTGCCTGTTACGGTGTACACATAATCCCCCGCGGTCATTGTCGATGGGTCGAAGGATCCACTTGCCAGTGCACTGGGTCCACTCCACGTTCCGCCTGCATCGGGTGTTCCACCGAGTTGGGTGAAGAGATCCGCTGCTGCATCCGTGGTGCAAAGTGTGATCGCACCATCAGTTCCGGATCCGGTGGCGTGTTGATCGTAACGGTTACAGTTGCCGTTTCATCCGGACAAGGTGCAGTGCCTGCAACCGTGTAGATGTACGCGCCAGCAAGCATCGTCGCCGGATCGATCATTCCACCAGCAACAGCACTCGGCCCGCTCCATGTACCACCTGCATCCGGTGTACCACCAAGTTCTGCGAAGAGCGAAGAGGCCGCATCGGTGCTGCAAAGCGTGATGCTACCATCGGTCCCTGCATCAGGTGGCGTGTTCACCGTTACAGTAACCGTTGCCGTTTCATCTGGGCATGGCGCCGTGCCTGTTACGGTGTACACATAATCCCCCGCGGTCATTGTCGATGGGTCGAAGGATCCACTTGCCAGTGCACTGGGTCCACTCCACGTTCCGCCTGCATCGGGTGTTCCACCGAGTTGGGTGAAGAGATCCGCTGCTGCATCCGTGGTGCAAAGTGTGATCGCACCATCAGTTCCGGGATCTGGTGGCGTGTTGATCGTAACGGTTACAGTTGCCGTTTCATCCGGACAAGGTGCAGTGCCTGCAACCGTGTAGATGTACGCGCCAGCAAGCATCGTCGCCGGATCGATCATTCCACCAGCAACAGCACTCGGCCCGCTCCATGTACCACCTGCATCCGGTGTACCACCAAGTTCTGCGAAGAGCGAAGAGGCCGCATCGGTGCTGCAAAGCGTGATGCTACCATCGGTCCCGGCATCAGGTGGCGTGTTCACCGTTACAGTAACCGTTGCCGTTTCATCCGGGCATGGTGCTGTACCAGTAACGGTGTACACATAAACACCGGCGGTCATTGTCGATGGGTCGAAGGATCCACTTGCCAGTGCACTGGGTCCGCTCCATGTTCCGCCTGCATCGGGTGTTCCACCGAGTTGGGTGAAGAGATCCGCTGCTGCATCCGTGGTGCAAAGTGTGATCGCACCATCAGTTCCGGGATCTGGTGGCGTGTTGATCGTAACGGTTACAGTTGCCGTTTCATCCGGACAAGGTGCAGTGCCTGCAACCGTGTAGATGTACGCGCCAGCAAGCATCGTCGCCGGATCGATCATTCCACCAGCAACAGCACTCGGTCCGCTCCATGTACCACCTGCATCCGGTGTACCTCCAAGTTCTGCGAAGAGCGAAGAGGCCGCATCGGTGCTGCAAAGCGTGATGCTACCATCGGTCCCTGCATCAGGTGGCGTGTTCACCGTTACGGTCACCGTTGCCGTTTCATCCGGGCATGGTGCTGTACCAGTAACGGTGTACACATAAACACCGGCGGTCATTGTCGATGGGTCGAAGGAACCACTTGCCAGTGCCTGGGTCCCTCCACGTTCCGCCTGCATCGGGTGTTCCACCGAGCTGGGTGAAGAGATCCGATGCTGCATCCGTGGTGCAGTGTCGCACCATCAGTTCCGGGATCGGTGGCGTGTCGATCGTAACGGTTACAGTTGCCGTTTCATCCGGACAAGGTGCAGTGCCTGCAACCTGCAGATGTACGCGCCAGCAAGCATCGTCGCCGGATCGATCATTCCACCAGCAACAGCACTCGGTCCGCTCCATGTACCACCTGCATCCGGTGTACCTCCAAGTTCTGCGAAGAGCGAAGAGGCCGCATCGGTGCTGCAAAGCGTGATGCTACCATCGGTCCCTGCATCAGGTGGCGTGTTCACCGTTACAGTAACCGTTGCCGTTTCATCTGGGCATGGCGCCGTGCCTGTTACGGTGTACACATAAACCCCGGCGGTCATTGTCGATGGGTCGAAGGATCCACTTGCCAGTGCACTGGGTCCACTCCACGTTCCGCCTGCATCGGGTGTTCCACCGAGAAGTGCAAAAAGAACTTCTGGTCCACTAGAGGAACAAACCGTGATGGATGCATCTGTTCCCGCGTTCGACAAAGGACTCACTGTAACTGTTACTTCAGAAGTCGCGGTTGAACTGCCGCATGCACCGACCTGGGTTACCGAGTATATGTAACTTCCTGAAGGGTCGACTCCGGGTACAAAACTCCCGGAATGCGGACCTGCAGATGGGTCTTCCCATGTTCCACCAGCGACAGGTGTTCCACCGAGTTGAGCGAAAAGATCGATGGCTGCGGCATCTTCACAAACCGTGATCATTCCGTCCGTGCCCGGGTCGACGGGGTCGTCCACTGTGATCGTCATACAATCCGTGGAGGTGCATAGCGGGTGCCCAACTTGTGTAACGGTTACACAATACTCCGTAGTGCTGCCCACGGTGGCGACCGGGTTGGCGATGTTCGGGTTTGATAAGCCTGTTGTTGGTGACCAACTATAAGTGAATCCGGATGGTGGACATACCGCTGGTCCTGACCAAGGGTTGCCGGTTATGGGTCCGGCGGGGGAAGAATAAACAGCCGTCCCTGCACTGTTCCGTAACATGAAGGATTGTTCACCATTCCATAAACCTGCCGCATTATAATTCAAGATGATCGTTGCGCCGTTGGTGACCGGTATATTGAACGTAGCAGTGGTTCCAGCCGCGAGGAAGAAGGTGCTGGGAACGCCATTCACCGTTACCGTTACCTGTGAAGGAACTGACCATCCATCACCGAACGAATCGTTCAAGATCAATTGATATGTACAACTGCCCGGGAAACCGCCAGAGACAACACTGGCCCCCAGCTGCACGGGAGTGCCGCACGTTGCGTCATCAGGACCAGCTGTTATTACAGCTGGTGGGATCGCAGTAATGCTCAAGGTGGTGTCGTAGGTACAACCGAAATTATCGGTGACCGTGTAGGTATATGGGAATGTTCCCGCCGCGGGTGGGGTAGTGCATATTCCTTGGCAATCGGGTGTGGTTGAAGTAATGTTAGGACCAGCAAAGCTGCTGCTATCGCAGTCGGTTCCATAAACAGGAGTGAATTCAACAAGGTCAGGAAAAAGGGCAGGGTTGAACTCGATATTCCAATCACAAACAAAGCCGTTGTCCGATGCCCATAGATCGCAGATCTGTAATTGCCAGATGCCATTCAATTGCGAACCGACCAAGCCATTCAAATTGTTCAAACTTTCATAAGTTCCCGAAGGAAGCGTTGTAGCGGCATTGTCCACCCATGTGCCATTGGTCGCAGAGGGACTGAAACAATACTGCCAACATGTTCCTTGCGCATTCGGTTGTGCATCATTGTCCACTGGAACACCCAAGAAAGTCGCACCCCCACCTTGTTGGTGCATGGTCACTGTTTGCCCAGTGGGGCTGATGATGTTCACCACGAGATCACCGATGAACGAATGCTCCATGTTGATGCAGATGGAGAGCAAGTCATTCACATTGTTCAGGGTTTGGCCAGGGTCGAACTGGGTGTATGTCAATTCCGCATTGAAACAAGATCCAACTTCATCCGCAAGGAAGACACCTCCTCCCAGATCCCCGGATGGCAATTCGTTAAAAGTGACCGCATTAACGACAGCATCCAAACAGAGTACTTCACCAACGCATCCCAATAGATCACCCGTCTGTGCCTTGGAATGTTGGCTCTGTTCCAACGAGTACTTCAAGGTCCACCCGGTTGGTACTTGCACAACCGTTATTGTCGACCAGGTACAGTTGCGCCACATAATACCCCGGCGCCCCATAACTGTGGGAAGCCACCACAGGGGCGTTGTTCTGGAATGTTCCATCTCCCCATTCCCAACGCCGTGTTGCGATCGCAAAACCAGGAGCTGCGTATGATGCAGTTGAATTGAATGTGACCGCCTCCCCAATGCACACCATGGCGGGTGCAGCTTCGCTCATAACTGCGGCGGCCGTAGGTCGTTGGCAAGGTGTGTAACAGGAAATACTTGCCGCAAATACACCTGTGCCAGCGGAGTTCGAACTGAATACGATGGTTAGGCAACCCGAGCTGTTCAAAGGTGATGCATTCACCACGTAACCTTGGAGCGCGTTGCCGGTATAGTTCCCCAAGGTCGGAGCAGCGGTACTGTTGCCATCATAGATCGTCATTTGGTCGATCGGGGCCGGACCCGTGCCATCCAAATTGAACGTCAAGAAGTTAAGTGAGATCGCGTCGTTCGGGTTATCCGGACAAATGGTATAGGTGATGTTCTCGTTGTTCGAATATCCGACTGCGCCTTCACCACCACTGTCCAAAAGTGCACCAACACATGTGTTCACTGAACCATTGAAGATGGGGAAGGCTTGGCCCATCGCAAATTGGGACAAGCACATGACCGAGATGAGACAAATACACCCAAGTGGAAGCAACGATTTTCTCCGGAGTAGGGCCGGTACGGTACGGGAGGCATCCGCGAACGCCTTGCTCTCTGAACCCATGCAGGGACGGTAGTTGTTTCCTTATGTACTGACGCTGAGCGGATGAAATTAGTTGCCAATTCGACACTTGCAAGACCCGGATGCTGGATTTTGGACGAATACCCAAAATTCACGCATGAATGCACGATCCAAGCCATAAGAATACAATGAACTATTGCTTGGGGATAACAATTAGCCTCTAGTTGATCAGCCAAGTAGCGAACGTTCGTTGCGTTATCCCATTCACTGCCACAAAGTGCGTTGCGCCTACAAATTGACCATAGCGAAAAATGACGGAATTGCTGAGGAATGGAGACCCTTCCGCCTTCACCCAAGAAGAGATCGTAACTGGACAAGACTACCTGACCAGCGTAACGTGCCCCATGATGATACGCTTATGAAGAGTACGCTTACTGCGCAGCTTCAACCGGTAGTTGTAAACCCCTTGTGGGAGTCCGGACCCGTCCCAGCCGATGTTCCGGTCCGTAGTTAAGAATACAGCATGCCCCCAACGATCGAAGATCCGAAGGTCGAACTCCTTCGGATCGACGTCGTTGCCTTCGATCAAGAAGAGTTCATTGATCCCATCCCCATCCGGGGAGAACGCGTTGGGGGCGTAAACCAGAAATTCATCCTCAACCTCAACGTTGATCAGGATGCTGTCAGCACAGCCCAATTCATTTTCAACGCGCAGCTGGACCGGATAAAAGCGCCCTTGGTCATTGGGGAAGGTGATCAACGTGTCCGGTCCGTTCCATGTTCCAAAGTCGAAAAAGTCCCATTCATAACTCACTTCATTCGGTGTAGCACCTTCCTGAAATAGCCCGGTCGGTTCGAAGATCGTAAGTGGTACAGGCTCCCAAGTGAAGTCGGCAACAGGCACCGATATCACGTCCACCATGCCGAATAGTGTGGTGTCCGTAACGCAGCCGTTAGGCCAAAGCACCGTGGTGTTCACCGAATAGTTGCCACCGATCGCATACAGGTGACTGATCAGATCGCCACCGTCAGCAGTGATCACGCCGTCGCCGAAGGACCAATCGATCTCTGCTCCGTTCGTTGTGTCCAGAAAAGTGAAATTGACGAGAAAGGGTGCACAGCCGAACGTTGTATCTGCCGTAACTTCAAATGGAGGGGTTTGCAATACCGTGATCAAATTGCATAGCGTCTCCGTTGGCGTTTCGCAGCCATCGCTTACGGTTACGCAAAGTGTCGCATCCATGATCAATGAATCAGTGATCAAAGGGACATCGGGTGCGCCATTGTTCCAAAGGAAATGGAAGTCCCCATCACCACCGCTCGTGTTGTCCATGTCCACCGTGAAGGGGATCCCGTTGCAGATCTCTGTAGGAGTAAAGAGTGTTGCACTAATTGGGTCAAGAACGGTTATCGAGAATGGGAAGGGGGCCAAGTTGCATCCGTTCGCATCAGTGGCCACGATGGAATAATTCACACTGGAAGTAGGGGACAGAACATGTGGACCAGTTCCGATAAGCGTCGGAGTCCATGTGAGTTGGACAGGCAACGTGCCTCCGTTCGCGGATGCCGATACGACGGCCTGCCCGGTTAAGCAGATCGTTGTGTCCTGTGGGGTCGACGTCCATGCTAACAACGTTGGTTCAGTGATCGTGAAGATCAATGTGTCCGTGCAGTTGACACCGGGCGCGGATTCCGCGATCACTACACTGAAATTTCCGGGCCCGGTGATCAAGGTGTCTCCGATACTTTCCATGGTGGAGCGGATGACGTTTTGGGCCTGGTCCAGCCACGTGTAATTCCAATTCACACCAATACCCGTGGTCGATACGATCGCCGTCCCATCGGATTGGCCGAAGCAGACAACGTTCGTGGTTGCAATGGTGCTTGTCATTTCGGATTCCACGATAACCGTCGCCTGACCGGTCGCGCTACATCCCGCCGCATCCAGGACCGACACCGTGTAGGTACCGGCCGTAAGTCCGGTGTATGTCCCATTGTTCGTCTGTGGTGATGCACCGTTCAGGCGGAAGATCGAGAAGCCTTGAGCATTCGTGGTCATTCCGGTTACCGACCCGGTCGCCGATCCGCCACATCCGGTTGCGGTGGCGGTCACGTCCAAGATCAATTCAGGCGGGAGCGAGAAGGCGATGGAAGTGCCAACTTGGCTCGGATTTCCGCATAGGTCGATCACAACTCCGGACATGGTCAGGGTGAATGGCCCGGTGCCAACCAACGCAGGAGACACTGTTGCCACAAAGTTGTTCGATTGCTCGCCACCTGCCAGACAATCTGCACTGGTTATCCCGGTGATCGTATAAGTGCTACCTGGACCGCTCAGTGTAATGTCGGTCGGCTGAACGCTGGTGCACAGCACTTGCTCACTGAAAGCGAATGCGATCTCCGTTCGTGGGCATTGGACGTCGACCGTGCTGGACAACGAAGGCGGCGTGCCGTCGAATATGCTTGCAGTGCTGCCGGGGACCTGAGTATTGAGCGAATATCCGAACGGCGACTGCGACCAGTTGCTCACATAGAGCACATAGGTTTGGCCGGTTTGTACAGAAATGCAAGGTTCGTTCTGTCCTCCTGTAAGTCCATTCGCACCGGTAACCCCAGGCAATCCGGAGAAATTGCAGGCCACCTCCAAAGATGCGTTCGTGGCGATATCGGCACAGTCGGCATTGGTCAAATTGAAAACAGCCCAATCATAGTCGTTCCCTATGTTGTTCGGAATAATGGAGAAACAGAATTGGCCGCTGTTCTGTACCGTGAAGGTATACCATTGTCCATCCACCTCTCCTCCGCCTAGGCAGGACAACCCTGAGTCTATTTCATCTGGAAGGTCACCTTCTCCGGGTGGACTATTGGCTTCGTTATAGACACCTTGGCAGACCGGAATAGCGGAGAAGCAATCTCCGGTATTCTGGGCTATTGAAGCATGCCAAGAAACGAGAACAATGAGCGTGGGAAGTAGGGACCGCAAATACCGAACGAGGCCGGCCGTACTTATCCCGGACACATCGTTCATCCCAGCGCTGTCCAGTCCATTACCGTTGTTCACCTTAGAAGAGCCTGTATCATCCGAAGGCAAAGTAACGCAGGCTCAGGAAGATCACTTGATCAGTGTTACGTGACCAACCAGTTCCTTCCGTGCTTGGGTTTCCTGGATCGTATACAGAATGCGGTATGCGTAGACATCGGTCTTCAGGACCGCTCCTCCGTTCTCGAAACTGCCCAACCACGGTTTGTATGGATCTGTTGTATTGTAGACGACCTGACCCCAACGGTCGAACACCAGCATCTCAAACTCAGTGATCGTCGGTATGTTCATGCTCATCCCCCATGCATCGTTCTTTCCATCTCCATCTGGCGTAAAGCTGTTGGGGATGTACGTAACGAGCACGTCGTCGTCACGATGTTATGGCAGATCGTGTCCGGGCAATCGTTGTAGTTGTATGCCTCCAAACAAACTTCATAGGTGCCGGGAAACTTGTTGGTGAATGTCCACTCCGTGTTCACATCGGTCGTGGAATGCTGGTCGGCAACGTTCCACGCATACCTATCTGCATTCGCGCTCTGGTTCACGAATGTTATGGTCGGTGCGTTGATGGTGGCCGGGTTCGGTCCCCAACCGAATTCTGCGATCACCGGTGGTGGCCCCATTACTTCAATGAACCCGGATCCGATGCAACCGATGGCGTTCTTTATCCGCACCAAATGGATGCCTTCACAGGCATCTGGCATAGTGCTTCCCGTGCTCCAGGTCGCTCCATCATCGAAGCTATAGTCAACGGCCTCGACGTCATAGATCTCTACTTGTCCATCACAGTCGCCTGAGCAAGTAACAGGTTGATAGGCCAAGGAATCGATCCTCAAAAGCACAGGTTCGGTGATCGTGATCGTGGTGGTGTCCCTGCAATCATTGTCATCACTTACCACTAACGCATATTCACCGGCACACAGATCAACTATCGAGTCCAATGCGATGCCGGAGACACCGGTGCTCCAGAAGTAATTGAGGTCGGCAATAGCGTTGCCCCCGGTCACAGCCATGTGCACTGCACCATCGCAGTAGCCATAGCACAATGCGTTCGTCAATGTTGGCGTGAAGACGTAGGGATCCGTAAAGGTCATCTCAACGCTATCCACCGTATTGCAAAAAGCACCGTCGTTCTCTCTCCAGTAGAACATGTGTGTTCCGCCCCCACCGATCGGCATGGTTACCGTGGTCTGGGCAGACATTAGATCTCCAAAAACAGCTCCGGTCGGTCCGTCCCATTGGCCTACACCGGTATTGCCTGGTGTAGCCGATAACGGATTCGTGAGGTCGCATGAGGTCAAAGGCAGGCCTGCGTCAGGGATCCCGCAACACGTTGGGTCCGTGGCCGGTATCATGGTAATGTCCAATTGGGAGCTGGCCACACACCCAGCAGCACTGATGATCGTGTAGGTATAAATATCCGTGACACCATTGATCGGTTCAAAAGCGTTCGGTACGATCGTACCATCCGTCAAGGTCCAAATTCCTCCTGCATCGGGTGTGCCGCCCAAGGAATCGGTCAACATGAAATTCGGATCGCTGGCACACATGATCAAAACATCGCTGATGCCAGCGTCTATAGAGGGGTCTGGGCTTACCAATACACTGTCCATGACAGCACATTCCGGATGTCCGTTCGGGTAGGCGCTCAGGTAGTACCAAGTTGGTTCTGTTACGTAAACCAGTGATGTCGCGCTGTTCGGCGTGGTCAGGCCGGTGGTTGGGGTCCATTCAAAGGTGAACGGTGTAGTGCCACCACCACAAACCACCACTCCTGTATACGAAACCCCGGATGAAGGGCCGTTTGGTGATTCGAACACCGCTGTTCCAGCATCATTGATCAGGTCGAAGGAATTCTCGTTGTTCCATATCGTTCCAGCGGTGAACGTAAGCGTGATCATCGCTCCGGTCGAAACGGAAAGCGGTATCGTCTGTATCGAACCGGTCGCCAATGTGTATGATGAGATCACGCCATCGATATTCACCGAAAGGCTTGCATTTCCATTCCAGCCATCGAAGGCCGTATCGTACAGGACCAGGTCCCAGACACAATTTGTCGGTGGTCCATTGGCCGTGATCTCACCGGCCATCGGCAATGGGTCTGAACATAGGGTGATCGCTGGTCCCGCATCAAGTTCAACTTGCAAAGGCACGGTCACAGTTATCGTGGTGTCATAGGTGCACCCGAAATTATCTGTCACGCTGAACACATAATCATAGTCCCCCGGTCCGGTCGGCGTGGCTGTGCCTGACAAGGGGTTAGTTGGGTCAGTGACAAGAAAAGGGCCGGTCCAGAAGGCCGAATCCGGGTCAGTGGTGTCAAGGACAGGAGTGAACTGGGTAACATCTGGAATAATAGCCGGGTTGAACTCGATGTTCCAACCGCACAGGAAGCCATTATCGGCCCCCCAAAGATCGAGTGACGTATAGGTCCAAGTACCGTTCAAAGGGCAGCCCAATAAGTTGGAGAAAGGCTGGATGCTGTTGTACGTGCCGGGGATCAATGCATTGCCCTGACTGCTAGGCATTGTATTCGGCGTTGCACCGAACTGTGAATTATCCACCCACGTTCCTTGGGTGGCGGTAGGGCTCCAGCAGTAGTTCCAACAGACGCCCGGTACAGGGTTCGCATTGCCGTCGGTATCATTGGCATCACCCAAGAATGTACCACCCCCACCTTGTTGATGGAAGACGATCGTATTGCCGTTCGGGCAAGCCAGCGAGAGCACGAGATCACCCATGAAGGAATGCTCCATGTTCACACAGATCTCGATGATATCGCTCAAATTGGTAACGGTTTGTCCCGGGTCGAATTGGGTGAATACGAGACTGGAGTTGTAGGGTACCCCCAATGAATCCGGCAGGTATACACCATCTCCGAAGGTAGCCTCAGGGATCCCGGTCCAAGTCACAGGGCTTACCACCGCGTCAAGGTTCACCGTTGCACCCAAACATGATTCAATGCTCTCGACAGTTCCAAGAAAGGAGGGTGTAGTACTTACCAGGACCTGCAGGTCGACCACGTTCGCATTCACACAATCGTTGTCATCCAAGAGGTTGAGTTGTACGATGTATTCTCCGGGCTCTGCAAAGGAGTGCGATGCCGTGGACCCAGTTGCTGTTGTTCCATCGTCGAATACCCATTCGTAATTCGTAATGTTGAAAGTTGGGGCTGCAGTTGAAGCTGTACCATCAAAATCCACCACTTCTCCTACACATACCAAGGCCGGACCTGGTTCGCTCATGCTAGCTGCCGCTAGGGGACGATCACAAGGAGTGAAGCACGTGATCGAGGCCGCAAAGTCACCAGTGCCAGCACCATTGGAGATGAATTGGACCGTGAGGCATCCAGATGGATTGAACGTAGTTGCAGCAGCCACACCACCCTGAGGCGGAGCGTTGTATTCACCCAAGTACGTACCGGCCGTGCTGTTCCCATCCCAGATCCGAATGCGGTCCAAATTATTGTTCGGGCCGGAACTGTTCAGGTTCCAAACTGACCACGTGAGGAAAATACCATCACCTGGTTGGTCAGGACAAATGACAACAGTATAATTCTCGTTGTCTCCATAGGATCCCGATGGACCGCCACTATCGTGCATAACCCCGGTGCACGCTGTAATGGTGCCATCCGAAATACTGTATTGTTGAGCCGAAGCTCCCATGCTAAGGAGGACAACGCTAAGAAAGGAAATGAATCGGGGGGTAGTTCGTTCCACCATGGTAGGTCTTACAGGCGTGCGGGATATGGAATTGAATGATATAACCAGATCCCTACGTTGTTGTTCTTGTGACATGCGAGTGCTCCCAATGGTTGCCTATGTGCAAAAATAAGGAACCCGGATCTGGTCCGGGTCCTTGTATGCTTGATCAATTGGGGACCTAACGCACCAGATCAACGGTCCCATTATAAGTTCCGCCCAACTTGTCCCCATCCTTCATCTCTACCATCCAAACATAATCCCCTGATGCACATTGATCTCCTTTGTTGGTGACCTTGCCATTCCAAGGACGCTCAGGATCCGTGGTGTCATAAACCAGTACACCGGAATTGGAATCGAATACGGAAAAATGGAACTTGACACCCAAGCTCTTCAATGCTTCAGGGATGAACGTGTCCTCCACGCCATCACTATTTGGAGAGAATGTTTTTGGCGCCAACAGGTTATAGTCCGAATCAATGCGTACTGTCTTTTCGGTTCGGTCAACACACCCTTTGGGATTGGTCACCGTGAGCGCCACGTGGTAAACCCCGGCCTTTTTGTACACGTGATCAGGGTGCGCAACATTGGAGGTGCTTCCATCCCCGAAGTCCCATGTATAGCTCTGTCCACGGATACTACGGTTCTCAAAATGGACCGAGGGCACCGTGTTATCGTATTCCTGCTTCAATAGGTTGAACGTGGCTTCCGGAGCTTCATGGATCAAGATCTTGTCCGCTGCGGGTTTGTTGTGGATGCTACCACCACCCGGGGTGCTGTGCGAAAGCATGACCTCAAAACTGCCCGGCTTGGAGAAAGCATGGCTGGGTGCAGGTTTATTGGAAAAGCTGCCATCTCCGAAATTCCATAGGTAGATGCCTTCTTCAGGAATGTTCTGCACAGCGAATTCAACCAAGGTGCCCGGGCAACCTTCAGAGATGCTGGCATGCACGATCGGCATATTGTTAGGCGCTGGAACGATCGATCCGGCATTGGTGCGAGCGTCCGGTAACGATGCAGTGGATGCGGGGGTCGAAGAAGACGTCTTTACTTCACGAGTGCTGACGGTGCTTCCAGAGGAAATTGGGGATACCTCGCTCTGTGTATTGGCGAAATTCACTGTTTCCACGGCTGATGTGCCTGAATTTTCAGTCGTTGGAACTTCCGCGATCACTTGTTCCTGGGGGAACAGGGCCTTCGTAGGTGCACCAATTCCTGAGAGCATGGGTTCGGGTGCCATCAGCATCACAAAGCTGCTCACCGCGGCCAAACTACCTCCGAACAACAGGGCATACAGTCCGGAACGAACAACCCGTCCACTTCCGTTCTTCTGCTGAAGCGACCGCTGCAACTGGGCCCAATCCGCCGAGTTGTAGGGCACCTCATAGGATTCAAGCGAATCCTTGATCGTGCGTTCAAATCTGTTCATGCCATTCATGTTGCAAAACCATTAATGGAGCTGGTGCCCCGTGGTGAGCATCTTTCTAAGATTGTGTTTCGCTTTGGCCAAATTGCTCTTCGAGGTACCCACATTGATCCCGAGCATTTCCGCGATCTCTTTGTGCGTGAGTTCCTCAAATACATACAAGTTGAACACCGTTCGATAGGCCGGTGTTAGTTTCTGCATGGCATTAATGATGTCCGCCGGTTTCAGGTCAAGTTGGTCATCCGTGTCCTCTTCCGCACGAATGTCCTCAGCGTCGGCATCCACGAAATCCTCAATGCTCCGTTCTTCACCCAAGAGCAAGTATGAATTCTTACTACGCCGAAAGTGGTCGATCGCGGTGTTCACCATGATCCTACGGATCCAACCCTCAAATGATCCGTCCTGGTTGAATTTGTCAATGCCCTTGAATACCTTGATGAAGCCGTCTTGGAGGATGTCCTTTGCTTGGTCGGTATTCTTCGTGTAACGTAGGCAAACGGCCATCATTTTACCGTAGAAAAGCTCATAGACCCGCTCTTGCGCTCGTGGGTCCTCTTTCAAGCAACCTTCGATCAGCGAAGTATATGCCTGTTCCGGACTTTCCATCTTGATCCACGTAGGGACCAGACGAAGCGTTCTCCTTTCGGTTGCCGAAGGATCTGGAATAGGATGTGCCATCTGGGCTGGTAAGGTAGCCATCTGCAACCAAAAGACGAGGACTTGTTCAAAAGGATGCCTGTGAAAGCGGAAAATTTTGTTGAGGACGGCTGAGAAGAAAGGTTGGGACATATGGATGAGGGTTGCACGAATTCAACTCTCAACTTTCAAACGACTTCAACCCACAACCCTTTTCCCACCATTGTTCACCTTCCACCCCGAGGGATCGTACTACTTTCGTGCCCGCTAGGGGTCCAGTCCATAGGGACCGCCCATTTATTCAACCGATCAACCTGGAACAAACACAATGAAAGTCACCGTGGTAGGGGCCGGCAACGTGGGTGCAACTTGCGCCGATGCTGTGGCCCGTTGGGAACTCGCCAACGAAGTAGTGCTGTTGGATATCAAGGAAGGCTTCGCCGAAGGCAAGGCCCTGGATATTTGGCAGACCGCACCGATCAACCTGTTCGATAGCCGCGTAGTGGGTAGTACGAACGATTACACCAAGACCGCAAACAGCGATGTGGTTGTGATCACGAGCGGTCTTCCACGGAAGCCGGGCATGAGCCGGGATGATCTTATTGCCACCAACGCCGCTATTGTAAAGAGCGTAACGGAGAATGTGGTCAAGCATAGTCCGAATTGCATCATCATCGTGGTGAGCAACCCGCTTGATGTAATGACCTACTGCGCTTTCGTGAACAGCAAGTTCCCTGCGAATCGGGTGATCGGCATGGCCGGGATCCTGGACACCGCCCGGTACCGCGCATTCCTTGCTACCGAACTGGGAATAAGCCCAAAGGACATACAAGCCGTGCTCATGGGTGGGCATGGTGATACCATGGTGCCCTTGCCTCGCTATACTACAGTTGGTGGGATCCCGGTAACGGAACTTATCGCCAAGGACAGGCTGGATGCCATCGTGGAACGCACCAAGAAAGGTGGAGGCGAGATCGTGAACCTTTTGGGAACCAGTGCATGGTATGCCCCGGGCACGGCAGCCGCTCAAATGGTAGAAGCCATCGTACGCGATCAGAAACGCATTTTCCCTTGCTGCGTTTGGTTGCAAGGTGAATATGGGTTGAAGGATATCTACATGGGTGCGCCCGTGGTTCTCGGCCGCAAAGGCGTGGAGCGCATCATAGAGCTGAATTTGAACAAGGAAGAATTGGCACTCTGTGCAGAAAGTGGCAAGGCCGTCAAAGAGGTGATGGAGGTGTTGGACAAAATGTCCGTTACTGCTTGATCACTCCGTTATACCCGAACAAGAACGGCGCCTCTGGGCGCCGTTCTTGTTCGGTGCCCAGATGGGCCGGTCAATGCGATATCACCAGCCGAACGGCCTTGGTCATTGTTTTTCCTTCGCCGCGTATGGTGTAGAGTCCATTTGGGAGGCCATTCAGGTCTGCAAGCGTACTTGAACCTGTTATTGGAAATTCCTTCACTCGTTGGCCAATGCTGTTTCGCACCACCCACTGACCACCGATCGGCCCTGTGCCCGAAGTTGTGAGTTGAACCGTGCCATTGCTGGGGTTGGGATAAACCATCGGCGCGGCGGTCTCTATGCCCAAAGCAGTGACACCCGAAATGAGGTCGCCCGCCAAAAGGATAGTCCGCCACGGGCATTCCCGAAGACGAGGTCCAATTCTCCGTCGCCCGTAAAGTCATATAGCAGAGGCCCACTTTACCACCTTCGTCCAGCCCCATAAAGTCCGAGGTTTCCAAGGTCCAAGGACCATCCAAGTTGCCTTCGATGTCGGTATAGTGCCAAAGCGTCCCTCGCTCGGAGCCTATCAGTATTTCTCGTTCTCCTTGGGCATTGCGATAAATGAACGGCACCGAATATCCCTGCGTATAGAGATCGTTGGTACGCAAGTACCCCAATGAATCCGTGACAAGCGTCCACTCCGGGGTAGTGCTACTTCCCGTGTTACGGTAATAGTTCAAGTTCCCGTTCTGCTCTCCAGCGATCAGGTCGGTGCGGCCGTCCTCATCCAGATCCGTGAATTGCGGTGTCACCAATCTCCCCATATCGATCACCGATCCGCCTGCATCCGTAACATTCGCCATGGCCAGGGTGAAGCCGGCCACGTTGCCAGAAGGTACATTCCGATAGAAATGCAGGTGTCCAAGAAGGTCGGCCACGTACATATCCTGATCACCGTCCCCATCAATATCGGCGAAAGCTGGGTACATGGCCTCGCCAATACCACTCGTACGTAAGCCCATATAATCATCCGTGATCATGTTGAACGTAGGGGCCGTTGTCGTGCCAGTGTTCTCCAATAAGGCCAAGGAACCGATCTTGTTTATGGGGTCCGCCGGATCGTAATAGCCGGCGTTGGCGACAATAAGGTCCATTAGTCCATCGCCATTATGGTCGAAGGGAACAGGGTAAGCCCCTTCTCCAAAGTCCAACATGCGATCTTGGAACAGGTCGTTCTGTTGGAATTCGAAAATGGGTGTTGCGTCGGTTCCACTGTTGTGGTAGAACCACATGCCCTCGAAGTTCTGTGCCAAGGAGCGCGAATTCGGACTGACCAACAGATCACGTTTGCCATCCTTGTCAACATCCAAGTGGAAAGCGGCCGGGAAGATCGGCAGGTCCAGTGTTTGATCGTAGCTCGGAAATTGATCGTCCACAGAGACCATGAGTGAATTGTCCACGGTGCCGCCATTGGTAAGCGACACCAGATTGTTAAAGGATATATCCCCTAGAAGAAGATCCATGACCCCATCACCGGTCAGGTCCAGCGGGGTTACAGTGCTCCCGGAGTGGGCCCGTTCACTGTCCTCCTCTTCCTCGGATCCTCGGGCTCCACCAGGTTCGCCGGTCACCTCCGGGAACGGGACTTGAGTAGGGCACACGGCGTTCAGGCTTATTGCGTTCGTGGAAGCATTCTCTGAAAAACGACCCCAGCAAGCATTGCGTAATTCGAAGGCGAGGCTATCACATGACCCATAGGTCTCAAGGCTCAGGTTCTTGTAATATTGGACAAAAGAGCCGAGCTGGCTGAAGGTGATCACGTCGAGGTCCCCATCACCATCCACGTCCGCGAAGCCAGGAAGGTCTTCGGAAGAGACATACAAATTGGTGATCTGTGATGACCCATCGGTGAACACATAGTTGCAATTCACACGAAAGGTCAGTTGTTCGAACTGGAGACCGTCCGCTGGGGTGGATGTATTCTTGTAAACCGAGAACCCTGCCTGTGAGTAACTGAAGATGTCCGCTTTGCCGTCGCAGTTGTAGTCGCGCAGCAACGTCCAATCGTGTAGTTCCCGAAAAGGCCAAACATCATCGAATTCTCGGGTGTGACGGTAGCCGGCTGTGCCAGAACCTCCAGTTGCCAACAACGTGGTGATCACATTGCCATCTCGGTCAAACAGGAAAATATCGTCGAGCCCGTCCTGATCCAGATCGATCATGCTTGCTTGACTGAAGTTGATCCCGCCCGCCCAAGGCAAAGCCAATGCGACCCCATTACGTTCTACCGGAATAGTGCCATCAAAGTAGAGTTGGGCGCGGACGACACTGATGGAAAGGATCGCGAGCAAGCTGATCAGCGTGCGTTGGGTGATAATGTGCATGGTACGGCAAAGATAGAAGGTGTATTCAGCAATACCTGCCATTCCTCATACCATGATCAAGATCCAATTGTTCGCATTCCGTTGGAAATTGACGTCCATGTCCATCGACGCTCCAAAGTGCCGGTATTGCGGGTGGGGTACGTACAGTTCCACCCCGATCATCATTCTAGAGCCTTAGGCAAACGCGCATTCCACATCCTTGTCAGTGACGCATGCCCAACAACGCTATATTTGCCGCCTCTTTGAGAAAAATAAACACCTTCGGTCATGCAGAATAGAGGCGCGCTTTGGATCTTCACCATCCTGTTAGCGCTGGCGTGTGCGTATCAGCTCTCGTTTTCGTTGTTCACTTCCCGCTTGGAGAAGAAAGCCCATGAAGTCGCCCTTCAGCAAGCCGATTCGACTCTTGCAGTGCCCGGTAACGAGCAAGAGGACCCCGAGGAATTGCGTATCGAATTCGAGAATCGCTACCTACGGGCCAACAGCGAACAACGTGTTTATCCCGTTTTGGGCTACACGTATGCGGAATGCAAGGAAAAGGAGATCAACCTTGGACTTGACTTGAAGGGTGGTATGGCAGTGACCTTGGAAGTGAGCATTCCCGAGTTGATCGTGAACCTGAGCGAGAACAACCAGGATCCTGCATTCCAGACGGCGATCGCGAATGCTCGTGAACGTCAAAAAAGCAGTGATTCCGATTTCATCACTCTGTTCGATGAGGAATACACGAAAGTGCCCAATCACGGGCCACTTTCCGCCATCTTCTATAGCCCTGAGCGGAAGGACATGTTCAATAGGGAAGGCTCAGATGCTGAGTACATAGCCGCCCTTCGGAACGAGGCTGAAGCTGCATTGAACAATACAGAGAAGATCCTACGTACCCGTATCGATAAATTCGGTGTTGCCCAGCCGAGTATCCAGAAGCAACAATTCAGTGGCCGTATCCAAGTGGAGCTTCCCGGTGTTAAGGACAAAGAGCGTGTGCGCAAAGTGTTGCAGAGCACAGCGAACTTGGAATTCTGGGAAACCTATGAGAATGCGGATGTTTATCCTGCATTGGAAGCAGCGAACACGCTGTTGAAAGGAGGGGTGGATACCACCGCTATTGAGGAGACTGAGAAGTCGGAATTCGGTCGGATCCTGGAGAGTGGATATGAGATCAAAGGAGCCTCAGACGGTGTTGAAAGTGGCGTGATCAAATTTCTGGACAGCAAAGCAGCAGTTGATAAGACCACCTGGTTCAATTTCGACCGTGTGAACTTCGTTACCGGAAGTGCCGAGGTCGATCAGGCCAATTCTGATGCACAGTTGAACAACTTGGTGGAGATCCTTAAGGCCTATCCGTTAGTAAAATTGAAGATCGGTGGATATACCGACAGTACGGGGAACGAAGCTTCCAACATGAAACTCTCGCAACAGCGCGCCGAAGCGGTTGTAGGGGCATTGGTCGGAAAAGGGATCTCCGCAGATCGCTTGGAGGCTGAAGGGTATGGAAGTCAGAACCCGGTAGCCAGCAACACCACTGAAGAAGGACGCGCACTGAACCGTCGTATGGCCTTGCGCGTCACCGATACCGGTGCAGAGCAAGTGGCCGAGGTTCCCGATAGTTTGAAGACCGACACTACCGCAACGGACACGTTGGATACCGCCAACCAGACCCCAGAGGAATTCGCGAAAGAGAACCCGCTGTTCGCTGTGCTGAATCCATCCTTGGTGCAAACAGGGAATGGCTTCAACCTGGCGAAGGGTTCCGTAGTTGGAACAGCTCGTTTGGCGGATACTGCCCAAGTGAACCGTTTGCTGAACAGGCCGGAGGTGATCGCTTCAATGCCAAATGACCTGAAGTTGCTCTGGGGTGCAAAGCCGGACGTTCGTGAAATGCAAAGCGGCGAGTCCGCAGCATTCATTAACCTTTTTGCTTTGAAAGTACCCCGTGGTGGCAAGCCGAAGCTGGATGGAAGCTCCATCATCAACGCATCACAGGATTTCGACATGAAAGGTGATGTGGAGGTGATCATGCAGATGGATGCCGAAGGCGCCCAGACCTGGAAAGTGATGACCGGCGACAATGTTGGAAAAGCCGTGGCTATCGTTATGGACAATTTGGTCTACAGTGCTCCGATCGTTCAAAGCGAGATCTCCGGTGGCCGTTCCAGCATCAGCTTGGGCAACGAGAACTTGAACAAGCAGATCCAAGAAGCCGATGACTTGGCGAACATCCTGAAGGCTGGTGCGTTGCCAGCTCCAGCACGGATCATTGACGAGACCGTTGTTGGACCTTCATTAGGCGGTGAGAACATCAAATGGGGAATGATCTCCTTCGCAGTGGCGCTCTTATTGGTGCTGTTGTATATGATACTGTACTACGCCAATGCGGGCTGGATCGCTGATATGGCTTTGCTGGTGAACCTCTTCGTCCTGATAGGTTCCTTAGCGTCATTGCAAGCCGCCCTTACGTTGCCTGGTATTGCGGGTATTGTGCTCACCATGGGTATGGCAGTGGATGCCAACGTGCTCATCTACGAGCGAATACGAGAGGAGTTGCGGTCTGGCAAGGCGATCAAATCGGCTGTGGACCTTGGTTTCAAAGGTGCGTATTCAGCGATCATCGACTCGAACGTGACCACCTTGATCACTGCGTTGATCCTGTACATTTTCGGTTCCGGTCCGATCAAGGGCTTTGCTACGACCCTCGGTTTGGGTATTCTTACTTCGCTGTTCACGGCGCTCTTCCTCTCACGCATGATCATTACATGGAGGTTGGAGAAGGGCAAGGACCTTAAGGTTTGGAACACATGGAGTGAAAAGATCTTCGTTGGTGCCAATTACGACTTCATGGGGAAGCGGAAGATCTTCTACATGATCAGCGGCGTCTTGATCGGGGCAGGTATCCTCTCCATGGTCACGATCGGCTTCAACTGGGGCGTTGACTTCAGCGGAGGCCGTATGTACGTGGTGAAATTTGCCGATGACGTGAAAGTGGATGAGGTACGGAATGCACTTGAACCCAATTTCGTGAATGCGGAAGGCGTCAAGAGCACCTCGAACGTAAAGACCTACGGTGGTTCCAAACAGGTGAAGATCACCACTAACTTCCTGGTGGAACAGACCGACGGCGGTGCTGACGCCCTAGTGGAAGCTGCCTTGAACAAAGGCCTCTCGGGACTTGGGAATACCTACGAGATCAGGGAATCACGTAAGGTTGATGCGACCATTTCTGACGACATCAAGTTCTCAGCGATCACCTCTGTTGCCCTGGCACTTCTGTTCATCTTCCTCTACGTTGCCGTTCGTTTCAAGAACTGGCAGTTCGGTGTGGGCGCATTACTTTCCTTGCTCCATGACGCACTTGCTTTGCTTGGGCTCTATTCCATCTTGTACAAGGTGATGCCATTCTCCCTGGAGATCGACGAGGCCTTCATTGCTGCTATCCTTACCGTGATCGGTTACTCCATCAACGACACCGTGGTGGTCTTCGACCGTATCCGGGAGTACCTGCAGGACCATAAGCGGGAGTCGAATATCACCGTGATCAACAAGGCTATCAACTCCACGTTGGGCCGTACAATGAACACTTCGTTGACCACGCTGCTCGTATTGTTCGTGATCTTCCTTTTCGGTGGCGTATCCATCAAAGGGTTCATCTTCGCTTTGCTTATCGGTATTCTGGTGGGTACCTACTCGTCGGTCTTCGTCGCCAGTTCCTTCGTGGTGGACCTGCTGAAGGGCAAGGAGCGTAAGGAGAACGTTTGATCTAGAGACATTTTCGATTTTGGAAGTCCTGCCCCGAGCGGGACTTCCTACTTTTGGACCCATGCAGCCGCTTATTTTCGACATCAGTGGTGGAGAGTTGCTGGTCGTCCTGCTGTTCGCCCTGTTGTTCTTTGGTAGCAAGGGAATTCCTGACCTTGCACGTACTATGGGCCGGACGCTACGGCAGGTGCGTGATGCGAGCAACGAGGTGCAACGCGAGATCCAAAAGGGAGTGACCGATGTGCACCGTTCCGTGAACGATCAACGGAACAATTTCCAAAAGTCAATTGAAGAGGCCACACCCAAGTTGGACCAGGCCGACCCTGTGCCACCCAAGCCCCCGGAAGTGGGGAAGGAGTGATCGACCACCGTGGTGTCTGATCCCATCGTGAGCTTTGTTTTGGATAGGTGACCGTATCGTCGGTCCATCGGTGTCTGCAAACCGACGGCTCGGTCCGTTGATCTCGATCTGTGGCCTAAAACCATTTCGCAGTATGGATCAGGCTAGAGATGCGCCGTGATCTTTTCGCATGGCGATACGGCAGGGTCGTTGCAACGCCGAAGCGGCGCAGGGTGCGAAGCAACCGAGGCTGGAGCTACGGAACGATCCTGTTGGAGAAGCCAAGTGGAAAGACCACAAGTAGATCCGCCTAAGCCTTACTGCGAGATGGTATAAGTACACGAACCCTAGTGTTTTCGAACCGTGGACTTTGTCCAATTTTGCCAGGTTTGGAAATGGTGTGTGCACAATTGAGGGGGTATGGTCATAAAATGCTCATAAATATTCACCTTACCCCCTTCGGTTCGCACTACATTTGTCGCAGAACCATAAAAATCCATGAGCACCCCCCGAATTCGTACCAAGGCGATCGAAGATGTACTTGGCCGCGTCCCGAACCATACTGATGCGCCTTCAGCCAAGGTTTCGGATTTCTTCGGAGCCAATGTGTTCAATGAGGATGCGATGCGCATGTTCCTCACCGAGGACGCCTACTTCGCTGTGCGCCAAGCCATCCACCAAGGGGAACGGATCGATCGCAAATTGGCGGACCAAGTGGCGAGTGGCATGAAGGAATGGGCGTTCACCAAAGGAGCTACGCACTACACCCACTGGTTCCAGCCACTTACGGGCCTAAGTGCTGAGAAGCACGATGCTTTCTTTGAACCGATCGGTGGAGGACGAAGCATAGAACGATTTGATGGTTCCCTTCTTGTTCAGCAAGAACCGGATGCCAGCAGCTTTCCCAACGGCGGCTTGCGCAACACGTTTGAAGCCCGTGGTTACACCGCCTGGGACCCCAGCAGCCCGGCTTTCGTGATCGGCCGCACCTTATGCATTCCTACGATCTTCATTAGCTATACCGGTGAAGCGTTGGATTACAAGATGCCGCTGCTCCGCGCGATCCGTGCGGTGGATGAGGCAGCCACCGCCGTGTGCCAGTATTTCGACAAGGACGTTAATAAGGTGATGGCCACATTGGGCTGGGAACAGGAGTACTTTCTCATCGATAAGTCCCTGTTCTTCGCTCGGCCCGATATCATGATGTGTGGTCGTGCCTTGTTCGGCCATACCCCTGCGAAGGGACAACAATTGGAAGACCATTATTTTGGAAGTATCCCTGATCGTGCCCGCGCTTTCATGCGTGATTTTGAGAACGAGGCGCTGATGCTGGGTATTCCTGTAAAGACACGACACAACGAAGTGGCTCCCAACCAGTTCGAGTGCGCACCGGTGTTCGAGGAACTCAATTTGGCGGTGGATCATAATGTCCTGTTGATGGACATCATGGAAAAGACCGCCCATAAACATGATTTCAGAGTGCTCCTCCATGAGAAACCCTATGCTGGGGTGAACGGTAGTGGAAAGCACAACAATTGGAGCTTGGCGACCAACACGGGAAAGAACCTGTTGCGCCCGGCCAAAACGCCGAAGGAGAACCTTCAGTTCTTGACCTTTTTCGTGAACACCATCAAGGCCATTCACAATCACGCTGATGTCTTACGGGCAAGCATTGCAACGGCCGGCAACGACCACCGCCTTGGGGCCAATGAAGCACCCCCGGCGATCATCTCGGTATTCATCGGTGAGCATTTGAGCAACTTGCTCGACGGCCTTGAGAAGAACATCAAAGGGGGAATGACCCCTGACCTGAAGACCGAATTGAAGCTGGATATCGGCCGCATTCCGAGCGTGATGCTTGATAATACGGATCGCAATCGCACCAGCCCGTTCGCCTTTACCGGTAACAAGTTCGAGTTCCGTGCCGTGGGCAGCAGCGCGAACTGTGCGGGCCCAATGACCGTGCTCAACACCATAGTAGCCCATCAACTGCGGGTGTTCAAAAAGCAAGTGGACCAGCTTATTACGAAAGGGACCAAGAAGGACGAAGCCATCCTACGCGTCCTGCGCGATGTGATCGCAGAAAGCAAGGCGATCCGTTTCGAAGGGAATGGCTATGGCGAAGAATGGGTCAAAGAGGCGGCTGGCCGTGGGCTGAAGAATATCATGGACACGCCACGGGCCTTGGACGTTTGGTCGAGCAAGGAGACCAAAGCGCTCTTTGCGGACATGAATGTCATGAGCCCTGTGGAGGTCGAGGCCCGACACGAGATCAAACTGCACAATTACACCTTGAAGATCCAGATCGAAAGTAGGGTGGTGGGCGACCTGGCGCAGAACCATATCATCCCGACCGCGATCTCCTATCAGAACCGTTTGCTGGAGAATGTCCTCGGCCTACGTGCCGTGCTCGGCGAGGCCGGTGCGAAAAAGGCGAGTTCCACCCAAGTGAAGTTGATCGAGGAGATCAGTGAACACCTCGGCACGGTGAAGGTTTTGGTGGACCAGATGATCGAGGCTCGTAAAAAGGCCAACACCAAAGTAGAAGCGCGTGACAAGGCCATTTCGTACTGCGACACGGTGAAGCCCTACTTGGATAAGATCCGTTACCACGTGGACAAGCTGGAACTTCTTGTGGATGATGAACTTTGGCCATTACCAAAGATGCGGGAACTGTTGTTCACTCGTTAGGGGCCTATACACTGAGTTCAGGTTATCGTCCGAGCTTACGTTCATGACTGATGATCAGTTCCTTGGATGTATCGGGATAGGGGAGATATGAATGTCTTTATGCGTTAATGCCTTGGATCTTTTGAGTTCTTCCTTTCACGTTCGGCAAATCGATATATCTTCGCCCGGAACCCGAAAAGGGGTCACACCATCCATTCGAACCAGATGACAACAAGCAAGTTCCTGGCAAGCCTTTTCCTTAGCGTGGCATGTTTCTCCAGTGCCATGGCGCAAGGCAAACTCGCACAAGAGGCAGATGAAGCATTCAAGAAGGGTTTCTATTTCAACGCAATAGAGCTTTACAAGAAGGCTTATACGGTTGAGAAGCAAGCCAGCACGAAAGCTGAACTGATCTTCAAAGTGGGCGAGGCCTACCGTACGCTCGGGGATGCGGAACAAGCTGCCGTTTGGTACGAAAAGGCCAACAAGGCCCAGTACACCGACCCTGTCACCTACCTGTACATCGGCGATATGCTAAAGCAACAGGGCAAGTATGCCGATGCCATTGCCGCCTACAACCGATTCAAGGAAAAGAAGCCCGGGGACATGCGTGCGGAGGCTGGGATTTCCGAAAGCCAACAAGCTCAGGCTTGGAAGGATGCACCCACCCGGTATAGTGTGGACCCGGAGGTACTGTTGAACAGTCCTCAGTATGATTTTACACCCGGATTCGCGGACAAGAAGAACGAACTGGTGGTGTACACCAGCACTCGCCCTGGATCCACGGGTGTGGAGACCGACCAGATCATCGGTGAAAGCTTCAGTGACCTGTTCACGAGCAGCCGCGACCGTTTGGGAAAGTGGAGCGAACCAGTGAAATTGCCAAGTGTGATCAATACCGCCGGTAATGAAGGTGCGCCCATCTTCAATGAAAAACGCAACCTGATGTACTTCACCCGTTGTCCAATGGAGAAGAAGAAGGTCTTCGGCTGCGATATATGGATGAGCAAAAAAGTCGGGAACAACTATTCGGAGCCCGTCATCTTGCCGCTTCGGCCAGAGAAGAACGATACCATTACGATCGGCCATCCGGCACTCAACAAGGAGGAGACCGCATTGATCTTCGCAAGTGACATGAAATGGCCCGGACACAAAGGGGGCAAGGACCTTTACATGGTCAAGCTCGACAAGGACGGCAACACCGTTGGTGCACCGACCAATCTTGGAGCTGATATCAACACCGTCAAGGATGACATGTTCCCATTTGTGCGCGAGGACGGTGCGTTGTACTTCGCCAGCAATGGACGCGCAAGCATGGGCGGTTTGGATATCTACCGAGCAGAGAAAGCCGGTGAATCCGGTTGGAGCGCGGTGAGCAACTTGCAATCACCGATCAACAGTTCTTCCGATGACTTTGGTATAGCCTTCGAAGGTGCTGAAGAACGTGGGTTCTTCACCAGTAATCGCCCTGGTGGAAAAGGCATGGATGATATCTGGCGTTTCTACTTGCCGGATATGGTCTTCGGCTTGCAAGGAACAGCATACGATAAGCTCACAGGACAGCCACTTTCCGGCGCAACGATCAGCGTTGTGGGTACGAATGGCAGTAACTTCAGTGCGATCACTGACGACAACGGTGGTTTCTCCTTCGTAGAGAACGGGAAGGACCGTTACATCAAGGAGAATACCACGTACAGTATCTTGGCCGAAAAGGAAGGGTATTTGGTCGTAAAGGACCAAGCTACCACTGTTGGCTTGAACGAGAGCACCACCTTCGTGAAGGAGTACTTCCTCCAACCAGCCAGCAAAGTGGATGTGATCAACCTGCCTGAAGTGCAATACGATCTCGGAAAGTTCGAGCTACGGCCAGAGGGCAAGGATTCGCTGGAAACCCTTTATCAGACATTGGTGGACAACGAGAAGATCATCATCGAGCTTTCTGCCCATACAGATACACGTGATTCCGATGCTCGGAACTTGACCCTTTCACAGAACCGTGCGCAAAGCTGCGTGAACTACTTGGTCACTAAAGGCATTGACCCAGTGCGCATGGTGGCCAAAGGCTATGGCGAAACCAAGCCAAGGATCACCGATGCTCAGATCAAGGCCATGAAGACCGAGGAGGAACGCGAAGCGGCACACCAGCAGAACCGCCGTACCGAATTCCGCGTACTCAGTTACGATTTCGTGCCAAAGGCCAATTAGATAGACGTACTCAAAGAAGAGCATTCGCCCAATGGCGGGTGCTCTTTTTGTTTGTAATGAAGAAGCATACCGTAGGGACGGAAGATCTTCCGCCCAAGGGTTGCAAGAAGATAAGAAGCAAGATCAATGGCCTCAAGCCGATACGAAAAACGTGGTGTTTCCTCTGGGAAGGAGGACGTTCACAAGGCCATTTCAAACTTGGACAAAGGCCTTTTCCCAAAAGCATTCTGCAAAGTGGTGGCCGATGAGCTTACCGGTAGCCCGGACCACTGCATCGTCATGCATGCCGATGGGGCTGGGACCAAATCAGCATTGGCCTATGCCTATTGGAAACAGACCGGTGACCTAAGTGTGTGGCGTGGGATCGCGCAAGATGCCGTGGTCATGAACTTGGACGATCTGCTCTGTGTGGGTGCAACGGACGGTATCCTATTGAGCAGTACGATCGGGCGCAACAAACGGCTGATCCCAGGGGAGGTGATCAGTGCCCTTATCGATGGAACGGAAGAATTCCTCTTGAAAATGCGGGAGCTTGGTATTGGGATCCAAAGTACCGGTGGCGAAACAGCCGATGTGGGTGATCTAGTTCGCACAGTGATCGTGGACAGCACCGTCGTCTGCCGCATGGAACGAAAGAACGTGATCGACAACGCAAATATCCAACCAGGCGATGTGATCGTAGGCCTCGCCAGCTATGGTCAGGCCACTTACGAAAGCGCATACAATGCGGGAATGGGAAGCAATGGCCTTACCAGTGCCCGGCATGATGTGTTCAACAAAGAGGTTGGAACGGCTTTTCCAGAGACCTTCGACCCATTGACCCCACAAGATCTCGTGTATTGTGGCCAAGCCAATTTGACCGATCCGTTGTCAGGGACACCATTGGACTTCGGCAAGGCCGTGCTTTCGCCCACAAGAACCTATGCTCCTGTGGTGGCCGCCGTGTTCCAAGCCATGCGTGGGCGGATCCATGGCATGGTGCATTGCAGCGGAGGAGCTCAGACCAAAGTGTTGCATTTTGTTGATGGACTGCGCATCATCAAGGACGATCTGTTCACGGTTCCTCCACTTTTTGAAGCTATCCAGGGAATGAGCGGAACCTCGTGGGAGGAAATGTACCGCGTATTCAATATGGGTCATCGTATGGAGTTCTATGTGCCGGAAGAAGCCACAGCGGAGCTGATCGCCATTTCCCATTCGTTCAATGTACAGGCACAGGTCATTGGTCGGGTGGAAGCAGCGCCCAACAAAGAAGTCGTTCTTACATCACCCGCTGGTCAGTTCACCTATACCAGCTAGTTGTTGCGCGGTGCAAGTCGCTGCCCCCATGCCATGAACTCCCTCCTTTCCAAACTCTCCACTTTGCACGATCGGCGTGAAGAGATCGGTAAACAGCTTGCTGATCCAAGCGTGATAGCAGATCAGAAACGCTTTGTGGAACTGAATCGCACCTACCGCGACCTGGAACCCATTGACGACGCATTTTTCCGTTTTCGGCAGATGCATGATGATCTGGACGGAGCGGAGCTTATGCTACGTACTGAGAAGGACGCCGACATGCTTGAAATGGCACGGACCGAGCGCGATTCGATGCGTGATTCGATCGTGGCCATGGAAGAAGAGGTTCGTGTGATGCTGGTGCCGAAGGACCCGAATGATGCCCGCAATTGCACCATGGAACTGAGGGCCGGGACCGGAGGGGACGAGGCCAGCTTGTTCGCCGGGGATCTCTTTCGCATGTACACACGTTTTTGCGAGGAACGTGGTTGGAAAGTGGAAGTGGCCGATGTGAGCGAAGGCACCGTAGGCGGGTATAAGGAAGTGGTCTTCAATGTGATCGGCGATGGAGCATACGGAGTGCTCAAGTTCGAGGCCGGCGTCCATCGGGTACAACGCGTGCCTAGCACCGAAGCGAGCGGACGGATCCACACCAGTGCCGCAACCGTGAACGTGTTACCTGAAGCAGAGGACACCGACGTGGACCTGAAGGACAGTGATGTAAAGATGGAGACCGCGCGCAGCGGTGGTGCCGGGGGCCAGAATGTGAACAAGGTGGAGACCAAGGTCCGTCTCACCCACTTGCCGACGGGCATGGTGGTCATGTGCCAAACGGAGCGCAACCAACTCGGCAACCGGCACAAGGCCATGCAAATGCTGCGCACCAAGTTGTATGAAGAAAAGGTGCGCGCGTCGGAAGCTGAATTGGCGGCTCATCGCAAGAGCCAAGTCAGCAGCGGCGATCGAAGTGCGAAGATCCGGACGTATAATTTTCCGCAGAGCCGCGTAACGGACCACCGCATTGAATTCACCGTACACAACCTGCCTCAGGTGCTGAACGGCGATCTGCACGAGTTGATCGATGCGCTCCAACTTGCCGAACGGACGGAGAAATTGAAAGCCGAATCGGGGATCTGATCACGCTAAAAGGCGTTCAGTAAAGGTGGCTTCCCAAGCATGCATAGCATGGTAGATCATTTTTCGGGACCTACATATTGAGATCGATCACTAGTGTCGACCTTCGCGCCGTGACCCGGTCCCAACTCATATCCATTATCCGTCGCAAGAGATCCTTGCTTTGTGTGGGCTTGGATACGGAAGAACATCTGTTGCCCGCCCACTTCAGGGAGGAGAGCCGTTCGGTTCGCGCCTACAACGAGGCGATCGTGCAGGTCACTCATGACCTTGCGGTAGCCTACAAACTGAACTTGGCGTTCTACGAGGCCCAAGGTGATCAGGGATGGTTGGACCTTGAGGCCACGATCGCGTTCATCCGGAGCAGGAGCGATTGTTTCATCATCGCCGATGCAAAACGTGGGGATATCGGCAATACGGCTAGGAAATACGCCCAAGCGTTCTTCGAAAATCTCCAGGTGGATGCCGTTACTCTTTCACCCTACATGGGAAAGGACAGCATTACCCCGTTCCTTGGCAGTCCGGGAAAGTGGGCCATTGTTCTGGGGGTGACCAGCAATGCCGGGGCAGATGACTTCCAATGCCTGCCCATGTACGGAGGAGGTACTTTATACGAGACCGTTATCCGCAAGACCGCGACTTGGGGCACCCCAGAAGACCTGATGTTCGTGGTCGGTGCGACGCGTCCGGAGATCTTGGCAAACGTTCGTGCCGAGGTGCCAGAACATTTTCTGCTGATCCCGGGTGTAGGTGCCCAAGGCGGTAGTTTAGAGGAGGTGTTGAAGTTCGGCTTGAACAAACAAGGTGGGATGCTGATCAATAGTAGCCGCGGGATCCTCTTCGCTGGGAAGGAAACCGATGCCATTCCGGCCGCGCGCAATGCCGCACTGGAGCTGCAACGCCAAATGGAGCCCGCGTTAAAGGCGAAGGGCGTGATCTGACACGTTCCTCAGTGTAGACGGTCCATGTTTTGTTGGTTAAAGGACCATTCAATTGTTGAATGGAATTGGGATCCACGTGAAGAATGGGTACTTTATCCGGCTTGCGATCGCCGTGAAAACTGTCCAGGTCATGCTACATCCATTCCCTTTCCAGCTCGCCCTAGCTGCTTGCCCAGTTCCTTCGCCAAATAGTGTCCATTCAGCAGCGCAAGGCCCCGGACCTTCGGTTCAACAGCCACGGAAGTATGAACAACCAGCAATTCATGTGCTGATGGATCCGGCCTTTCCCTATGGAGAGGACCTCTTGCAATACGTTTGGGAACAACGGCTATTTGAACAGACCGAGTTAAGCACCACCGACGGTCTTTCGGTGGAAGTACTAAAAGCCGGACGCATCCAGCACCACAGCGGACCGGACTTGGTCGATGCGCTGGTGCGGGTCGATGGTCAAGTGTGGGCCGGAAATGTTGAGGTACACGTGCGCTCCAGCGAATGGAATGCCCATGGCCATCAATTCGATCCGGCCTACGACAACGTCATTCTCCATGTGGTCTTTGAGCATGATTCCGAGGTCCGTACACGCAATGGGACCGTTCCACCAACAGTCGAGCTGATGAACCGAATTTCCATTCCCTGTCTTGAACAACACCAAACCTTGATGATGTCCAAGGAATTCGTGCCGTGTGCTCGCCAGATCGTTCATGTGGACCAAGGGCGGATCGGTGTTTGGTTGGAGCGGGTACTTGTTGAACGGCTTGAACGAAAGTCCGCTGAGGTAGTGGCGCTTTATCTTCAATTGGCAAAAGACCCGGCGGAAACATTTTACCATGTTCTGGCGCGGGCATTCGGGCTGAAGGTGAATGTTGAACCGTTCGGTATGTTGGCGCATGCCATGCCATTGCGGACCTTGTTGAAGTACCACGATGATCCACTTCGAACGGAAGCGCTGCTCTTTGGTCAAGCGGGGTTGCTACGCGTGGACCATGTTGACGAATACCCGAGGCAGTTGCAAGCGGAACACGCGGCTTTGGCCGGTTTGCACGGGTTGCGCCCGGGGCCTGTAGCTGCGTGGAAATTCGCCCGGTTGCGTCCGATGAATTTTCCCACCGTACGGATAGCACAACTGGCACAGCTGCTTATGCGCAAAGATGGGATCAACGCGCTTCTTGAGGCTAGGGATTTGATGGAACTCCACCGGGTCCTAGATATTGGTACAAGCCCGTATTGGAATGACCGTTACACGTTCGATAGACCAAGTGCCCTGCGTGAGAAGCGTTTGGGCCGCGCAGGTTCAGACCATTTGATCATCAATGCCGTGGTGCCGACTTTGTTCGCTCTGGGCCGTTTGCAAGGACGGCCGGAGCTGCGAGATCGCGCGCTCGGGCTGTTGGAGGCACTTCCTGCTGAATCGAATACTGTGCTCCGCGAATGGGCCGCGATCGGTCAAGGTGCCAATTCCGCAGCACGTGGTCAGGCCTTGCTCGAATTGAGAAATTCATACTGTGCGCGACGTCGTTGCTTATCTTGCGGCGTTGGGAACCACTTGCTCAAGCGCTCCGTAGGTTGAACCTTGGCCCGACCGATCACCTTCAAATGCTCCATTCCGTCAAGACATACTTCGAGCAGCAGGCCTTTGGCGTGTGTGAATGGTGGGCGAAGAAATTGAACGTGAAGACCGAACAGGTCAGACTTTCATTCATCTACTTGAGCTTTATTACCGCAGGGGTGCATTTGGTGGCTTATTTGGTGATGGCATTCGTGCTGCAGCACAAAGAGCGGATCAAGCATCCGTTCCGGAAGCGCAGTACGGTGTGGGAACTGTGATCGGTAGTGCTCTGGTCCAGCCGTAACCAGCGATCCGACCGAACCTTACATTCGTTGCCGAGACCGATCCGGTAGTGGAAACGAGCAACTCATGAGCCTATTGAGCAAGATCCCAAGACCATTCCATGGGGATGTGGTGGTTCGCCAAGAGCCTTGCCGGATCTGTGGTACTGCGGATGGCAAGCGGATCGGTGTGGTGGACTATTGGGATATCCGGACCAGTTCGGTCATTCTGTGCGGCCATTGTGGCCTTGCCCAACTGGACCCCATGCTCACCCATGAGGAGACTGCAAAGGGCTGCCTGGCTTATTACATCGAGGAATCCTTGCGGGTAACCCAGCATGAACACGAACGCAACCTGGTCCGCAATTACCGCCGAGGGATCCACTTTGCACATACGTTGAAGCAGCGTGGCGCAAACCCGAAGGATGTACTGGAGATCGGCCCGGGTTCGGGCTATTTTCTGGAAGGGATCAAGGCCGTTTTTCCGGAGATCGCCATTACCGTGATGGATGTGAACAAGGAGATCCTGGACTTCAATGCCCAACAGCACGGGTACCACACCATTCAAGCTACATTGGAAGAGCACAACGCCTCTCTGGATGCGCGCTTCGATCTTATCATTGCACGTGATATCCTTGAACATGTGGTGGATGTGGCCGCTGTGATCAAGAACCTTTCGGCCTACTGCAGGAAAGGTGGCCTCTTCCATTTCATAACCCCGAACGGGCACGAAGACGTTTGGAAGCACTACCTCACGTTCACTGACCTCCACAAGAACTCGGAATTGCTTATCAATCACGTGAATTACTTCGATGGAAAAGGGTTATTTGATTTCCTAGGCACCCAAGGCTTCACACCAGTGGAGTACTACACATACAGGTTCAAAACGAGTTTGAAAGGAAAGGGCTGGAAGAGGGCCGCGGAATTGCGGGCAGCGGTGTCCAAGAAGTTGGAAGCGGACCCTTTCGTCAACGAGCGGATCCACGATGTGCAAGAGATGAGCTTCGACAAGAAGAAGGTCCTCAGTGCGTGGTACCTCAAGAACCCAGGAGGAACACTAGCCCGCTGGATATGTGCCTTCCACCATGGCTATCTGCTCACATTGGACCCGTTCCACAATGTGGGGCACGAGATCCACGGTATCTTTAAACGGAACTGAACCCTTTTTGGCAACCGCAAAATGAGTGACCGATCGGAATTCGACACCATCATTATCGGCTCAGGTGCCGGTGGTCTGGCTGCTGCGATCTGCCTTTCGCGCGCCGGACAGCAGGTACTGGTGCTGGAGCAACACGATGTGCCCGGAGGTTGGTGCCACAGTTTCTATTTGAACGGACATCGTTTCACACCGGGCGTACACTATATCGGCTTGGTGGGAGAGGGCGGTTCCACGAGCAACCTGTACGAAGGTCTCGGCATTGGAAATGAACTCGCGTTCTTCCGCATGAACCCAACGGCCTATGAACATTGCCACATCGGTGATGAGAGGGTGGACCTGCCGGCCAATTTCGATGACTTGATCGCCACCCTATCGGAACGCTTTCCCAAGGAGAAGAAGGGCATTGCGAAATACCTGAAGACGGTAAAGCAGGTGTGTGATGAGCTCATGCTCATTCCCAAGATGAACGGCTTCTGGGACAATATCACCATTCCTTGGCGCACGCGGCATTTGGGCAAGTACGGCCTCTTCAGTTTGAAGACGGTGATCGACTGGCACATCAAGGATCCTGTTCTCAAGAACGTGCTCAATATCCAATGTGGCGACCACGGCCTACCACCCGCAAAGTCCAGCTTTCCGTTGCATTGCGCTGTTATGTCCCACTATTTCGATGGAGGATACTATCCGATGGGCGGCGGCGGTGCCATTGTGAAAGCCATGACCAATGCCATTAAACGACACGGCGGAGAAGTACGCACCAGCCAGTTCGTGAAGCGCATTCTGCTGGACACCAGCGACGGCAAGCGTGCTATCGGTGTGGAATTGGCCAGTGGCGAACGCATTCTTTCCAAGCGCGTGATCTCCAATGCCGACCCCGCAAAGACCTATTTGGACATGGTCGGAAAGGAGCATTTGAGCCCCAAGCTCGTTGAGCGCCTGCAGAAGACCACATACAGTTGCACATCGCTCATGCTCTTCCTCACGGTTGATATGGATGTTCGCGCCGCCGGATTGGATTCTGGGAATATCTGGATCATGCCGGATATGGACCTGGATGATTTCTATGTCGAAATGATGGACGCGGACATCGGTTCCGGACAGGAGTTCAATGGCATGTTCGTCAGCTGCACCACCTTGAAGGATCCTTCCAGTTTTGATGGAGTACACCATTGCATCGAAGCGATCACTTTCATTGATCATGCCGCCTTCGACCGGTTCAAGGACGAGGTGGAACAGCGGACGCCCGCCTACCTCCAATTCAAAGAAAAGTTGATGCAGAAGATCATCAACCGATTGGAGAAAGTCGTTCCAGGAATTAGTGCCCACATCGTGCATAAAGAACTGGGTACGCCCTTGACCAACGAGCACTACATCAACGCCACCATTGGGTGTGTATATGGAACGGAGAAGACGTTCAAACAAACCGGACCATTCGCCTACCGTGCGAAAAGCGAGATCAAGGACCTTTACCTCTGCGGGGCCAGTATCATTTCCCATGGTGTAGCGGGTGCCGCTTATTCCGGAGTGAATACAGCCGCAGCGATCCTCAATTGCCGCCAAGAGGACCTGATCAAGAAAGACCATGGACAACGCGTTAAGATCTATGAGGCGGAAAGCGATGCCGACTATCCTGAAGAACTGCGGAAAAAGATCGAGGTGAGGAAACGGCGCGCAGCTAGTGTGGTGCGGCAATGAAAGATCGGCTGAAGAGCGCGGTTTCGAAGAAGGCCACCTTGCTCATCCTCTATGTCGTGTTCGCCTTGGCAGCGAGTATTCAAGCCTTGCTGACCGGCCCCAAGAAGTACGTGGAAGAGGGCGAGCACTACAAGGTCTACAACAACTACGTCATCTTCAAACAGTCCTTTCATCACTTAAAGGACCAGCAGGATCTCTATGCCGCCTATCCCCAAGAGCAGTGGGACCTGTACAAGTACACACCCACGTTCTCCGCGTTCTTCGGTCTTTTCGCCGTTCTTCCGGACTGGCTTGGCCTATCCGCATGGAACCTGCTCAATGCGCTGGTCCTTCTGTTCGCAGTGTACGCCCTTCCGCGGTTGGACCCATTGGAGAAAGGATTGGTCCTACTGATCGTATTGATCGAGCTGATGACCTCCATGCAGAATGATCAATCCAACGGACTGATCGCCGGGTTGTTGGTGTTCGCCTTCGCCTTGCTTGAAGAGAAGCATTGGGCATTGGCCGCGTTCTGCATCGTCTTTTCAGCATACATCAAGCTCTTCGGTGTCGTGGGGTTTGCGCTATTCCTTTTCTATCCACAGAAATTGAAATTGGCCATCTACACCGTATTGTGGACCGTCTTGCTGTTCTTTATCCCATTGCTTTTCGTGGACCTCGGGCACTACCTCGAACTGTTCCGGTCGTACGGGGACCTTTTGGCTAATGACCATAGTACGTCATATGGCTATTCGGTAATGGGGTGGCTTTCAGACCTGGTTCGGACTAGAGCTGAGCAAGAACATCATTGTCGGGCTCGGCGCCGTTATCTTCCTTCTGCCGATCCTGTGGAGCAAGTTGGCCACGAACTTCCAGTTCAGGTTGCTGACGTTGGTCTCCGTGGTACTTTGGATCGTGATCTTCAACCACAAGGCTGAATCCCCCACCTTCGTGATCGCGATGACAGGTGTGGCGCTCTGGTTCGTTCGCAGCGTAAAGAACGGAGTGAACATTGGGCTCTTCGTCTTCGCTATCCTATTCACCACACTGTCGCCAACGGATATTTTTCCGCGGCCACTGCGTGAAGGGCTTGTTGTTCCCTTTGTGCTGAAGGGTGTACCGTGCATACTGATCTGGGCCAAAGTGATCGTTGATATGCTTCGTATTGCTCATGTCCCGGAGGCGGGGCCGAACAGCAACACTGCGTAAAGTAGATCACACTTCCGCATTGTGAACAAGCCCCGGATCCCCTTCCTTCGCGCCGCATGAAGATCTTGATCACCGGAAGCAACGGCCTATTGGGCCAGAAACTCGTGGCCGCATTACGCAACGACACTGAAGTTGAATTCGTGGCGACCTCTCGTGGACCAGACCGCACCCCCGATCCGTTGCATGACCGATATATTCCCATGGACATCACCGTGTCCTCGGAAGTGGATGCTGTGCTTCAAAAGGAACGTCCCGATGCCGTGATCCATACCGCCGCCATGACGAACGTGGACGCTTGCGAACTGGACCCTTCAGCCTGTACGCAGCAGAATGTAGGAGCAACAGAGAACCTCGTCCGCGCTTCGGAACGAGTGGGAAGCCACTTCATTCATTTGAGTACCGACTTCATCTTCGACGGCAAGGATGGACCATACAGTGAAGAAGACATGCCGGCTCCGCTCAGTATCTATGGTCACAGCAAATTGCAAAGCGAGGAGTTGGTGAAACAGAGCAAGCTCGCAAAATGGGCCATTGCGCGTACCATCATCGTGTACGGTGTGGCCGATGGGTTAAGCCGCAGCAATGTGGTGCTCTGGGCCAAAAGCGCGTTGGAAAAAGGCCAACCCATTACCGTGGTCGATGATCAATGGCGCATGCCCACCTTGGCCGAGGATCTTGCGGACGGTTGTATCCGTATCGCCAAACAAGGCGCTACCGGGACCTATCACCTCAGCGGCCCTGATGGCATGAGCATTCTGGAGCTCGTGCAGCGTGTTGGCAATTTCTTCAAGCTCGACACCAGTGTTGTGGAACCGATCAAGAGCGTAACCTTGGGCCAGCCCGCAAAACGACCACCGCGCACGGGTTTCGTGTTGGATAAAGCCCGCAAGGAATTGGGGTACGCTCCACGTGGGTTTGAAGCAGGGTTGCAGGTGTTGAAGGAACAGCTCGGATAACCTGTGATCATTGGTTTGTAGTATCAGAGTTGTCTAACACGATGGATCAGTGGTCCTCATGATCCCTTCAACTTTCTGTACCCAACCAAACCAACCCTATATTGCGCACCCTCAACCAGAACATGTCCACCAACCAAACTGAATCCTGGGGTTCCCGCGTAGGCCTTATTCTGGCCATGGCTGGCAATGCGGTCGGCTTGGGCAACTTTTTGCGGTTCCCGGTCCAGGCGGTGGTACTTCGGGGTCTTCGGCATTTTCACCAACATCGCGGTGGCTTCCTATTACTGCTACATCGAAAGCTGGACGATGAGCTACGTGTGGCACAGTCTCATCGGCACGTTCGACGGCATGACCCAAGTACAGGTAGCCGACTTCTTCTCCAAGTATGTGGATATCGACAAGAGCTTGACAGGTATCCCGTACGAAGCGGTAGTCTTCTACGTGCTTTGCCTTTTACTCAACACCTACATCCTTTCGCGCGGCTTGGCCGGGGTGGAAAAGGCGGCCAAGATCGGGATCCCCATGTTGCTCATCTTCGGTGGTTTCTTGGCCTTCCGGGGCCTAACGCTCGGTACTAGTGGCGCCAGCGCCGAAGTGCCTGGTGCGAGTGCTTGGGATGGTCTCAACTTCCTGTGGACCCCACAATATTCCAGCCTCAGTGATCCCAAAGTATGGCTCGCGGCGGCCGGTCAGATCTTCTTCACATTGAGCGTGGGCATGGGCACGATCCATTGCTATGCGGCCTATGTGAAGAGCAAGGACGATGTGGCTTTGAACGCCGTGAGTGCAGGCTTCACCAATGAATTCGTTGAAGTGGTCTTGGGTAGTTCCATCGTGATCCCCATCGCCGCCGGTTACTTGGGGCTCGATTGGGTGAAAGAGAACGCTGGCTTTGGGATGGCGTTCCAGACAATGCCCTTCCTGTTCGAGAAATGGGGACCGATCCTTAGTGTAGTGGCCGGTGTGATGTGGTTCGGTCTGCTCTTCTTTGCGGGTATTACCAGCAGCCTCGCTATGGGAACACCGTGGATGGGCTTCATGCGCGACGAATTCGGTTGGGGTAGATTGAAAGGAGCGTGGAGCTTTGGCGGGATCGTGCTGTTGCTTGGTCTGCCCACCGTGATTTTTTCGAACATGGAGTTTTTGATGAGTACGACTATTGGGCCGGTACGGTGAGCTTGGTGGTTTTCGCATTGGCGGAATCCATCCTCTTCGCATGGATCTTCGGGATCGATAAAGGATGGAGGGAGTTGCTTTCCGGATCTGATCTTCAGGTGCCCACTGTCTATAAGTTCATCATCAAGTACATCACACCATTGATGTTGTTGCTGGTCTTCCTTGGTGCTTTGTTCACCCCAATTGGAAACGATTGGACCGGTGCTTTCCAAAGTTTGTTCAGTGGGGGCGGGTGGACCTTGGACAATGCCTCGATCTTCAAGACCATTGCGAACAGCGGGTTGCACCAACAGCTCGCAGCAGCTACCGATCCAGCCGAAGTGGTCCGTTTGAAAGACCGACTGTTCTATACCAACTTCGCTCGTATCTTGCTCTGTCTTACGTTCTTCGCGCTTGCCCTTTTGGTTTACCTGGCCTCCGTTCGAAGAATGCGCACGTCAACCCCTTCCGCAGGTCTGCGGAACACCAACCCATGAACAGCTCAGCCTTGATCCTCATGGTGCTGACCCAACTTGCGGTCACGGTTGCCACCGTTTATTTCTTCTATCGCGTGCTCAATACGCCACAAAAGCCAGAGCCGGATAGCTACACGGACAACGATCCCATCTAGGAGCGTCCACCAACACCACCATGGCCAAGCCGCTGATCGACCCCCGGTTGAAGGAGCGCGTTAAGGACCTCCTCGATCTGCACTCCGGTGAACGTCGCGGCATGATGGTCCTTATGGGATTTCTGCTTTTGTTGGCCGCTTGGGCCGTGTATGGCCAATGGTTTTATACGCCTCCCGAAAGGGATCTTGCCCCGGTGAAGGCAAAACTGGAAGCTTGGATAGCAGAAAGCAAAGCACAACGAGCTGATACCGCGGCGGTGATCCGCTTTCCATTCGACCCCAATCTGATCGGTCGAGAAGAATGGCTGGCTCTTGGTCTGACCGACAAGCAAGTGGACGGGATAGAACGCTACCTGGATAAAGGCGGGAAATTCCGGACGAAAAAGGATGTGGGTCGCATGTACACCATTCCCCCCGATCTGTTCGCAGCATTATCTCCGTTCATCTTGCTGCCGGATAGTTTTGTTCGCAAGCAGAATGAGCCAAGGGAACGAAAGGAATACGCTGATCGATGGCCGCGTGATACGATCCGGGAACGAACGACGTACCCCCGTTTTGCTCCACGATCGGTAGAATTGAACACCGCCGATACCTTGGAACTGACAACGATCCGAGGCATAGGCCCAGCTTTCGCTCGCAGCATCGTGAAGTATCGCGAAGCCTTGGGAGGCTTCCATTCCTTGGATCAACTCAATGAAGTGTACATCCTTCAAGACAAGCCGGAAGCGGTGACCGCGTTAAGGGAATTCCTGATCCTCGACACCTTGGCCATAAGGAAGATCCCGATCAATACCTGCACCGTTGAAGAATTGGCGGCGCACCCTTACCTCCGATGGAAATTGGCGAAGCCGCTCTTCGCATTCCGGACCCAACACGGAGCCTTCAAAAAGCTGGAGGAGATCCGAGGTTGCGTACTGATCGACGCGGCTTTGTTGCGTAAACTTGCGCCCTACATCAGCTTGGAGTGAGTGATCTACAACAACGCCTCAAGGATAGCATTCGTGCGGTCCCTGATTTCCCGAAACCGGGGATCCTCTTTCGTGATATTACGCCGGTTCTCGAGGATCCAAAGCTTTGCCAAGCTGTGGTGGAAGGATTCCAAAAAGCGCTGGTCGGGATCCGGGTAGATGCCATTGCTGGGATCGAAAGTCGTGGTTTCCTCTTCGGAATGCCCTTGGCCTTGGCCTTGGGAGTCCCATTCCTAACGGTCCGCAAAAAGGGCAAATTGCCGTGGAAGACCGTGAGCCACATGTATGACCTGGAGTACGGCAGTGCTGAAGTCGAAATGCACGTGGATAGTGTGCGACATGGTATGCATGTCATGGTCCACGACGACCTACTGGCCACCGGCGGAACAGCGGTCGCAGCTGCTGAATTGATCAAACAACAAGGCGGCATTGTGAGCGCCTTCAGCTTTCTTATCGAACTCTCTTTCCTCAATGGCATGGAACGCCTCAAGCCATACAGCGCCGAAGCGATCCGCCTCGTAACTTATTAGCCCATGGAATTTTCCCGTACCGAGAACCAGACCATGATCGCACAGGCCGTGCGCGACCTGTGCGAGCGTGAAGTGCGCCCGAACGTGATGGAGTGGGACGAAAGCCAGTATTTCCCAAAGGAGCTTTTCACCAACCATTTCGGCCCGGCCGGCATGCTGGGTGTGTTCGTGCCCGAAGAATACGGCGGAAGCGGCCTGGGCTACTTCGAATATGTAGAAACCATTGTAGAGGTGTCGCGCATCTGCGGAAGCATCGGGTTGAGCGTTGCGGCGCACAACAGCTTGTGTACCGGCCACATCAACTACTTCGGGAACCACGAGCAAAAGAAGAAATGGCTCACCAAACTCGCCACGGGAGAATGGCTCGGCGCTTGGGCGCTGACCGAACCGAATACCGGTAGCGATGCCATGCGGATGAAATGCACCGCAAGGAAGGAAGGGAAGGAATGGGTATTGAACGGCACTAAATGCTGGATCACCCACGGCAAGAGCAGTGATGTGATGGTGGCCATCGTGCGCACTGGTGATCTGCTCGATAGCAAAGGCATGACCACCTTCGTGATCGAAAGGGGAACACCCGGCATGAAGGCCGGCAAGAAGGAGAACAAACTTGGCATGCGTGCCAGCGAGACCGCCGAAGTGATCTTCGAGGATTGCCGGGTTTCAGAAGACAACATCCTCGGAAAAGAAGGAGAGGGCTTCCAACAAGCCATGAAGATCCTGGATGGTGGCCGCATCAGCATTGCTGCACTCAGCTTGGGCATTGCGAAAGGAGCCTTCGATGCCAGCGTGAAATACGCGAAGGAACGCGAGCAGTTCGGACAGCCCATCGCCGATTTCCAAGCGATCGCTTTCAAACTCGCCGATATGGCCACCCGGATCGAAGCCTCCGAGTTATTGATCCAACAGGCAAGCGATCAAAAGAACAAAGGCAAAAAGGTGACCACCACCGGAGCCATGGCCAAGTACTACGCCAGCGAGACCTGTGTGTGGGCCAGCAATGAGGCCGTACAGATCTTCGGTGGTTACGGCTACACCAAGGATTTTCCCGTGGAAAAGTTCTACCGTGACAGCAAGCTATGCACCATCGGTGAAGGCACCAGCGAGATCCAAAAGCTGGTGATCAGTCGGAATGTATTGAAGGGGTAGATCTTACGGATAGCGGCTTGGATCCTTCATGCCACGAACCCCGCCGATCTTTTTCCACTCATCGTTGCACCGATCGGGCATTCCGTTATATTTGCACCCCCTAAGAGAAAAGGACACATGCTGATCATTCCAGTGAAAGAAGGCGAAAGCATTGATAAGGTGCTCAAGAAGTTCAAGAAGAAATTTGAGCGTACACAGACCATGCGCCAGTTGCGCAAGCGCCAAAGCTTCACCAAGCCTTCCGTATCCCGTCGCAAGGAAATGATCCGTGCGGCATACAAGCTCACGTTGCAGACGGACGAGGGCTAGACCCTTTCTGTTTTCATGGAAAGCGAAAGTTCCCGACCGGGGGCTTTCGCTTTTCTCGTTTTCTACAGAGCTGAAGAACAAGAACCGCGTCCCGCATGGGGCTGCGGGAGGACGTGAATGAACGGGAATATGCCTTGATGGCATTTTCCGGATAAGGCATATGTACGAGCCACGGCAGTTGTAAGGGTAGAAGGTTCTAGCATGGTTGCACTGTACAACGGAATGCGGGTGAATGGAACTGTTCCTTGGTGGCATTCATTTACGTTCATTCCCGTCCATTCACGGTTGGTCCTTCCTTAAAAGTGGCGAAGACCGATTTTCCATTGTTCCACGGCTGCTACCTTGGCTGCCATGCTCTTGGAGAAATTCGTTGACCACCTGGCTTACGAGAAGCGGTACAGTGCGCATACCGTTGCGGCGTACCAACGTGATCTGGCGCAATTCCATGGCTTCCTCAAAGAATTCGGCATGGAAAAGCCGGAAGAGGCCACCGACAAGGTCGTCCGCCGGTGGATGATGCAGTTGATGGAGAGCGGTGTAGGACCGCGCAGCGTGAACAGGAAGTTGAGCTCGTTGCGCAGCTTTTTTCGATTTGCACGGATGGTGGGCGTGGTAACTGCGGACCCCACCGCGCTTATCGATGCGCCAAAGACCCCCAAAAGACTGCCCGAATTCGTTGAAGAAAAAGGAATGCATAGGTTATTGGATGAAATGGCATGGCCGGACGGTTGGAAGGGGGCCACGGATAGGCTTGTACTGGAGTTGCTCTACCAAACGGGAATGCGTTTGGCGGAACTGCTGGGTTTGAAGGTAGGGGATGTGGACCTGAGCCGTAACACACTAAGGGTCTTCGGCAAACGACAGAAGGAGCGTATCATTCCCATAGGTGATCAAATGACCGCTTCTGCAAGGCACTACCTGGCTGAACGCTCAACCTTATTGGGCGTGCCGCAATTGAATGATGCTTTTCTGATCGATCCGGAGGGGAAACCGTTGGCCCGGCGTTCCGTACAACGCCTTGTCTCGTATTACCTTAGTACGGTCACATCCCAACAAAAACGCTCCCCTCACATTTTACGCCACTCCTTCGCTACACATATGCTGGAGCATGGAGCGGACCTGAATGCGGTGAAAGAACTTCTAGGCCACGCAAACCTTGCTGCAACCCAAGTTTACACGCACAATACGGTGGATAAACTGAGACGCGTACATGCCAAGGCCCACCCAAGAGGTGGTGAATGAAGAACACTAAGAACGAATTAAACAACAACGAACATGAACCTGAACGTGCATTCGATCCATTTCACCGCAGATACCAAGTTGGTGAGTTTCATCAAGGAGAAGTTGACCAAACTTACCCTGTTCAATGATTCGATCCATTCCGGCGATGTCTTCCTAAGATTAGAACACGATGGAGACAACCGGGAGAACAAAGTGGTAGAAATTCGACTTGCCATTCCAGGCAATGATCTTTTTGCAAAACGCCAAGGAAGATCCTTCGAAGAGGCCGCGGTGAACGCCGTAGAGGCACTCCGGAGCCAAGCGGAACGAACACAAAGAGAAAATGCGTAGTGCGTAGAAATCCGCGTAAACAGTGGCTCCCGAGAGGGTGCCCCACAAGGAATGGGCCATGTTGCATTACATGGCCCATTCTTGTTTGGCGTACCGATGATTCTTACTACATTTGCAGGCCCAATTCGGGACCTAACGGTCTTGAAAAGGGAAAAAGAACGTTCTTTTTCGTGTTGTATAGGCCAATGTAGCTCAGCTGGTAGAGCAGCTGATTTGTAATCAGCAGGTCGGGGGTTCGAATCCGTCCATTGGCTCCGTGTTCTCAATAAACGGGGAGATACCCAAGCGGCCAACGGGGGCAGACTGTAAATCTGCTGGCTTACGCCTTCGTAGGTTCGAATCCTGCTCTCCCCACCAATGCCCACGGAGCCAAGTATATGCACTGCTTCCACAGTGCGTCGGAACAAAACCCTCCCTTTCCTTGATCATGCGGGAGTAGCTCAGTTGGTAGAGCATCAGCCTTCCAAGCTGAACGTCGCGGGTTCGAGTCTCGTCTCCCGCTCTACGTCACGGATCACCAAATTGTACGGTGTTCACGGACAACCAATATTTATGGAACTAGCCTTTGTAGCTCAGGGGTAGAGCACTTCCTTGGTAAGGAAGAGGTCCCGGGTTCAATTCCCGGCAAAGGCTCCACGGAAAGGACCAGAAGAACCTACATTAAGAACCCCTAGCAATAAGGGCGGCCGGTGCAACAAGTTGAAGATCATAACCACAGAACACACGAACACTTAACTACCGAACGACAATGGCAAAGGAGACCTTCAAAAGGGACAAGCCCCACGTCAACATCGGAACCATTGGCCACGTTGACCATGGTAAGACCACGTTGACTGCAGCTATCACTACCGTATTGGCCGAGAAAGGCCTTTCCGAACTTCGCAGTTTTGATTCCATCGACAACGCACCCGAGGAAAAGGAACGCGGTATCACCATCAATACTTCTCACGTGGAGTATCAGACGGCTGCCCGTCACTATGCACACGTTGATTGCCCAGGCCACGCTGACTATGTGAAGAACATGGTTACCGGTGCTGCGCAAATGGACGGTGCCATCTTGGTGGTGGCCGCTACTGATGGACCCATGCCCCAGACCCGCGAGCATATCCTGCTCGGTCGTCAGGTTGGCGTGCCGAAGCTGGTCGTGTTCATGAACAAGGTGGACATGGTTGATGATCTGGAACTCCTCGACCTGGTCGAAATGGAGATCCGTGAACTCCTTAGTTTCTACGAGTACGATGGCGACAACACGCCCGTTATCCGTGGAAGTGCACTTGGTGGCCTGAACAAGGAAGAAAAGTGGATGGACAAGATCATGGAGTTGATGGATGCGGTGGATACCTGGATCCCGGTTCCGCCTCGTGAAGTGGATAAGCCATTCCTGATGAGCGTGGAGGACGTGTTCTCCATCACCGGTCGTGGTACCGTTGCTACTGGACGTATCGAGACCGGCGTTGTGAAGACCGGCGAAGAGGTCGAGATCATCGGTATGCAGGAAGAGAAAATGAAGAGCACCTGCACCGGTGTTGAAATGTTCCGCAAGTTGCTGGATCGAGGAGAAGCCGGTGACAACGTGGGCATACTGCTCCGTGGTATTGAAAAGGACCAGATCCGTCGCGGAATGGTCATTGCCAAGCCAGGTAGCATTACCCCACACACCGAATTCAAAGCGGAGATCTACGTGTTGAAGAAAGAGGAAGGCGGTCGCCACACCCCATTCCACAACAAGTATCGCCCACAGTTCTACTTCCGTACCACGGACGTGACCGGTGAGATCACCATGGAAGAGGGTCGTGAGATGATCATGCCCGGTGACAACGTTACCATCCATGTGAAATTGATCGTGCCGATCGCTATGACCAAAGGCTTGCGTTTCGCCATCCGTGAGGGTGGACGTACCGTGGGTGCCGGTCAGGTGACCGAAGTGATCAAGTAAACTACTCATACCAACGTAGGCAAGGCCGATCCGCTATAAGGTGGATCGGCCTTCGCCGCCGATAAGAGACGCAAGAAATAGATAGTCCTACGGGTGTAGCTCAATTGGTAGAGCGAAGGTCTCCAAAACCTTAGGCTGCGGGTTCGATTCCTGCCACCCGTGCCAATTGATCCAATCACCAGGACCCCATTTGATGGCAAGCTTCAAAACATATATCGCCGAGAGTTACAATGAACTCGTGCACAAGGTCAGCTGGCCCACTTGGAAGGAACTCCAAAGTAGTGCCATTGTGGTGTTGGTTTCCGCATTGCTGATCTCGTTGATCGTTTTTGTCATGGATTACATCTTCGGGGTGCAGAACATGGCGAACGGTAGTTTCTGGAAAGGGATGCTCGGCTTCATCTACAAACTCATCGGGTCCTAGGTCATGGCAGACGCTTCCAAGAAGTGGTACGTGATCCGTGCCATCTCCGGTAAGGAAAAGAAGGTGAAGGAGTTGATCGATATGGAGGTGTCGCGCTCGAATATGGGCAGCTACATCGCTCAGGTCTTGATCCCCACCGAGAAATTCTACCAGATCCGTGAAGGAAAGAAGGTGAGCAAAGAGCGCAACTTCTTTCCCGGTTACGTGCTCTTGGAAGCAGACCTTACTGGAGAGATCGCACACACTTTGAAGCAGATGCCCAATGTGATCGGCTTCTTGGGCTCAGAGAAAGGAGGGAGATCCCGTGCCCTTGAGGCAATCGGAGGTGAACCGGATACTGGGAACGGTGGACGAACTTGCTGAAACAGAGGAAGCGAACTACAACCCTTACCATGTGGGTGAAACCGTGAAAGTGATCGATGGTCCTTTCAATGGCTTCAACGGTGTTATCGAGGAAATTAACGAGGACAAGAAGAAGCTCAAGGTAATGGTGAAGATCTTCGGAAGGAAGACGCCATTGGAATTGAGTTTCATGCAGGTTGAAAAGGACGTCTAGGACCGTGACATTGCGGTTGTAGACGATAACATAAGAAGAAAGTTAACCAGTCCAAGCTGACCGAAAGGAAGGCGTCAACAAGGACACAACAAACAAGAAATGGCAAAGGAAATCTCCGGTCTCATCAAGCTCCAGATCAAGGGCGGTGCGGCCAACCCATCCCCCCCCGTTGGACCCGCCTTGGGCGCGAAGGGAGTGAACATCATGGAATTCTGCAAGCAGTTCAATGCTCGCACGCAGGATAAGGCAGGCAAGGTGCTTCCGGCCGTGATCACAGTTTACAGCGATAAGTCCTTCGACTTCGTTATCAAGACCCCGCCGGCAGCGGTCCAGATCATTGACGCGGCCAAGATCAAAGGTGGAAGTGGTGTGCCGCACAGCAAAAAGGTGGGCAGCATTACTTGGGACCAGGTCAAGGCCATCGCCGAAGACAAGCTGCCCGACCTCAACTGTTTCTCCATAGAGAGCGGTATGAGCATGGTGGCAGGTACCGCCCGCAGTATGGGGGTTACCGTAACTGGCGATCAACCATTCTAAACAACGCAGCCATGAACATTTCAAAGAAGCGTAAGGCGGCGTTGGCCAAGTACGACGCCACCAAGGTCCACACCTTGGAAGAAGCAACCCAAGTAGTGAAGCAATTGAGCACCGTTAAATTCGATGCAACTGTGGACATCGCCGTCCGTTTGGGCGTTGATCCCCGAAAGAGCACCGAAATGGTACGTGGCGTTGTGAGCCTGCCACATGGCACCGGCCGCACGGTCAACGTACTTGTATTGGCCGATCCCGTTAAGTGCGAGGAAGCTTTAGCTGCCGGTGCTGATATGGCCGGTCTGGACGATTACATCGAGAAGATCAAAGGCGGTTGGACCGGTGTGGATGTGATCATTTGCACCCCTGCCGTTATGGCCAAAGTAGGCGCATTGGGTCGTGTATTGGGACCTCGTGGTCTTATGCCGAACCCGAAGACCGGTACCGTTACCATGGACGTGGCTAAAGCCGTGAAAGAGGTGAAGGCCGGTAAGATCGACTTCAAAGTGGACAAGGCCGGTATCATCCATGCGGTGATCGGTAAGGTCTCCTTCGGTGCCGACAAGTTGAGCGAGAACGCCAACGAGATCCTCCTTACCCTGGCCAAGCTGAAACCCAGCACTGCCAAGGGCGCATACATCAAGAGCATCAGCATCAGCAGTACCATGGGTCCAGGTGTGTTGGTGGATACACGAACGGTCAGCGTAGGATAAAGATTCGGTACGGGCGTGAAATTTCACGCCCCCACCTAACAACATAGAAACCATGGCAACCCGTATCGAAAAAGAACAGGCCATCAAAGTACTGACCGAAGAGATCAAGAACACCGGTGTGTTCTATCTCGCGGATACTTCCAGTATGAGCGCCGAGGCTACCAGTAACCTGCGTCGTGCATGCCACAAGAACGGCATCCGCATGAAGGTGGTCAAGAACAGCTTGCTCCAAAAGGCAATGGAGCGGATCGAAGGAAAGGACTACAGTGAGCTTATGCCCACGCTGAAAGGCCAGACCTCGATCATGTTCGCCACCAAAGGCAATGCGCCCGCCAAACTGATCAAGGATTTCCGTAAGAAGGAAGCCAAACCCGAACTCAAGAGTGCTTGGGTGGATGAGGCCATCTTCATCGGCGACAACCAACTTGCCATGTTGAGCACGCTCAAAGGCAAAGAGGAACTCATTGGTGACATCATTGCATTGCTCCAAAGCCCGCTCAAGAACGTCATCAGCGGCCTGCAAGGCAGCGGTGGACAGAAGATCGCTGGCTTGCTCAAAACACTCGAGGAGAGAGCCGCATAAAGAGATATCGAGAGCGATCCAGGTCGCTCCCAAAACCGCGTTACGCACTTCCACATAGAATTCGCAACCCAGTAACAAACAACTCAAGATGGCAGACATCAAATCACTCGGCGATTCGCTAGTGGGCCTTACCGTAAAGGAGGTCAGCGAACTCGCTCAATACCTCAAGGACGAATACAAGATCGAACCAGCAGCAGCAGCAGCTGTTGCAGTAGCAGGACCCTCCGCTGGCGGTGGTGGCGATGCAGTTGAAGCCAAAACCAGCTTCGATGTGATCCTGAAATCCGGTGGCCAAAGCAAATTGGCCGTTGTTAAGCTCGTTAAGGAGCTTACCGGTCTTGGTCTGAAAGAGGCGAAGGACCTCGTTGACGGCGCTCCAAAGCCTGTGAAGGAAGGTGTATCCAAAGAGGATGCAGAGAGCCTGAAGCAGCAACTCACGGAAGCCGGCGCAGAAGTTGAAGTTAAGTAAGCAACAACGCGCGCTTGCAGCACAGCAGCTCGGAGAGGCCCCAAGGCGGGCCTTTCCGTCTGCACTGTGATCGCCGCCTTACCAGCGGCAACCAATACGCCCTCCCCACCACCGCGATCCAGGTAGGGGAGGCCGGTTCAGCAGACAAGGATCAGTCGTTCATACGGTCGTCTTCCGTTCTTCATACTACGCACCCCCATGGCCCAGGCGAAGACCAGTTCCAAGAAAAGTAAACGCATCGATTTCGGCGTTAGCCCACTTTCGATCGACTACCCCGATTTCCTCGATATCCAACTGAAGAGCTTTGAAGAGTTCTTCCAGATCGAGACCCTCCCGGAACACAGAGAGAGCGAAGGCCTCTTCAAGGTGTTCAGCGAGAATTTCCCCATCACGGACACCCGCAACCAGTTCGTGTTGGAGTTCCTGGATTACTTCGTGGACCCACCCCGTTATAGCATCGATGAGTGCATTGAGCGCGGGTTGACCTACAGCGTTCCGTTGAAGGCCAAGTTGAAACTCTATTGCACCGACCCCGAGCACGAGGACTTCGAGACCATCGTGCAGGACGTGTACTTGGGACAGATCCCGTACATGACCCCTAAAGGATCGTTCGTGGTGAACGGTGCTGAGCGTGTGGTCGTGAGCCAGTTGCACCGTAGCCCAGGCGTGTTCTTTGGCCAAAGCCGACATGCCAACGGTACCAAATTGTATAGCGCACGGGTTATCCCGTTCAAAGGTTCTTGGATCGAGTTCGCGACAGACATCAACGGTGTCATGTACGCATACATCGACCGTAAGAAGAAGTTACCTGTTACCACTTTGCTTCGTGCCATTGGGTACGAAAGCGACAAGGCCATTCTGGAGATCTTCGACCTCGCGGATGAGATCAAGGTGACCAAATCCGGTCTCAAGGAGGCGGTGGGTCGCAAGCTTGCTGCCCGTGTTTTGAAGACCTGGGTGGAAGATTTCGTGGATGAGGACACCGGTGAGGTGGTCTCCATTCAACGTAACGAGGTTTTGATCGACCGCGAGACCGTTCTGGAAGAAAGCCATGTGGACGAGATCGTGGAAAGCGGTGCCAAGACCATCATCCTGCACAAGGCTGGTGTCAACGCTGCTGATTACGCTTTGATATACAACACCTTGCAGAAGGATACTTCAAACTCCGAGAAGGAGGCTGTTGAAGTGATCTATCGCCAGCTGCGGAATGCAGAACCACCCGATCTGGAAACAGCTCGTGGCGTGATCGATAAATTGTTCTTTAGTGAGCAACGCTATGACCTCGGAGAGGTTGGGCGTTATCGGATCAACAAGAAGTTGGGTCTCGAAAGTGAACTGAGCGTGAGGGTGTTGACCAAGGAGGACATCATCTTCATCATCAAATACTTGATCGAACTTGTGAACGTGAAGGCCGACGTGGATGATATTGACCACTTGAGCAACCGTCGTGTACGTACAGTAGGTGAACAGCTCCACGCCCAGTTCGGTGTGGGTCTGGCCCGTATGGCCCGCACCATTCGCGAGCGTATGAACGTTCGTGACAACGAGGTGTTCACACCTACCGATCTGATCAATGCAAAGACCTTGAGCTCGGTGATCAACTCGTTCTTCGGAACGAACCAGTTGAGCCAGTTCATGGACCAGACCAACCCACTCAGTGAAATAACCCACAAGCGCCGCATGTCGGCGCTTGGACCCGGTGGTCTGAGCCGTGAGCGTGCCGGTTTCGAGGTGCGTGACGTACACTACACCCACTATGGCCGCCTTTGCACCATTGAGACCCCTGAAGGACCGAATATCGGTCTGATCAGCTCGCTTTGTGTATACAGCAAGATCAACAGCCTTGGTTTCATTGAAACTCCTTACCGGAGTGTAAAGGATGGTAAGGTTGAAGTGAACGGTGATGTGACCTACTTGAGCGCTGAAGAGGAAGATAACCTGATGATCGCCCAGGCCAATGCCGTGGTGAACGAAAAAGGAGAATTCCAATCCGGCAGGGTCAAGGCCCGTTTGATGGGTGATTTCCCTGTGGTAGAGCCTAAGGAGCTCCACCTTATGGACGTTGCACCGAACCAGATCGCAAGTATCGCGGCTTCGTTGATCCCATTCCTGGAGCACAACGATGCGAACCGTGCCCTGATGGGATCCAACATGATGCGCCAAGCCGTGCCTCTGCTGCGACCTGAGGCCCCACTCGTTGGTACCGGTCTTGAAGAACTCGTTGCGCGTGATAGCCGCGTGTTGCTCGTTGCTGAAGGGGACGGTGTTGTGAAATCGGTGGACAGTAATAGGATCTTGATCGAATACAAACGGAGCGACGATGAACGGATCGTCAGCTTTGATGGTGATGAGAAGGAGTACAAGCTCACCAAATTCCTCAAAACCAACCAGAGCACTTGTATGAACTTGCGGCCGTTGGTTCGCAAGGGCGAAAAGGTGAGCAAAGGACAAACGCTCTGCGAAGGGTATGGTACCCAAGATGGAGAATTGGCCATCGGCCGAAACCTGCAAGTGGCATTCATGCCATGGAAGGGATACAACTTCGAGGATGCGATCGTGATCAGTGAACGTGTGGCCAGTGAGGACATCTTCACCAGCATCCACATCGATGAGTACAACATGGAGGTGCGCGATACCAAGCGCGGCCTCGAGGAACTCACCGCAGATATCCCGAACGTTTCCGAGGACGCCACCAAGGACCTTGACGAGAACGGCCTTATCCGTATCGGCGCAGAAGTGAAGGAAGGCGATATCCTCATTGGAAAGATCACCCCGAAAGGAGAGACCGATCCAAGTCCCGAAGAGAAATTGCTACGTGCGATCTTCGGTGACAAAGCTGGTGATGTGAAGGATGCCAGCTTGAAAGCCCCACCGAGTACCGTTGGTGTGGTGATCGACAAAAAGCTCTTTGCACGTGCCGTGAAGGACAAGAAGGCCAAAGGCAATGAAAAGGGCGTCCTTGAAAGCATCGACAAAGAGCAGGACAAGGAGCTGGGTACGTTGAAGAATGAGCTGATCGACAAGATGATGACGCTCGTGAGCGGTCAGAACTCGAATGGTGTCTTCAACAAGTACAAGGAGGAGCAGATCAAGAAAGGCGTGAAGTTCAGCGCGAAGGTGCTCCAAGGGGTGGATTTCATCACTGTGGACCCCACTGATTGGACCACCGATCAGAAGACCAATGAACTGGTACGCCAATTGATCCACAACTACACCATTCGCTACAGCGATATCAGCGGGGTGTACAAACGGAAGAAGTTCCAAGTGAGCATCGGTGACGAATTGCCGACCGGCATCATGAAGTTGGCGAAGGTCTATGTTGCCGCCAAGCGGAAGCTGAAGGTGGGCGACAAAATGGCCGGGCGCCACGGTAACAAAGGGATCGTGGCCAAGATCGTGCGCGATGCCGACATGCCGTACATGGAAGACGGAACTCCAGTGGACATCGTTTTGAACCCGTTGGGTGTACCAAGCCGGATGAACCTGGGCCAGATCTATGAGACCGTGCTCGGATGGGCCGGAAAGAGACTGGGCCGCAAGTATGCCACGCCGATCTTTGACGGGGCAACACACGATCAGATCAACGCCGAAACCGATGAGGCAGGTGTTCCTCGGAACGGAAAGACCTACCTCTTCGATGGTGGTACGGGAGTGCGTTTCGACCAACCTGCAACTGTTGGGGTGATCTATATGATCAAACTGGCGCACATGGTCGATGACAAGATGCACGCACGTTCCATTGGTCCATACAGCTTGATCACCCAACAACCTTTGGGCGGTAAAGCACAGTTCGGTGGCCAGCGCTTCGGTGAAATGGAAGTGTGGGCATTGGAGGCATTCGGTGCTGCCAATATCCTGCAAGAGATCCTTACCGTGAAGAGCGATGACGTTCAGGGCCGTGCCAAAGCCTATGAGGCCATCGTAAAAGGGGACCCCATGCCACAGCCTGGTATCCCCGAATCGTTCAACGTGCTGCTCCACGAATTGCGTGGTCTGGCCCTGAACGTATCCTTGGAGTGACCAACGCTCCAACTGTGATCAATTGAACGACGAACGGAAGTAAGCAACGCGAGAACATGAAGAAGGAAGTCAAGCTGAACAGCAACTTCAATAAGATCGTCATCAGTCTGGCCAGCCCCGAGCTTATCCTCGAGCGCAGCCATGGTGAGGTGATCAAGCCGGAGACGATCAACTACCGGACCTATAAGCCTGAGCGGGATGGTCTGTTCTGCGAACGCATCTTCGGTCCGGTTAAGGACTTCGAATGCCACTGCGGCAAATACAAGCGTATCCGGTACAAAGGGATCGTTTGTGATCGTTGCGGTGTGGAAGTGACCGAAAAGAAAGTGCGTCGTGAGCGCATGGGCCATATCCAGTTGGTGGTGCCGGTGGCGCACATCTGGTATTTCCGCAGCCTACCGAACAAGATCGGTTACTTGCTGGGTCTGCCTACCAAGAAGTTGGACCAGATCATCTATTACGAGCGTTACGTGGTGATCAACCCCGGAACAGCTGTGAACAAGGAAGGTGTGCAGGTGCAGTACCTCGACTTCCTCACTGAGGAGGAGTACCTCGATATTTTGGAGACGCAAGGAAAGGATAACCAGTATCTGGACGATTCCGACCCGAACAAGTTCGTCGCCAAAATGGGGGCCGATTCCTTGAACGACCTGCTCAAGCGCTTGGACCTGGACGGCCTGAGCTACGACCTGCGTCACAAAGCGAATACCGAGACCAGCCAACAACGGAAGAACGAAGCACTGAAGCGCCTCAATGTGGTGGAAGCCTTCCGTGATGCGAATTCTCGTCGTCCGAACAATCCGGAATGGATGATCGTCAAAGGTGGTTCCTGTGATCCGCCCGAACTGCGCCCGCTGGTGCCGTTGGATGGTGGTCGATTCGCCACCAGTGATCTGAATGATCTTTATCGTCGTGTGATCATCCGCAACAACCGCTTGAAGCGTTTGATGGAGATCAAAGCGCCAGAGGTGATCCTGCGTAACGAAAAGCGCATGCTGCAGGAAGCTGTTGATAGCCTATTCGACAACAGCCGTAAGAGCAGTGCCGTGAAAAGCGAAAGCAACCGTCCGCTGAAGTCGTTGAGTGATTCGCTCAAGGGCAAGCAGGGCCGGTTCCGTCAGAATTTGCTCGGTAAGCGTGTGGACTATAGCGCACGTTCCGTGATCGTTGTAGGACCGGAATTGAAATTGCACGAGTGCGGTCTGCCGAAGGACATGGCCGCTGAGCTCTTCAAGCCGTTCATCATCCGCAAGCTCATTGAGCGTGGGATCGTGAAAACGGTGAAGAGCGCGAAGAAGATCGTGGATACGAAGGAACCCGTTGTGTGGGATATCCTTGAGAACGTGTTGAAAGGGCACCCTGTGCTTCTGAACCGTGCACCAACCTTGCACAGACTTGGTATCCAGTCCTTCCAGCCCAAACTGATCGAGGGCAAAGCGATCCAATTGCACCCGTTGGTGTGTACCGCCTTCAACGCTGACTTTGATGGTGACCAAATGGCTGTGCACGTGCCTCTGGGCAATGCGGCCATCCTCGAAGCACAGTTGCTTATGCTCGCTAGTCACAACATCCTGAACCCGGCCAACGGCGCACCGATCGCGGTTCCCAGCCAGGACATGGTGTTGGGTCTTTACTACATCACCAAAGGCCGAAAGACGGACAAGGAACGCACCATGAAAGGTGAAGGCCGTTCGTTCTATAGCCCTGAGGAGGTCATTATCGCTTACAACGAGAAGCAACTCGACCTGCATACTTGGATCAAGTTGCGTTGGAGCGATATCAATGGCAAGACCCAGATGATCGAGACCACTTGCGGTCGCACGCTCTTCAACGAAGTGGTGCCGAAGGAAGTGGGCTTCATCAACGAAGTACTTACCAAGAAGGCCCTGCGCGATATCATCGGAACGGTGGTGAAGGAGACCGGTACCGCACGTGCTGCTCTGTTCTTGGACGATATCAAGGACCTCGGCTTCATGAGCGCTTTCCATGGCGGCCTAAGCTTCAACTTGGACGACGTCGTCATTCCTGAAGCAAAGGAAAAGCTGGTGAAAGCTGCACAAGCCGAAGTAGATGAGGTGACGGGCAACTACAACATGGGCCTGATCACCAACAACGAGCGCTACAACCAAACGATCGATATCTGGACACACACCAACAGCAAGGTGACCTTCACCTTGATGGAGCATATCAAGAACGACAAGCAGGGATTCAACTCCATCTACATGATGATGGATTCCGGTGCGCGTGGTTCCAAGGAGCAGATCCGCCAGTTGAGCGGTATGCGTGGACTGATGGCCAAGCCGCAGAAGAGCGGTGGTGGTGGTGGTCAGGACATCATCGAGAACCCGATCCTTTCGAACTTCAAAGAAGGATTGTCCATTCTGGAGTACTTCATTTCTACCCACGGCGCCCGTAAGGGTCTTGCCGATACGGCGTTGAAGACAGCGGATGCGGGTTACTTGACCCGTCGTCTGGTCGACGTTGCACAGGATGTGGTGATCACGGCTGAGGATTGCGGAACGCTTCGCGGTCTGGTGGCCGTTGCATTGAAGAAGAACGAAGAAATCGTTGAATCCCTTTATGATCGTGTGCTCGGCCGGACCGCTGTGCATGATGTGTACCATCCACAGACCGGTAAGGTCCTGGTGGCAAGTGGTAATGCGATCAACGAGGACGAAGCAGCTTTGATCGCGGAAAGCCCGATCGAAGAAGTGGAGATCCGAAGCGTACTCACCTGCGAACAAAAGCAAGGAGTTTGCGTGAAGTGTTACGGCCGCAATTTGGCCCGTGGTGGCATGGTGCAGATCGGAGAGGCCGTGGGCGTTATTGCTGCCCAGTCCATCGGTGAACCAGGAACACAGCTTACCCTTCGGACTTTCCACGTTGGTGGTGTGGCCGGTAAGATCACGGACGAAAGTGAGATCCGGGCCAAGTACGACGGTATCCTGGAGATCGACGAACTGCGTACGGTGAAGAAGAAGGATAAGAAAGGCACTGACGTGGATGTGGTCATTAGCCGTAGTACTGAAATGCGCATCGTGGACAAGAACACCGGGATCGTGCTCACTACGAGCAACATTCCTTATGGTGCCATGATGTACACGGCGGGAGGAAAGTCCCTGAAGAAGAACGACGTGATCTGTACGTGGGATCCTTACAATGCTGTGATCATTTCGGAATTGTCCGGTAAGGTCGAATTCGAAAGCATTGAAGAGAACGCGACCTACCGTGAGGAAATTGACGAGCAGACCGGATTCGCCGAGAAGGTGATCGTGGAAAGCCGCGACAAGAAGAAGAACCCGACCATCAAGATCATGGATCCCAAAGGCAAGGAGGAGCTGAAAAGCTACAGCCTTCCTGTGGGTGCCCACATCGTTGTAAGTGAGGCGAGCAAGATCGAGGCAGGCGACATTCTGGTGAAGATCCCCCGTAGCTCCGGCAAGGGTGGTGATATTACCGGTGGTCTGCCACGTGTTACGGAATTGTTCGAGGCACGTAACCCGAGCAATCCAGCCGTGGTCAGTGAGATCGATGGTATTATTTCCTACGGAAAGATCAAGCGGGGTAACCGGGAGATCATCGTGGAAAGCCGCACTGGCGAACACAAGACCTATCTGGTGCCGTTGAGCAAGCACATCCTTGTACAGGAGAATGACTTCACGAAGGCAGGTCAGCCATTGAGCGACGGTTCCATTGCCCCAGGCGATATCCTCAACATCCAAGGCCCGACCCGCGTGCAGGAATACTTGGTGGACGAGGTCCAGGAGGTGTACCGTATGCAGGGTGTGAAGATCAACGACAAGCACTTCGAAGTGATCGTTCGCCAGATGATGCGTAAGGTGGAGATCGAAGATCCAGGAGATACCAAGTTCTTGGAGCGCCAAAGCGTGAACAAGACCGAGTTCATGGAAGAGAACGATCAGATCTATGACAAGATGGTGATCACCGAAGCTGGTGAGAGCGCCACCTTGCGCGAAGGCCAGATCATCTCCATGCGCAAATTCCGCGATGAGAACAGTGCATTGAAGCGGAAAGATGCCAAGCTGGCAGAAGCCCGCCCAGCGCACCCGGCCACTGCACGCACCATGTTGCAAGGGATCACCCGCGCATCGTTGCAGACCGAAAGCTTCATTTCCGCAGCTTCATTCCAAGAGACCACCAAGGTGTTGAACGAGGCCGCTGTTAGTGCCAAGGAAGACAACCTCAATGGACTTAAGGAGAACGTGATCGTAGGTCACTTGATCCCCGCCGGTACGGGTTCACGCGCCTACCAGAAGAACATCGTGGCCAACAAGGACGATTACCAGCGATTACTGGCCGAGAAATTGGAGACACAGGAAATTGAAGAATGAACGTAAGTAGGGGTTTGGAATTCCAAACCCCTACCAATGTTCGACAGATCCAGCGAGAAAATGGCAGACGCAAAAGAACAGACCCGTCCAAATCAATTGAATATTGAGATCAGTGAGGAGGTGGCCGATGGGATCTACAGCAATCTGGCGATCATTACCCACAGCAACTCGGAGTTCGTGCTCGATTTCGTTCGCGTAATGCCGGGTGTGCCCAAAGCCAAAGTGAAAGCTCGCGTTCTACTGACGCCCCAGCACGCCAAACGGCTCATGCGCGCATTGGCCGATAACCTCCAGAAGTTCGAGAGCGTTCACGGCCCGATCCACGAAAGTGAAATGCCGGAGATACCCATGAATTTCGGCGGACCTACAGCACAGGCTTAGTAGAATACAACTCATTGAAAAAGCCCCGGGAGACCGGGGCTTTTTCGTGGGGCTCAGATCCGTAACGCCTTCATCCGTTCCACGACATCTTCGCCTGCGCAGAGTTCCTTTAGTCTACGCTCAACGTGTCGGTCATAACTATCCGTGGTGTAGCCGTGCCGCATCATGTGCAGGTCCAAAAGCAACTCATCGGCAGCCTCCCAAACAGCAGCGGGTGGGCGTGCAACCTTGGGTAGGCGTTCCAACTCACCGGCCACGCCCTCGTAAAGGTCGATGAATGTGTGATCGATGCTGCTCATTCCTGTACCCTCTGATTGAAGAGGATGTACCCGTAGTTAATGCTCCAAGCCCATGGCTTTGTGTTGCCATCGAAATAGCTGAGGTTGAACCAGATCGGTCCAACAGGACTTTGGTAGATCAAGGATCCAGAACCCAAGTAGTAACGTTTGCTGAATGCAGCGGCCGTACCCACGGTGCCATCTGCATTGGTGATGAATGGCTCGTAGGGTTGGAAAACGTGGCCCTCCAAGCGCAGGTCGAACCGATTCCGTGCTACGGCAATGATCATCCGAATACCTCCTGCAACGTACTTCGGTGAGCGGAATTGGGGCATGAAGTACGTGGGGCTTTCCGGTGTTGGTTGGTAGGCCGGAGAGCGGATCACACTTTCCGTATAGTTCTGGAATGAGGTCATCGTGCTGAACACCCCATCCGCATAAAAACCGAACTTGAATATACCGCGTGGCAAAAAGTACTGGTCTATTGTAGCCCTTGCGATGAGCCAATCATGGCGATGAATGAATTGCGGCTCCAGCGCATCGCTCGTTGACCCCAATCGGGTGCGCTCGATACCACCGATATACCGGACAGAGGCGGACAACCGATCACCCACGTTGGCGTGTTGTTTCCGGTTCAGGGAATTGCGCTCCAGCAACAAGCCAGTAGTGAACTGTTCCATGGTGGTCACATCGGCCGTATCCTGCCCACCGAAGTTCTCGCTTTGGTAATACTGGTCCCTGATCTCCCCGTATTTCGCATCGAACTTCAGCAGTCCCTTATTGTCCAGACCCATGCCCATGTTCACACCACCCCATAATTCGCGTGTTACCACGAAGGAGGGTTTCACATCATCGAAAAAGGTGCTGAAACTGCTGAAATAATCCCAGCGATGGAAGTTGAACACCGGTTCCACATACAATGGAGCCTTGGTGGATAGGTAGGCCCGCAATTTCAACTGCCCAGCGGAATAGAACTTTCCGAAGTAGGAGATCGCCTCCACATGTGCTGAACTGCGGCTCCACAGGTTGTAACGCAAGGCCACCATTCCCGTGTTGATCGGCCGCGAAGAAGAAGATCCCACCGAAACGCACTTCCAAGTCCTTTTCACTCTTGATGTACAGGTCCAGATCAAAGGTCTTTTTCTCGGGTCGGTATGTGGCTTTTGGATACAACGACGAGATGTTCTTATCGCCAACGAGCCTGAAGTACTTCGGTTTCAACTGTGTTGATGTGAAGAGACTATCGTTGCGCTGCAAACTTTGTTGCACATACTTGGCCTGTGGTTTCGTTAGTCCATGGATATTCAATTTGCTGAAGACCATTGGCGGCAAACGATCGCGAAAGGCCTTGCGCCGCGCCATGACCGAATCAACAGGTACCCGCCGATGTACTTGGGCAAGGATCTCAGGCATTCGCGCCATGGCCGCGGTATAGCCATCGGCTATTGCCAAACCGGGGTCGGAGAAGTCGAAAAGGGAAGTGGTGGTCTGTGGCTCAATGATCACGCCGTTCTCGCAGGCTATACTGTACTCGGACCGCTCTTGGATCATTGCTCGTAATTGGCTCACTAGATCATCTTCACTGGGGCCCGGTGAATTGTAGCTCACGTTGCTGCCTACGATGTAATCTGGCAGGAAATCGGTGTACATCACATCGCTTGGGAAGTTATTGTAGAGGCCACCGTCCATCATCAAATTCCCGTCCACTCGAATGGGCCTGAAGTAGAATGGATAGCTCATGCTCGCGCGAACGACTTGGGCCAGGTCGCCTTTGCTGAATACCACGGAGCGCTGGTCGGTAATGTCGCTTGCCACGCAGCGGAACGGCACGAACAGACTATCGAGATCGTAACCCGCCAAGGCACTTACCGGTCCGTAGCTAAGCATCTGCTCGTAATCTATCAGGGATGGGTTGCGCAGGTTGGTAGGTAGGGAAGTTTGCAGCGCTGTGTCCAGGTCCAAGCGCAAGCTCAGGATAGTGGCGTCCGGTGGGTCCTGTTTGAAATGGTATTGATAGGCGGGTTCAATACAACCACTGGCCATGATCATGAATTGCTCGGCCTTGAAGGTGGAGTCGATCTGTGCAGGTGACCAACCCGAACAATACATGGCCCCGATCAGCGCACCCATGCTGCTACCGGTAATGTAATCGATCGGGATCCCGTTCTCTTCCAAGGCCTTCAGCACTCCAATGTGGGTCATTCCCACCGCACCGCCACCGCTCAAAACAAGCCCCACCTTCTGGCCGTTGCATACGGAAACCAGCAGTAGTAAGAGCACAGGTAGGAGGGAACGCTTCATCGGTCCATAGGCCACGGCAAAAGTAGCCGCTTCATTCAGCACAAGTTGCCGCTCAAACGAAGGATAGGCCGTTGAAGTATTCCGGAGCCTTCAGCAACTTCGAACCATACCAACTGAACAACTCGCCATCCACCAGTCGCACGTCAGCTTCCGGGCAGATATCCCTGATCTCCCGCACGTGCTTTTCCTTGAACGGATAGGGCTCCGAAGAGAGCATGATCACTTCCGGTCCAGCTTCTTCCAACTCCTTCTCGGAGATCTGTGGATAACGCGCATCGTCGGCATCGAACACATTGACCAGTCCACAACGTGCCAGCATGTCGTTCACGAAGGTGCCGTGCCCAGCGACCATATACGGTTCATGCCAAATGAAGTAGGCCACGGTGCGCGTAGGTTCCAATGGGATCAAGCTTTTGAAGCGCTCCTCGATCTGCTTGGTCAGGGTCTCCGCTTTGTTACCGATGCCTGTGATCTCGCCGATGCGTTCGATCATGTCCAAAGCCCCCGGTAGGTCGCGCACGTCGCTGATCCACACCGGGAATTCCATTGCCAGCGCTTCGATGTCCTTCTTCAAGTTCTCTTCCTTGTTGCCAATGATCAGATCCGGTTTTAGCGCCCGGATCTTTTCCATATCCACCTGTTTGGTACCGCCCACCCTGTGTTTGGTCTTGAACCAAGTCTCTGGATGAATGCAGAATTTGGTGATGCCGACCACGCGTTCGCCAAGGCCGAGGTCGTAGAGCAATTCGGTCTGGGAAGGGACGAGGGAGATGATCCGTTGGGGTGAAGCAGGCACTTGGACAGTGCGGTGCATTTGGTCGGTGGAGAGCATGTTCATCGCCAGTTCTTTGGGTTTTCGGCGATGTATTGAGCGATACGTCCCCATTCCCCGTTGTGTTCGCGGATGGCACGTTCGTAGAAGTTCGGCTGCCACAGCGACCTGGCAGGGGTGTCGTTCAACCGGTTGACCCGTTTTGTGGTTTCCGATTTGAATGCCCCGATGATCGCTGCCAATGAACCGCGTCGTGGTCCATTCGGTCTGCGATCAGATCCATATAAGGCACCCGTAGTTGCGACCCACTGGGTCGCCCCAACGGAGCTGGTATCATTCCCCCTGACCAATTCCAGTATCGCGTGCAAGTGGTCTGGCATGATCTGCATTTCATGCAGGTGCACAAGCGGGAAATGGTCCGGTATGGCGCGCCAGCATTCATCAACGATGTCGCCCACATTTTTCAGTTCCATGCGTGCGGTGGCATCCGTTCCGAAGATCCGTCCGAACACCTGCATTCGCGGCCTTGTGCTTAGCGTCACGAAATATGCGCCCTTTGTGTAGTCATGGTTAGTTAATCGGATGTGTTTGCGGAAACGCAAGGGCATGTGCTATCCGTGCTGTGGGTCGTGGAATAACGCCGTAGATATGGCGACCCTGTGGGTCGCGGCTACGACGTTATCTCAACTTCCCTATAATATCCTGCTTTGTTAGGATCCCATAACCATTGGGCTGCTCAATAAGTACCGCCGGACTGCCATTTCCGAGACGCTTGGTGACTTCTTCGAGTGTGGCATCCAACTGTAGCACCGGTAAAGCAGGACCCATAACAACGCTCGCCTTTTGGTGACGCACTTCCGCATCCTCCAGGATCGCATCGAACAAGCGGGCATCTGTGATGGTGCCAACGGGTTTGCCTTTCTCGAAAACAGGGAGTTGATCAATGTTGTGCTTGCGCATGGTCTCGATCGCGTTCAGTACCGGCTCATCTGCTTGCACGCTGAGGAGTTGAAGGTCCTTCCCTTTGAGGAGGTCACCAGCCGTTGGCTTTTCTTCGACCAAGAATCCGCGTTCACGCATCCAATCGTCGTTGAACATTTTGCCCAAATAACGCGTGCCGTGGTCGTGGAAGATCACCACGATCACATCGTCCTTCTTGAATTTGTCCTTCATCTGGAGCAAGCCGGCAATGGCTGCACCAGCACTGTTGCCTACGAAGATGCCTTCGTCCTTCACGATCTTGCGCGTGTAGATGGCCGCGTCGCGATCGGTCACCTTTTCGAAGTGGTCGATCATGTCCATCTTCACGTTCTCCGGCACAAAGTCTTCACCGATCCCTTCGGTGATGTATGGGTAGATCTCGTTCTTGTCGAATTCGCCGGTCTCCTTCAACTTGGTGAATACCGAGCCGTAGGTGTCGATGCCGAGGAGCTGGATGTTCGGATTCTTCTCCTTCAGATAGCGACCCGTTCCGCAGATCGTACCACCAGTTCCCACGCCCACCACGAGGTGTGTGATCTTGCCATCGGTCTGGTCCCAGATCTCAGGCCCGGTGGTTTCGTAGTGCGCCTGACTGTTGCTTGGGTTGTCGTATTGGTTCGCCTTCCAGCTGTTGGGCGTTTCGTTCACCAAGCGCGAGCTCACCGAGTAGTAGGAGCGAGGGTCTTCCGGGTCCACGTTGGTAGGGCACACGATCACTTCTGCACCGAACGCGCGCAGGGCATCCACTTTCTCTTTGCTCTGCTTGTCGGTCGTGGTGAAGATGCACTTGTAGCCTTTGATGATCGCGGCGATCGCCAAGCCCATGCCGGTGTTCCCGCTGGTACCTTCGATGATGGTACCGCCTGGCTTTAATAGTCCGGCTTTTTCGGCGTCCTCCACCATCTTCAGGGCCATACGGTCCTTGATACTGTTGCCCGGATTGAAGGTCTCCACCTTGGCCAGGACCATGCCCGGGATCTCTTTGGTGATCGTGTTCAACTTCACCAACGGGGTATTGCCGATGGTGCTCAGGATGTTCTCGTGGATCTTCATGTGTTTGCAGGAAAGTTCGCGAAGGTAACCGGTTCGGCCGGGGTGATCAATCGAAACGAATGGCTTTGGCCGGGGCGATACGCGTTACCAAAAGGCTCGGCAGGATCAAGGCCAGAACACAGATCACCAAGGTGCCTGCATTCAATAGTAGAATTGGACCGGCATCCAAGGAAACGGGTACCGCATCAACGTAGTAGCTCTCGATCGGCAGGTGAACCAAGCCGAATTGCTTTTGCAGTAGACAGAGGCCAATGCCCAACAGGTCGCCCAGTAAAATGCCGATCCCCAAGATGTACGCCGCATCGATCAAAAAGATCCATCGGATGGCACCACTGCTGCTGCCCAATGCCTTCAGCACGCCGATCATGGTGGTGCGTTCCAAAATAATGATCAGCAACGCCGAGGTCATGTTGATGATGGCCACGATGACCATGAGCAGGATGATGACGACCACGTTGGTGTCCAACAATTCCAACCACGCGAAGATCTCCGGGAACCGATCCGCAACGCTCAATGAACGCATGTGGATATCCAAGTATTCACCGTAGACCAGATCGTCCATTTTGCCGAGGTCATCGAAATTGTCCAGAGCCACTTCGAAGCCACCGCAGTACTTGGTATTGCTACCACCAGAACCGCCCCGCTCCATGGTGAACCGTTCCACCACCGGATACAGGCCGCCTGTACCCAGCAGGGCCGAGGTGCTGTCCGCACGCAGTCTCACCCACGCGGTGTCGGGTATGGTGTTGTCCGCATCGCTCACGATCAAGGTGATCAACGTGTCTTTGTGGAATGGATGATCGAATGATGTTGGCAAGTTGACCCAATGTGGACCACTCCCTTGCAAGTCAGTTCCAGGCCAATCGTATGTATATACCCGATCGCCCCCGAACGCCAGTCCTTCGATCCGTACACGCCCGTCCTTCACACTGTCGCTTATTTGGATCTCTGCTTGCAAGCCCCATTGTGCGAAGCGTTGCAAGTGTGTAATGTCAACGTACACGAGCTGGTGGTCCAGCTGTTCCAAACCTGTTTTGTACAAGCCACTGATCCGGAATTTGCGCGGTCGAATATCCTCTGGTCCTCGTACCAAGTAAACCGTGATCGTGTCATTTACGCCGAGCCGCAAACGTTCCGCATGGTAACTTGAAAGGAGCAGATCGATGGGACGAGCGGTATCACCAATGGCGGGCAGTTCTCCAGCTTCCAAATGCTTCCGTAGGAATGTCCAGTCGTGATCGGAACCAACACCTTTCAATACCACGCCTTCGATCTCTTCGCCGGTCTCAATGATCCCTGGCCTCGTTGCGTAGACTTGGATATGTTTGATCCCCGGCACGGTATCCAGCCACGGATAGAAGTCCTGATCGATCACCACGCGCGGCGTTTCCTTTGGGTCGCTCTGGCTGATGGAGGTGAGCTGCAGGTCGCCACCTGCGCCCGTTACCTTCGCGCGCACTTCACGTTGGAAGCCCGTTGTAATGCCCACCGTAACGATCATGACGGCCATGCCGATCACAATGCCCAATACTGCAATGGTGACAATGGGTCGCGAGAACCGATCGGCCCGGTCCTTGTCCACCAATATGCGGCGGGCTATGAAATGCGCAAAATTCAAAATGGTCCAATGGAGAAGCGGTGCGGCGAAGATAGGGGCCACCCTTGCGGCGTTGCTGGTGCTCAATGCGTGTGGACGAACGCAATCGGTTGAAGTGCTGGAAGCACCCGTTGTGGACATGCTACCGGGTGATTCCGTCGGTGCCGATCGTACAACGATCTATCTCCCACTTTTGAAGGATAAGCGAGTTGCCGTGTTGACCAACCAGAGTGGGTTGATCGGTACTACGCACTTGGTGGATTCACTGCTCGCATTGAACGTGGATTTGGTGAAGGTATTCGCGCCTGAACATGGATTTCGGGGTGATGCGGATGCTGGGGAGCATGTGAAAGATGGTAAGGACTTGCGCACCGGGCTCAACGTGATATCGCTCTATGGGAGCAACAAAAAGCCGGGACCTGATCAACTGGTCGATGTTGATGTGATCCTCTTCGATCTACAGGATGTCGGCGCACGTTTCTACACCTACATCAGTACGCTGCATTACGTGATGGAGGCGGCTGCGGAGAACAAGAAACAAGTGATCATACTTGACCGATACAACCCCAATGGCTTTTACGTGGATGGTCCGGTCCTCGATCCAGCTTTCTCCAGTTTCGTGGGTTTGCATCCCATACCCATAGTGCATGGAATGACCATTGGAGAATACGCGCACATGATCAACGGCGAAGGTTGGTTGAAGGGTGGGGTTGAATGCCAATTGGCGGTTATCACATGTGCGAATTACAGGCATGACATGGAGTTCGCACCCCCGATCCCGCCTTCCCCTAATTTGCCGAACGCAGCGGCGATCTGGCTATATCCTTCTGTTTGTCTTTTCGAGGGCACGATCGTAAGTGTGGGCCGTGGAACGGACAAGCCCTTTCAATGCATCGGTTATCCCAGAAGCCCGGTGGGACTCTATAAGTTCACGCCCAAGTCCGTGCCCGGTGCGAAGGATCCTCCATACCTCGGCAAGGAGTGCACCGGCATGGACCTTCAGGAATTCGGAATGATACAAGCCAGAATGGACAAGCAATTAGAGCTGGAATGGCTTATTGAAATGTACAGCTCGGCTCCGGACAAGGCGAAATTCTTCAACCCGTTCTTTGACAAGCTGGCCGGTGGTACAGCTCTGCGTGAGGCGATCATAGCAGGGAAGGATGAAGCAACGATCCGTGCATCTTGGCAACTTGGGTTGGAACAATTCAAAACGATCCGGGCCAAGTACTTGCTCTATCCAGACTTCACATCTTGAACGAAGAAGCCCCGCCCACCTTCCCGCACTTCAGCGGGAGGTGAACGGGGCTTCGTTCAGGTTGTTCCGATCCTATTTCTGGATCACCAAACGCTCGGTATACATCTTTTCACCAACCGTGATGTTGACCATGTAGATACCGCTTGAGAGTGAGCCCTTCAGGTCCATCGCTGTTTTAATGTATCCGTCCTGAACTGCGATCGTCCGCTTGCTCATGGATTTGCCGGTAAGGTCATAGATATCCACGCTAATGGTGCTCACGTCAGCGGATATGTTGTTCAAAGAGATGAACAACTGGTCACCACTATTCGGGTTCGGGTACAAATTGAACGTCCCTTCACCTTGTGCAACCATACTGCTGCTACCGGACCCACCTTGGAAGCAAGATGAAATGCTCACATTGCAGGTCTTGCCCCAAGCAGTTACCGGGCTTGGATCGCAGGCCGGGCTCGGGCTGTCCACACACCATGTGGCACCCATGTCCTTGCTCACGCGCACTTCCACCTCGTAGGTCTTGCTGCACTGCAGCAGTGGGCCATCGCTCCAGTTCAGATAAATGGTCGGGCTGGCCTGCGCCGGGCGTACGATGCACACGTTCTCTGCGGGGATACGGAAGCGGAATTGGTACATCACGCCGGTCCCACCGCCGAAGGGTGCAGGAGAGAATTTCGGAGGCAACGCCACCAATTTGTTCGCGCTGCTGTTCGGTCCACCCATGGTCCGGGTTACGCCGCAGCTGTAGTCACTGGCAAAGGCGGGGTCGTCCTGCAATTTCACCAATGGACATGCAGCACGGACCGGATCGATCTTCATGGTGCTGGCAGACCCGAAGGCCCCATTCACTCCATTCACCCGAGCGCGTACGCGGACGTTCAACAGAACGTTCGAAGGGATCAGCGGCGTGCTTGGCGAATTGTACCAATTGTTGATCTTCATGTGGCACGCTCGGTTGGCGCTTGCTGGCGAGAACCCGTCGCTATGCGCGTGGCTGCGGAACTTCCTGAAACTATAGGTCCCATTCGGGTCGAAGATCCAGAACTCATACCCATCATCCGTCTGGTTCCCTACCTGCCATTGTGCGCTAACAGCAGAGTCGGCATGTGCAACCAGATACTTGTAGCTCACCCAATCCAACTTGTCGGCGCTGCTGAAGATCAATGCATCGTCGCTCAACGGTACACAGAATGCGCCATTGTCGAAGTTCGAAGGAGCGGTGCTCAAGGAACCGGTCGTGAAATTCCCGAAATTGTCGATGATACGGCGACCGTTCATGCCGCTTTCACGCAACTGGTACCCACCGGTCACGAATCCATCTCCACCTGCATCGCTCACACGTAGCCGATAGCAACCGATCGGCAAGCAGCAGCTTTGTGTAATGGGATTTGTAATGCCGTGTGGGAATGGACTGTCGGGTGCTCCACCGCTGCAGATCACCAAACTGGTGTTCTGGTCCAGGATCTCCCAACCAGCTTCTTCACTATTCACATCAGTACGTAGTTCGAGCACCACATTTTCCGTGCATGGTATTGCTACACAGGTGCAGGCGCCATCCAATTGGCCCAATACGAAACCAGGACCAGGTTGTGCATCGCAGCTCGAACCGATCAAGCCAACTACGGTTGGGCAATCGTCCGTGTTGTTCGAAACGCCACAAGCTGCGAGCGTACCCGCTCCAAAGCCGTCACCATCCGTGTCGGCATAAAGCGTTTGGCTGTCGTCGCAATCGGAGTTGTCAGCAACACCACAGGCCACGGGCGATCCGGTTCCAAAACCGTCCCCATCCGCGTCCGTGTAAAGCACATTGCTGTCATCACAATCGCTGTTGTCTGCGATCCCGCATGGGGCATTGGCAGCTGCTCCGAATCCATCACCATCAGCATCCGCATGCAATATTGCGGCATCGTTACAGTCACTGTTGTTGCCCACCCCACAGGCCACAGGCGCACCTGTTCCGAAGCCGTCGCCATCGTTGTCCGTGTAAGTTACCAGAGCATCATTGCAGTCGGTGTTGTCCGCCACACGGCCGCCCGTGGACGAACAGGCAAGGATCATGTCCGCAGAGTTACCAAAACCGTCACCATCATTGTCAGCGTACCAAGCAGTGGCGGTATTCACGATCACAGGAATGGTCGCATTCGTACTGCCGCAAGAGTTGGTCACCGTTACTGAATAATTTCCAGATGCAGCTCCGGTCACGCTCACATTTGCACTGCTGCTGTTAGGGCTGAAGCTACCCGTACCGGTCCATGCGTAGCTCACCGATGGTGATCCGCTGGCAGTTACCGTTAGATCGAGGGTTCCATTCGAGCAGGCCGGACTGTTGTTGGTCGTTGCTGTGATCAAAGGAACTGTGCAGAAATTGAGCTTTAAGTAACGAACATCCCCAACATCAGCACCCACATTATCACACATGGTGAATGTCCAGTTGCCGTTCGGGTCGCCTGTAAAGCCTGCGAGGCTCTGTTCGGGGGAGTAGGTTCCAGTTACATTGCTCGTGTTGGTGTTGTTCAATGCTGTACTTGAATCTTGGAATATCAGGGGAGATCCTGGGCAGGCTGCTGGATTTCCGAGATTATCACCATTTCCGAAACGGTTCAGGATCAAATTGCGCGTAACTCCACCTGGAGCGGTGAGGCTAATGCGGATATCGCTGTTCCATGTATGTGCTGCAATAACTTCGACACTTTGCAGGCGGGCATTTCCAGCCGCCGTGCCTAGAGTTGTCGGCAACCCACTGATCGTAATGGGCACAACCGCATTATTGTTCGATGCACATCCGTTATCCGGTAGGTTCAATGAGCCACTCGCCAAGCAAGTGCCATTCGTGTAGTTATAGGATATTGCTACACGACCATTCGCGCCGTTCCCAGCACCACCACCACCAAAAAAGGAAACGCGTTTTCCACCTGCACCAGCACCACCAGGTGAAGTACCTGCACCGCCAGTACCGCCCAATCCGGATGATACACCATTGCCACCAGCACCACCTCCGGCTGGAGCGGCACCTCCCCCGGTAACAGCTCCATTGTTACTATTTGCTGCGTTTCCGGCAGACGAGCCGCCACCACCACCATTGCTTGTAGCAGTGGCACCATCGCCACCGCTGAACTTTACAGTTCCAATACTTGCACCAGCGGATCCACCGGTTGCACCAGCCGTTGAATTGGCTCCACCCGATGATCCGCCATCGGCTAAAATGGTCGAAGACGTTCCGAACCAGGAATCTCCACCGGGACTGGTTGAATTACTTCCTGCCCCGACAGTTACCGTGTATGATGCGCTGGGTGTAACGGTCAATATGCTGCGTGCATAAGCGCCACCACCACCGCCACCGGCACCACCATTGCTGGTCCGGGTAGCACCCCGACCACCGCCGCCCCAGCATTCAACCGTTACCTGTGTAACGCCTGCGGGTACGGTGAACGTACCGGAACTATTATACGTGTTAGTAAGCTGGGAATGGCCCAACTGAGGCAAGAACAGACATGCTGCTGCGAGGCACAGTCCATTTAACCAGGTTCGAAGTGTTGGAGTCTGACGTTCTTTCATTGGATGGGGGTTTAAAGTTCCACGAACCGCAAGTTCCGAGATCCACCATTCCGTTGTCAAGCGATTTTCACGATTAACTGATAATAAAGTACGACCAATTACAATTTTCTGTCGATGGATCCCAAGTTTGGGAGTGGTCGACCCATCGTCCGAAGACCGAATAACGGCAGAACCCCTGACCATGCTGCTCAATGCAGATGATCAAGGGTCCTTACCGTTTAGCCTTTTGGCCCTTGGGTCACTTTTGGATCACCAGGCGCTCCGTGAACGTATTCTCTCCTGCGGTCACGTTGACCAGGTACATGCCGCTGTTCAGGTCGCTCAAATCCAAAGTGGAACGAACGAAGCCATCATTCACCGGAATAGTTCGCGATCCAACCCGTTTTCCGGTCAGGTCGTAGAGGTCCACGTTAATTGTACGGACAGTCTGTTCGACGGAAGTGAGATCGATATACAATTGGTCACCGTTGTTCGGGTTGGGATACATGGAGAATCGACCACTGCCTTCCGTAGTCATATTGCTTGCACCGCCGCCTGGGAAACAATTTGCAATGCTCACTTGGCACATCTTACCCCAAGAGGTAACAGGGGCCGGGTCACAAGCTGGGTTCGTGGAATCCACACACCATGTGGCACCACCATCCTTGCTCACGCGCACTTCCACCTCGTAGGTCTTGCTGCATTCCAGTGGAGCGCCGTTCGTCCAGTTCAAATATATCGTTGGACTGGATTGGGGTGGCCGTACTATGCAGATGTTCTCACCGGGTATCCGGAAGCGGAATTGGAAACGTACCGGCCCACTTGCGCTTGGGGTGAACTGAGGTGGTTTGGCCACCAGTTTGTTCTGGTTCGTGTTCGTACCGCCCCAAGTACGAGTTACTCCGCAGCTGAAGTCGCTCGGGTTCGCTGGGTCGTCCTGCAGATTGACCAAAGGGCACGATGCACGTGCAGCATCCATCTTCATGGTGCAGGTAGGACCGAAAGGCAAATTGTTCCCATTCACCCGACCCCGCACACGCACATTGAGCAACATACCCGCTGGTACATGTGGTGATGGGCCCGCGTTGATCCATGCGTTCAGTTTCATATGGCAAGCGCGATTCGCAGTGGCGGGGAGAAGCCATCACTTATTTGGTGACTACGGAATCTGCGGTAACTGTATGTCCCATTCGGATCGAAGATCCAGAATTCGTAACCGCTATTGGCAGGTTGCAACGAATTGGGTGCTCCGGTCACCCACTCGGCACTTACCGCTGGGTTGGCATGCACCACCATGTACCTGTAACTCACCCAGTCCATTTTATCGCAACTGCTGAACAGGAGCGCATCCTGCCCTAGAGGTACACAGAAATCCTGCCCACCGGGCAACGAACTGATCGTTCCAGTGGTGAAGTTGCCCCGGTTATCGATGATCCGTCTACCGTTCGCACCACCTTCACGCAACTGGTAGCCTCCACCAACGATACCATCGCCTGCTGAATCGTACACTTCCAACGTGTAACAACCAACTGGCAGGCAGCAACTTTCCACGATCGGGAACGGCACATTGTCCGGGTATGCAGGGTTCGTACCACCGCTGCAAACGACTGTACCTGTTCCTTCCTGAGCGATCTGCCAAGAGATCTGGCTACCGTTCGTATCCATGTTGAGTTCGAAGTTCACGGTTTCGGTACAGGCTGTACCGGCACACGTGCAGGAACTGTTGATCTGATCCAAGATCGTGGCGGCATTCCCATCATTGCAAGGAGAGCCGATCTCACCCGTCAGGTTCGGACAGCTATCCTCACAATCAAGGAGGCCATCTCCATCACTGTCCACATCGGCAACACCACAGCCGCAAACTCCGGGCGCGATCTTGTTGGGGTCGTTCGGACAACCATCGTTGCAATCCGCCGTGGCATCCCCATCGCTATCCGTGTCCGGGGTACCGCAACCACATTGGCCCGGGGCCAGCTTCAATGGGTCATTCGGACAGCCATCATTGCAATCGGCCGTGCCGTCGTTGTCGCTATCCGTATCCGGAATTCCGCAGCCACATTGGCCCGGCGCGATCTTGTTTGGATCATTGGGGCAACCGTCATTGCAGTTGGCGGTACCGTCGTTGTCGCTGTCAGTGTCGGCCACGCCGCACCCGCAAATGCCGGGTAATTGCTTCAAAGCGTCGGCCGGACATAGGTCAGTGTTGGTCGCGACGTGGTCCAATGGTTGTGTACAGGCCACCACACTGCTTGCCGGGTCACCGAAACCGTCGCCATCCAGATCGGCATACCAAAGGGTTGCGGTGTTCTCCGTAACAACGACGTTCGCGGTCGCGCTGGGGCAAGGAGTATTTCCTGCGACAGTGTAAGTGTATGTGCCCGGGTCCATGGTAACCGGGTTGTACTGACCGCTGATCACCGTGCTGGGTCCGGACCAAGTGCCGCCACCCTGAGGCGAACCACCGAGTTGTGCAGCCAAGCCCACTGGCGAATCGTTGCTACAGATGGTGAGTGTGGCACTCGTTCCAGCATTGGGTGGGGCCACAACACTGAAGGTCGCTGGTATGCGCAGGTTCTCGCAGGTGCCGTAAGCGCACGTCGCGTGAAAGGTGGTGGAGCCGGGAACAGTGTTGTTCACAGCACCCTGACCAACTGGGTCGAACAATGGGCCGGTGAAGACCAAGGTGCCTGCTGTCGGTGCCGTGTACCAACGGACCGTTGTTGGAACCGTGTAATCCACCTCGATCGAGGCTCCGCCGAAGTTCACATCCGGATTTGTCCAAGTCTGGTTGCTCGTTTGGCGTGTGCGAAAATTAATGGTACCGCCAGCCACTGGAAAGCTGGCCAGGTTAAGCACCACCGGATTCGGAGTCACCTGTCCGGGGCCCGTTGTTGTGGTCAATTGGGTCTCGCCAAGGGTGTACGCACCGCTTAGTGCGACGCGGATGTTCTGACGCTGGGCACTGCCCAAGAAATTGGTATTTGCAACCACGTTCGTAAGCTTCAAGCGAGCAGCAGTGACCACTGCCCCGGCAGGCAATGCAGGTACAACCATAGTTGCACGGGTAGTAAGTGTGGTGCCTTCACTGATCAGGTCACCGGTGGGGAATGCGCTGCTGGTACTTTGCGGAACATTCGCACAGGACGCGCTCAAACCTTGTCCATTGGGCACCGAACCATTCTGGCAGATCGAGTAAGCGCTGGTCCCTGCACTTGGTGGTCCAGGTGCGACAGGGCACGTGATCAACTGCCATTCCAATACGAAGTTGCCGGAACCCGTCCCAGATCCGTCCTGTATCCACCAAACGCGCTGTGTGCTGCCGGTGGTATTCACCCAGTTCACCCACCCGATCTCCCCTGCGTCATTATCCGCACAGGCGATCACTGTTGTCCCAGGGCAGGCGCCACCAAAGCGAACGTAATGTTGGCTATCGTAGTTGTTGCTCTGCTGGCGAATGTGGAATTCCGCACCGTTGGGTACGTCGATGTAGTAGATCGCATCCGCAGCCGTGTTCGCCGTTGCGGTGCCGCAAGCGAAGGAGAAATTGTTCGTGCGTCCAGTGGTCGTGCCCGGTAACGGACTTGTCTGGCTGGCGAGGTTCAGCGCGTTTATGCAATTATCCGCAGAAGGACATTGAGCAATGTTCGTATACGTTCCGATGTTCGCATCACAGAGCCCATCATTTTCATGTTTGAGGATCACATTGACGTTATCGCCCACGTTAAATGGTCCCAACAGCAATGGATCGAATGGCATTACATTCGGCGTAATGACTTCGGGACCCCCGTTCACCGTATGGGCCACATCGGTGTAGCTACCATCACCGATATCGAACACGAGCACATCCAGTGAGAAGCTGTAATTGGGGCAATCATCCACCACGGTTACGGCACCATTTGGTGGCAAACACCCGGGCGTACATTTCACTTCGAAGGACCATGGCACCGATTGGCCTCCGTCTTCGCAACTATTGGAGACACCACTGCTGATCTCCATGTAAATGGCAGAACCACTCGTAGTGAATGAGGCTCCTGCAAGATTGCCGAAGAAGTTGCCACCGCCCAATGGAGTAGCAGCATTTGTTGTTCCATCGTAGATGCCTATCCCATCGCTGAGGTCGATCGTTCCTTGGATGAAATTCAGGGTCACGGTTTCTCCAGGAGTGGGGGTGACAAAAGTGAACGTGCGGGTATCGTTGTTGCGGTAACAATGGTCCACCACCAAGGTTGAACCACAATCCAAGGTGACCGGGCAGGTGGAGTACATTGTTCTCTCGATCATACCACAGTCCGATATGCCATTCGTCACAGTGATATCGACCTCAGCAGTACTGCTGAAAGGTCCCAAACTGGTAGTCCCTGTTCCCAAGCCGTTAAGTGTTATTGGTAATCCGCCATTCACCGCGTATTGGATGGTTGCTGAGGTTCCACTACCAAAAGATGTCACGTTCACGTTCACACTGAACTGGGCGTTGGCACAATCGTTCACACGGGTGATCGTAGCTTGTGGAGGATAGCACAAGTTCACATTAATGTAGTGTATTGCGCCAACATCTTGAGCAGCGGCATCACATGCACGTAAGGTCCAAGATCCATTCGGATCGCTACCATCATGAAAAGTGCTCAGGGGTTGATCAGGGGCCCAGATCCCCACGTTCGTTGAATTCACAGCCACCCCGCTCAAAGGTGCACCACCATCCATGAAGGTGAATAGGCCCGATGGGCACGCGGCAGCATTGCCATACTGCGTGCCTGTTCCACCATGTGGTGCATTGACCAAAGCAACTTCATTGTTGTTCGGAGCCCGGAGGTAGAAACGCAAGTCCGATCCCCAGGTGTGGCTTACGATCACATCAACGCTCCGTACGAACACATCGGTTCCTAAGATGTTGCCCGTGCTGTTCAAGTTGAAGGGAATGCTCCTGTAAACGTTCGTTCCGCAACCGTTGTCAGGAATGGTATTGGTGGGGTTCGCTGTCATGCATGTGCCGTTCACATAAGGAGGCGGTATGTAAGTAACGATGACCCGGCCATTGGCACCATTCCCACCATTGCCAGTGACAGAAAGATCCTCTTCGCACCACCACCGCCTCCACCGGGAGCTGTCCTGCGCCTGCTCCATTCGGGGAAAATGCCATTACCCCATCACCGCCATCTCCACCACCAGCCGGAGCAGTTCCTCCAGCCTTGATTGGAGCCATCTCCACCTTCGCAGCGGTGCCTGCGGAAGATCCGCCGCCACCACCGGTTGACCCAGGAGCATTCGCACCATTGCCTCCTGCAAATTTTACTGTACCAATGGAAGAGGCCGCTGAGCCGCCAGTTGCACCGCTCGTGCTGTTATTACCGGCTGAAGAGCCGCCTTTGGCGAGAATGGTCGGAGGTACTGAACCATGAGTCACCACCAGCACCTGTTCCTGTGCTACCACCCCCTACGGTAACTGTGTAGGTATTGCCGGGCACAACAGGGATCGTACTACGGGCATATGCCCCGCCACCGCCACCGCCACCACGACCGTTCGACGTACGCGAAGCTCCCCGCCCGCCGCCGCCCCAACACTCTACGGCCAATTCGGTTACTCCGACTGGTACCGTAAATGTGCTTGAACTGCTATACGTGGTGGCTATTTGGGCATTAGTTGGGAACATGAAGGAGAACCAGAAAAATGCTCCCAGAATGGCTCTGGTGAGAACCTTGGTGAGTTCCTTCTGTCCTGTCCGGCTTGTGTTGTTTGGCACCAATTGTTGGTTCCGGATCAAACCGGATGAACAAGCACGACGCTCGCCCGTGTTGCTGTGTAGAATGCTCATGTTCATGGGAAGGGAGATTCACGTGATCTTGAAGTTCGTCGAAAATGCTGTTGATGTTCGACGACATTTTGATTAATGAAGCAAAACTAGGCTAAGTGGTTCATCGTCTGTCAAGTGGATTTACGACCAATTACATGAATTATATCGATAGAATTCAATATTTATAGACGAATGGGGATTTAGTGCCCATTCTTCCCCCCATTTTACCTGTTTTAGATGAATCGTGTTTGAGGTTCGAATAAACTGAGTCCCGCATCGCAACAATGGAGGCGCGCTCAAGAGAAGCCCCTTGCCGACAGGTGGACACAAGCGAAAGGGCCGCCTCTTTCGAGACAGCCCTTTCGCTTTTGGTAGATATCTATGCTTACGGCTGTATCACCAGTCGCTCGGTATAGGTCTTGTCACCGGCGGTGATGTTGACCATGTACATGCCACCGGCCAGATCACCTTGGAGGTCGATCACCGTGTTGAGGTAACCGTCCTGTACGGCGATCGTGCGAGCTGTAACGCGCTGTCCGCGCAGATCGTAGATGTCCACGCTTACGGTATTCACATCCGCGGCCACTTCACTCAGTGCAATGGTCACCAGGTCACCACGGTTCGGGTTGGGATACATGGTAAGTGCCCCACCGTTCTGTGTTCCCATGCTGCTTGCGCCGCCACCTTGTGCAGTTTGGCAGTCGATGGTAACTGTACACATGCGGCCCCACTCCACGATCTGTGCTGGGTAGCAAGCAGGGTTCGGGCTATCCACACACCATGTGGCACCACCATCCTTGCTCACACGTACATCCACTTCGTAGGTCTTGGTACACTCCAAGGGAGGTGCGGTCGCGCTGGTCCAGGTCATGTACAATTCTGCACTGTTACGAGGAGGTAGTACGATACACACTTGCTCACCAGGGATCCGGAAGCGGAACTGGAACTTCAACGAAGTACCACCAGCCAATGGAGCAGGCTCGAACTGGGGTGGCTTGGCCACGATACGGTTGGCAAGTGAGTTCGTTCCACCGAAGGAGCGCGTAACACCACAGCTATAATCACTGGTGTTGGTGTTGTCATCCTGCAACCAGATCATTGGACAAGCTGCACGGGCAGCATCCATTTTCATCCTGCAAGTCGGTCCGAAAGCTTGGTTAAGACCGTTCACACGGCCACGTACGCGCACGTTCATCAATACACCCTCTGGGATGTGTGGTGTAAGCACGGTGTTGAACCAGCCATGTATTTTCATGCGGCAGGCCCTGTTGGCAGCTTGCAGGGGAGAAGCCATCGCTCACGTTGTGGGCGTGGAACCTGCGGAAGCTATAAGTGCCGTTCGGGTCGAAGATCCAGAACTCGTAACCGCTGTTGGCATCCTGCACAGAGTTGGCTCCATTCGGCACCCATTCCGCAGCAACCAATGGATCGGCGTGGCTGACAAGGTACTTGTACTGTACCCAATCCAGCTTGTCGCAGCTATGGTTGATCAGGTCCACGTTGCCCATTGGCAAGCAGAAGCTTTGTGGTCCGGATACGCTGCTTAGGCTGCCGCTGCTGAAGTTGTTGAAGTTGTCGATGATCCTACGACCACCGGAACCCGACTCACGCACTTGGTAACCGCCATTCACGAAGCCATCTCCACCGCTGTCGTACACGTTCAACTTGTAGCAACCTACGGGCAAGCAGCAGTTGGCCACTATCGGGGAGGTGATACCTCCAGGGTATGGAGGGAAGATGCCACCTTGGCAAACCACGGAACTTGTTCCTTCCACGAAGATCTCGAAGGAGGCTTCGTCACTGTTGGCATCGGTACGCAGATCAACTACAAAGTTCTCCGTGCAACCGACCAGAACACAGTTGCAATTCGCATCCAATACGCCAGGCGCTACACCAGGTCCTGGGTCAGAATCGCAACCCGAGCCGATCTGTCCGGAAACGTTCGGGCAGTTGTCCGCACAATCCGGCACACCATCCAGATCCGTATCGGTGGTGTTCACCGTGATCGTTGTGTTCGCTGTTCCTGGGCATGTGCCACTGGAGGTGTAGAGGATGGTCTGGGTGCCCACACCTGGGTCAAAGACCTGGCTGCCCACTGGACCACTGACACCGGTACCGCTAAAGGTTCCACCAACAGGTGATCCTCCGTTCAACGCGATATCCGCGGCATCCAAGCCGCATGCTGGACCGTAATTGCCCGCGTTAACTGTAGGTGGAGGAGTAACGTTCAATGTAACACTTCCTGAACTCGAGCAACCATTACCACCGGTAACTGTTACCGTATAAGGAGTAGTGGCCATTGCAGCTGTCACCGTCGGGTTGGCGATGGTGGTACTGTTCAAGTAGGTTGCAGGTGACCAAGAGTAGGACACTGCAGATGCACCGCCCGTAACGTTCACCGTGTAGTCCTCAGCCTCACCGTACGATGCAGTAACGCATGGATTCGGGCCTGAACTGAGCCACTCAAGCATAACGCGCATTCGGGTAGGACCATTTATGGCACCGACAGGTACGGTAACGTTCACCGTGTAAGGGCCAGGGGAACTGACGCTCGATGCAAGGATATAGGTCTCGCCCGCATCGTTCAATACACCGTTCTTGTTCCAGTCGATCCACGCGTAGATGTAATCGGATCCGTCCACGAACGCGGTCACTGAAAGTGCGTTGGTACCACCTGCCGTTACGTTGGCGACCTGTGCGGTATAGTCCACTGGTCCACCGGCGATGCCGCCCGTTGTGTTGTTGATACCTGCGTATGTTACGTTGGCTACATACTCATAGGTGACGCTGCCTATGCTGCTTGCGCAATAAGCCGATGGTCCAGGGACCACCACGTTCAGTTGGGCATTACCGCCTGCACAGACGCTGGAAGGTGTTGCCGTTACTGATGTGATGATCGGTGAAGGGTTCACCGTTACGGAGACGTTCCCTGAACTGGTGCAGTTCGCAATACTGGTGGTCGTGAACGTGTACACACCTGCACTCGCCGCACTTGCACCTGTTACGGTGGGTGACTGCGAGGTGCTCGTGAACCCGTTCGGACCGGTCCAGCTATACGTTGTGCCGATGTCCGTGGTCCCGGTCAATGTAAAGTCCGATCCATCGCAAGCAGGACTTGCAGTAGCACTTGCTGTTGGTGCAGGATTCACCTGTACATTCCTTGTAGCTGTTGCTTGGCCACCGCATGCATCCGTGATCAACACGCTCCATGTGCCGGCAATGGCCGCACTTTGGGTCTGGTTGGTTCCGGCCGCAACCGCGTTCGGGTTCGTCCATGCGTAGTTGTAAGGACCTCCACCACCGGTGGGGTTGGCCGTCAACACAACAGGTACGGCTCCGCAAACGGATGCCACAGCAGGTGTGATGTTGGCTTGGCCCGCGATCAAGGCCGGGTTAGCAACGATAGTGATCGGCTCCGTCGCAAAGCAACCTGTTACCGGATTGGTCGCAGTGGCCACCAAGGGGTAGCTACCCGCCGATACTGGTCCGAAAACAGGGTTCGAAATGGAAGCATTGCTCAAGTTCCCTGAGGGGCTCCAAGAGATGGCGTACGAATTCGGAGTGAAGCGGTAAGCATCATTCGTGGCGGTCCATGAGGCGGAATTCCGGCCTGGAACAGCTTCGGCGAGTGTGCCGTTCGCATTCTCCACACCTTGGGTAGCAGCTTGTCCCGTGGCATCGATACCTGTGCTGTGGATCTCGATCACACCGGTTTGGTAGATGATGATCTGACCGGTCACCAAGCCAGGTCCATTCACGTAGAACGGCACAGCGTTGAAGCTTACCACAAAACGGTTCGGTGACGTTAGGTTGAAGTAACTGATCGAACCACCGCTAGCCACGTTCAGATCCTCCCAAGCCAGTGCGATCACATTATTGACATCCGCCGCCCTGGGTATGAACTGTTCACCAGAGCAGCAACCGCTTCCGGTGCTGGTGAAGGATACGAAACCGTTACAGCTGATGTTCAAGGTCGTATAACTGTTCCCGTAGAATGGGAAGGTGAACCCGATCGGAATGTTCAATGATACCCCATCATCCGACTGCGAAGGTGCGGGAATGTTCGTTCCGGTCACCGGTGCATGCGTGATCGCTGCTACCGTGAAGCCCGAGGCTGGTGCAAGCACTTGCAATTGGCTGGTCGCGCTGTTCTCACAGATCGGGTTCGGTGTAGCCGAAATGCTGGTGATCACTGGTGTGACACCCACGGTTACGGATACCGTGCCGGATGAAGAACATGTAGCCAACGTGGAGGTGAAGGAATAAAGTCCGCTCATGGCCAACGTGGCGTTCGCCCGGCTCGGGTTCTGCTCTGTGCTTGTGAAGCCACCAGGCCCTGTCCAGCTAAAGGTCGTTCCTACATCCGTGGTACCCAGGAGGTTCAACGTTCCACCTACACATGAGGGTAGAGCAAAACTGGGCACAGCCGTTGGAGCAGTGTTCTTCACAAAGGAGAACACCGGTGTTTGCGTTGTACCAAAGCTGGTACAGGTAACATCCACCACCAATTGCCAGGTTCCAGCAGGGATAGCCGCAGTGGGCTGTCCTAAGCTGGTGCCGAGCATATTCAGGGTCGGGTTGCCAACCGGTCCGTAGTACCACTGGTAGGTGATGCCAGTGCCGGTGGTCTGACCTTGGATGTTCAAGGAATGGGCCACATTGGAACAGACAGGAGATGTACCGGTGATGGTACCTGGGGTTGGTGGAGCCGAGCAAGGTGCACATGGCGTCATGCCGGTCTTGCCCTGGACCCAGTTCGAGGTAGGTCCGACCAAAGCAAAGTTGTTCAGCGTGCCATTGTTCGCGTTCCCGGAGATATCGAACAAGGTCGTCAAGCCGGTATTAACTCCGCTGTCCGTGCCTTGGTTGAATTGATAGTATGCGGCCAATCCGGCTTCTCCACCGCAGAACTGCTGGTTCTGGTTGGCAGCAATGTTGGCTGGTGACAATACGGTGTTCCAGATACGGACCTCATCGATCTTACCGGGGAAGTTCCGTGTTCCAACACCTGCACCATAATCACCGATCATCAACTGGTTGGTGGAGTTGCCGAGGCTGGCAGGACCAGCTGAGGTTCCAACTTGCACGCCATTCACGAAGATCAGCTTATTGATGCCATCGTACGTGGCTGCTACGTGCTGCCAAGTGTTCAAGGTCAAAGCGTTGGTCGCGCTGAGCACCTCGATGATCGTGTATCCGCTACCCACTGCGAAGCTCAACTGATCAGCGCCGCCACAATGCAGTGCATAGCCCACGTTCGGTCCTTCCTTGTTAATGATGCTTCCTTCGAAGGAGTTCGCCCGGAATGAAGTAGGATAGATCCATGCTTCCAACGTAAGAGCGGTTCCTGTAATGCTGACCGATGGAGCGGTACCGCATTCTACACGGTCGTTCGTTCCATCGAAGCTCAAAGCGTTCTGGCCATTGAACGATGCTGGTGGAGCACTCACGCAGAAATTGAATGTACTGCTCACCGCATTGCCGTTGGTATTGTAAGCACGAACGAGGATGGTCTCACCGATCGTAAGGCCTACGAGGTTCAAGGTGCCTGTAGTGCTGCAACCAAAATCCAAAGGCACTGGTGCGGCACACGTTCCGCGGAAGGCTGCCAAGGTCATCGCTGTTGTTCCGGGGAACACGTTCTGCAATTGCACACGGTGAACAACAGCGGTGGTAACGAACCGGTACCAGAGGTCGCGGTTCGGTATGCCTCCACAATTATTCGTTATGCCAGGAGTGGCCGTTGCCGTACCCAAAGCACCAGGCACCACTTGTGCACAGGTGTAGTTCGGATTCACCGGAGCTGAACGAGCCTGGCAGGGTTCGTCGTTCGGGCAAGCTGATACGGATACAGTGATCGGTGTAAGGATCTTGTTGCACGCGGTGGAATCGGAATGGCCGATGGTCACGTTCACAACAGTGCCCAAGGGGTAAGGACCGAGCACGGTGCTGGTGAAAATGGGTACGTTCAGCAACGTGTCCGGAGCAGCTGGTGATACTTGGTAATAGATGTTCACATCACCCGTGCTGCCATCTCCACTGCTGTAGGGGAACACATCGATGCTGAAGTTACCGTTCGCGCAATCCACCAACGGACTGGCAAATGCATCAGGCTGGAGGCAGCCAGGAGTGCATTGAACGGTCCATGCGATAGGGTTATTTAGAAATGCACCGTCGGCGCAGCTGGTCGTATCGTTCGAGAGGATCTTAAAGAAGATCGAATCGCCCGAGGAGACAAAGCTCGCTCCACCGATGTTACCTCCGAAGTTACCGCCGCCCAAGCTCGGATAGGAACTGTTGGCACCATCGTAGATGTTCACCGCATCATTCAGGCCGATGGTACCTTGACTGAAATTCAACGTGATCGTTTCGCCTGAAACCGGGGTCACATAGAAATAGGTCCGTGTTTCATTGTTCCGGTAACAGTGACTGTCGCTGGTCGTGGAACCGCAGCTCAGCACGATCGCACAACCCGAATAGTAGGTGCCCAACACTTGGTTACATGCCGAGTTGCTCTCATGCAACAAGGTCACCTCCACTTCGTCCGTGGCAGCGAAGGGTCCCAGATCGGGCACCAATTGGCCAACGGGAAGTCCCGTTATCGGTGAACCGGCACCGGGAACACCATTCACGGTCCAGCTCACTCCAGCTGTGCTGGCCGTACCGGTACTCGTAATGTCCACTGACACACTGAATTGGTTATTGCCACAATCTGGCACTACCGCTGCAGTGGCGGCTGGTGGAGGGTCGACCAGAACGGTGACGCTGCTTGGCACGGAGCACCCGCCAATGCTTGCCGTTACGGTGAAGTTGGTCTGAACGACCACATTGCTCGCCACAGGATTTGCAAGTGTTGGATCGTTCAGCAAGCCGGCATTGTCCCAGAGATAAGTAGGAGCATTAGGGGTGAACCTGTACGCATCGTTCGTGGCTGTCCATACGGTACCGTTGCGTCCTGGCGCGGCGATAGCCGAAGTACCTGTGGCATTCTCCAATCCTTGGGTCTGGTTGCTTCCATCTGAAGCGCCCGAGGTGTTGTGCATCTCGATCGTTCCATCCGTGTAGAGGATAATTTGGGCGGTAATAGGCGTACCACCACCACCTAAATGGGGCACAGCATTGAAGTTCACCACGAAGCGGTTCGGGCTTGTCAGGTTGAAGTACGTGATCTGGCCAGCAGCGGCGGTCAGGTCATTCCAAGCTAAGGCGACCAAATTGTTCGGTGTGTTGACATCAGGCAGTAATTGACCGGAGCAACATCCATTTCCAGATCCCGCATCGAAGGAGATGAACCCGTTCGTGCTGATCACGGCATTGGTATAAGCCGCACCATAGAATGTGAATGGAAACCGATGGGCACGGACAAAGTCGCATCATCACCTGATGGACCTGCGGTTCCTGAACCAGAAACCGGCGCAAAGGATGCAGTTGCAACCGAGTATCCAGGTACAGTGGCAGATACGCTCAGCTGGGTCGAGCCTCCAGCACAGATCTGATCAGGTATTGCACTTGCAGTTGCAGTGATCGTGGGGGCCACGTTCACCACGGCATTTGTTGTTCCAGGGGCCGATGCACAGCCGTTTTCCGTAGCCACCAAGGAATAGGTGCCGCCGGCAGCTGGAGTGGCACCAGTTATCACCGGGTTCTGCTGGGTACTCGTGAATCCGTTCGGACCCGTCCACGCAAAGGTGGTTCCACCGCCACCGCTGGTGGTTCCGGTCAGTTGCAGATCTTGGCCGGAACAGATGGTGCCAGCCGTTGGCGAAACGGTCGGAGTGGTGTAGATCGTTATTACCACCGTGCCCGACGTAGTAGTCGCAGGACCATTGGTACAAGTGACCACGCACTGATAGGTGGTCGTTGCCGTCACATTCGTAACCGTGATCTCACGAGCGTCTGTTCCAATATTCGTCCATGGAGCACCACCGGTGGTGCTGGATTGCCACTGGTAGGAATAGTTGTTCTCGAACGGAAGGTTAGGCAATGAAAGTGTAGCAGTGGTCACACTACCACAACCGGAAGCGACTGTGCTTGCTGGAGATCCAGGTACAGGAGTTCCAGCGCAGGGGGCGCCCGCGCATGATCCGGAGTAGCTTACGTTCAACTCAAATCCGGAAAATGTGCCCGAAACGTCCGATGTGAATCGGACCGTCAATGTCTCACCGGGATTACCCACGTAGTTCACAGCTCCAGAGCTGTTCACATCGAGATAGACCGTTCCGCCTATCCCCGATCCCGAATAAATATACAAGTGGTCGCAGCAGGTCTCCATGACCCGTGTTCCGGAAATCGTAATGATCCCGGCGTTCCCCGCATCAAGGACCGTGTAACCGTCGGCGTAATTCGCATAGTCTCCGGCACCCGCATGGTCCAGCAGAACGACGTCAGTTCCGCATGCCACTGTATTGCTGCCCGTGAATGGGACCAACTGTGATTGTAATACTGAAACGGCCAGAACATTGCTGGTGGTGCTGTTCGCGCCGCAGGTAACAATGCAACGGTATTGGGTATTCTGTGTGGGGCTCGGCGAATAGGTAGGGTTGGTCGAAGGTGCATTGCCCCATCCACCACCGTTGATATTCTCCTCCCACTGGTAGGTAACGCCGGATCCTACTGTCACGGTCTGTAAACTAAGGTTGATCTGCGAGCCGCTGAAGGTGGTGGTGGGTCCAGGTTTCTGCAGGTAACAGCACAAGGGCTGCTCGCCGCGACCGTAAGAAGTTTCAGCGGTACCACGCCATGCGCCGAGACACCACCCGTTGATGTGCGCCGCGGCTACGAAACGCACCAACCCAACGTGGCATTCAACGGAACGGACGTCGATCGTTCCGGTAAAGCCTGTGGTATTGGGCTGGAACCACGCTTCGCCGTTGTTGTTCCAATCGAACCACAGAAACGACGCACCGCCGTAAATGCATCATTGTGGTCACCGCGATCGGATAAGTCGAACCCAAGGTCCCCGACTTCAGCGTACCGATTGGGTACCAAGCCGCCGTTGAGGGTACCGACCACTGTAGGGCCCCCCATTGTTGGACACCACGCAGTAAGGAAGGCATTGACATCCAGTTTCCACGCCCACCAGGATCGGTGTGCTTACCCCCGAGGAGGTACAGTCACCGTACAGTACTTGGCACTGGTCTGGCCGCTATTTGGTTTGCGGTCCTAATGCGGTAGTTCACCGTGAAGTTCACCCGCGCTTTCATGGGACACCAGAACCGCCGTGTTCTGCAAACTGAGGGTGAAGTTCGCCCCGGAGCATGCTGACGCTGTAGAAGAGATTGTGTTGCCGGGGGCTGGGGTTCCTGAACAAGCATTGCTGAAGCAAGCACCCGTGTAGGATACGTTCAGCTGAAATCCGGTGTATTCTACCGAACCGTCCGAAGTGAATTGGACCGTCAAGGTTTGCCCAGGGAGTCCCACGTAGTTCACCGAGCCGGGTCCGGTATATGTGTTGAGCAAGGTTCCACCGGTTCCTGTTCCAGAGTAGATCCGGATGTAGTCATAGTTGCTCTCCGTGTCATAGGTTCCCGAGATCGAAATGACCCCTTCGGCCCCAGCATCGAGGACCGTATATCCATTGGCATTCGAAGAATAGTTCCCGTTACCCGCATGGTCCAATAGAACGAGATCGGTTCCGCATGCCACGGTGCTGAAACCAGTGAATGGTACATTTTGGGATGCTACGACGGCAACGGAAAGCACGTTGCTGGTGGTGCTGTTCGAGGCACAGGTTACAATGCAACGGTATTGTGTATTCTGGGTGGGGCTCGGTGAATAGGTGGATGAGGTGGATGGCGCATTGCCCCAACCGCCTCCATTGATGTTCTGCTCCCACTGATAGGTAACACCCGATCCTGTCGTGACGTTCTGTAGACCGAGGTTGATCGTGGAGCCGCTCAAAGTGGAGGCAGGTCCGGTGGTGTTGCCCGGGGCAGGGATACCCGCGCAAGGGGCTCCGCCGGAATAACCGAGCTGGATATTCGGACGGCTGGCAGTTACGGCGAGATTACCAGTGGGTGGGCTATTGTCCGCAACCACTAAAGCATGATTACCTGTTGATGCGGTATACTGAACGCTTGGGGCAGCACTGCCACCGGCTCCGCCGCCTCCGATATTGCTCTCGACCATCACAACCAGATTCTGACCTGCGTAGTTGAACGGAGCAGAAAGCGTAAAGGTGTTCCATGTATTGGCGACGGGAGTGAACGAGCCCGTATACACCTGTGTGGCGCCTGTGATCATAGTGGACCATGGGATCGCTGTCAAAGGCGATGCGGTTCCGGTCTTCAGGTAGATCACTACCGGACGTGCTGGACCTGTAACGGTGCAATACCACGACACCGTCGTGATGTTACTGCCCGCCACGGCAGACATCTCTGTAGTGGTGTATAGCGCTGCTGACCGCTCATAACCATAGAAGGAACCCAACGGATAGCGCTGGGTAAGTGTACCCGCTCCGATCGTCACGGTTTGCGCAACGGCCGTTGAGGGGATCAACGACAATGCACCCAGTAGGATCGTTCCGACCAAAAGGAACGTACGCCACCACGGTGCGCTGCGCGTTGGTAAATGGTTCGTGTTGACCGAACTAGGGTAAGAGAGCTTCATGTTGAACGGGTTTTGGTTTTGAAAGGGAGCAGGGTATGTTTTCGGAAGGCTTGTCGAGAACTTCATGAATTGGTCAGAAGTAAACAGATCTTGCAAGTACAACAGTGGTCCAATAGTTGCTGTCAAAGGCACAGCTAGCTTCGACGAACGGAGAGTAATTTGTCATGGAGCGGCCCACGTATAGAGAACTTAAACACACTACAGCGATCATATTTTTATCAACAAGAGGCAACCAATACACATTCCCACGTACCTCACTTTTATTCATCACTTCCACACTCGAAGAAGGTGAAATATCCACGACTCGATAGGCGATCCAAGAGCCTTTAATTTCTCCAATGATCGTAAACCGGGTCTTTGTTGATCTCGTACTTCATCTTAGACCTTGCCATTCGGGCTGGACCCGTTGATATCATTGTGTTCTTGAGGGTGTATGGAGATCGAGGCATCTGGCATGGACCCGTTCCAAACCGGCATCTTTGTTAGACTCCAAACGCACTTGGCAGTTGGTCGAACAGTGGCACTTTTCATTCGGGGCAAGTGTACAGATCCTTCCGATCGATACCCGGTCGATCATCCAATTGCATCGTCGTGATCCATGGATCGTTGAAAGTATTTGTGCGGATCGTAGCCCTCGTCCACGTTTAAAATGCGAAAACCCCGCTCCGTTTCCGGAGCAGGGTTTTCGCTTTTGATCGTTCAGGCAAAGGCCCAAGTCACACTTATGGCTGGATCACCAGACGCTCTGTAAAGGTTTTGTCGCCTGCCGTGATGTGTACCATGTACATGCCACCGGCGAGGTCACCGTTCAGATCGATGGTCGTGTTCAAGAAACCATCCTGTACAGCTTATCGTGCGAGCTGTTACCCGCTGACCGGTCAAGTTGTAGATGTCCACGCTCACTGTGCGCACATCTTGTGCAACAGTGTTCAACGCGATCACCAATTGATCACCACGGTTCGGATTCGGATACATGGTGAGACCACCGTTGCCCGTTGTGGTCATGCTGCTCGCACCGCCGTCCACATTGGCACTTGTAATGGTCACGTTGCACACCTTGCCCCATGTCGTAACAGGGTTCGGGTCGCAGGCCGGTACAGGGGCATCCACACACCATGTTGCACCCAGGTCCTTGCTCACACGTACCTCAACCTCGTAGGTCTTGGTGGCCACGAGAGGAGTACCCGTGTTCCAGTTCGGGGAGAGCGTAGGGCTGCTTGTGGGGGGCGCACGATGCAGATGTTCTCTGATGGGATACGGAAGCGGAATTGGAAACGCACACCGGTACCGCCACCAAAAGGTGCAGGCCAGAATTGTGGCGGACGAGCAACGATCTTATTCGCCCCCGTGTTCGTTCCACCCCAGGTGCGATTCACACCACAGCTGAAGTCGCTCGGGTTTGCAGGGTCATCCTGCAAGCGGGCCAATGGACAAGCTGCTGCTGCCGTATTCATCATCATGGTACATGCTGGGCCGAAGTTCTGGTTCACACCGTTCACACGACCACGAACGCGCACGTTCATCTTCACGTTTTGTGGAATGTGTGGAGTAAGCACCGTGTTTGTACCAGCCATGTATCTTGAGGCGGCAAGCACGGTTCGCAGAAGCAGGGGAGAACCCATCGCTCACATTGTGCGCATGGAACTTGCGGAAACTGTAGCTGCCGTTCGGATCGAAGATCCAGAACTCGTAACCGCTGTTCGCATCCTGCACACTGTTGGCACCGCTCGGGATCCATTCCGCAGCAACCGCTGGGATCGCATGGCATACCAAGTACTTGTACTCCACCCAATCCAACTTGTCGCAACTGCTGTAGATCAGATCCGAAGTGCCCAATGGCAAGCAGAAGCCACCTGCAACGGAGCTTACGCTGCCCGTGCTGAAGTTGTTGGTGTTATCGATGATGCGGGCACCACCGTCCTCACGAAGCTCATAGCCGCCCGTGGTCATTCCATCACCGGCGCTGTCCAATACACGCAGGCGGTAGCAACCGTCAGGCAAGCAAAGTGCTTGGGTACCGATCGAAGAAGCAGGTACTGGGTCGGCTCCGGAGAGCACCACCAGATTGCCGGCTTGGTTCAGGATCTCCCAGGTCACTTGACCAGGGTTCAGATCGTTCTGGAATTCCAGGAACAAACCGTTCTCTGTACATACCGGGTTGGTCGTTCCCACTGCGTTGTAAGGGTGAATGGACCTCCGGTATTGCCATTCCATCCCGTCACGTGCATCGTATGTGATCTCGGCACTAGAGCCTGCCCAGGCGATCTCGCTTTTACCCGCAGAAGTCATCATTGCCTTCCACACATACGAAGCTGCCACAGGTGCCCGTGTATACCGCGATCTTCGAATCGTAGGCAGTTCCGGTACACAGGCTGGCTGTCATTGGGCCATCCCATCCAGGTAATGTATACCACACACCACCGGTGCCATCATCGAAGTAGGCTGAGCAATCGCCGGGTCCTGCAGTTGCAGAACTCGCTACCGTGCTACCTGTAACCACGCTGTTACACGCGACGCATCGCATCAGCACAAGTCATTGGCAGGGGACAAGTGAATTGTAAGGCCCGGTACTCGCACTGCACAGTGCATTCACATTATGTGCAAGGTTCAACGTAACGCATCGTTCCGGCTCAAGAACGGACCCACGTTCCATGAAACCCCCCCCCCTGCCGGTGCCCGTAGCCGTTACCACACTACCGTTCGCAGTATTGGTGATGGCATAAGTGGAAGCACTACCCATGTTGGAAATGTTCACACCAATGCTGTACTGCCCGCTACCACATGCAGGCAAGGCGGTAAGCGTATAGGTGGGGCCGACGCAGGGTACAAAGTTCAATCGAACGAACTGCAATGTTCCAACATCAGCACCGAATGCATCACAAATACGCAATTTATCGTACCGTTAGGATCACCGGTCAGCCCGGTGAAGGACTGTTCAGGTGCCCAATCGCTGATGGTATTGTCGGTCGCTGGGATACCGGCCAACGCTTGTCCGCCATTGATCAAACGCAAGTAGGCCGTTGGGCAGGCAGCATTGTTGCCGAAGTTGTTGTTGCTTCCGCCGCGCGCATTGATCAACGAACGGGTCTGTCCACTTGAGCTACTAAGGATTCCGCATCGCTCCTCCACGCAAGCGAGGAACGATCAGGTCCACACTTTGCAATTGCACATCCACACCCAAGCTGGTGCCCACTGTTGTAACAGCGAACTCGGCTGTTAGAACGTTGTTCGTTGGACATCCGCCGTCAGGAATGGCCGCTGCTTGTGCACATGTGTTGTGCAAAATCGTTGTTGCAGCGGGTGGAGGAGATAACGTATTGAACAGACCGAAACCCGTGTTGAAGCTGTACACGCCCGAACCGCAATCACGACGAACGAAGTAGCGGTAGTTGGTGTTCGCTACCAAACCGGTGATGGTGATCGGGTTGCTCGAACCGGTGGCAATGAAGCCTCCAGTGGTCGATGTACCTCCAACACTTGCGGTGGTGAAGCTGCTCGACGGACCGTATTCCACGATGTAGTTACCTGTGGCACCGGTCCAGCCGATGTTCGCCGAACTCTCCGTTATGGCTGTTACCGTTGGCAGTGTTGGTGCTGGGCAACTGGAACCCGCAACGCAGATACCAAAGGTGCCAGCAGTACCAGTGAGCGAATCTGTGAAGACACGGACGTGGTAATCCGCATTTGCCGCGAGGGTCAAATTCACCGCCTGCCGCACTGGTGATGCAACCGGGAATGATGCACTCCAGACGATCGGTCCTGCATTTCCGTGGTAGAACTCCGCAGAGTAACCCACCGCAGTTCCGCTGTGAACCGAAGTTGCATCGGATTGGAGATCGCACCGGTGTTGAACCTGTACCAAACGTCACGATCGTGCCTGCTCCATTGTTGCAAGTAACCGGCACGTTATCATAGGTCGCAAAGTTGGTAGTGCCTTGTACCGCAGCGCCTGGGCAACCACCGATCGCATTGATCGGAAGTTCCTGTGCATTGACGCAAAGGTCGTTGGCAGGGCAGGTATTGGCTTGTGTGTAATTGCCCGTGTTGTTGTTACAATAGGGTTCGTCCCTGCACGAAGGTCACGTTACGATGCTGCCCAATGGGAATGGACCGACCAGTGGGAACGAAGGTCCCAAGACCCGGAAACAATATAGGCCGGGTTCGATACACCATTGATCGTCCAGACCACATCCGCAGTGAACAGCGGCTCGGCCGCATCAGATGCTCCACCATCGTAAAGCGTTACTTCCAAGTAGAATCCTGGAGGATTGCATTCTACAGCTGGAACCAGGTAAGCCACATCCCCCGGTTGGCGAAACGCAATCCGGGGTACATCCAACCGTCCATATCCATTCAACAGTTTGGCCACCATCGAAACAACTGTTGGTGGCACCGTTGACGCATCTTAACGAACATGTCCTGCCCGCTAGAGACGAAATCCGCCGGAGCGAGGTTGCCACTGAAATTGCCACCGCCCAAGCTCGGACTGGCTGCATTTGGACCATCAAAGAAGTTCACGACATCACTCGCCCCAAGACCTCCTTGGATGAAGTTCAATGTAACTGTTTGACCTGGGGCTGCTACATAATGAAAGGTGCGACCCTCATTGTTCTTGTAGCAGTAGTTGTACGTTTCGGCTGGGGCATTGCAATCCACCGTGACCGGACAGTTGCTGTAATAAGTGCCAAGGTCAAGATTGCAAATGGAACCGTTACCAACACTAATGGTCACGTTGTCGGTTGAATTTGCGACCATTCCCAAAGCGGACAAGGAGTTGAGTCCCACAACCGCACCAACGGTAACCGGTGTGCCACCATTCACAGCATACGTGATCGTGCCACTGCCAGGAGCGCCCGAGCCCAAGTTGATGATCGTCACTTCAGCGTCCATGGATGTGCCACACACAGCGGTCATCTCCACTGTCGCTACAACAGGAGCACAGATGTTCAGGGTGTAGTCCTCTACTTGGCCTAGATCGGAATTGCCGCATGCCGTGTAGTTGGAGTACCAATCGCCATCATACTGCCTGCGGATGCGCATGGTGCAGTTTCCGGGAATTGCATTGGCCGGAACGGTAATGTTCACCACCACGGCACCGCCAACTGGTGGAGGGGCAGGGGAGGAGAATACCGATTCACCTGCGTCATTGAAGTCAAGGTCCTGGTTCCAGTTGATGTACACTTGGAACTGATCGAAGGAATAGTTCGAAGCGCGGCCGATCGAAAGGGTGAGGTCTGACCGGGGTCACATGTCCAACGACTGAGGTGAAGTCCTCATACCCACCAGTGAAGAGGATGGGTTGTTGATGTCCGCAAGCTCACAGGTGTGATGTTGAAATCGTTCAACCCACCAGGGAAATTCACGCTGGCCTCGCATACGCCGGTGCGGAAGGGTAGACCCGCGCTCCAGCTGCTCAATGGTGGCGTTCCGCAATCGGTGCGCACATAAGCCAAATAGTTCGTGGTAGGTGTCAAGCCCGTGGCATTGAAGGTTGGGCCTGCCAATGCAGTACCGGAATCATCCAAACCACCAGGTCCGGATCCGGGAGCACCGGAAGAACGAACTTCGACATCGTACGTTTCTCCAATGGTCGTGTTCCATGTTACCGTGCCGCTCGTGGTATTGTTCGCTACAGCTGTGAGACCACTTGGTGGAAGACATGAAGGCAATGGATCGATCGTGATGCAGAAATCCTCACACGTTCCACTCCCGAAGGTAGCGGTGCAACCATCTGTCGCAGCGTTCGGGTTACCTGCACCACGGGTACGAACACGCATCCGTGTGGTACCCAAGTTCGCAGTAACCGGGACCGGCACGTTGATGGTTCCGGTAAAGCCCGTGGTATTTGGCTGGAACCACTCACCCGCATCAAAGGTTCCGCTGTTGTCCCAATCGAACCACACGGAAACGATCGCACCACCATAAATGACGTCATTGATCGTGGTCACCGTGATGGGATAGGTCAATCCGCGGCTCAAGTTGGTCGTCTCTGAGCGCAGTGTGTAACCCGGATTGGCTACGCAAGCGGCGGAAGTGCTGTTCAGCGTATTGATCTGCACCGTATTGATGCAGGCACCATCACCATTGTTCGTGACCGCGCAATAAACGGCGCACTGGCAAGCACCAGCCATACTGACAAGGATCGGGTTGCTAACACCTACCGCGAAAGTTGGGCAGGTAACTGTGCAACGGTAGTACTTGGCGGTGGCCTGGCTGGTTACCTGGGTACTCGCTGTGCCAAGGTTCGTTTGGTTCACCGTGAAGCCTGCATCGTCAGCGCTTTCCCATTGGTAGGTTACACCAAGGCCTGAAGTGGGGTTCTGCAAACTGAGGGTGAAGTTGGCCGCCGAACAAGCATTTGCGACAGAAGCGATGGTATTTCCCGGTGCGGGTGTGCCCGTGCAAGCAGAAACCGACCGTAACCGTAAAGCAATAGTCTTCCGTTTCGCCCCAATTATACCCACCACCGAGTAGTTCGTGGGGTCAGGGAATGCTCCTTCCACCACCACTGCGCGCATGCGTGTGCTTCCTAGAGTTGCGGAAATCGGAACGGAGAAGGTACCTGTCTCCGTGTGGTCCCCCGTCGCTCCTGCAGGCTGGGTATACACCTGCTCATCAACATCGAGGAAGTCACCGTCCTGGTTCCAATCGACATAGAGCTGCATGCCGTTGCCGTAAGAACCGCCACAAGAAGTCTGGGTCAAACTGAAGGATACGATATCACCCTGTGCTTGAGTAGGACCGGTAACTGACCCCACATAGTTGGCATAGCGCTCCAAGACCGAGCCTGCACCAGGAGCAACGGTAAAGCAATCGGATGTATTATTCATACTTCCTACTGTCACATTGCTAAGGTCCTCATCACCTGTGAATACGGCAACGCTGGCTGGATAGGCCAAACAAGCGCAATTGTCGGTATTCACGGTCACCAGAACTTCTGTGCTGATCCCGTCCGTTGGCACTGCCGTAGGGCAAGAAACAATACAGCGGTAATACTTCGCCGTTGTTTGGCTGGTCACTTGGGTAGGATTCGTGCCCAAGGCGGTAAAATTCACCGAGAAGGCGGCATCGTCCGCGCTCTCCCATTGATACGTGGTGTTACTGCCTGGCGTACTGTTCTGCAAGCTCAGGGTGAAGTTCGCACCGGAGCACGGGTTGGCGTTCGAGGTCAACGTGTTCCCGGGTGTCGGGGTCCCTGCACAACCACTACCTGCTGTAACGGTAAAGCAATAGTCTTCTGTCTCACCCCAGCCAAAGGTGGTCTGGGCGTAATTGGTAACGGTCGGGAAAACCACCTCCGCAACTACAGCACGCATTCGAGTTGAACCTAAAAGAGCCGTGTATGGCACAGTGAATGAACCAGTAACGGTTTCCGTCCCTGTTCCTTGTACAGGTTGATTGTATACCTGTTCATCCACATCCAAGAAATCACCATCCTGGTTCCAGTCAACATAGAGCTGCATTCCATGGCCGTAGTCACCACCACAGGAGGTTTGGGTAAGGCTGAACGAAACGACATCGCCTTGGGCTTGGATCGGACCGGCGACAATGCCAACAAAATTGGAGTACCGCTGCAGAATTGAACCGGCACCACCGGCAGCAGTAATACAATTGGAGGTATTGTTCATGCCGCCAACAGTGACATTGCTTAAGTCCTCATCTCCTGAAACGGTCGCTTGGCTAACAGGGTAGGGTGCGCAGAAGCACAAGTCCGTGTTCACGTTCACCAGAACTTCCGTGCTAGTCCCATCTGTAGGTGCTCCGGCTGGACATGTAACAGTACAGCGGTAATATTTTGGTGCAGTCTGACTGGTGACTTGGGTCGCGTTCGTACCCATTGCGGTCAAATTCAGCGTGAAGCCCGCATCATCAGCGCTCTGCCATTGGTAGGTTACACCTGTTCCCAAAGTTGCGTTCTGCAACGACAACGTGAAGCTAGTTCCAGAACAAGGGTTGGCGTTCGAGGTGATCGTGTTGCCCGGTGTAGGAGTACCTGCACAAGCGGAGGATGCTGATACGTTAACCAAATAATCCTCTGCCTGACCAAAGCCGTAGGCTCCGCAAGGAAGAGTTGGTGAGGCGTTGTAATTCTTAATGACGCGCATACGTGAAATGCCTGCTGGCATAGAGATCGGGATCAGGATGTTTCCGGTCACGTTCGGATCACACGCAGAACCAGTGAAACTCCCAAGCGGGAATGAGGTTTCGAATGTGCCATTCCGATCGAAATCGAAGAAGACAGTGAAGAAGTTCTGTAACCTCCATCCGAGTTGCCTGAAACGGTGATCGGGTAGGTTACTCCCGCAGTTATATTCCCGGTAATGCTCGTGAAGTCTTCCACTGCACCTCCAGAACCTACTGGACATGCACTTGGGTTATTGATGTCAGAGAATTGGACCAAGGAGATCGGCTCAATGTTGTTTGCGAATGTCGGTGAACAATAACAAGCTAGGAAGCTGTTCAGGCCAACAGAAATAGGATTACTAGTGCCACTTGGGGGCACCGCACCGGTGCACGTTACAATGCATTGGTAGTCGGTAGCAACGGCCTGGCTTACTAGTTGGGAAGCGGCATCCGTACCAAAATTGGCCATGCCTGAACCGGTGTCACGCTGCCATTGGTAGGAAACACCGGATCCAGAAGTAGCATTCTGCAAGCTCAATGTAAAGTTCGTGGATGGGCATGCACTCGCAACGGATGACTGCGTGAGTCCTGGAGTAGGTGTTCCGGCGCATGCTGCACCAGGAGTATAAGTTACTTGTGCATTGAACCGACGAAGTTGGGTGGTCCACGTTGCGTTGGTCCCTGGGATCGCAACACTATTGGATGTGCCCATGGCCTGAATTCCGGTAGTCGTGGCATACTGCCACTGGAATGCTCCCCGTGTTGCAGTTAAACCAGAGGAAGCGCCGTTCACGTCCCACGAGATATAGACCTCCATGGCCCCGCCGCCATAGGCGATCGAGGTTGTCAGAGGGATGGTCCAGTAGCCAGCAACAGCTGGAACATCTGCTGGGCCAACCGCTGCATTCGAGTAGACCAAGGTTGCACCTGCGACCATTGCGTCCCATGAAGTGCCAGAAGCCAAAGCTGTGGCCCCCGAGTTCTTCATATAGATGTTCATGGTCGCCGTACGACCTACTGCGATCGTGGAGGTCGTTGTCTTGTTGAAGGCGATCGCCGTAATGTTCGATGCACCCGGAAGGGCTGCAAGATCCGCCGCGGTCCAAAGCTCAACGCTCTTGCTCCATCCGAACGCGCTGGTCGGGGACGAACGGTATATTGGATTCCCGTTGTCCGTGGTACCACTCGTCAAAGCTCCAGCACCGATCGTGATCGTCTGTGCCATGCCCGTGATCCCCATCAAAAGGAATACGGCCAAAGAAAGTATGGTTCCCAACACTCGCGTTTGTTTCGCAGCAACGGGTTCGCTGGTCGCACACCATAGGTGTGTCAGCATGCTTTGGATCGTACGGTCTTGCATCATGATCAACTGGTTTTGGTTAGGTGGAGTGTAACGAGGGAAGTAAGTGTAGGTAAGGTGTTCAGGGATCTATTCAAGAACCGGAACGTTCCAAGGAATGGACCGGGTAGATGCTCACAAATTGATGTGCATGTCGTAGTGGGGTGGAGTACGAAGCCGTTTGGGACAGTGAATGTTTTGGTCTTCGGCTTTTCGGCTTCGTGGCGTAAATTATCAGGATATTTTGTTGCTAAACAACTTTTGTTAATAACTATTTGGTTTGGATCGGAGTTCGATCTGTCCAATGGATCTGCTTATTCGTCGGAATTCCGCTGCCGATGAAACCGGACCAATTGAAGTCGAGCAGCCACTTATCTTGGGCCTCCAACAGCGCATGACCTTTCGTAGAACTTCTTTGTGGATCGCACTGTTGCCTGTGCTTCTGTTGATCGTTCTGCTGGCTGCCAACGTGATGGTATTCGGCGATGGGGGCTTGGATGGGCCCAATCAGTTGGCCTTGCTCTTTTCCGCGGCACTTGCGTTGGTGATCGGCATGGTCAGTGGACGCAGTTTCGTGCATCTCATGGACCACGTGGTCGCGAGCATTAACACGGCATTGAGCGCGCTCATCATTCTGCTGCTTATCGGTGCATTGGCAGGGACCTGGTTGCTTAGTGGGGTGGTACCCGCAATGATCAGTCACGGCCTGCAATTGCTCTCCCCATCCGTGTTCCTGGTGGCTACCTGCGTGGTGTGCAGCGTGGTTTCGTTGGCCACAGGAAGTTCGTGGAGCACAGCAGCCACTGTAGGGATCGCACTTATGGGGATCGGAAAGGCACTTGGTATTCATGAAGGATTGGTCGCCGGTGCCGTGATAAGCGGCGCCTATTTCGGCGATAAGATGAGCCCCATGAGCGATACCCCCAGTTTGGCACCTGCCGTCGCTGGAACGGACCTCTTCACCCACATCAAGTACATGATGTCCACATCCATCCCCACCTATGTGATCCCCTTGCTGATGTACCAGGGCGTCGGTCTTGCACAAGGCTCTGCGGCCACGGTGCAAGGTGTGGACGAGTTCCAAGCCGCGATCGCCTCCAAATTCACCATCGGGTGGTGGCTGTACTTGGTGCCCTTGTCCGTGATCGTGATGATCTGGCGGAAAGTACCCGCTTTGCCTGCGCTCTTCATCGGTACGCTGATGGGGGGACTGTTCGCGGTGCTGTTCCAAGCGAAGTTGATCAGTGAGCTGGCCCCTGCGGACCACTCCTATATGTACCGTGCCTATCAAGTCGTCATCTCCGCAATGGGGACCGGTACTACGGTGGTGACCGGCAATGCCACGATGGATGAATTGCTCACCTCCGGTGGGATGTACGGCATGCTCAAGACGATCTGGCTTATCCTATGTGCCATGGTATTTGGTGGTGCCATGGAAGGCGCGGGCCTCTTACAGCGTATCACCGGTGCATTGATCTCGCGCGTACAAGGAGAAGGTTCTCTTATTGCGACCACAGCCGCCAGCTGCGTATTTGTGAACGTAACAGCTTCGGACCAGTACCTCAGCATTGTGGTGCCCGGTCGCATGTTCGCACCTGTTTATGCAGAAGAGGATTGGCCCCTGAAGTCCTCAGCCGTACACTGGAGGATAGTGGTACCGTCACTTCACCCTTAGTGCCATGGAATACGTGTGGGGCATACATGTCCACCGTGCTCGGTGTAGCCACGTTCACCTACTTGCCGTTCTGCTTTTTCAACCTCTTGAGCCCGCTCATGACCGTCGCCCAGGGATACCTCGGCTTCCGTATTGCACATCGAAGCGACCAAGCAGCCACGTAACTTCGGTTGCATCGGTCCCGTTCAATGGGCAATGAATTTCCCGATCCGCCTTCTCGCTCACTGCACAGTGCTGTGTACCTCGCTTGGCTTGGCTCAGCCCGGCCTGCCTCTTTTGTCCCAGGACGAGCACTATTCCATGGGTGAAACGGGAGAGGATCCATCGCCTGACCTGAATGCCTACGAGGCCATGAACAAAGCGCTCGGAGGTGATTCCGTGCGGTTATGTGGCGGACACGCTTGCTTGGGTTGGGTGGAGGATAAATACCCTGATGGTACCACGAAACATCGCGGGTATTATGATGAAGGAAAACTTACCCTTTATCGGAATTACCACCCGGATGGTACGCTGGAACGCGATTTCAAGGCCATCGATGCCGTTAAGAGCGTGGAACGTACCTATCACGCCAATGGAAATCTGCGTAGTGAAGCGAAATACGCGGAAGGGGTATGCATCCAATATGAAGACCATTACCTCGATGGCAAATTGCGGTACGCTGAAGAGCGTCACAGAAAAGAACCGTATTTCCTTCGAATGGACCTTTTCGATGCGGAAGGAAGACCAGTAAGCCTACTCGAATTGGTGGACAAGAAACATGTCGAGTTCGAACAAAAGGAATACCACCCGGGGGGGCTTCTAAAAGCCCAAGGCCGTGCCCGCTACGACCCGAAACGCATGGACACCCAACGGATCGGGGTTTGGACCTATTATGGAAAGGACGGTGCAGTGTCCAAGTCCGAAGAATATCTCGACGGAAGGGTAGCGGCAGTGCGTTTGTAGCTCCCCAAGATCAGGTGCGTGGGATAGTAGAACCCACATACACACCTGAACTTTGGAGCAATGAGAAAGAGCAAGTACACAGAGGCGCAGATCGTCGGGATGCTGCGCGAGCATGAGCAAGGCCGCAAGGTGGCCGACATATGCCGGGAACATGGCGTGAGCCCACCCACGTTCTACCAATGGAAGAGCAAGTACGGGGGCATGCAGGCCAGTGACCTCAAGCAGTTGCGTGATCTGAAGGAAGAGAACACGCGCTTAAAGCTCAAGCTGGCCGATACGATCATGGACCGGGACATCCTCAAGGAGATCCTGGGAAAAAAGTCATAGGGCTCGCCGAGAAACGAGAGACAGCGCACTGGCTTGTGCATCAGCGCAAGTACAGTGTTCGGCGGGTCTGCAAGCTGCTAGGGTTGAGCCAGAGCGTGTACCGCTATGCGCCCAAGCCCAAGGATGATATCGAAGTGATCGAACGCATGAACTTCTGGGTGGAGAAGAAACGGAGCTGGGGCTTCTGGAAGCTGCACAAACGGTTGAAGAAGGATGGACTGAAGGTGAACCACAAACGCTTGCATCGCCTTTACACCGAAGCCAAACTCAACATGCGCAGGGCCACCAAGCGCCGTGTGCCCGAACGCGTGAAACAACCGCTGGTACTGCCTATCGGCCCCAACATCACCTGGAGCATGGACTTCATGAGCGATGCCTTCATCGGTGGTCGCAAGTACCGCACCTTCAACGTGATGGACGACTTCGGTCGTGAGGCATTGAACATCACGATCGACACTTCCATCCGGGCCGTGTATGTGATCAGGGAACTGGAACAGCTGGTCGAGTGGCGCGTCAATCCAGAGAAGATCCGCGTGGACAACGGCCCGGAGTTCATCGCTGGCGACATGGAAGAGTGGGCCGCTGGCAGGGGCATTGAACTGGCCTTTATCGAGCCGGGCCGCCCCATGCAGAACGGACTGGTGGAGCGCTTCAACCGCACCTATCGGGAAGATGTGCTCGACGCCTACCTGTTCGAGAACCTGGACCAGGTACGCGAACGCACCAGCGAGTTCATCTGGAGCTATAACAACGAGAGACCGCATGACTCCCTGCTGGACTGCACACCGCGTGAGTTCCTGATGAGCTATGGGCAGCTCCCTGCCAGCTACGAAGGCTCACGCTTGGACTTCCCAACCTTCCAGCACGACCATCATCTTGCCTTTGACATGTCACACCTTCAAGTCGTCGCGTGATGAGTTTTTCAAGGCATGTGGACCAAAGGATGGGCGCGGGAAGCACGTTGCTTCCCGCACCCATCGCTCATCCTCAGGTCGCCGACCTATCCCTGGCAGGTTGCTCTCCAGCAGAGCCTGATTACGTTTTGATCGGCACAGCAAACATCGATCACCAAGACCAACAACACAACCATTTCGGCAGGATGCCGATCTTTAGCAACTCACGCACCTGATCAGGGGGAGCTTACACATTGACCACAGGAGAATTGGGAAGTCCACAACTAACAAGGCCCCGCAACATTCAAGTGCGGGGCCTTGTCCATTGCTAGGGAATTACTTCTTGTCTTCCTCCTTCACCTCTTCGAAGTCCACGTCGGTCACTTCTTGATCGCTGGCGTTGCCCGCACCGGCTTGTGATCCGCCGCTGCTGCCGTTGGTCTGTGCTTCTTGGGCGGCCTTGTACATGTCCTCGCTGGCTGCTGAGAACACGGTGTTCAGTTCGCTCATGGCGCTTTCGATGCCAGCAATGTCTTCCGCCGCATGCGCGGTCTTCAACTTCGCCAAGGCATCATCGATCGGCTGCTTCTTGTCGGCCGGGATCTTGTCCCCGAACTCCTTCAGTTGCTTCTCCGTTTGGAAAATGAGGCTATCGGCTTGGTTCAGGTTGTGCACTTTTTCACGCACTGCATTATCGGTATCGGCGTTGACCTCCGCCTCCTTACGCATCTTCGGTCTCCTCCTTACTCAGGCCTGCTCGTCGCTTCGATACGGATGCTCCTCTTTGACCGTGGCTTGTCCTTGCACCTACGTGAAGGATCCCGTTCGCGTCAATGTCGAAAATCACTTCGATCGGGGAATACGAAATGCTGCTGGTGGGATTCCATCAAGTGGAACCGTCCGATGCTCGGTTGCCGTTGGCCATAGGGCGCTCGCCCACGCAACACGTGGATCTCGACGCTGGGCTGGCTATCGCTAACCGTGCTGGAAGGTCTCCGCTCTTTTCGTTAGGATCGTGGTGTTGGCCGATCGACTTGGTCATTACGCCGCCCATGGTCTCAATGCCAGAGAGGCTCAGTGGGGTAACGTCCAGCAACAACACGTCCTTCACTTCGCCGGTCAATACACCGCCTTGGATGCTTGCACCCAATGCAACAACTTCATCCGGATTAACGCCCTTGCTCGGCTCTTTTCCGAAGAATTTCTTCACGGCCTCTTGGATCGCAGGGATACGTGTGCTACCACCCACCAGGATGATCTCATCAATGTCGGTGGTCTTCAAACCTGCGTTCTTCAATGCACTTTCGCAAGGAGCGATCGTACGCTTGATCAAGGGGTCGACCAACTGCTCAAATTTCGCACGGCTCATTGGCCGCACCAAGTGCTTGGGGATACCATCGACCGGCATGATGTAGGGCAGGTTGATCTCCGTGCTGGTGGTGCTGCTCAACTCGATCTTCGCCTTTTCCGCAGCATCCTTCAAACGCTGCAGTGCCATAGGGTCCTTACGAAGGTCGATGTTCTCATC
>JADKFY010000012.1 GCA_016717305.1 Flavobacteriales bacterium
GCGTGCAGTCCTCCTTCAACGTTGAGTGAGCCTTCCGGTACTATGAAGTAGTGAATACCTCTGACCCCCATTCACAATGGGATCCGATCTTCGTTCTCCATGGCCACTTGAAACGCCGGTGTAACCAATACCAGTTGCTCTCCCAGACCTATTCGCTCGTTCCATTTCTCATAGACCAGAGCCGTGCTGTTGTATACCATGCGCTAAAAATACTAATGCTTCCAGCTACTGCGGATGCCTTACTGCCGTACATCAACTGATCCGTGGTCTGCTTGAAACGACGCGTGGCTTGAAGGAGTGGTCCGGATTACAGAACCAAACCAGCAAGTGGTCTTGTTAAGAACACGCCTTCCACATTATTGCGAGTGATATTGGAATGACTACATTCGATTCTCTCCCGAAGAAAGAAAGTCAGATTCCCCATGAAGCTTTAGCCATGAGAATTGTATTAGCCATATTCCTCTTCATCTCAATGCAATCGGAAGCTCAAACCGAGCTTCGCATCGGACAGGATCGTGATTCATTCACTGACACCTATGCAGTGCAGTCCGGTCATAATTGGAATATCTCGTCAATGGATGCAGGATGTATATGTACGATACTACAATCGACGGCAACTATTCCCCAAGGCAGACTTGTAGCACTTCCAATGTTGCCTGATCATTGGCACTTATCTATAGCTTCTGTTGAAAATGGCATAGGACCTACTTACGTTGGCGGGAAATTCCCGTTTATTGTAATTGCCGGTAATGAAGGCACCAGTGTACACGTGGAATGTCAAGCGGGACACTATTTGACGGTGTACGACATAAAGAGATAGCCTTGACTTCTGCTTCTGCGGATTTCCTATTTCGTAGTCCTCTATTGAACGACGCATTGCTTGTAGGTGAAGTCCCGATCGCCTTTCGCAACCCGCGAGAGGACATTCGCCGTAGCTGGGTCTTCCGAAGTCGGAAGGGCCTGGAAGGTTGAAGATTACTTTTCCTTGTTGAACAAATCAGTAAACACGGTTTTGGTATGCTTGCTAATGTTGTTTTCAGCAGGCAACATTCTTAGGTTTGAGATACATGCTAGTGTTTCCGCCGGTAGCCCAAGTTTGTATCCTTCTGCGATGCTCAAGACATGATCAATGTGCCACCCCTTCCACGAACGCAATTCAAAATTCTCTAGCTGGTCCAGTGGTTGTGCTTCAGTAAGTTCCCAGACTTTGATCTTAAACACCTGAAAGGCACTAGTGCGAATCCGCAAAAGTGTTCGATTGCGGCTATTAATTTCCGCTGTTAGCTCCTTGAGTTCGGACCGGGCTTTTGACCACGTTTTCGCTTTACCCTTCTGCTAGCTCCGCGATTACCAATACTTTCTTTTTTGATTCAATAGAGCGAGTTCCCCTTCAATTACCTTGGCTCGTGCTTCTCGTTCAATGAGATACTTGCGTGGTGACCTGATAACCTTGTTTTGCGGCGGATGAAGAATTCGTTGCAGTGCCGCACTCTCTGATTCAGTTGATAGGTATGCGGCGTTAATCTCACCTAGACTTGGTAAGGGTTGGGCTTTGTTTTTCCCCTTTCTCTTTCCCCTGTCGTTGTTGCTCACATTACAAACTTACCTCACAATTGCATTTCGATATGTCATACGAAGTGTACTGCTGTTCTAGAACCCATTAGCCCAATTGCCGACGTGCTCAATGTTGCGAGATTTATCCGCAACGCGATACTATGCCGTCAAACTTGGCCAACTGAAAGATGGTTCGAACAACTTTGCCAACTCCACAGTTCCTTTGGCGCGGTTGCGTTCATTCCTTTCTTGCCAATCCTTTTCATCCAAACGCATCAGAACTTCATGTGCCAACGTTAATATGGCATCACAAGCCTCCGTACCCCTTTTAAAAACTAGATAACTTTGGGAACGATCAAAGCCGTTTTATCATCCCAAAATCAACGCAACAGCATACATCAAAGGTTTGCTTATCCAAAAGAAATCAATCGACGTAACTAAGGAGAAATTCTGATAAATCTCTCCATCCCTTTTCCCTTGAACGCCAACGGCGCCACAACCGACAAGTTTCGTTAGATTCCGACTTTCCCAAACCTTGGGCATTTCGAATGGCGCCAACGGGCGGTTCGTGCGCCAATAGAAATTATTCAGTTCCGCGCTAAGCGCTGTAATGGTTGTTTGTGTCAAATTAGCCATACTATCAGCTCCTACCCCGAACACATCTCACACCCCTCCGGATCATCCAGCGAACAGCTGATCTCCGCTTGGGCTTGTGCTTGTTTGCTTAGGGTCTTCATGCGCTCGCCGTTCTGCTTTTCCACGGCGCTTACGGGTATGTCCGTATCTACTTCTTCGGTCTCTTCCACTTCTTCCACGGCAGCGTGCAGTGTGTTGCCTTGCAGTGCCACTTGCTTCACCTTGGTGGTGGGCGCTTCTTGCACGGCCTTGGCGGTGGGCTCGGTGAGCTTCGCCTTGTCCACGGTGAACTTGATGGCGTCGGTGGCGGCCTTGGTGCGCAGGTAGTACATGCCGGTCTTCAGGCCCGCCTTCCAGCTGTAGAAGTGCATGCTGGTGAGCTTGCCGAAGTTGGCATTCTCCATGAAGATGTTTAGGCTCTGGCTCTGGCAGATGAACGCACCACGGTCCGCGGCCATGTCGATGATCACCTTCTGGCTGATCTCCCACGCGGTCTTGTAGAGGTCCTTCAGGTTCTGTGGGATCTCGGGGATGTTGGCCACGCTGCCATTCGCCGCGATGATCTTGTTCTTGAGGTCTTCGCCCCACAGGCTCAACTTCACCAGGTCGCGCAACAGGTATTTGTTCACCACCACGAATTCGCCGCTCAATACACGACGGGTGTAGATGTTGCTGGTGTAGGGCTCGAAGCATTCGTTGTTGCCCAGGATCTGCGCGGTGCTGGCTGTTGGCATCGGGGCCAAGAGCAAGCTGTTGCGCACACCGTGCTTCTTCACTTCTTCGCGCAATACGTCCCACTCCCAACGGTCGGTCGGCTTCACGCCCCACATGTCGAACTGGAACACGCCTTCGCTCACGGGGCTGCCTTCGTACGTTTCGTACGGGCCTTCTTCGATCGCCAGGTCCTTGCTGGCCGTCATGGCCGCGTAGTAGATGGTCTCGAAGATCTCGCGGTTCAGCACTTTCGCTTCCACACTGTCGAACGGATAACGCATCAGGATGAAGGCATCCGCCAAACCTTGCACACCGATGCCGATGGGGCGGTGGCGCATGTTGCTCTTGCGCGCTTCGGGGATCGGGTAATAGTTCTGGTCGATCACCCGGTTCAGGTTCCGCGCCAGTTGGTAGGTTACTTCGAACAGCTTGTCGTGATCGAACCTGCCTTTGGTCACGTACTTCGGCAACGCCAGGGAACCGAGGTTGCATACGGCCACTTCATCAGGGCTGGTGTATTCGATGATCTCTGTGCAGAGGTTGCTGCTCTTTATGGTGCCCAGGTTCTGCTGGTTGCTCTTGCCGTTGGCCGCGTCCTTGAAGAGGATGTACGGTGTACCGGTCTCGATCTGGCTTTCCAGGATCTTGAACCAAAGCTCTTGCGCCTTGATGGTCTTGCGGCCTTTGCCTTCGGTCTCGTACTTCTCGTACAGCGCTTCGAACTCGGCACCCCAGGTGTCCGCCAAGCCGGGACATTCGTTGGGGCACATCAAGGTCCATTCGCCGTTCTGCTCCACACGCTTCATGAAGAGGTCACTGATCCACATGGCGTAGAACAGGTCGCGGGCGCGCATCTCTTCCTTACCGTGGTTCTTCTTCAGCTCGAGGAAGTCGAAGATGTCGGCATGCCATGGCTCCAGGTACATCGCGAAGCTGCCCTTGCGCTTTCCGCCGCCTTGGTCCACGTAACGCGCTGTGTCGTTGAACACACGCAACATGGGTACGATGCCGTTGCTGGTGCCGTTGGTGCCTTTGATGTAGCTGCCCTTCGCACGCAGGTTGTGGATGCTCAGGCCAATGCCACCGGCGCTCTGGCTGATCTGTGCGCACTGCTTCAGCGTGTCGTAGATGCCGTTGATGCTGTCGTCCTTCAACTGCAACAGGAAGCAGCTGCTCATCTGCGGCTTCGGTGTGCCGGCATTGAAGAGCGTGGGAGTGGCGTGCGTGTACCAACCTTCGCTAAGGTCGTTGTACGTGCGGATCGCGCTGTCGATGTCGTTCTTGTGGATGCCCACGGCCACACGCATCAGCATGTGCTGCGGACGTTCGGCGACTTCACCGTTCAAGCGCAAGAGGTAGCTGCGTTCGAGTGTTTTGAAACCGAAGAAATCGTAGTTGAAATCACGGTCGTAGATGATGGCGCTGTCCAACACCTCGGCGTTGTCCATGATGATCTTGTGGACATCATCGGCGAGCAACGATGCCTTGGCACCGGTCTTCGGGTCCATGTACGTGTACAGGGCCGTCATCGCCTCGCTGAAGGACTTCTTGGTGCTCTTGTGCAAGTTGCTCACCGCAATGCGGCTGGCGAGTTGCGCGTAGTCCGGGTGCTTCACCGTCATGGTGGCGGATACCTCAGCCGTTAGGTTGTCCAAGATGGTGGTGGTAACGCCATCGTAGATACCGTCGATCACCTTCAGGGTGACCTGTGTGGCATCCACCATGGGATCCAACCCGTAGCACAGCTTCTTTACACGGGCGGTGATCTTATCAAATTTGACGGCCTCCCGGCGTCCATCGCGCTTTATCACGAACATGTTCTTTGCTTCTCTTTACCCGGAACCGTTGCCGGTCCGTATTGTGATGGGCTCCCGCCCGTTCTTTTTCTAGTCGAAGGGACCTCCCTCCTTTTACAAACCTCAGAAGGTCCTTCAACCGTTCCCCAAGGTCCGGATCTTACCGCCTCTCCCCCCCGCACGTTCCGGTCGATCTTCAACCGGTTCTTGTTAATTGGTTCGGATCCAGTTGGTCGACCCGATGATCCGCAAGTCGACCCGGTGGGTCGACGCTACACATCTAGAAATCCGCGTCCATGGTGAATTTTGAATCACCCTTGTTGTCCTGGTTCAGCACGCCGGCCTTCTGGTATTCGCCCACGCGCTTCTCGAAGAAATTGGTCTTGCCCTGTAGGCTGATCATCTCCATGAAATCGAACGGGTTGGTGGCGTTGTACACCTTCTCGTTGCCCAATTCCATCAACAATCGATCGGCCACGAACTCGATGTACTGCTGCATCAACTTGGCGTTCATGCCGATCAGGTTCACAGGCAGGGCATCGGTCACGAATTCCTTCTCGATCTCCACGGCATCCATGATGATCTTCTCCACCGTCTTTTTGCTCAGCTTGTTGATGATGTGCTTGTTGTAGAGCAAGCAAGCGAAGTCGCAATGCAACCCTTCGTCGCGGCTGATGAGCTCATTGCTGAATGTGAGGCCGGGCATCAAGCCGCGCTTCTTCAACCAGAAAATGCTGCAGAAGCTTCCGCTGAAGAAGATGCCTTCCACCGCAGCGAATGCCACCAAACGTTCCGCGAAGTTTCCCTTGCTGATCCAGCGCAGCGCCCAATCCGCTTTCTTCTTCACACAATCCACGGTGTCTATGGCGTGCAAGAGGTGGTCCTTTTCGATCGGGTCCTTGATCAAGGTGTCGATCAACAAACTGTACGTCTCGCTGTGGATGTTCTCCATCGCGATCTGGAAGCCATAGAAGAAGCGTGCTTCGGGGTATTGGACCTCGTGCACGAAATTCTCCGCAAGGTTCTCGTTCACGATACCATCGCTGGCCGCGAAGAAGGCGAGCACATGCTTGATGAAGTAACGTTCGTCGTCGTTGAGCTTATCGGCCCAATCCACGAGGTCAGCGTGCATGTCGATCTCCTCGGCGGTCCAGAATGCGGCTTCATGCTGCTTATAGAACTGCCAAATGTCGTTGTGCTGGATCGGGAAGATCACGAAGCGATCCTTGTTCTCCTTCAAGAGGGGTTCGTTGGCTGCTTCAACATCGGGAGGAAGCAATGCATCCATGCTCATTTGGGCTTCCTTGTTCTTCGTGCTCATGCGCGTTCGCTTTTCACTTCTTATTGGGGATGACAATTCCAGCAAGGGAAGGCCCCTGTTTTCAAAAATGCGGTCTGTTCTTGGTTCCGTCGGCGGCAGAAAAGGGCGTCGTCGACGGGTTACAAAAGTGGGTCTATGGAAAAGGTTGTACAAGCGATGGACCTCTCTAAATTCCCGTAGTTTTCAACATGTACCGGTTCCTCCCGTGGATCGTGACGGAGATCGCGAAAGCAACTTTGCAAGCAAATCTTTTCACGATCCGTTAACAATGCACGTACCGCACGGCCGTAGGGCGATATGCGTTCCGAGAGCTCCTGTAGCAGGCGTCGTTGCTGTCATTCCAGAGCGACGTCCCACGCAATGCGACAGCACGGGCGGAATTTGATCAGCCGATCCGTAAAGAGCAGAATTCCTCCCGTCGCAAAGTGACCTAGAGTGAAAGTGGTGCGAAGGGGTCACCAACGCGTTCCATTGCTGATCCGCGCCTCGCGATCCGAATCCCAGGCCGCTTTGATCTCCTCCAACTCCGCGTACCATTCTGCACCGTACTTCCGGACCAACGCGTCCTTCAGGAATTTGTAAACGGGTACGTCCAACTTGGCGCCACAACTGCATGCAGGTTTGCAGATCGGCCATGTGTGGTAATTGAGTCCGTCGTGGTCTGCGAGTTTCAAGATACGGATCGGATATAAGTGGCAACTGATCGGCTTGCGGAAGGGGATCGCGCCATCCTTCCAGGCTTTCTCTACTCCACAGAGCGCTATGCCCTTGTCATCGAACACGGTGAACGCACACTCCTCACGGCCTTCCACCAATGTGGTCACCAGGTCCCCATCATGATCCACCTCACTCACGCCATGCGCGTCGATCGCCCGCTGCCCTTTCTCGGGGATGTAAGGCTTGATCTTCGGCCACAGTTCTTTCAATAGATCCGCCTCTTCCTGTTCCAACGGTGCACCGCTCTCTCCTGCCACGCAACATGCGCCCTTGCATGCGTTGAGGTCGCAGACGAAGCGTTTCTCGAAGAGGTCCTCGCTGATGAGGGTGTTGCGGTGTTCGATCATTGGCGCGAAGCTACGGGGCCAAAAGCCACAAATAGACACTAACGACGAGCACGGTCAACGCCATGAACGCGATCATGATGCGGTTGATACGTTGTTCGCGCTGTTGTGTCTTTCGAACCGTTCGTCGAACCGCGTTCAACCTTCATCGGTATCTCCTCGCGCAACAAGGCCGGATCTAGGAGCTTTCGGTTCTCAACATCAACAGTCCTATCGAAGGGAACCTTCTTCCGACTCGCATTTGCCTTCATTCGGGCGATCATATCGAATATGTGACCGGCGGAACTCATTGTTCGAATTGCTCCAGCAGGGCTTTCGCCCTTTTTGTTGGTTATGTCCACCTCGAAGGTTTCCATTGTGCGCAGATCACTTCAGAGCAAAAAGCCATTGACCATACGGACGATGTCCTGCTTCACACGATCCCACTTTTGGCCCTTGAGGCTAACTGGTGTCTCGCTCTTTTCGGCATCAACAAAGTAGGTTATTGCCTTGGAAAGGCTGATCGAAATCGTGCTCTTGGGATATTTCAACCTGTGTTTATCCATGATCCATTGCACACCGTGTGCTTTAAGAAGCTCAAGCAGGTCCCAAAAGTCTTTCTTCTGGCCGCGGTGAAGTATGGCCTCTATCTTCATAGGGCCTATGTCAGCATCGTCATAAAGGCGTAGACCATCGATCTCGATCACATCCGCTATTCGTGCATGTGGAAATCGAACAATATCCAGTTTCACATTATCAATAAAGCCAAAGACCGCCCACTTGATCTGATGATCTTCTTGATAGGTAAAAGATGGACCGAATTCGTTGGAAATTGCCTCGATGACTTTATTATGGTCCAAACCCGTCTCGGTGAAAAGATCAATATCAACCGATATTCGATGGCCATACCGAAGTGCCAATGCCGTTCCCCCAACAAGGGAGTAGGTCTTCAACGCCTCCAAAGCCATCAATCGCTTCAGTACGGCAAGTGTGTCGGGTTCGACTGTCTCGTAGTGTAGCATCGGAATTCCTCCAACGGTTTTTCAAAGATCGCACTAACGAAATGCAAGGTGGTCAATGCAAGGAACTTGGCGGTCAGCAACGCCTCAATAACAACCTCATCCCCATAATACCGCCTACAGTTCCGTATGTCCTGCACATCGCCCCGCTCGAAAACACGCTCGATCACAAAACTCGCCTTGGCATCGTAGTCAATTTATCATCGAAGTCCACATCCCAAAAGATGCGGCGCTGGAATACCGGTGCGGGCTTCATAGCGGTAAAGGTAGCGAGAGGTGTGGCACAGGACATCTGCGGTCATCTGGTTGATCTGCGTCATGCCATTGCGAACGTAGTGCGGCAACGCGTTCCAATACCCATCTTTGCGCTCCCGTCGCCACAGGTTTCCAAGGCGTACGAGCAACATCATGAGCAATCAAGAAGACCGCCTCAAGACCCTTATCGGCCATGCAAAAGAGTATGGCTTCGTGTTCCAAAGCAGCGAGATCTACGATGGCCTTAGCGCCACCTACGACTACGGTCCGTATGGCGTGGAACTGAAGAACAACATCCGCAGGTATTGGTGGGAGGCCATGACGAAGCTCAACGAGAACATCGTGGGCATCGACACTGCGATCTTCATGCACCCCACCGTATGGAAAGCCAGTGGCCACGTGGATGCCTTCAACGATCCGCTGATCGATAACAAGGACAGCAAGAAGCGTTACCGCGCCGATGTGTTGCTGGAAGAGCACATGGCGAAGTACGCCGACAAGATCGCCAAGGAGGTGGAGAAGGCGAAGAAGAAATTCGGCGATGCCTTTGATGAAACACAGTTCCTTGCGACCAACCCAAATGTGAAACGTAGTCAGGACCGGATCGATGCGGTGGAAGGCCGAATGAAAGCCGTTCTCGAGGCGAACGACTTGGAAGGTGTGCGCCAGTTGATCATCGATGAAGAGATCAAATGCCCGGTTAGCGGCACTGCGAATTGGACCGAAGTACGCCAGTTCAATTTGATGTTCGCCACCGAACTTGGAAGTGTGAGCGGCGAGAGCAGTACGATCTACTTACGTCCGGAAACGGCACAAGGCATCTTCGTGAATTTCCTCAATGTGCAGAAGAGCGCACGCATGAAGTTGCCCTTCGGTATTGCACAAACCGGTAAGGCGTTCCGCAACGAGATCGTGGCCCGGCAATTCATCTTCCGCATGCGGGAGTTCGAGCAGATGGAGATGCAATTCTTCATCAAGCCCGGCACCGAAATGGAGTGGTACAAGACGTGGAAAGAGAAGCGCATGGCGTGGCACAACGCACTCGGCATGCCCGTGGAGAACTACCGCTTCCACGACCACATCAAACTGGCGCATTACGCCAACGCCGCGTGCGACATCGAGTTCAAATTCCCAATGGGATTCAAGGAACTCGAAGGGATCCATAGCCGCACCGATTTCGACCTCAAGGCACACGAAGAGCATAGCGGCAAAAAGCTGCGCTACTTCGATACCGAGACCAACGAGAGCTACGTGCCCTACGTGTTGGAAACATCGATCGGTCTTGATCGTATGTTCTTAGCAATGTTCAGCGCGGCGTATGAGGAAGAGAAGTTGGAGAACGGAGAAGAGCGTGTGGTGCTGCGGATCCCTGCCGCACTAGCTCCAGTTAAAGTGACCGTAATGCCGCTGATAAAGAAGGATGGTCTACCTGAAAAAGCACGGGCCATCATCGACACCTTGAAGCTCTCGCACAACTGCCAGTACGACGACAAGGACAGCATCGGCAAACGGTACCGCAGACAAGATGCGATAGGCACGCCGTACTGCATTACCGTGGACCACGATACGCTCACCGATGATGCCGTAACCATCCGCGACCGCGATACCATGTTGCAGGAACGCGTGGCAATATCAGACCTCGGCAGCATCGTTGGTGAAAAAGTGGATATGCGGGTGCTGTTGGGGAAGTTGTGAGGAGCGACCTATCGAAATCGGTTGTGATGAACCGTTGGTTAAGCCGAGAACACCGTTGGTCGGACTGCACTAGTTCTCGAATTGAGCACGCGGTACGTTTGGTTGAACAAAGGCTTGTTCAACCAAAACCAACCGTAATGAAGCACATACTACTCGCCACTCTCGCATGCATTACACTTATCCCAGAGGTCAACGCGCAAGGTGTCGCACTGCTGAATGTGAACGACGTTCAAATGCGTGTTTATTCGAACGGCCTGATCGGGCCGGATCCACTATCGGGTGAACCCGCCTTGGTGGAGCCTGTATCAAATGGAACGGGTATTGTGGCTGCTTCTGGTTTATGGGCGGGAGGCACATCGCCGGAAGGTAGCTCGAAGTTGGCCGCACACCTATATGGCGATGGTACCGATTTCTTTCCAGGGCCATTGACCGTTACAGGAGATGCTTCCATTACCCCAGCAGTTTCTACCGCCTACGACCGCGTATGGACCATCAATGCTGCCGATGTTGATCTACACCGGGCATACTTCGCCTGCATCAATGATCTTGGTTGTGATCCGGCAATTGCCTTCCCGAACGGTTACACGATCCCAGAGAGTTTCGTCACTTGGCCCGCTCAAGGGGACATTGGCGCGGGACAGGCTCCTTATCTAGCTCCATTCTTTGACTACAACAATGATGGCACGTACGACCCTGCGAACGGTGACCATCCCTGTGTCCTTGGTGACCAAGCACTCTACACGATCTTCAATGACAAACTGGAGCCGCATACGGAAAGTTATGGAGAGACGATCGGGCTGGAGATACACATGATGCCATTCGCTTATGCCCAGGACCCTGCGCTGCAACAAACCGTGTTCGTGCAATACCACATCGTGAACCGTGGAACTCAAACACTTGAGAATTTTCACTTGGGCCAGTTCGTCGATTTCGACTTGGGCTGCGGCGAAGATGACTTCGCAGGCACGGATGCCCAACGATCCATGATCTACGCCATCAACGGAGATGCCGATGATCAGGACTGTTTCGGACACGCAGGATTCGGAACGGATCCACCAGCTGCTGGTATGGTGATCTTGAAAGGAGCGTACTTGGACCCGGACGGCATGGACAATGCAGAAACGATCGATCAACTGTACCATTATGGTACCGGTTTCGCTGATGGCTTTACGGACAACGAACGTTTCGGTCTCAGCGGTTCATCCTACTGGTTGCGCGACGGGGATCCGGCCATGACGGACCCGGACATGCTCTGGCCGAGCCATTATTTCAATTACCTGCGAGGGGTGTGGAAGAACGGCGCTGTTCAGAGTTATGGCGGAACAGGTTATACCTCCGACCCAAGTGCGATCAGGTCCCTCTATGCCTTTCCCGGCAATAGTGATCCACTTGCTTTGGGTACTGTAGGAATTCCGCAAGCACCCTGGACCGAAACCACCGCCACGAATTTACCCGGTGATCGGCGCATGTTGGCTTGTATGGGACCCCGAACCCTTGAACCAGGCTCATCGATCAACTTGCTGGTGGCATTCGTCTACGTCCGTGCAAGTCCAAGCAGCTCGCAAACAAGTTTGGAAGCTTTGCAAACCCGTGTCGATAGTGTTCGCGCCTTTGTCGAAACCATTCCGGGCATGTTCACAAGTTCTGATAACAGCGGATCCATTTGCAACGACTTCACCTCGGGTGTATTCGAACGGACAAAAGCCACAAACAGCTTGTTCTTCTTCCCAAATCCCGCCAATGATAAAGTCAACATTCTCATGCCAAATGGAAATACCCGGTCACAGGTTCAAATACTAGATGCCCATGGCAGCTTGGTCGCTCAACATCCGGCCCTAGGACAAACCACCACCATTGATGTGAGCAAATTGCCCGCTGGGGTTTACGCCATACGCATTGTGGATCTTGGTGCGGTGCAAGTTGGGCGTTTGGTGAAGGAGTGAACGCATTCCAATTGGAATGGGCGGCGCTGGGGAGATCAGCACCGCCCATTTTGTCGTAGTTCCTAAAACTCAATGTGCCGAAAAGTGGTATCCAACTGCTACCTTTGCAGCCCCAATACCTACCCAGGTGGCGGAATGGTAGACGCGCTGGTCTCAAACACCAGTGATGCAAGTCGTGCGGGTTCGAGTCCCGCCCTGGGTACTTTTTAAATTGCGGCCGCCTCGTGCGGCCGCAATGGTATTCGCACCATGTCAACCACATCGGATTCTCTGGTCCACACCAACCCTGCCAAGCAGGAACGCTACGACCGTGCCTACATGAAAATGGCACTGGAGTGGGCCAAACTGAGCCACTGCAACCGCAAGAAGGTAGGGGCTCTGTTGGTGAAGGAAGGCATGATCATCAGCGACGGCTACAACGGTACGCCTACTGGTTTCCCCAACGATTGTGAAGACACACACGGAGATACCCATTGGTACGTTCTCCATGCTGAAGCGAACGCGATCATGAAAGTGGCCCGCAGTACGAACAATGCCAAGGGTGCGACGTTATATCTCACGCATTCACCATGCAAGGATTGCAGTAAGCTGATCCTACAAGCAGGCATCGGCCGGTTGGTATTTTTGGACCCGTACAAGGATCCGGCCGGCTTGGACCTATTGAAAGAAGGCGGCTTGTTGGTTACCCAATTGCAAGCACTCTGATATGTCCGATCACCGGCGGGGACCTTCTGTTTTCTACCCGATCCTATTGGCACTTGCCTTGGTCGTTGGCCTCTACATCGGTCGTGATCTAGGCTCCAGTAGTGCCGGACCGCTATCGATCTTCCAGATGCACAGGCCCAGCGCCTCGGACAAGATCGGCCAGGTGTTGGACCTGATCGATGCGGAGTATGTTGATACCGTTCAGAAAAGCAAGCTGGTGGACGAGGTGCTCCAGGACATCCTGCAACGTCTGGACCCGCACAGCTATTACATAAGCGCAGCGGAATTGCGCGCCACACAAGAACCGTTGGAAGGCAGCTTCGATGGGATCGGCGTGGAATTCGCCATACAACATGATACTGTGGTTGTGATCTCACCCATTGAAGGCGGCCCCAGCGCTGCGGTCGGTATCCGCACTGGCGATCGCATCATTTCGGCGAACGGTGAACCGCTTGCGGGGATCGACATCACGAACGATCAAGTGATGAAGCAATTACGTGGGCCAAAAGGCAGCACCGTCGTGGTGAGCATCATTCGCCACGGCAAGGCCAAACCCTTTGATGTGAGCATTGAACGCGGCAAGATCCCGATCAACAGTGTGGCCGCTTCGTTCTTGGGACCCGATGGTACCGGCTACATCAAATTGGTGCGTTTCGCGAAGAATACACACGAGGAATTCCTCGCAGCGGCGAATTCACTTCGAGAACAAGGCATGTCGCGCTTGGTACTTGATCTGCGTGGGAACGGTGGCGGTTACCTTAACGCTGCCATCTCCTTGGCCGATGAATTCCTTCCAACCGGCGAAATGATCGTGTATACCGAAGGGGTCCATTCTGCGAGGCAGGATGCTGTAGCTACAACGGATGGGGGGTATGAAAAGATCCCATTCGCCGTGCTGATCGATGAAGGATCGGCCAGCGCAAGTGAGATCATCGCAGGTGCCATGCAAGACAATGACCGAGCCATCCTCGTAGGACGTCGCACCTTCGGAAAGGGCTTGGTACAGGAGCACGTTCCACTGCCCGATAGCAGTGCGGTACGATTAACAACTGCACGCTACTACACCCCCAGCGGCCGGTCGATACAACGGCCCTATGGAAAGGACATCGATTACATGGAAGACCTGGAGGATCGCGTAGGCCATGGAGAGTTGTTCAATGTGGACAGTATTCCATTGGACACTTCAAAGGCCTATAAGACCTTGAAAGGAAGGACCGTATACGGAGGCGGCGGCGTAGTGCCGGACATCTTTGTACCGACGGATACCGTGGAGTCCTCCGGCTACCTCAGTGACCTGTTCTTCTCTGGCACCTTGAACCAATTCTCGTTCGATGTGGCCGATCGGGAAAGAGCGAAACTGATGGCCACCTACGGCACTTCCGAGGAGTTCGCCAAGCGCTACATGGTGCCAGCCGCTCTACTTGCCGAACTGGACCGCTTCGCCGTCAAGGAGAAGATAACGGTTAGGCCAGAGGAATCCTCAAGGTCACGTGAACGGATCGCTATGCGTTTGAAGGCCGGCATCGCACGGAATGTTTGGGGCGATGTTGGATATTACCGGATCCTGCTGGTGAAGGATGATGCATTCAATAAAGCGCGAGAGGTCTTATTGCGGACCGGTGGGCAAATTGGGATGATAACCAGCCAATAGGTTGGTTGATCGTGATCCTCATCCAGAGTGTCGATGTTAGATGCATCTTCAGAAGATGGACATGGACCCTTGCTGATGGGTCCCATCAACGTTCTGCCAGCGCAATTCTTGGCACAAAAGAAAAGGGGCCTTACGGCCCCAATTCAATTCGTTGTGTTAGAAAGCTTAGTGCTTCACTTCTTCCTTAACAGCTTCAACAGCGCCGTCAACCTTCTGGCCAGCAGCATCAACAGCGTTTCCTGCGGCGTCCACAGCGTTCTCTGCAGCGTCAACAGCTTCAGCAGCAGCATCAGTTGCGGTTGCGGCAGCAGCTTCTGCATCAGCAGCAGCTTTGTCCATCATTTCTTGTGCGGAATTAGCAGCTTCATCAGCGCTGTTTTCCATCGTCTCCGGGGTGCTGCTGGAGCAAGCCACGAAAAATGCCGCCATGGTGGCGAGCATTGCGAACTTCTTGATCATTTTTCCTTACGGTTTGGGGGTGAAAGTTGCCGCAAATGTAATCATAGCTATCATATCCGCAAGCGGTGAACGCCTCATTCAGTACCTTCGCGATGCTCTTTCGACAGAAACCTAAAAGAATACGACCAAAATGGCATTCACCCTACCTGACCTACCCTACGCGTTTGATGCGTTGGAACCCCACATTGACAAAAAGACCATGGAGATACACCATGGCAAACACCATAATGCGTATGTGACCAACTTGAACAAAGCCTTGGAGGGCACGCCCGATGCGGACAAGCCGATCGAGGAGATCATGAAGAATTTGGACATGTCCAAGGCTGCTGTACGGAACAACGGCGGCGGACATTACAACCATAGTTTGTTCTGGACCATTATGGCCCCTAAAGCCGGTGGCAACCCCGGGGGAGAACTTGCACAAGCGATCGACAAGGACTTCGGTTCATTCGATGCGTTCAAGGAAAAATTCGCCGTAGCTGGAGCGACCCGTTTCGGTAGTGGCTGGGCTTGGCTATGCGTACACAAGGGTGGAAAACTGGAGGTGTGCAGCACGCCGAACCAGGACAACCCCCTGATGCCTGATACCGGCTGTGGAGGCACGCCGATCCTGGGCATGGACGTTTGGGAGCACGCCTATTACCTGCACTATCAGAACCGCCGTCCGGATTATATCACCGCGTTTTGGAACGTCGTGAACTGGCCTGAGGTGGCCCGTCGATTCGCAGCTGCGAAATAGGAGCCGACCAAATGGATGCTGGACGGGCATTGTGGGTTCTCCGCAATGCCCGTTCTACTTTTAGCACCTGCGGGGTATCAATTCCCTATTCAAAAGGAATGGCGATGACCCCGCGTGCGCCATGGTCCCAAAAAGCCTCTTCTTCAGTTTTTGCCTGTTGATCTGCCAAGGTGCCTTCGCAGGAGGTCCACTCGGAACCAAGAACGGTATCCCTGAAGGAGAGTGGAGCGTGCTGATCGCGGGTCTGGATAGTCTTCCACGGCACGAGAATGAGCGGGTGATCAGCTCAGGTCTCGCAGTGCTGTTGGGCGCTTTTGGGGCACACCGGATCTATTTCGGCACTAAGCCACATGTGGCCGTGATCTACGGGATCACCTTCGGTGGATTCGGAGTGCTTGTCCTGCTGGATGTGGTGCACATCCTGCTGAAGAAGGATCTTGCACCCTATCGGAACAACGACAGGATCATCATGTGGGGCACCCCAAAAGAGCCCCTTACTCCACAGTAACGCTCTTGGCCAAGTTCCTTGGCTGGTCCACGTTGCACCCGCGCATTACGGCGATGTGGTAGCTGAGCAGCTGCAGCGGCACCACGCTGAGCAAAGGCACGAGGGCATCGGAGGTTTCGGGGATCTCGATCACATGGTCGGCGAGGTCTTTCACGACCGTATCGCCTTCGGTGACTATGGCGATCACCTTTCCTTTTCGCGCCTTCACTTCTTGGATGTTGCTTACCACCTTCTCGTAGCTCGCACCTTTCGTTGCGATAACGATCACGGGCATGGCCTCATCGATCAACGCAATAGGACCATGCTTCATCTCTGCGGCAGGATATCCCTCGGCATGGATGTAGCTGATCTCCTTCAACTTCAATGCTCCCTCCAATGCTACTGGGAAGGTATAGCCGCGACCTAGGTATAGCGCATTGGTGGCATTCTTGTAAATGTCCGCGATGTACTTGATCTGCGCCTCGGTCCCAAGCACTTTCTGTACCTTCTCAGGTATCGCATCGAGTTCATTCAGCAACCGATGGAAATGACCACCGCTGAGAACGCCCTTCTTCTGACCCACCATTAAGGCCATCAAGGTGAGCACGGTTACCTGAGCGGTGAAAGCCTTCGTGCTCGCCACTCCGATCTCAGGTCCGGCGTGCGTGTAGGATCCTGCATGTGTTATGCGCGCGATGCTACTGCCCACCACATTGCAAATACCGATGATCGTGGCGCCCCGGTTCTTCGCCAATTCGATCGCGGCCATGGTGTCGGCAGTTTCTCCACTTTGGCTGATCGCGATCACCAGGTCATCTTCCCCTACGATCGGGTTGCGATATCGGAATTCACTGGCGTACTCCACTTCCACGGGGATCCGCGCAAATTCCTCGAACAGGTATTCGCCCACCATGCCCGCATGCCAACTGGTGCCGCAAGCCACAATGAGGATACGCTTCGCATTCACGAACTTCTGCTCATGATCGGTGATCCCTCCCAAAACGACCTCGCCCTTGGCCAAGTTCAAGCGGCCACGCATACTGTCGCGGATACTTCGCGGCTGTTCATGGATCTCCTTCAGCATGAAGTGATCATAGCCCCCCTTTTCCAAGGCCTCCAAGTGCAACTCCAGCTCTTGTATGAAAGGGGTCTTCTCCTGGTTCTTGACGTTCCTGATCTTCAGGCCATGCTCCCGATCGATCACCGCGATCTCACCATCTTCCAGATAGACCACGTTCTTGGTGTGCTCCACGATCGGGGTGGCATCACTCGCCGCAAAATACTCCCCATCACCAATACCGATCACAAGTGGAGAGCTCTTGCGTGCAGCAACCATCATGTCCGGTGCCTTCTTGTCCAATACCACAATGGCATAAGCACCCACAACACTTTGCAAGGCCAGTCGGACCGCCTCGGCCAGATCAACTTTCTCAGTGCGTTGGATGTCGTCTATCAAATGCACCAATACTTCAGTGTCCGTGTCGCTTAGAAATGAATGTCCCCTGTTCACAAGCTCCACTTTCAAAGAAGCATAGTTCTCAATGATCCCATTATGGATCAACACGAGATCGCCGCTTGTGCTCTGATGTGGGTGTGCATTCACATCATTGGGTGGTCCATGTGTCGCCCACCGAGTATGTCCGATCGCAACCGTGGCCTGAGTTGAACGCGTACCAACAAAAGCCTCTAGATCGCTAACCTTGCCTTTGCATTTGTAGACGGTAAGTTTCCCTTGATCCATCAAGGCCACACCCGCACTATCATACCCACGGTATTCCAACCTCCGAAGACCATTGATCAGGATCGGGTACGCTTCTCTTTTGCCGAGGTATGCCACTATGCCGCACATGGAGTGTTCAGTATGTGGTAAATGTAAGTTGAAGTTGCATGGGCGTCGTTGGATGCTGAGGACCACATAGTACTACTCTGTTGACGCTTACACCTGCACTGCCGGAGGCCAATTCAAGACCACCGTTCGTGAAGGTGCCGCTGAAGACCCCTTGGACGTATCGGGTGATATTGAAGACGTAGGCGTTCGTTGCCGCATCATAGTTCCCACCGATCGCTTGTATGCCCTGAAGTTGATCCGGAAGGAACACATCGCCCCCGGCACTCCCCTTCCTGAACACGAAGAGTTGTGCCGGAGGTCCGTACGACGGATAGAACACACCGGAGACGGGGACCACCAATTCCGCCTTGGAAAGTGCCTTCCCCTCAGCTGTCCGTACCTCAAGCTCCGGAAATCGGATCGCCGTTCGCAAGCCGCCCAAGGCCTGAACATAAGTGGATGGTGCCAGTGCCGAGGTGTCCGAAAGTGCTTGGACCAACATGACCGCTTGGGTCCGATCGCGTTCTACCGTGGTGTAACGTACACTGTTGCTGGAGATAGCAAGGTCCAGCACTCGTGGCAGCTGCGGATCACTGCTCAAGGTATCCTTGTAATACACAGTGACCTTGCTTGCACTGCTTTGTGTGTTGAAATAGAGCACACCGCCTTGATATGGGGCCTGCGTACCATTCTCCACGCCCACCTGTAATCCTTTGAAGAATGTCAAGAATGCTGTGTTGTCCACAAGGTCAGGCGTGTTGAAAGCGGACAGGAACCGACGAGCCAAGCTTTCCTTCAACCGAATACGCAATTGCGGTAAGGCCGTCACCCCACCGATCTCAGGTGAGGTAAAGGGTTCAGGGGTGAGCAAACTCGCATGTTCAGCCACCAGATCTTCACTAGCCACCTGCGGAAAATCGTCACTGTGGTACAAGCTGTCCACAGATAAGTCCTCGGTCAACTCATGCACGGTGAATACTTGGGGATGCAGATTCCCATATCCGTAGCTGGGGGTCTCATACGCCAAGGCCAAAACGATGCTGTCCGGCACCAACCCGATCACTTCCAGCCCTTGGCCAATGTTGTTGGTGGTTAGGCGTAATTGGACCACGGTGCTAGCACGCAGGGTTCCGAAGTCCGGATCCGAATAAGAACCGACCAAATTGCGCGACAAACCACTTGTGCGTATCGCACTATCAGGGAAGCTGAATGCTCGAATGGGCACTGTGTCGAACGACAAACCCAACTCCTCTCCCGGTAACAGGTCCAAACCCAGGTCCTCGTCCGGTTTACGGCATCCGAACAAGAGCGCTGTGCAGAATAAAAGTAGGAATCCCCTGTGTGGGATACAGACCTTGGCGTTCCATAGCATGGGACCTTCTGATCAGACCAATGCCTCTTCCAGGACCATCTGGTAGAACTCGCTGTGGGCCTCCACGTGTTCGCCATCCTTGGCATGCGCCATGACCGGAACGCTCGAAGCCTTTACCGCAGTTTCCAAACCCTTGCTCAGTTTGGAATTTCCACGTATCACAGCATCGGACAACGACATACTGAACTTGATCAGATCATCCGTGGTGGGCTTGTTGAAGCCTTTCAATAGCTCCTTGTCAAATCCTTCCATCTCCAACTTCTTGGCCATGTTCTTGTCCAGTAATTCCGTCTTCTGATCGTAGACACTGGTTATGATCTTGGCGTTCTCAAAGTGTGGATCATCCGCAAAATGGTGACGTACATACAAAGGAACGAAGGCCGTCATCCAACCATGGCAATGAATAATGTCCGGTACCCAACCCAACTTGCGCACGGTCTCAAGCACCCCTCTGCCGAAGAACAAGGCACGCTCGTCATTGTCGGGACAGAAGGTCCCGTCCGCTTCGTGGGTGTCCGCCTTACGCTTGAAGTACTCTTCGTTGTCGATGAAGTAGACCTGCATGCGCGCGCTTGGTACACTGGCCACCTTGATCAACAGCGCATGGTCCGTGTCGTTGATGATCAGGTTCATCCCGCTTAGGCGGATCACCTCGTGCAATTGGTGTCGGCGCTCATTGATACAGCCGAATTTGGGCATGAACACCCGTATTTCATTTCCACTTTCAAGGATGCCCTGGGGCATGTGCCGGGTAACCTTGGCCATTTCCTCCGGACCGTCCATGAAGGGTTGAATGGACTGGGATATAGTAAGGACCTTTACGTTCTTCAAAGTGGATGGAATTAGGGTAAGTGAATGGGAAAGAGGGTACAAAAATATAGACTTTTTCCCGGAACATCAACACAAGGTACTAGCTTAGCCCCTCCTATCAACCCCTGAAACCCGCGCCGGACGTGGATTTCATACACTCACCCACCACCATTGCAGATTGGTCCGCCAAGGCCCGCCGAGAGGGTGCATTGGTCGGTTTCGTGCCCACTATGGGTGCATTGCACGAAGGACACCTCCAATTGATCCACCGTGCCAAAAGGGATGGCCATCGCGTGGTCTGCAGCATCTTCGTGAACCCTCTCCAGTTCAACAATTCCGAAGACCTTCAGAATTACCCACGGCAATTGGAAAAGGACCGTGAACTCCTACTGGATGCAGGCTGTAATGCCCTCTTCGCCCCGGAGAAAGAGGCCATTTTCGCTGATTTCACCCCAACCAACTACGATCTAGGTGGGCTGGACACCTATTGGGAAGGGCCCTCTCGCCCAGGGCATTTCAGTGGTGTAGTGAACGTCGTTGAGCGGCTGTTCCACTATGTTAGGCCCGACTTTGCGTACTTCGGAGAAAAGGATCGGCAGCAACTTACCATCTTGGAACACATTGGCCGTGCCTATCGTTGGCCTGAACTGATCGTGCCATGTCCAACCTTGCGTGCTGCAGACGGTCTGGCCCTGAGTTCGCGCAATGCCCGTCTAAATGCCGTGGAACGTGAACAAGCAACGATCCTGTACCGTGCTCTACAAAAGGTATCGGGATCCGCATTCAAAATTCCTGTGGATGAGCTGCTGGCCAAGGCTTTGGACATCCTGGCCACCGTTCCAGAGATAAAAGTGGACTACTTCGGGATCGCCGACCGCCACAAACTGGCACCTCTATCGGATTGGCATGATCGCACGGAGGCGATCGCCTTGGTAGCTGCTTTTGTTGGCCCGGTAAGGCTGATAGACAACATTACGCTTCTGCGTTGACCATTCATCCTTCCGTTGGCACATAAATTCGCAACCGTCCCTATCCAATGAACACGGAAGCCTTTCGATCAAAGAACCGCCGCACAATTCTTGCAAAGGCCATGGAAGAAAACCGGGATCGATCACGCCCATGAAGAAAGCCATCATCGGTGTGTTGAAAATGGCGATCCCCATTGCGCTAGGGGTTTGGCTTGTGCTGTACTTCTATCGCCAACTGGATGAAGGCCAGCGTGCGGAACTCTTCGATGCCTTCGGCCGTGCCAACTGGTGGTGGCTTGTGCTGAGCATCGTGTTCGGTTGGATGAGCCATATGAGCCGGGCATGGCGGTGGCGCTATTTGCTTGATAGCATGGGCTATCGGCCGGGCTTCTGGAATTGCTACCACGCCACCATGAGCGGCTACTTCATGAATCTTTTGATCCAACGCGCGGGCGAGGCGAGCCGGGCAGCATTGCTATACCGCCGCGAAAAGGTCCCGTTCGCAAAAGGATTCGGATCCATCATGGCCGAACGTGCCGTGGACATGATCCTGCTTATGGGGTTGTTCGGCCTCACCATGCTCTTGCAATTTGACAAGTTGGACCTCTTCAAGGAGCGCATTGCTTTGTTCAGAGCTACCCAGGGCCCGGCAGAACCAGGAGGAGCATTCCCTTGGCTGTGGGTCGTAGGTGGCGTTTTGGTCATGGGGGCAGCAGCCGGTGCGTACTTCATGGTGACACGCCCTGTTTTCCATTCCAGGGTGATGGAGATCCTACGCGGGCTTGGCGAAGGCCTACGTTCCGTTACGCGAACAAAGCACCCTTGGGGCTTTATCTTCCATACCTTCCTGATCTGGTTCCTCTATGTGCTCATGTTCGCTGTTGGCTTCTACTGCCTACCCGAAACAAGCCATGTACCTTGGGCAGGTATCATGGCCGGGTTCGTGGCTGGAGCCATCGGGATCGTGCTGGTGCAAGGTGGCATCGGCGTTTATCCGGCATTCGTTGCATTGATCGTAAGCATGTACATGCCAACGCCAGAAGGTGGTGGTCTATTAAGACCCGAAGCACTCGCCATGGGTTGGCTGATCTGGGTGGCCCAAACACTGATGACGATCGTACTGGGCGGCATATCCCTACTTTTGATCTCCCGAACGAAGAACCCAGCCGTTTAGATGACCACCGAAGTCGCAGAAAGTACCAAGGACCATCGTGTAATGGAACTTTTATTGGCGCAACGAGCGGTGAATGTTTGGCGCATGAAAGGTGATCGCATCGTGTTCACCAACGGTTGTTTCGATATCCTGCACCGTGGCCATGTGGAGTACTTGCAGGAAGCTGCAGCCCTCGGCGAGCGCTTGATCATTGGCCTGAACAGCGATGCCAGCGTTCGTCGTCTGGACAAGGCCACCGACCGACCCTTCAACGATCAGGACAGCCGCGCCAAAGTGATCGCGGGCCTGCGCTTCGTTGATGCGGTGGTGATCTTCGATCAGGGACACACCCTTGGAATTGATCCAAGCCCTCGGACCGGATGTGCTGGTGAAAGGCGGAGACTGGAAACCCGAACAGATCGTGGGCGCCGATGTGGTAAAGGCGCGCGGTGGCGAAGTGCGTTCGCTTAAAATGGTGGATGGTTTCTCCACGACGAAGCTGGTCGATAAGATCCGCAATGGCGGCTAAGCTCCGCTCCAAGTACGTGTGCCAGAGTTGCGGTACCAGCTACCCACAGTGGCTCGGGCAGTGCATGCAATGCAAGGAGTGGAACACGTTGGTGGAAGAGGTCGTGGACCGCGGTGAAGAGAAACGAGGAACACCACTTAGCATCAAGAGCCGCAGCCCGAAGCCGGTCGCGATCGATGATATTCCCGCACAGGACGGACCGCGGATCGCCTTGAGCGACAATGAACTTTCGCGGGTGTTGGGTGGCGGCCTTGTTCCGGGAAGTATCACACTGTTGGGTGGCGAACCGGGGATCGGAAAAAGTACGTTGCTACTGCAAACAGCACTGCGCAACCCACACTTGAAAACGCTCTATGTTTCCGGTGAAGAGAGCGAGCATCAAGTAAAGATGCGGGCGGAGCGTTTGCAAGCGGATGCTCCTGCTCGTTCGAAGGGTCCGGAAGGAAGCAACTGCTTCGTACTCACTGAGACCAATACACAGAACATCTTCAAGCACATCGAGGCATTGGATCCCGGCTTGGTGGTTATCGACAGTGTACAAACCTTGCATACCGCTGTGCTCGATGCCAGCCCCGGATCCGTGGGCCAAGTGCGCGAATGCACTGCGGAGTTGATGCGCTACGCGAAGACCACCGGTGTGCCCATGGTCCTGATCGGCCACATCACGAAGGATGGTTTCATCGCTGGACCGAAGGTGTTGGAGCACATGGTGGATTGCGTGTTGCAATTCGAAGGGGATCGTGATCATGCGTACAGATTGTTGCGTCCGCTGAAGAATCGTTTCGGTAGCACGAACGAGTTGGGTATCTACGAAATGCGTGGCAGCGGGTTGGCCGAAGTGGAAGACCCGAGCCAAGTGTTGCTCGGGCGTCGCGAAGAACGACCCAGTGGTGTTGTTGTAGCCGCTACAATGGAAGGCATGCGGCCACTGCTGATCGAAGTACAAGCCTTGGTGAGCTCCGCGGTCTATGGCACTCCACAACGCAGTTCCACCGGTTTCGATCTACGTCGTTTGAACATGTTGCTCGCTGTGATGGAGAAACGTTGCGGCTTCCGACTTGGGCAGAAAGATGTGTTCCTGAACCTGGCAGGTGGCTTCCGTGTGGAAGAACCCGCGATCGACCTCGCCGTGGTTTGTGCGGTGCTCAGCAGTAACGCCGACATTGCCGTGCCGATGGATGTTTGTTTCGCGGGTGAAGTGGGTTTGACCGGTGAAATTCGTCCTGTAACCCGCACAGAGCAACGTGTTGCCGAAGCGGCGAAACTCGGCTTCGGACGCATCTTCGTTCCGAAAGGCACCAAAGGAATTGCACCGACCAAAGGCATCGAGGTGGTGCAGGTCGGGCGCGTGGACGAGGTGCTTGGGCAGTTGTTCGGGTGAGTGCCCTGCGGGAATGGAGAATTTAGAACGAAGAAGCTCGAATTATAGAGCGGCCGAATTGATCGCTTGAGCTGCTGCATAGCCCGTGCTGAAAGCGCCTTGCAACAAGAACCCACCTGTTGGTGCATCCCAATCCAGCATTTCACCAGCAACGTAAAGGTGTGGGTGCTTGATCAGCGAAAAGTCCTCGGCTACTTCTTCCATCGCAATTCCTCCGACCGTACTGATCGCTTCCTCGATCGGCCGAAGCTTGGAAATGGAAAGTCGAAGGGCCTTGATGTCCTCGGCCAGATAGCCTGCGAGGTAACGCTCCTTGGGCGTAAATGCTTTCACCAAGGCGACTGACGCACGGTCCATATTAAGTGCAGCCATGCGTTCGTTCCATGAAGAGTCCTGGTACTTGGCCCTTAGCTCATCCAAGGTACTGTCGGGCTTGAGGTCCAGTATCAATTCCGCAGTGCCGCCATTCTGTAGTTGCGCACGGATCAATGGCACGATCGGATAGATCGCATTCCCTTCCAAACCGTATTCCGTGATCGTTGCTTCGCCACGAATTGTGCGCTCGCCAACTGTGATGGAAATGTTCTTCAACGGCTTGCCAGCATGTACACTCATGGCCTCAGGAAGATCTACTTCGACACCACAATTGCTTGCTTGGAACGGAACTGTGCGTAAACCGATCGATTCGAAATATGCGAGCCACTCACCTGTTGATCCAGTCTTGGCCCAAGATGCTCCACCCAATGCGAAGAGCGTTCGATCTGCGTCCACCGAAATGCGTGATCCTTGGTGTTCAAAGACCGGTCGAACCTTTTCATCAAAACCGACGAAGCTGTGTTGCATGTGGATGTGAACCCCTTTCTTCTTCAGCCGTTCCATTATCGCTTTCAATACCTCGGCGGGTTTGATGCCACGTTCCGGAAAGACGCGACCACTGGAACCCACGTAAGTAGGGATACCGAGTTCTGAAAGCCACGTGCGCAATGCTGCAGGATCGAATTCGCGCACTGCATCACGCATCCGATCGCTGGGCGTGAAGTGTTGCAAGAAGTCCTCTGCACTGTTGGTTATGTTCAATCCACCTTCACCGGCAACCAAGAACTTTCGACCCAAGGTGCGACCCTGTTCGTACAGGTGCACTTCGCATGTGTCCGCAAGCCGATCGGCAGCGATCATGCCTGCTGGTCCGCCACCGATGATCGCTACGTGCATGGCGGCGAAGTTATTCGCTTCAGTTCGGCTGTTGGTCGTACAACTTGGCCACGCTCCGGAAGATCCGCGACCACGACACGCCACCGACTTGTTTCCCTAGGCGCACGATCACCAATTCACGCGCAGGATCCACATGAACGAATTGCCCAAGAATGCCCTGTGCCATGTAGTCGCCATCACCACTAGGCAGCCACCATTGGTACTGATAGCGAGCCACACTGCCGTTGGTGGTATCCACCTGCGTGCTCCGTTCCACCCATTCCTGTGGCACCAGTTGCTGTCCGTTCCACTTGCCTTTGTGCAGATACAATGAACCAAGTTTCGCAAGATCAAGCGCCGGTGCGTTGATGCAACAGAACGTCTTCTCAATGCCGCCTTCCTTGCGATCAATGCTCCAAGATGAATTGTACTCCATCCCAAGAGGCGACCACAAACGTTCACTGAGAAATTGCGTTATCGTGCGCTGATCGCCCTTGGCACGTAATGCACGCTCAAGGATCAAGCCAAGCAACTGACTATTGCCGCTCATGTATTCGAAGTGCTCACCGGGTTCGTGCTTCAACTTCAGGTGCCCCAGGTTCTTGTACAACCGACGACCATAGTAATACTTCGCTGCTGTTCCGAATGGGTTCACATAGCTCTCGCTGAATTTGAGACCACTTGTCATCTGAAGCACGTGTTCGAGTGTGACCTTATCGAATCCGTTCTTCTTCAATTCCGGTACGAAGTCCGTGACCGGCTGTTGAACGCTACTGATGAACCCATCCATGATCGCGCAGCCAATGAGCATGCTCACGACCGACTTGGCCATGGAGAAGGAGGTGTGTACCTGCGCGGCATCGTAGCCTTTGAAGTAGCGCTCGTACTTCAGTGTATCCCGCTGGATGACGAGGAATGCGACCGTCCGGTGCTTCTCCAGGAACGCATCGAAGGACTGCTCCTTATCCCCATAAGTAATGGTCTTGGGACCCTTCTCCACTTCGGCCGCCGCGAACTGGTATGGTGCTACCGATGGAAGGAGCGGACGCGAGGGAAACTTCCGATGGTCGCGCGTATCGGCGAAATTGTACATGAAGAAGCGGCCAACCGTGCAACCGGTAGACATCAGTATGATCGCGCTGAACAGAAAATGCCGCGCTTTCAAGTGCATGGATCAAGCGATGTTGATCACTCCTTCACCAAGTTGTACAACTCCTTGAGGTCGGGGATCAACACCACTTCGATCCGGCGGTTCTTCGCCTTGTCGTTGGGGTCGATCGGCACGTACTCGCCGCGGCCTGCTGCGGTAATGCGCACGGGATCCAGCTTGCTGCTCTCCTGCATGATGCGCACAACGCTCGTGGCGCGCGCTACGCTCAGGTCCCAATTGTCCTTGTAGCTGCTGCCTCCGCCGATCTTGTCGGTATCGGTATGTCCTTCAACCAAGATGCTCAACTCCTTTTCGCTCTCGATGGCCTTGGCCAGTTTGGATACCGCCTCTTTGCCCTTTGCATCTACCGCCGCGCTGCCACTTGGAAAAAGCAACTTGTTGTCCATGCTCACATAGATCCGTCCGTTGCGCTGCTCCACGGTAAGGCCCTTGCCTTCGAAGCCCACCAGTGCTTGGCTCACGCGGTCCTTCAGGTTCTTCATTGCGGCATCCTTCGCTGCGATCTCCGCTTGGAGTTCGGCAAGCTTTGCTTCGCGATCGGCCAAGGTGGCTTGTTTCTCGCTGATCCGTTTCGCCAATGCATTCACGGAATCTTCCCTGTTCTGGAGCTCCAGTCGTGTTGCCTCCAGGTCCGTCAGCAGTTTGCGGTTCTCACTACGTCCGCCGGCCAACAGGTCGTTGTACTTGCCCAAGAGCTCGTCGTTCAGTTTGTTGATCTTGTCGTATTGCACATTCATTTTCCGCAAGGAGGTGCCCAGAACGGTGGTATCCCGCTCCAATTCTGCGTTGCGCTTGGAATAATCGGCAACCTGTGCCGATAACTCCGCTGTGCTGGTCTGCGCGGCAAGTGCATTGGCTTTGGCGGCATCCACTTCGGCTTGCATGCTATCGGCACGCAGTTTGGTCTCCTCGTATTTCCTGGCTGGCACACAGGCAACGAACGCCATCGGGATCAGGACAAGCATAAAAGCGGAGCGGGAAATACGGAACATCAGGTTGTTGTTAGGTCAATGAAGGCCCTAAAGGTATCCACCGCGCGGAACATTAACTTTGGAAAACGCGTTGCACGAAATGGTTCTCCGCCGTCGATCATGAAGAACAGCACTTCCATCGCCACCACGGGCTTGCCCAAGGACTGGGCTTATTCACCTTCCATTGACCTGGAGTTGAAGCAGTATACCCTTTTGGGCTACCTCCAACGGGTGAAGGCACGCTTCGGCGAACGGAAGCTGTATCCTTACTTGGAGCATTTGCACGAGCACCTTGGGACATTGTTGGAGCTACAACGGGCCAAAGAGGATCTTGCCCGGACCATGGTCGGCTCGTTGGTCGGCTTCGACCCACATACCGGAAATGCGATCCATGAACGGCCCAAGAACGGCGCGTGGTTGGATGTGATCGATGAGGTGATCGAGTTCGCCTTACCCGGTTTGAAGAACTTGCGATCGCAAGGGCTGGACATAGAACAAGAGATCACACAGCACATCCGTTTCACGCCCATTGGCCTGCAGCCCCTGCATATCAGCGAAGGGTGGATATTCCTGCGCCACGGAAAGGAGGCAAGGGTTTATGGCTATGCCGTACCGATCCTTCAAGATACCATTACGGAGCATGTTCACAGGAACGTATCGACCCGTTATGTGAGTTCCTATACCGTAGGGATCGGATCAGGATTCGAGCACATCAAGGCGGATCTGATCCAGCGTTTCCCCGCACAACCCGTTCCGGCGACGTTCGCCTTGGAAACGGACCTGGCCATACCATGCATTGAGACCTTCATGCCACTGGCGAAGCGGTTGGTACTCGCCCATGTGCGTGGGAACAGTTGACCTCTGATACCATTTGGAATTAGAGATCCATCCGATCTGTTCGCTCTTTTCCGCCCATGCTTCTCCAAAAAATAGTTCCGTAGCTAGGCTATGCAACTATTTTTTGGATCGCCTGGTCAAAAAACAGCTTCTCATCTTCGGACGGCCCTCGAATTCCAAATGATATGACCTATTTCTTCCGTGCTTCGGGATCGAACCAGACCGCACGCATATCGCGGTACTCCATTCCGTTTATGGGCATATCCCGCACCCACGGCTGAAGCAAACGCACGGCCCGCTCATGGTACAAGGGGATCACCACGGCATCCTGCATCAACTGCGCTTCGGCCTCAGCCAGCAACCGCATGCGTTCCACCTGATATCCGTTGCGGATCGCAGCGGAATAGAGTGAATCAAACGTCGCATTTCGGTAACGCGTGCTGTTGAGATAAGAGGGCTGTGAGGGGTCCAGTGGAACATTCTTGCCATAGAACAAGGCCAAGAAGTTCTCCGGATCCGGATGGTCAGCGACCCACCCTTCGCGCCAGAACTGTGCTTTCCCCATTTCCACATTGCCGTAATGTTGGTCCCTAGGCAATACGGATGAGACCACCGGAACGCCCAAATTCTTCTCCAACATGGACTGGACCGCGCCTGCCACACGTACATAGCCGAATCCGTCGTTGTTCACCTGCAGATGCACCGGGGGCATGCCCTTACCATCCGCGAATCCAGCCTCTGCAAGCAGGGCACGTGCAGCTATGGGATCATATTTGGTCGAAGGCACCTTGTCATACGGATATGCATCGAAGCCGGGTGGTACCACGCCGTGGTCAGCGGGTACGGCCAAGCCTTTCAACACACTATCGACCAAGAGCCTTCTATCGATGGCCATTGTAAAGGCACGCCGCACCAACGGATCGTTAAAAGGCGGCACATTCATATTGAGCCCATAGAACTGAACGCTCGATCCGGGGATGCTCTGTACTTGGAAACTCCCACCCTTTTCCAATATGTCCGTTCGTTCGACCGGTAATTCGTAGACCGCACTCAAGTGCCCTTTTTCGAATTCCCCCAGTTCCTTGTTCTTGTCCGGGTCAAAGGTGACCTTGAGCCCATCCAGAAAAGGCAATTGATCGCCTAGCGAGTCGCGCCCCCAATAATTCGGTTCGCGCTCCATGATCATCACCTTCCCGACAGAAAAGGACTTCAATCGAAATGGCCCTGTACCTACCGGATGCCACTTGGCGTCCTCGCTGTATTTCTGTACAAGTTCCTGCGGATAGATCCAGCACCCCTGATGGCCCAGCACTTGTAAGAAACCAGGCCAGGCCTGGGTAAGCGTGATCCGTAGGGTATGCTCATCCAAGGCCTCGATACCTTTTACCCCTGGTCCTTTTCCGCCTTTGCTCGTGGCCGCATAATGTGCATCCGCACCAAGCACTCGATCCTGGAACAACCAGAACATCTGGTTCATCTCACCATAACTGCAAAGTGCAGTGAAGCACTCCACCACATCCGAGGCAGCGAAGGCCCTTCCAACACCATCAGGAAAACAGGGGTCATCGTGGAAATGCACATCCTTCCGAAGTACGAAGGTGTATTCCGTCGCCGTCTGGTCCAGCGTCCAACTTTCAGCCAAGGCAGGCACAAGAGAGAGATCGGACTGGTCGAATTTCACCAGGCCCTCGAAGAGCTGTGCCGCTATCCGGTGCGATGCTGATTGGGAGAGCGTGTGCGGAAAGAAACCCTGGATCTCCTCGGTCTCATTCGTATTGAAGACCCCACCGTAAACTTTACCTCCTTTTCCAACACGGTCCCGCGATGGCTCTGGCGATGAGCAAGCGCCTAGGAGGAGTATACAAAATGCCAGAACGATGCGGAGCATAGTAGAAGTTCACGTCTAAGGTGGGGTCGGCCAAATGTACCTGCACCTTAGCTTCGAGGGAACCGGGATCAGGTCGGTGATCAACAATGCATTGGTGATGGCATGCCCCCGACCGGCCCGCATGGGATACTTTTCAGGCCGCTTACCCGTATGTCATTTGTGTCCATTGGTCCACCGACCATCTCCATCGGCTTCGTGAAGCCGAGCCAACGATGCCTCCGAACAGCAGCCATCGTGCTGCTGTTCGTATGTGCCGTTGCGATCGGCCGTGCCCAATCCGGCACCGCGACCAATTTGCGCTTGCATTGGATCCAGATGGAGGGTGACACGCTGGTGCTGGACACTATGAGCATTGTGCCGGGCAGCATCCACCTCTTTGCGAACGGCCTTGCCTTGGACCCTTCCCAATACGACCTCGACCCCTTCAGCGCAACACTCACTTGGAACATTCGCCCCTCCGCAGACTCCGTTCTTGTGCGGTACCGGGTAATGCCGATCGCCTTCACCCAAGTCCGCCGCAACAAGGACCCCGACCGATTGACCACTGCCAGCGGAGACCGTCTCGACCCGTTCCGGTACACCCCACCGAAACAGAATACCGAGCTTCTCGGAGTGCAAGGACTTAGCCGGAGCGGAAGTATTTCACGGGGCGTGTTGTTCGGGAACAACCAGGATCTTTCCGTGAATTCCACATTGAACCTGGAACTGAGCGGGCGCATTACTGATCGTATACAAGTGCTGGCCAGTGTTACCGACAACAACATTCCGATACAGGCCGGCGGGAACACCTTGGAGCTTCAGGATTTTGACCAAGTATTCATCAAGCTATTTGAAGGCGAAGAGAACAAAGGGTGGTCGCTCATTGCCGGCGATTTCGTACTACAACGGCCGAAGAGCCATTTTCTCACCTACCTCAAGAAGACAAAAGGGCTCAGCTTTGATACTCCCGTGCCGTACGGAAAGAAAGTGGACGCGCGAGTGGGTGCCAGTGTGGCGATCAGCAAAGGAAAATTCGCCCGCAACACCATACAAGGGATCGAGGGTGTGCAAGGCCCATACCGTTTACGAGGGAACGACAGCGGTTCGATCATCATCATCCTTTCCGGTACTGAACGCGTCTTCATGAACGGTGTGCCATTGGTGCGCGGTCAAGAGAACGATTATGTGATCGATTACAACACGGCTGAAGTCACCTTCACGTCACGCCGGTTGGTGACCAAGGATCGACGGATCGTTGTGGAATTCCAATACTCCGACAAGAACTATGCTCGCTCCTTGCTGCGCTTGGACCATACCGTGGACCTTGGGAAAAGCACGCTGCGCTTCAATCTCTACAGCGAGCAGGACCACCGCAACCAATCGTTGCAACAGGACCTCGGTGACCCCGAACGCGCCGTTCTTGCAGCGGCAGGAGACAACCCTTTGGCGGCAACGACCCCGGGGGTGGACAGTACCGGTTTTGCCGATGACCAAGTGCTCTATCGCAGGACCGACTCCTTGGGGTACTTCCCTATTTACGTATACAGTACTGTGCCCGACAGTGCGCAATGGCGAGCTACATTCACCCAAGTCGGTTCCGGCAACGGCGATTACGTTCAACAGGAATTCACCCCGAACGGCAGGGTGTTCAGGTGGGTGGCACCCGATACGGTGGATGGAACTTTACGGCGCAATGGCGATCATGCTCCCGTGCGTGTGTTGATCGCCCCACAGAGCCAACGCCTGATCACATTGGGCTATGACATTCGGCCGAACGAACGCACCAATGCCACGGTGGAACTGGCGTATAGCGTGCTGGACAGGAACACCTTCAGCGACATCGATGATCAAGATGACCAAGGGTATGGGATCATGGCGCATGCGGACCACGCATTCCCCATAAGCCGCAAGGACAGCACAATGCAACTGGTGGTAGGTGGAAATGCCGAATCGATCTCGAAGAACTTCCGGTTCGTGGAACGCTACCGAGCGGTGGAATTCGATCGGAACTGGAACATTTTGGGATTGCCGTTGAACGGAGACCAATTGCTGGCCGGTGCCGATGTGGGTATCCGAAGCAGAAAATTGGGGGCTCTTTCTTACGGATTAGGAACGTTCCAAGTAACCGATGCCTACAGCGGATGGAAACAGGATCTGGTAAGCAACGTGCGCACCAAACGAACGGATGTGATCGGATCGGCAAGCTGGCTCACTACCAAGAATGCCCGCAATACCGATTTCCTGCGTCACAATTTCCAAGCAGTACAACGCTTCAAACCATTCAGCGTAGGGATCACCGATGAGCATGAACGGAACCTCTTCAGACCGGACAGCACCAATGACCTGCTCGCTGGAAGCTATCAATTCCACGAATGGGAAACTTTCATCCAAAGCCCCGACAGTGCCAAGAACAAGTGGAAGATCGGGGCCGGACAACGGTGGGACCGTGCTTTGAAGGAAGGCGAACTGAAGGAAAGCACGCGAGCCACATCATACACGTTCGCACTGGATCTGGCAAGGAACCCCAAGAACCGATTGAACACCACGTTCACCTATCGGAGCCTGATGATCAAGGACAGTACCCTAACAACACAAAAACCCGAGGACACCTATCTGGTCCGGATCGATTATGACCTCTCGCTCTTTAAGGGTGTAGCGGTGTTCGATGCGTTCTACGAATTTGGATCGGGGCTTGAGCAACGGCGAGAGTACATCTACATCTCCGTGCCCGCAGGTCAAGGGCTTTACGTATGGATCGACTACAACAACGATGGGGTCAAGGACCTGAACGAATTTGAACTGGCCAACTTCGGTTATGAGGCGGACTACTTGCGCATCTTCGTACCAAGCAACCAGTATGTGCGCACATTCAACAACCAGTTCAGCACTTCCCTGGACCTTCGCCCTGCGGTGTTGTGGGCGGATGCAAAAGGGTTCAAGAAATTCATCGGGAAATTCTCTGATCTGGCGTCCTTGCGCGTGGATCGAAAGACGGGCAGTAGTGATCTGGGTGAAGCACTGAACCCATTCCTGACAGATGACACCGATACGGGGATCAACTCCTACTCCTCTTCGGCCCGCAACACGTTCTATTATGACCGCACCAGTCGCAAATGGAGCGTTGACCATACGTGGCAGAACGACCGCAGTCGCAGCTTGCTCCTCAACGGCTTCGAATCGCGGTCACGCTTGTTCAACACACTGCGCGTCCGGTGGAACACGACACGTACTTGGACCGCTGACCTGGAAGGAGAACGGGGGCTGGTGTCCAACCGATCGGACCTGCTCACTGGTCGTACGTATGCGATCAACCAGCAAGGTTTGAAACCACGGGTGACCTGGCAGCCCAATACTTCTTTCCGTGCGATCCTATCCTACAAGTTCACCGAGAAAAAGAACAAGGAAGAGTTCGGTGGTGAAGAGGCCGAAGTGCAGGACCTAGGGGCCGAGCTACGCTACAACACCGCTGGAAAAGGAAGCATCCTGATGACCTTCAACCGTGTTGCTATTTCATACAACGGCGAAACGAATTCACCCTTGGGCAATGAATTGCTGGCTGGTCTCAAGATCGGCACCAACCTTACTTGGAGCCTGAGCATACAACGAAACCTGAGCAACAACTTGCAAGTGGACATCACTTACAATGGCCGAAGATCGGAAGGCGTGAAAATGGTACACGTGGGCGGCGCCCAGGTGCGTGCCTTCTTCTGATCGTTCTCCTTACTTCAGGTCGAAATTGGCCTTCGAGACCAACGCACCTGCCTCGTAGATCTCCACGATGTATTGGCCCGTGCGCAGCTCCTCACCACCGGTCCAGAAGATGCAGACATCGACCGGTTGGTTCTGGTAGTTCACATCGCGCTTACTGCTGTAGTTGCCTTCAACCCCGTTGAACTGGAATCGTTTTGCTCCTTCTGAAGTTGGCAATACCGTGCCATCCGGGCTGATCACGCGCATGTACAGGGTCTTGTCGCCCGCCTCGGTAACGGAGTTCTGACCCAATGAGAAACAGCACTTCACCATCTCTGCTTTCTTCGCACGGTCCGTATCAACTTGTTTACCATTGTTCCGCATGTATAAGGCCCCTGCTGACATGGCCGTTGTATGCAGAACCGCGCCCTTCGCGATCTTGCCCTCCAAGGCGGCCTTCTCCGTGCTCAAGGCATCCTTTTGGCCTATTACTTCGCCTAACTCCTGAGTAAGGCCCACGTTCTGCGCGGTAAGTGCTTGGTTCGCTTGGTTCAATGAGTCGATGGTGACCACGTACCCTTTCATGATCGTACGTAATGTCCCGGCCTCTTTTTGTGCCTTGGCCAAACTGTACGTACCGCGCTTCACCTTGTCCAAGAGCTCTTCGATCTGCTGTTTCTGCAGTTCCATTTCACTGGTCAACTGCTCGTTGTCCGTCTTCAAGGTGTCGTAGGAGGCCAACATGTTCTCCAACATTACTGTAACGTTGTCCTTCTCGCTGATCACGGCCTCCACTTTTTGCTGGCCCAGTTCCACCTCTTTGTTGCGCTGCATCAGCATCCACAACATGACCACGTTGCTTACCAACAGCAGTACCACCAACAGGAGGAGACCTGTGCTGGATCGATTCTTCTTCTCGGTGGGGGATGTGTTCTGGTCCATATAGGTGTGGTGCGGTTCCGGGGCGCTAAATTACAGGCCTCGTTACGGCCGGTTTTAGTACAACGGACTGCTTATCAACAAAGTATTGAACCCAAACCGATCCACCTTGTTCCTTTGGGGCAGCGACCTGATCGGGCTGTTCCTGCCGCGCCGCTGTGCTGGGTGTGATACTGCCCTCATGCGTTTTGAGCAATGCCTATGCTCGATCTGCTTCGACGACCTGCCCAAGACACGGTTCCATGAGGACCCTGAGAATAGTGTGGAACAACTCTTCAAGGGAAAGGTGCAACTACAGGCCGCCAGTGCTTTCCTCCATTTTTCGCCCACCGGGAAGGTACAACGCATGCTGCACTTGCTCAAGTACAAGAACGAACGGCAAGTAGGTATCTATCTGGGCAGGCTCATGGCGGAGGACCTTATGGTGACCGAGCGATTCAGTACCGTGGACTGCTTCTTGCCTGTGCCCCTGCATCCCCGAAAAGAGTTCATGCGCGGATACAACCAAAGTCAAGTACTTGTGCAAGGCATGCAACAGAAATGGGCGCTGCCAAGCGTGGGGAAAGGGCTGGTCCGGGTAGTACGCACACCCTCGCAAACGCGCCGCAGCAGACTGGACAGATGGCTCAATGTGAAGGAAGCGTTCCAATTGCCGGATCCTGAAAAATTACGTGGTAAGCATGTCCTTATCATAGATGATGTGGTTACGACCGGCGCCACTTTGGAGGGCTGTGTTCTCGCACTCGCCGCAGTGCCCGAGATCCGCATCAGTGTTTATACGGTGGCCTATGCGTAAGGAATACAGAAGAGATGAGTCGTCAGTCATGAGTCGTTAGTCGTGCCGTGACTAACGACTCATGACCCACGACTCCTTTTGATCACTATGGACCCACCCACCACTACCTTCGCAGCCCAATGGATGCTTCTATCGTGTTGCCCAAGACCGCAGACCGAAAGGCTTTATACGAGGCCTTGTTCCCTCAAGTGGAGGCGTTGTTGAACGATGGGTCCGATGCGATCGCCGCAATGGCCAACATGGCCGCCGTGCTTCATACCGCTTTCGCTTGGCACTGGACCGGATTTTACCGTGTCGTGGGACAGGAACTTGTGCTCGGTCCATTCCAAGGACCCGTGGCTTGTAGCCGCATACCATACGGAAAGGGCGTATGCGGTACCGCTTGGAAGGAGAACAAGACCATGATCGTTGCCGATGTGGATGCCTTTCCCGGACACATCGCGTGCAGCTCGCTTTCGCGTTCTGAAATAGTGATCCCAGTTCGCAACATGGGGAGTGAAGTGAAGGCTGTTCTGGACATTGACAGCGAACACCTTAACGATTTTGACGAGAACGATGGCAGGGCCCTAGAGCGCCTTTGCAAGTTGCTCTCTCCTTTGGTGTGATGCGTAAGTGTTGGCTCTGGTACTTGCTTCCCCTGATCTTTGTGGCGTGCGCCCAAGTAGGTCAGATATCCGGTGGCGAGAAGGACGAACAAGCCCCGCAGTTGGTACTAGCCACGCCGCCGAACGGCACGGTCCAATTCAATGCAAAAGCCTTTCGATTGGAATTCGATGAACGCGTTCAACTTGAAAAAGTACGCGAACGTTTACTGATCTCGCCACCGTTGGAAAAATTGCCCGAGGTGCGGATCGTGGGCGCTCGCAGTGTGGAAGTATCCATCACCAGCGAGCTGAAGGAGAACACCACCTATTCGTTCAATCTGGCCGAATGCGTGAAGGACCTGACCGAAGGGAATTTGGCAACCGGCGTGAACTACGTGTTCTCGACAGGTGCCGTGTTGGATAGTATCCGTGTGGAGGGAATAGTGCGCAATTCCTTGACCGATGCACCTGAAAAGCACATGCTCGTAATGCTCCACGCAGTTGGCGACACCGGCGCCTTCCGCGCAGGTAGACCACTGTACTTGGCACGCACCCGGGAAGACGGCACCTTCGTGTTGGACCACTTGTCGGCTAGCGAATTCTCACTCTTCGCGCTTCGAGATAAGAACAGCAATTTCAAGTACGACCTTCCGAATGAAGAGATCGCCTTCTTGGACAGCGTGTTGGTATTACCGACCACTGACACAACGGTGAGCAGTTTGCACCTGCGTGCCTTCCTTCCGCGTAGCTCAAAGCAGCAGATACGAGCTTACACGGTGATCCCTGATGGTGCATTCCAACTGGTCTTTGCCAAGGCCGCCGATAGCGTCGTAGTGCGCGACGTGGAGCGGACCGGCGGAACACTTTTTTGGAAACCCGAATGGAACAACACGCGGGATACCGTGCTCCTTTGGCCCAATGATACCACGCTACTCGCTAAAGGTTCCTACGTCATAAGTGATGGCGGCATGGTGCTGGATACGTTGAATTACCGCCGCACCAAGCCCATGTCGTTCAATACCGGGATCACCGCCACATCCAGTGACGAGAAGGACAATGTGCTGATCAGCTTACGAGCGGCAAGACCTATTCGGGAGGTGGACAGCACCCGTTTTGTTCTCGAACGGGATAGCACTGCAATACCCTTTGAACTGGAACGCAGCCTCGACAATGATCGCACATTGATCTTGACCGCCAAATTGGATGCGGGCGAAACCGCACGGCTCACCATTTACCCAAAAGCCGTTCGGGATATTTACGGTGGTGTGAATGACACGCTACGCACCAGCATGGGACGAACTGCGGAATCAGCGACCGGCTCCTTGCGCGTGAACTTGACCGGACTGGACAGTGCGAGCCAATACGTGGTTCAAATGCTCACCGGCCAGGATAAGGTCGTACGCGAAGCTGCTGTTCCCGGAAATGCACCGCATATGAAGTGGGAACGCCTTGCACCAGGCATGGTGACCCTTCGATTGTTCCAAGACTCCAACAGCAATGGGCACTGGGACACCGGGGAGTGGGCCGCACAACAGCAGCCGGAGCCCGTATGGAACCACAAGGAACCGGTGAACGTGCGTGCCGCATGGGATGTGGTAGTGGACTGGGGGGTGGAGTGAGACCCATTCATCCGATCCACCACGAATCATTCCGTCTGGACCTGCTTAGGATGGTCCGCATCTCTGCGCAACGGTATGGATCTCTCCGCGAAGGCCTACCCCGCCGACGAATACAGGCCCTTTGTCGCCCTTGGAACCTTGTGCATCGAACAGACGTAAAAACGGCCACTTCCACCTTGATACGCGGTGGTCGTTGACGAAAGCCATTGGACCGAACCCTACGTTGTTCACTGCACTGGATGAGAAAGGTGACCTTGCTAATTCTACTGCTCGTGACCGGGTTTGCGCAGGCCCAGCCCGCAACGAACGTACCTACTCGCGGTCGACGATTCTGGACCGGGTTCATGCAGAATGGTTTCGGTGCCCAAAGCCTCAAGGTCCACATCCTTAGCACTACGGCCACATCGGGAACAGTGAGCATGCCCTTGAACGCCTGGAGCCAGAACTTCACGGTGGCGGCGAATGGCGTAACAGTGATCGATGTGCCGCTTAGCGGCGAGAACACCGGTTCAGGGATCGTGGCAGGTCGCGGGATCCTGATCCAAAGCAATGACAGCATCAATGTGTTCACCAGCACCTACCAGAACTATACGTTCGAGAGCGGCCAAGTCCTGCCCGAATCTTCTTTGGGGAACAGCTACCGGGTGGATAGCTACCACGGCATTCCAAACTATGGGAACCTGCACAAAAGCCAGTTGTTGGTCGTGGCCACCCAAGATGGTACGCAGGTGAGCATTACCCCTTCCGTGAATACCATGGGTGGAAATACAGCAGGTGTTCCCTTCCTTGTGAATTTGAACGCCGGACAGAGCTACCAACTGCAAGCCGCCACTGATGCGTTGGACCTTACCGGCAGCTTGGTGGTAGCGACCGCACAAAGCGGTACATGCAGACCATTTCTGGTGATCGGTGGATCGGGTTGCGCCTCCGTGCCAGGGGCGTGCAACGCCTGCGATGTGATCTTCGAGCAATTGATCCCTACCAACGCATGGGGAACCCGATACTTCACTGTACCGATCAATGGTGTCACCTCAAGCACGTACAGGGTATTGGCCCATACCAACAGCACTTCCGTTTCAATTGGCGGTTCTGCACCTATCCTATTGAATGCAGGACAGACCTATGAGGTGAATGGAACTACCACACCCGTCTGCGTGCAAGCCAACAACCCGGTTAGCGTGGCCCAATTGATGGAGGGCTATAGCTGTGCTGGAAATGGTGACCCTTCTTTGTTATTGGTCTCTCCAGCGGATCGTCTCTCCACCCGTGCGAGCTTCACCACCCCAACATCCTCGCAGATCTCGCAACACAGCATCAGTGTTGTGGTACCGCTCGCAGCCGTGGGCCAATTAACGTTGGATGGTAACGCGGTGGCCCCTGCACTCTTCCAAGCGTATGCCGGTTGCAACGATCGCAAGTACGTCAAGCTGAACGTTCCTGCCGGTGTGCATCACCTGCAAGCAAATGCCGGTTTCCAAGCCTACCAATTTGGAGTGGGGTACGGTGAAAGTTATGCCACTTCGGTGAACGACATAAGAGCGATCCCCGTACCCCAAGATTCCATTGTATGCGGTGGTGGACCACTAACGCTGAATGCTCCTGTGCCACTTGACAATGCCATTTGGACCATCGAAGGTGAATCGACCACCATCCTAGCAACTGGTAACAGCTACTCATTCACACCGACAGCGAGCCACAGCTATATCGTTAGCGGCACGTTGCCGGCAAGCGGCTGTCCAAGAAGTTTCACCTATCACGTTGGTATCCCCTTGACCATCCCTACCTTGCTTACGGCCAATGGTAGCAACACGATCAATGTATGTCAATATGAACCGGTACAACTCGCTTTGGTACCACCTCCCGATACGGCATGGTTCAACGTGCAATGGTCGCCTGCGGGTTCACTGAACAACCCCAATATTCCAGGACCACTTGCTTCACCCATGACCAGCACATGGTACAGGGTGCAGGTAATAAGTCCAAGTGGTTGTGGCAATTTGGATGATAGCATTCGTGTGAATGTGATCCCCGGGAAGATCCTGGACCTGACCACCACGGCAACTCCAGCGACAGTTTGTGCCGGAAGTTCGATCCAATTACAAAGCACTGCACTCCGTGTTATCACTTCGGATGACCTGAATGGTCCGCCCAATACCATGTGGACAGCAACACAGGGCGGCACGATCAGCACAGCTTGCGGCAGTCAAAGCGGGGGTGCGCTCTACTTCAACGGCAACGGACAACGCTATGCGCAGACCGTAGCATTGAATACAATTGGAGGCGGCGAAATCCGATGTCGTTTGAAGATCGCACAAGGCACCGCGCCGTGTGATGATGTTGAACCCGGGGAGGACGTTGTGCTGGAATATTCGGTTAACAATGGACTGGCATGGAACTCGATGGCGACCTATAACGAGAACGGCTATCCAGGGTTCGTTGCTGTACAAACATCCATTCCGGCAGCGGCCCAAGGAGCGAACGTGATGTTCCGCTATAGGCAATTGGCCAACAATGGCGCCGGGCAAGACAATTGGGCATTGGACGATGTGCTGGTCGCCCGGTATGACAATACTTGGCTGAGCTATGCATGGACCGGACCTGGAACCGTCGGTAATCCAACCTCAGCTTCGACCGCTGCAACGCCGACCGGATCCGGCTGGTTCAAACTAAATGCAACCGACCCGACAGCGGGTTGTACCTACCGCGATTCCGTCCATGTACAAGTGAACCCCACGTTCAACCTGACCATGACGCCGAATAGCACGATCTGCATTCCAGGACCTGTGCAATTGACGGCAACACCTGGATCCGGAAACGGCATAACATACGTTTGGGCACCCGACCCAACCTTGAGCGCGACCAACATCCAATCGCCAATTGCAACGCCGAACACCACTACCACTTACAGTGTTACCGCCACCAACACAACCGGTTGTTCCACTACAGGCCAAGTGACCATTACCGTTGGTCAACTTTCGGCTTTGACCGTGACAGCGACGAATGATACGCTGTGCCCCGGACAGAATACCCAACTGACCGCAACACCGACGGGTATAGGGCCTTTTACCTACGCTTGGACCGGGGCCGGTTTGAGCAATAACACCGTAGCCAACCCGATCGCTTCGCCTAACCAAACCACCGCATACTCCTGTACCGTTACGCACACCGGGAGCGGCTGCACACACAGCCAGACCATTACTGTGGTCGTGACGACCGGTTATAATGCCAATGCCGGTGCAGATCAAACGCTCTGTGCCACGACCGGCCACCAATTAAGTGTGCAACACAACGTGCCGAACCCGAGTTATCAGTGGACACCGGGGACGAATTTGAGCGGTGCAACCACGCAGACACCGACGATCACCACGAACGGATCGAACACGTATTCGGTGGTGATCACTGATCCAAACGGCTGTTCGGTCACAGACCAAGTGACGATCACCCAAGCCTTCGCTGGTTTGACCACACAGATAGATGCAAGCGCCTGTGCCGATACTCCACCCACCTTGACCGCTCCGACAACCGGTGCCAGTTATCTCTGGAATACAGGTGCCACAAGTGTTAGCATAGTCCCGGTCGTTCCAGGACCGCATTCCGTTACAATTACCAACGCCCAAGGTTGCACAGGGACCACCAACTTCAACGTGAACTTGTTCCCCTTGCCGGTCGTTGACCTCGGACCAGATATCATGATCTGTGGTGCTGTAGGCCAATTGCTCAATGCTGGAAATGCAAGTAGTAACTACTTGTGGAACACTGGCGAAACAACCCAACAACTAAGCGTTTCCAATAGCGGCACGTACTCTGTGGAGGTGACCAATGCAAATGGTTGTACTACTTCCGATGTAGTGCATGTGCAAATGAACCCCTTGCCTGTCGATCAGTTGCAAGATGTGACGACGTGCGCTTCCAATGCGATCAACCTCGATGCCGGGAATGCGGGTTCAACTTTTCTATGGAACAACTCAGCCACTTCGCAATCGATCACACCAACGACAAGTGGAACCTACAGTGTTGCAGTAACCACAGCGCAGAACTGTACAGCGACCTTTGATGCGGACGTGATCTTGATACCCACACTTGTTGTCCAACTCGGGAACGACACGACCATTTGCCAAGGGAACACACTGACGGTGGATGCGCAGAACCCTGGGGCGAATTTCTTGTGGAACACCGGTGCGACCACACCTTCGATCCAAGTGACCGAAGGAGGTACCTACTCCGTCGAAGTAACGAATAGCGCATGCAGTGCAACGGACGCGATCACCATCACCACACAAGCCGCACCACAGGACCAATTGGAGAACAGGACACAATGCACGGGTGTGCCCGCTTTGTTGGATGCCGGGAACCCCGGAAGTACGTACTTGTGGAACATCGGAACAACGACGCGCACGTTGAGTGTAAATACCACTGGAACCTACAGCGTAACCGTAACGGATCCCTCAGGTTGTTCCGCCACGTTTGATGCGGAGGTGCTGCTGCTCCCACCACCAAACGTGCACCTCGGTAACGACACGGTACTTTGTGAAGGAGAGGTCTTGATCGTGGATGCCGGGAACGCGGGTGCCACATACGCTTGGGTCCATGGACCAACAACACGCACGATCAGCGTCAGAACTTCCGGCACGTACCGCGTAACCGTGAGCAACGGATACTGTGAGCGTTCCGATGATATAGTGGTGGTATTCAACCCGACGCCGGCGCGTATGGCCGCTAGGCAGTTCCACACTTGTTTGGGAGAAGATGAGGAATTCGTTCGCCTCGATGCCGGCAATGTTGGATCCCGATACTCCTGGTCCACCGGTGAATCATCGCAAGTGATCCTTGCCGGTGCTTATGGTTGGTATGTGGTAGAAGTGTTGAACCAGTTCGATTGTGCAGCGCGCGACTCCGCACAAGTGATCGAGTATTGTCCGTCTGCGATCTTCATTCCGAATGCCTTCACTCCGAACGGTGATGGAACGAATGATGTGTTCATTCCCGTGGGCAAGAACATTGCCTCCTTGCACTTGTACGTGTTCGATCGCTGGGGAACCCAACTGTTCGAAAGTGACGACCCCACTGTGGGATGGGACGGTACTTTCGCGGGCGATATCGTGAAGAACGATGTGTATGTGTGGCGCTTGGAATACACGTTCTTCACCGATAAGAACGGCACCCTCGGTCAACCACAAGAGCAATTGGGACACATCCAAGTGCTCCGTTGATCCTTACAGGTCCAGCTCGAAACCATCGGCATCCAAGCCGACCGGGAACTTCGCTCTGAAGTCTTCCAGCGCATCCCATTGAAGCGTTACCGTACGGCACTCTTCCTTACCAAGTGTGCAAGTTTCCACTGCTCCTCGTGGATCGATCATCGCGGAATCCCCTGAATAGTGAATGCCCTTTCCGTCCATGCCCACACGGTTGACACCGATCACGTAGCATTGGTTCTCAATGGCCCTTGCGATCAGCAATTGGCTCCATGGGTAGCTGCGTACATCTGGCCAATTCGCGACGTATAGGATCGCATCATAATCGGCCCTTGCACCGTTTTGGCGATTGCGTGAGAACACCGGAAAACGTAGATCGAAACAGATCTGCAGCAGGATCCGCCACCCACCCAATTCAACGATCACACGTTCGGTACCAGCTGTGAAATGGTCGTTCTCATTCGCAAAACGAAAGAGGTGTCGCTTGTCGTAGTAGGTCACGCTGCCGTTGGGTGTAACGTATAGGCCACGATTGTATACCGATCCGCCTTCTTCAATGATCACGCTACCATATATCGCTGCCTTGGTTCGATCCGCTTGTTCTCGCAGCCAAGCCACGGTCGGACCGTCCATCGTTTCCGCGAGCCAAGTGTTCATGGTGAAGCCGGTCGTGAACATTTCCGGAAGAACGATCAAGTCCGTTGGGTCCTTCAACGCAGCCAACTTCTCGGCGAACATGGCACGATTCGCCACGGCATTCTCCCAGTGGAGCATGCTTTGCACAAGGATCACTTTCAGATCGCGCATAGCTTTTCGATAGCGGCATCCAAGGTAGCATCTTGCTTCGCGAAACAGAAGCGGATCAATCGCTGGTCCTTAGGAGGATCTCTATAGAACGGCGAAAGTGGGATACCCGCAACACCCTTCTCCGTTGCCAACCATTTCGCGAATTCCACATCGGGCAGATCGCTGATCGCGCTGTAGTCCGCTACTTGGAAATAGCTGCCTTCACAACTCAATGGTTTGAATTCGGTTCGGCGCAAGCCGGATAGAAAACGATCCCGCTTTGCTTGATAGAACGCGGGTACTTGTTCATAATGCAACGGCTCTTTCAAATACTCCGCTAGTGCGTGCTGCATCGGCGTGTTCACGCTGAACACATTGAACTGATGCACTTTCCGGAACTCGGTCATGAGTTCTTTTGGTGCAAGTACGTAGCCCATTTTCCAACCTGTGGTATGGAACACTTTTCCAAAACTGAAGACCACAAAAGCACGTTCACGCAACTCAGGATAATTGATCGCAGATGCATGCAGTTCGCCGTCGAAGACCAAATGCTCGTACACCTCGTCACTCAACAAAATGATGCTCGTGTCGCGCAGCATTTCCACCACGCGCTTCATGTCCGCATCGCGCAGGATCGTACCCGCAGGATTGTGCGGTGTGTTGATCATGAGCATGCGAGTACGTGGCGTGATCGCGGCTTGCACGGCATCAGCATCGATCTTCATGTCGCTACCCAAACGCACATGGATCGGCACTCCACCGAACAAGGTCACCGTGGGTGCATAGCAATCATATGCAGGATCCACAATGATGACTTCATCGCCGGGATGCACCGTTGCCGCTATCGCTGTGAAGATCGCTTGCGTGCCACCCGCAGTGATCGTGATCTCCGATGCTGGATCGTACTTGGTCTTGTAGAGCCGTTCAACTTTATCCACCAAGGCATCGAGCAATTTAGGCAAGCCAGGCATGGGCGCATATTGGTTGTGGCCCGCATTCATTGCATTGTCCACCAGCTCGATCAACTTGCCATCGATGGGAAAATCGGGAAAGCCTTGGCTCAAATTGATCGCACCGTTTTCCACCGCCAACTTGCTCATGATAGAGAAGATGGTAGTGCCGACATGGGGGAGTTTCGTTGTTAGAAGGGACATAAGAATAACCTAGCTTTCTTTGGGATATCGGCTTAGCTCTTCTTCAATCTCTCGTATCTCTTTCAATCGCTCCACGGTGATCCCAAGTGCATTCAAGGAGCGGAGCTGCAACTCTAGTGCAGTTCTTCTGGAGCGAGCAGGGTCATTTCTCCAAGGGACAAGAACTTTAGCGACCAGCTCCTTCCAACCGGCATCATCACTTATGGCGGGGACTCGAAGTTTATCACCAATGGCGGTCATTTGGCAACCGCAATGAGGACAAAGAGGAAGCTCGTCGGAAGAGGCTGCTCGTCGCGCATTTATGCGGCACCCTATGCATACATAATTCGAATTGTGCATGGCAACTCGCGAATAAGAACCCTCACTTCTTCGTCACCCCAGCCACCATATACTCCCGGTTCATCCGTGCGATATGCTCCAAGCTGATGCCCTTGGGGCACTCCACCTCACATGCACCGGTGTTACTGCAGTTGCCAAAGCCTTCCTTGTCCATTTGCTCTACCATGTTGAGCACTCGTTCCTTGGCTTCCGGCCTACCTTGAGGCAAGAGGGACAGCTGTGACACTTTCGCGGATACGAACAGCATTGCGGAACCATTCGGGCAAGTGGCTACACATGCACCACATCCGATGCACGTGGCCGCATCGAAAGCGGTGTCGGCATCTACCTTGGGTATGGGTAGTGCGTTGCCATCGACCAAATTCCCGTTCGTGTTCACGCTAATGAAACCACCGGCTGCTTGTATGCGATCGAAGGCGCTGCGATCCACAGCCAGGTCCTTGATCACAGGGAATGCAGCAGAACGCCATGGTTCCACGTGGATCGTATCACCATCCTTGAACTTGCGCATGTGCAGTTGGCAGGTGGTGATCCCTCTACCTGGTCCGTGCGGTTCGCCGTTGATGAACAAACTGCACGAACCGCAGATACCCTCGCGGCAGTCGTGATCGAAAGCGATCGGTTCTTCATTCTTGCGAACGAGGTTGTCGTTCAACACATCCAACATTTCCAGGAACGACATGTCCTCAGATACGTCGTTCACGGGGTACGTCTTCATCGCTCCAGTATCCTTCGGGCCCTTCTGGCGCCAGATCTTCAGGTTCAATTTCATGTTGCCCATGTTCCTTTTCTGTTTGGTTCCATCTGCCCGTAGTGTCGACTCATGCGTCGACACTACGAGTGCATCTGGCTTGGTCCGGTGCGTCTATTTATACGATCGTTGCGTCAATTTCACCACGTCGAACGTCAATTCTTCTTTGTGCAATTGGGCTTTACCGGCCTCACCTAACCATTCCCACGCCGCCACGTAGGCATAGTTATCGTCGTCGCGTTTTGCTTCGCCTTTTTGCGGGCCTTCCAACTCTTGCGACTCCTCACGAAAATGACCACCGCAGCTCTCGTTGCGGTCCAATGCATCCATGCACATCAATTCGCCTAACTCTAGGAAATCGGCGACACGACCGGCTTTTTCCAGCTCTTGGTTGAATTCGTTCGCGGTGCCGGGCACTCGTACCTCTTTCCAGAAATCCTCACGGATCTTGCGGATCTCAATGATGGCTTCCTTCAGCCCTTCTGCATTGCGGGCCATGCCGCATTTGTCCCACATCACCTTGCCCAAACGACGATGAAAATCATCTACCGGCTTGGTGCCTTTGTTGTTCAGGAAGTGATCAATGCGGTCTTTAACCGCCTTCTCCGCTTCTGCAAATTCATCGCGCTTGGTGTCGATCGGTCCTGTGCGAATGTCGTCCGCCAAGTAATCGCCAACTGTGTAAGGGATCACGAAATAACCATCGGCCAACCCTTGCATAAGTGCGGACGCACCCAGGCGATTCGCACCGTGATCACTGAAATTCGCTTCGCCCAAGGTGAAGAGGCCTGGTACTGTTGTCTGCAGGTTGTAATCCACCCACAAGCCGCCCATGGTATAGTGAACTGCAGGGTAGATCTTCATCGCGTGGGTGTATGGGTTCTCACCGACGATGTTCTCATACATGTCGAAGAGGTTGCCGTACTTCTCGCTCACAACCGCGGTGCCCAATTCACGGATCTTTTCCGCAGATGGGTTCTCGATGTGTTGAATGTTCGCCTGTGTTCTTCCGTAGCGCTCGATCGCGGACGTGAAGTCCAAGTAAACAGCTTCACCGGTCTTGTTCACGCCGAAACCAGCATCGCATCTTTCTTTGGCTGCACGGCTGGCCACATCCCGCGGCACCAAGTTCCCGAAGGCCGGGTAACGGCGCTCCAAGTAGTAGTCGCGGTCCGCTTCAGCAATGTCATTGCCTTTCTTCTTGCCTTCGCGGATCGCTTGCGCGTCCTCCATTTTCTTCGGCACCCAAATGCGACCATCGTTGCGCAAACTTTCGCTCATCAACGTGAGCTTGCTCTGGTGTGTGCCACTTACTGGAATGCAAGTCGGGTGGATCTGCGTATAGCACGGATTAGCCATGTATGCGCCGCGCTTGTGGGCTTTCCAAGCGGCAGTTACGTTGCTGCCCATGGCGTTCGTACTAAGGAAGAACACATTTCCATAGCCTCCTGTGCAGAGCAATACGGCGTGTGCGCCGTGTCGTTCAATTTCACCGGTGATCAAATTGCGCGCGATGATGCCACGTGCTTTTCCGTCGATCTTCACCACATCCAACATCTCGTGGCGATCATACATCTTCACCGTGCCCTTGCCCACTTGGCGCATGAGCGCGCTGTATGCACCGAGCAACAATTGCTGACCTGTTTGACCGCGTGCATAGAACGTGCGACTTACCTGCACACCACCGAAACTGCGATTGTCCAGCAGACCACCGTAGTCACGAGCAAAGGGAACACCTTGCGCCACGCATTGATCAATGATGTTCGCGCTTACTTCCGCAAGGCGATACACGTTGGCTTCACGGCTGCGATAATCGCCACCCTTCACCGTGTCGTAGAACAGTCGGAAAGTGCTGTCGCCATCGTTCTGATAGTTCTTCGCCGCGTTGATGCCACCCTGCGCAGCAATGCTGTGCGCACGACGAGCACTGTCCTGGAAACAGAAGGCCTTCACATTGTAGCCCATTTCTGCCAGTGAGGCTGCGGCAGCACCACCTGCAAGTCCGGTGCCCACCACGATCACATCGATCCGGCGTTTGTTGGAAGGGGCCACAATGCGAATGTGGTCCTTGTGATCGGTCCACTTGCGTTCCAGCGGGCCTTCGGGGATCTTGCTATCGAGCTTGGTCATGGCTCAGTTCAGGCGTTAATGAACATCCACACGGGGATGAGTGCAAAGAAGATGGGAACAATAACGGCGAAAAACACCCCTACCGACTTGATCACCGGAGTGTAACGCGGGTGGTTCGCACCCAATGATTGGAATGCGCTGGAGAAACCATGCAACAAATGGAAGGCGAGCACCGCCATGCTGATCACGTATACCACGACGTACCATAATTGGGTAAACGTTACGGCCACAAGGGTGTACAGGTCCTTATTGCCATTTGAGTCCATACCCAGTTCGCCCCAATGCATTTCGTACCAGAAGGCCTTCATGTGCAACACAATGAACACCATGATCAAGGTGCCGAGCAACGCCATTTGCCCACTGTACCAAGTGCGGTTGGCACTCGACTTTTCATGCACATACCTCACAGGGCGGGCCTTTCGGTTCTGGATCGCCAAGAGTATACCATCGAACGCATGGAAAAGGATGCTGGCGTAGAGGACGTAGCTCACGATCTTCACCAGGGGGAAGGTGGTCATGAACTTGGCGTATTCGTTGAACTTGAGCTGGCCATCGGGGCTCATATCCAACAATTGCAGGTTGCCAGCGAGGTGTGCGATCAGAAAAATGGAAAGGAAAAGGCCCGTCAGGGCCATCCAGTATTTCTTCGCCAATGAGGAACCGAGTAGGGCTGATCGTGCCATGGAGGTGATTTGATGAGGGGAAAGGTCCCCTCGGATCGGCCACAAACTTACGGGCCGGGCAGTTGGGGAGGAAACGAGACGTGAACGCTTGGTTGTTTGGAATTGTTCTGAATAGTGACCCAACGGCTTATGGCAGGACCTTGGAGCAAGTACTCTAGCTCTTGCGCGAATTGGGCATCAAATACCGCGAACACATCCTTGAAGAGGTCGGAAACAAGAAGCTGTCCAAGGTGGCCTCTATGCCGTGCTGTCGAAGGTGATGGTGGAAGCCACCAGCGATCTGGATAGAAAAGTGAGCTTTTCTATACACGTTCTCAAGACATGTATAGAACGGAGCGGTTTCATTGTACAGAGCTCTGACCTCTGAAAGTGCTGCTCGAGGGAATTTGTAAAGCAATCGGAGCTTATTATTTTTCGGAGTGATAAAGTTGAAATGATTGCCGAACAAAAGACACAAGGCCCAAAACCCAAGCCTCAAGGCCGAACCCATCTTGAACCCATGGAACTTGTGTCTTGAAAATTGGACCTTCTCCCTCTCCTACCTTCGCACCATGCGATACACACCTCTCTCAGCCGCCACCTACCGCGAACACCGCAGCCGTTTCCGCCAAGCCATGGAAAAAGGTGGTCTCGCCATCTTCCATAGCAACGACATTATGCCCACGAGTGCCGATGGATCCATGCCGTTCAAGCAGGCCACGGACATCATGTACCTCACGGGGATCGATCAGGAGGAGAGCGTGTTATTGCTGTTCCCGGATGCCATGGACGCGAAGGACCGCGAGATCCTTTTCGTTCGCGAGACCAACGAGCATATCGAGGTCTGGGAAGGGCACAAATTCAGCGATCAGGAAGCGACGGAGTTGAGCGGCATTGCGAATGTGCAATGGACCAGCGCCTATGAAGCCACGCTGAAACGCTTGGTGCCACAGTGTGCAGATCTTTACTTGAACAGCAACGAGCACTTGCGCCAAGGCAACGAGGTGGAGACGCGTACTGAGCGCAAGAACAAGGTCGTTCGTGAGCTGTTCCCATTGCACGGAGTGAAGCGCAGTGCACCGATCATGCACCGCATCCGCAGTCGAAAGACGGCCGAAGAGGTCGCACAGATGCGCAAGGCGGTGGCGATCACTGGCAAGGCATTTGAACGGGTCTGCGGTTTCTTGAAACCCGGAGTGATGGAATACGCTGTTGAAGCGGAGATCACACACGAGTTCATCCGCAATGGTTCGCGTGGACACGCCTACACGCCGATCATCGCGAGTGGATACAGCGCTTGCGTACTGCACTACATCGACAACGACAAGCCTTGCAAGGACGGCGATGTGATACTGATGGATTTCGGCTGCGAATACGGTGGTTACGCGAGCGACCTGACGCGCTGTCTACCCGTGAATGGCAAGTTCACCAAACGTCAACGCGACGTGTACAACGCTGTACTGAACGTGAAGAACGAAGCGACAAAGCTCCTACGGCCCGGCACAATGCTCGCTGACTACCATAAGGAAGTGGGCAAGTTGATGGAGAGCGAATTGATCGGTTTGGGACTGTTGGACAAGACCGATGTGAAGAACCAGAACCCGGATGCACCGGCTTACAAAAAGTACTTTATGCATGGAACCAGCCACTTCATCGGCTTGGATGTGCACGACGTTGGGTTGTGGAACGAGATGATCCAGCCGGACATGTGCTTCACAGTGGAACCCGGGATCTACATCCGCGAGGAGAACCTCGGCATCCGTTTGGAGAACGACATCCTCGTGACCAGGGATGGGCAGGATGATCTCTTCAAGCACCTCCCCGTTGAGGTGGATGCGGTGGAGGAATTGATGAACCGGATTAGGAAGGGTGAGATGGCTTAGCGCCGAACAACACCTCTTAACATGCAAGGACCCCGCTGGCTAACCAACGGGGTCCTTGCATGTTTGTTCGGATCAATTCACTTCAACCAAAAGACCACCTCGACTTCTCCTCGATGTGTTGTGTGAATGACCACCGTGTGGCAGACCTCACCCAGCTCATCCCTATCCAGGACATTGCCGGCGATGGTGAGCCCTTGGTATTCAGGGATGATCAATGTTGAACTTGTCATGTGGTTCAGCTTATGCGGAATGGTTCAACCCTGCCTACCTCACCGTCCAATACCATCAAATAGTACTCATCGTTTCCCAAGCCGGAAAGGCCAACGCATGTTTCAGGGCTGTTCACAGTACCGGTCTTGAGGATGCGGCCACTGTTGTCGCATATGTCGAACAAAGCATCGCCCGTTCCCGGTGCATAGGTGAACTTCAGGAGGCGCTCGATCTGGTCGATGCGCAATTGGAAATTGTGATCGGAGGTGTTCATGGTCAAATGAGTTCCTCGTGATACGCAAATACCGACCAGCAGGTTCCAATACGAAGGAACCCGACCAACCTTTCGACTGACCGGGTCCTTTCCACCTAACCTATTCACCAAACCTGATCCCACCTCTGGGACCTATCCATCTCTAAGGTACTGCTACAATCATACTGAGGGAACGCGCGAACGAGCAACGTAACGATCACTCCAAGGAACGGCTGAAATGATCTTCGGAGCTGATTAGAAAGGCTTGAATGGAAAGCGGATGGGACCAACCGTTGTCCCGATCAGAAGCACCGTTCTCCGTTCAATGGACCGTTCTTGGACTTCTTCCCCTAATTTTCGGGAAATCCAAAACCCATGGCACTGCGCGCACTGATCGTTGATGATGAAGCCGACGCACGCGACAATCTCCGGCTGATGCTCGAGGAATACTGTCCCGAAGTGGAAGTGATCGGTCAGGCGAATAGCGCACCCGATGCACGGGAGAAGATCGGATCCCTTCAACCCAACGCCTTGTTCTTGGATATCAAAATGCCAGGTGAGGACGGCTTCTCGTTGCTTGGTTCCATTGCCGAATTGGACCTTCCCGTTGTGTTCACTACGGCTTATGATGAGTTCGCCTTGAAAGCCTTCAAACAGAATGCCCTGGATTATCTTGAAAAGCCTATCGATGTGGACGCCTTGCAACGCGCAGTGAAAAAGCTGCAACGCCTTTCGAACGAGCCGATCGGCGTGCAACCCTCGGCGATCGCCAACCTGATGAAGGATCCTGGTTCACCTCTCAGTTCGCGGGTGGCGGTACCGGGCCGGGAAGGTTTGGTCCTTCTCAAGCATGAGGACATTCTCTACCTCGAAGCAAACGACAGCTACACCACCCTGCACTTGAAAGATGGGAAAAGGTCAGTGAGCAGCAAGCACATCCGCGTATTTGAAACAAACTTGGACCCCAAGGTTTTCTTCCGCATCCATAAATCATACATCATCAATTTGGCCCACCTAAAGGGATTCAGTAGGACCGAAGGCAATATGGCCATACTGGATACAGATGCGATGATCCCGGTTTCGCGTCGTAGACTCCCAGACTTCCTCGGTTTGATCAATACCTTTTGATCCCCGATCGTCGAAGACGTGAACTTTGCGCGTATCCATCTCCAATTCCAAAGCAGTTTGCCGCATCTTCGCTCAATGAAGGCAAGGTTTTGGTCCATGATGTCGCTTCGGAAGTTGCTCCGATGTGGGGTCTTGGTGCTCATCCTTTTCCACCCATATAGCCGCGTGGTCGGCCAACAGCACGCCTTCCGGCAGTATTCCACCAAGGACGGATTGGCACAAAGCCAAGTGCGGGCCATCGCGCAAGATGCCCAAGGCTATCTCTGGTTCGGCACCTTGGGCGGGGCCAGCCGATTCGACGGGAAAATATTCACAAACTACGCACTTTCCGAAGGATTGCCCGACCCCCAAATAAGTGCCATGGTCCGCGATGTGCGTGGTGTCCTATACATGGCAGTTGGCAATGCATTGGTCCACTATGTGGCCGACAAACCAGTTGTGGAGGCACTTCCCCCGGAAACCAACGGAACACGCATCCTAGGATTGGCGGCCGACGGAAATGGACACATTTATCTCGGTTGCGATGGCGGTGGCATGTTCGTGCACGACAGTACCGGCATACGTGCCTTACCCGGGTTCCCAGCGGACACTGCTTCCAACGTGCGGTCCGTGATAAGCCTACAAGATGGCCGTTTGCTGATCGGGCTGCGGAACGGATTGTTGGTCTGGGAGAAAGGTCTTTGCGAACAAGTGCAAGTTGGCGACAGCAACCCCAAAGCGATCAACGCGCTGGCTGAAGGCCACGATGGAACTTGGTGGGTGGGCACCGTGTTCGATGGTCTTTACAGAATAGACCGCGATGGCGAACAAGTGGAATTCGATGAGGAAAATGGATTGCTCCGCAACAACGTAAGGTGTTTGCTGGTGGATGATCTGGACCGATTGTGGGTAGGCACCAAATTCGGCCTCAATCTGTTGGAAAATGGTCGTTTCAAAGTTTTCACGATACATCAGGGAATGCCAAATGACAACATCAACAGTGCGTTCCAGGATGAAGAGGGCAACCTGTGGTTCGGAACGGACGGGGCCGGAGCATTGCGGTATGAGGGAGATCGATTCGTGACCTATACCGTGAAGGACGGCCTTTGCAGTGATCTGGTCATGAACATTACAGCGGACGCTCGGGGCGATCTGTGGTTGGGCACCTATGACAATGGGATCTGCCGTATGGACGGAATGGCTTTGGTAAGCACCTTGGACGGATTGCCCAACAATACCATTTGGTGCGGCCTCATGGACCGGAAGGGCGATATGTGGTTCGGCACCAGTGAAGGACTGATCAAACTGGTCGAAGGTGTCGTGCACGCTCTGCCAGCCGCATCAGGTCTGGCTCGTCGACCAGTGCTTTCTTTGAACGAAGGGCCGGACGGAAGGCTTTGGTGTGGACTGCGTGAAGGCATCGCTGTCCATTCACCCGATGGCTCCGTTGAATTGCTCCCTGAAGCAGGACGTTCCATTCGCAATATGGCTCGAGACAAGGCCGGAAACCTTTGGCTCGCCACGGAACTTGGTCTCGTAAAGTATTCCGACGGCAATTTCCAACGCTTCACCAAAGATCAGGGTTTGAGCGACAACACCGTGCTCTGTTTGTTGGTCGATAATAAGGAACGGGTCTGGGCGGGAACGGCGAATGGCCTATCCTGCATGGACCATGGCAAATTGCAGACCTTCAAATTGGCACCGGATTTTGGATCGAATTACACCAACCTGCTGGTAGGCGACAACAATGGCAGGATCTGGTTGGGCACCAACAATGGCCTGTTCATCCTCCACCCGGACAGCTTGCTTGTCGGCAGAGGCATGCCGGAGCACATTACACTGAATGATGGACTCCGGAGTCTGGAATTCAACTTGAACGCCGGGTACGTGGATGACCGCGGTCGCTTTTTCTTGGGCAGTTCCGGTGGGCTGGTGTTCCACGATCCACAACGATGGCAGGGTGGTGGGCGCTTGGCCCCGCCAAAGACCCGGATCACCGGTGTACGCTCATTTCTGCAGCCCACGGATTGGTCCGTGCAAAGTACCGGAACAGATGTTGACGGTCTGCCCAACGGACTGCATTTGGCCTACCGCCGGAACCATCTCACCTTCGATTACATCGGCATCTGCCTCAGTGAACCTGACCAAGTGCAGTACAGGTACAGATTGGAAGGCTTCGATCAGGATTGGCTCCCGCCTACGGATGCGCGTTTCGCCAGCTACAGCAACCTTACCCAAGGCACGTACTCATTCCAGCTAATGTCGAGGGTAAAGAACGGGGAATGGAGCGCACCCGTTGGTTTCACATTCGAAATTACACCACCTTTCTGGTTACGATGGTGGTTCTTCGCTGCGTGCATTCTGGTCCTGTTCGGTCTGGGTTTCGGCATTCTGCGCTATCGACGGACCTTGCGCCAACGTGCTGAACGAACTCGACAATTAATGCTGCGGAGCCGGATGTTGCAATTGGAGCAACAAGCCCTGAATGCCAATATGAACCGGCACTTTGTGTTCAATGCGCTCAACAGCATCCAATACCACATCAACAAGCAGGACAAGGCCACTGCAAGCCGCTACCTCAGCAGTTTTGCCAAACTGATCCGCAAGAATCTGGACGCCAGTGAGAATGACACCACCACGTTGGCCGAGGAAATTGAACGGCTGGAGCTTTATCTGTTGCTGGAGCACATGCGCTTCAAAGATAAATTCGAGTACCGCATAACGGTTGAGCCGGAGGTTGACCTGCACCAAGCTCAACTGCCCGCAATGATGCTGCAACCGTACGTGGAGAACAGCATTTGGCACGGCATACTCCCCATGGAAGGTACCGGTACCGTAATGATCACCATATCCGCAGTTGGTAATGATCGCGTTCGGATCCGGATCTCTGACGATGGGATCGGCATCGAAAAGAGCATGGTGGCGAAGGCCGATTTACCAGCTGACCATATTTCACGCGGGATCGAGATCACCAAAGGCCGAGCAGATGTGCTCCGGAAACTCGACCTAACAGATATCCGTATCACAGGACCCATGGACCAAATAGATCCGCAAACCGGTAAGAGACAAGGCACTGAGGTGACCATTGATCTACCTGTGATGGACCGTTCAAAAAGGGTCTTGGGGGATTTGCATCCTAAAATGGATCGATCTACCTTTGACATGTGATGCAACGCCCAATCGCCACATCGAAGCTGATCATTGCGACTTTTCTGTTCGCAGTTTTCACTATATCTTGTTCCAAAGAAAATGTTTCCCCTTGCGGCCAACATTCCAATGAGGTGAATGATGGTGATGCGGCAGCGAGCAAATCAAGACCATCAGGTGGATCAACAGATGGGCAAGGAGCCATATCGATCTCCACCACCAACCCAACCACTTCCAAGGGGGATAATGGGATCAGCGATGATGGTGACGATCTTTCCGACAGTGAGCGTAGCCGAAAGAAGCTGCGCAATTAAGACTTTGACCCCTTTTCGTATTTGAACGCTCCGAACTAACGGAGCGTTTCTTTTTTGGTCTTCATTTCCCCATGAAGGCATCCCAACCCTGCGCACGCAGTTCGTGGAGGCCGCCTTGCTTATCCACGAGGTGGCAGCCACTTGCCTCATCCACCATGTGCCCAATGATGCTCAAGCTCGGGTTGCCCTTGATCTTCTCGTGATCCGCTATGGCCACGGTGAATAGCAATTCATAATCTTCCCCGCCGTTCAAGGCACAGGTGGTCGGGTCCAGGTCGAAGTCCCGTGCCGTGCGATAGGTGGTCGGGTCGATCGGTAGTTTTTCATCGTAGAGAAGGATCCCCAATTGGCTCGCTCGTGCCAAGTGCAGGGCTTCGCTGGCCAGCCCGTCGCTGATATCGATCATGCTCGTGGGTTTCACTCCCAATTCCTTCAGCAACGCGATAATGTCGCGACGCGCTTCGGGTTTCAACTGGCGCTCAATGATGTAGTCATGCCCGGCAAGATCCGGCTGCGCCCCGGTATCCTTGAATACGGCCTTCTCCCGTTCCAATACCTGGAGGCCCATGTACGCCCCGCCAAGGTCGCCACTCACCACAACAAGGTCCTTGTCCGCCGCACCGCTTCGGTATACGAGATCCTCCTCGCGCACCGTGCCTATCGCAGTGATGCTGATGATGAGACCACTCGTGCTACTACAGGTATCACCACCGACCAGGTCCACGCCATAGTGCGAACAAGCCAAGAGGATCCCTTCGTAGAGTTCATCCATGGCCTCTACGGGAAACCGGTTACTGAGCGCCAATGCAACGGTGATCTGCGCGGGCTCCGCATTCATTGCGTACACATCGCTCAAGTTCACCACCACCGCCTTGTAGCCCAAATGCTTCAAGGGCACATAAGCCAAGTCGAAATGGACTCCCTCAACGAGCATGTCGGTAGTGACCACTTGTCGCAGTGGACCAGTGCCTTCGGCAGAAACATCGATCACGGCAGCATCATCTCCAATGCCTTTTACACTGCTCTTGCGGCCAATGGTCACTTGTGCGGCCAACCGATGTATGAGACCGAACTCACCAATGGAGGAAAGCTCAGTGCGGGAGGAAAATTCGGACATGGCGGCAAATTTAACCGCTCCGCTCAGCGGACCCATCCCCTATTCGCACTCCATTTCCCTACGTGACGAGCCGCGCGCTCAATTCCAACCCCGATCGTGATGAAATGAATTGAAATGGTCATAGTCCCTGACTTGGGGCATTAACCCACTTTGAACCCGGTCCCTTCCTCCGTACCTTTGTATCCTCGTTTTTGTTTAGACACATTCTAAATAAGCCGAACACAGAATGATCAAAGTCTCTGAGAACGCAAAATCCGAAGTAACCAAACTGCTGGGAAGCGATGGTCGTGGACCACAGCATTTCGTGCGCGTTGGTGTGAAAGGTGGCGGATGCTCCGGGCTGATGTACGATCTCGTTTTCGACGACCAGATGAAGGACGGCGACAAGGTGTTCGAGGACAATGGAGTGAAGGTGGTGATCGACAAAAAGAGCATGCTCTACCTATTGGGCACCACGCTCGATTTCAGCGGCGGTTTGAACGGGAAGGGCTTCCAATTCGTTAATCCGAATGCGAACCGGACATGCGGTTGTGGGGAAAGTTTTTCCATTTAGATCGTGAGCGAGAAAAGCGGGAAGATGGCAACGCAGGACGAAATATTACAAGAGGTAACCACGAAGGAGTATGCCTACGGTTTCATCACCAACATTGAGAGTGAGAAGGCTGCGAAGGGCTTGAATGAGGACATCGTACGCTTCATCAGCGCGAAAAAGGAGGAGCCTGAATGGATGTTGGAGTGGCGTTTAGAAGCCTACCGTATCTGGCAAAAGATGGAGGAGCCGCATTGGGCGCACGTGCATTACCCCAAGATCGACTACCAGAACGCCTACTACTACAGCGCGCCAAAGAAGAAGCCCCAACTGACCAGTTTGGACGAGGCCGATCCTGAATTGGTGGAGACCTTCAAAAAGCTGGGCATTTCACTTGATGAACAGAAACGCCTTGTTGGCGTTGCTGTTGATGTGGTGTTCGATAGCGTGAGCGTAAAGACGACCTTTCAGAAGACCCTCAAAGAAAAAGGGATCATCTTCTGCTCGTTCAGCGAAGCAGTGAAGGTGCATCCCGACCTGATCAAGAAGTATCTCGGTAGCGTGGTGCCGCGCACGGACAACTACTTCGCAGCGCTCAATAGCGCCGTGTTCAGCGACGGCAGCTTCTGCTACATCCCACCCGGGGTGCGTTGCCCGATGGAGTTGAGCACCTATTTCCGCATAAACGAGGCTATGACCGGCCAGTTCGAGCGCACACTCCTGATCGCCGATGAAGGCGCGTACGTGAGCTATCTTGAAGGCTGCACTGCACCGATCCGGGACGAGCACCAATTGCACGCCGCAGTGGTTGAGCTTGTTGCTTTGAAAAGTGCTGAGATCAAATACAGCACCGTCCAGAACTGGTACCCTGGCGATAAGGAAGGCAAAGGCGGCATCTACAACTTCGTTACGAAGCGGGGTCTTTGCCTCGGGGACCACAGCAAGATCAGTTGGACGCAAGTAGAGACCGGCAGCGCGATCACATGGAAGTACCCAAGCTGCGTTCTAAAAGGCGATTACAGCACAGGTGAGTTCTACAGTGTTGCGGTGACCAACAACAAGCAGCAGGCCGATACCGGTACGAAGATGGTCCACATCGGCAAGGGAACCAAGAGCACCATTATCAGCAAAGGCATCAGTGCGGGCTTTAGCAACAACAGCTATCGTGGGTTGGTGAAGATCGGCAAGGGAGCCAATGGTGCAAGGAACTTCAGCCAGTGCGATTCTCTGTTGCTCGGCGATCGATGTGGCGCACACACTTTCCCTTACATCGAGAGTGAGAATCCGAGTGCCATGGTGGAGCACGAAGCCACTACGAGCAAGATCGGCGAAGACCAGATCTTCTATCTGAACCAACGCGGCCTTCCGACCGAAAAAGCAGTTTCGTTGATCGTGAACGGTTACGCCAAAGAGGTGCTGAACCAGTTGCCGATGGAATTCGCCGTGGAAGCCCAGAAGCTTTTGGCCGTTTCGCTGGAAGGGTCCGTGGGGTAGAACTTCGAATAGAAGATCAAGGCTTGTTCAACGGGTTCCGTTGTCCACCAACTCGAGGCCCAAGTCCGCTACTTTTCCTCAATGATCATACCTGAACGAACATGAATTGGATCGACGTGAACACCTATGCTGACCATGGAAACCCAGTACCACCAAGGCGTGTGGAGAAAACCGAAGCGGAATGGAAAGCGATCCTCACCGGTGAGCAGTTCCGCATAACCCGACTTAAGGGTACCGAACGCGCATTCAGCTCTGAAGCCTGCTCGCTCTTTGAACCTGGCATCTATAGGTGCGTTTGCTGCAAGACCGAATTGTTCGATGCCAGTTCGAAATTCGAAAGTGGTACCGGTTGGCCGTCCTTCACGCAACCCATTGCGGAAAATGTGATCGGGCACCACATGGACGTATCGTATGGCATGACGCGCATTGAAACCACATGCAACGTGTGTGATGCCCATCTCGGCCATGCCTTCCCCGATGGGCCACCACCGAGCGGCTTGCGCTTTTGCATGAATGCGGTGAGCTTGGAGATGGTCGGTCCATAGTGGACCCGCTGCTGTCGTGTTGGATCACCTGATCCCAAAACACAGGGCCTTACCTTAGCAGAGTTCACTCATTTTCATCCCAAATACCCCCTAAGGAAATGGCAACATTTGAGCTTTACACGGACAAGGCAGGTGAATTCCGCTTTCGTTTGAAAGCGGGCAATGGTGAGATCATCCTCGCGAGCCAAGGGTACTCGGCGAAGGCTTCGGCCGTGAACGGCATTGAGAGCGTGAAGACGAATGCTCCGGACGATGGGAACTACGAACGACTGGAAACCCCGGCCGGCTCCTCCTTCAAACTGCTAGCAGCCAACAATCTCGTGATCGGAAACAGCCAAGTATACACCAGTGCAAGTGGTCGCGACAACGGTATCGAAAGTGTGAAGAAGAACGCCTCCGATGCGGATGTTATCGAGATCTTGATACGCGAGGTCAAGTAGATCTCCCAGATAGGTTTTCGGCAAACGTATATTCAATCGTTGTTCATGACCTTGGAAGGCTGCAGCGCTTGCCTTACCTTTGTGATCCTTCTTGTTTAGATTGATTCTAAATAAGAAATTACCCAAGGGATCCCACTATGTTGAAGATCACGGAACTGCACGCGCAGATCGAAGGAAAAAGCATCCTGAAAGGCCTGAATTTGGAAGTAAAGGCCGGCGAAGTCCACGCTATCATGGGACCCAATGGCTCAGGCAAAAGCACCCTCGCCAACGTACTCGCCGGGCGTTCAGATTACGAAGTCACAGCTGGCAGTGTAAGCTACAATGGCGAGGACCTCTTCGACCTCTCCCCGGAAGAGCGCGCTTGGAAGGGCATCTTCCTCGCTTTCCAGTATCCGGTGGAGATCCCCGGTGTGAGCAACATGAACTTCCTGCGCACCGCGTTGAACGAGAAACGCAAAGCGAATGGCGAAGCGGAACTCGGCGGTAAGGATTTCCTGACACTGGTGCGCGAACGTGCCAAGCTGGTGGAGATGGACCCCGACCTGATGAACCGCAACTTGAATGTGGGCTTCAGTGGAGGAGAGAAGAAGCGCAACGAGATCTTCCAGATGGCGATGCTCGAACCCAAGCTCGGTATCCTCGATGAGACCGATAGCGGGCTGGACATTGATGCGCTCCGCATCGTTTCTTCAGGGGTGAACCAACTGCGTGGAGCCGACCGTGCCTTCATCGTGGTGACCCACTACCAACGACTACTGGACCACATCGTGCCGGACGTAGTACACGTCATGGCCGATGGAAAGATCATCAAGAGCGGACCGAAGGAATTGGCGCTTGAGCTGGAAGCAAAGGGGTATGATTGGTTGAAGGAGATCGCGTGATGAGCACGATGACAGCGATCGATCCGAAAGACAGTGTGCTTTGCCTTCTCGAAGGGAGCGCGTGGCCTGGTGCACAAGCAGCGCTTGATGCGGCTAGCGAATTGCCGATCCCGAGCACGAAGACCGAAGCGTGGAAATACACGCGTGTCGGCAAGCTCTTCAATACGACCTATTCAACACTACAAGGCAATATTGAGGTCACACTGCCCGCACGATTGCCGTTCAATACCACACGTGTCGTCTTCGTCAATGGCCACTTCCGCGTGGACTTGAGCGATGATCTAAAAGCAGAAAAAGGCATTGTGATCGACAGCCTTGTCCATCACTTGGCGCATGGCCCTGTGAAGGCGCACTATGGTAAGGTTGCGCCGATCGGCGATCGATTCTTCACCGCAATGAATAGTGCGGCACCCACCGATGGTCTGATCATCCTAGCGACCAAAGGCACCAAGACCAGCAAGCCGGTCCACGTGTTACACCTGAGCACAGGAGGTCAGCAACTGATCCAACCACGTGACCTCTTCATGTTGCACGAAGGCGCGGAGGTGGAGGTGATCGTGGAACACATTGGAAAGGACGCATCAACCTCCTTGGTGAACAGCATTCGCGAAAGCGTGATCGGTGAAAGCGCGAACCTGACCATTCATCACCTGCAGAACGAGACCAACGGTCCAGCCCATATTGGAATGGATGCAGCGACCATTGCCGCCAAAGGCCACTTCAGCATAGACACCACGACCTTGAACGGCTCGCTGGTGCGCAACGAAGTGAACGTGGCCCTCGCCGGACCGGAAGCGCATGCCGAACTGAACGGCGTGTACGTGCTCAATGGCAGCACGCACTGCGACAACCACACCTACATCGGACATGACGTGCCGGACTGCACCAGCGACGAGCTTTACAAGGGCATCGTGGCGGAGAAGGGCACGGGTGTCTTCAACGGCAAAGTGTATGTGAAGCAAGATGCCCAGCGCACGCGCGCCTATCAGAGCAACGCGAACATCCTGCAGGGCGATGATGCCAAGGTGTACACCAAGCCCGAATTGGAGATCTACGCGGACGATGTGAAATGCAGCCACGGTTGCACCATCGGCCGCTTCGATGAACAAGGTCTGTTCTATTTGCGTTCACGTGGCATAAGCGAAGCCGAAGCGAAGAAGATGATGGCGCATGCGTTCATGTACGATGTGTTGGAGCGGATCACGAACACCGAATGGCGCGAGCACCTGGCGGGGTTGATCGATGCGAAACTTGCAACGCTATGAAGGTTAATCGCGACGACGCAACGACGCAACGAAAATGCACGCAACGCCATCTTGAACGTTGCGAACCCGTTGCGTCGTCGCGTCGTCGCGGTTCAAATCATTTGAATTTATGAGCGTTTCAACTACTTCAGCGGTGAAGAAGTCCTACGACGTGGAGGAGATCCGCGCGCAGTTCCCGATCCTGAAGGAATTGGTGCACGGCAAACCGCTCGTGTATTTCGACAACGCCGCTACCAGCCAGAAGCCGCGCCGCGTGATCAAGGCCGAGAGCGCCTACTACGCGACGATCAATGCCAACGTACATCGTGGTGTGCATACGCTGAGTACCTTGGCCACAGAGGCCCAAGAGGCGGCGCGAGAGGCCATCCGTAAGCACATCAATGCGCAGCATGCTCACGAGGTGATCTTCACCAGCGGTACCACGGCGAGCATCAATCTGGCTGCGCAAAGTCTCGGTCAGCTGCTGTTGAAGAAAGGTGATGAAGTGCTGATCAGCGGCATGGAGCATCATGCGAATATTGTGCCTTGGCAATTGGTTTGTGAACGCTACGGAGCAGTGTTGAAGGTGATCCCGGTGACCGACAGTGGTGAACTGGATCTTCAATTAGCTAATGAGCTGATCAGCCAATTAGCTAGTTGCCGCATTCTGGCGATCTCGCATGTGAGCAACACGTTGGGAACGACCAATCCAGTGAAGGAGTTGATCGCTGAGGCGAAAAAGCGCGGCATCATAACGCTGCTCGATGGCGCACAAGCGATGCCGCACATGAGGGTTGACGTACAAGACCTCGATTGCGAACTCTATGCTTTTAGCGCCCACAAGTGCTACGGACCGACCGGTATCGGTGTGCTGTATGGTCGTGAAGAACTACTTGAGCGCATGCCGCCTTGGCAAGGTGGTGGCGAGATGATCGACGTGGTCACCTTCGAGAAGACGACCTATGCCAAACTACCGTTCAAGTTCGAAGCCGGTACGCCGCACATCGCAGGCATCATCGGCTTGGGCGAGGCCTTCCGCTGGATGAATGACTACGACCTCGACGCCATGGCCGTTCATGAACATGTATTGCTCGAACACGCGACCAAGGAGTTGCTCGCCATCGACGGACTGCGCATCATCGGCACCGCGAATGAGAAAAGTCGGGGCGATCAGTTTCGTCATTGAAGGCGTTCACCACTACGACCTCGGCACCTGCTCGATCAACAAGGCATCGCAGTACGCACGGGGCACCACTGTACCCAGCCATTGATGGAACGCTTCAGTGTGAGCGGAACCACGCGGGCGAGCTTCGCGTGTTTCAATACGATCGCGGAGGTGGATGCGATGGTGGTGGCGGCGAAGAAGGCGGTCAAGATGCTGCGATGACCACAACGATGACATTGGCCCAAGCCCAACAAGAAGTCGTTGACGAGTTCGCCATGTTCACCGACTGGCAGGACCGCTACGAGCACCTGATCGAGCTGGGCAAGGACCTGCCGCTGATCGCGCCGGAGCACAAGGTCGATGACAATTTGGTGCGCGGCTGCCAGAGCCGGGTATGGTTGAATGCCGAGCCCAATAACGGTCTCGTGCATTTCACCGCCGACAGCGACGCGATGATCACCAAAGGGCTGGTCGCGTTGTTGGTCCGGGTGTTGAACGACCGCATGCCGGAGGAGATCCTGAGCACACCGCTCACCTTCATCGACACCATCGGACTGCGCGAACACCTTTCGCCAAATCGAAGCAACGGGCTGGTTGCGATGTTGGACCAGATGAAGAGATACGCCTTAGCCTATTCAGCCAAGCAATGACACCGGAAGAAAAGAAACACTTGGAGGACCGCGTGATCGATGTGCTGAAGTCGATCTATGACCCCGAGATCCCAGTCGACGTATACGAACTGGGCCTGATCTACGAAGTGAATGTGCAGGAAAACGCACATGTGGACATCAAGATGACGTTAACCTCTCCCTCTTGCCCAGTTGCCGAAAGCATGCCGAACGAGGTGGAGCAAAAGGTCGGTCAAACACAAGGAGTGTCAAGTGCGAAAGTGGAGCTGACCTTCGAGCCACCTTGGGACCGGACCATGATGAGCGAGGCGGCGCAATTGGAATTGGGATTCATGTGATGAGCGACGAGAACCCCATCATCAACAAAGTCGCCTCCTCAGGCATCATCACCCTCGATCTCGAGGAGATCTATCCGAAAGGCGAACGCGTGGTCTTTGATCTGAAGCCGCTCCTATGGCAAGAGATCGCTTTGAAGGAGGATGATCTGCGCGTCTTTTGCAAGACACACGATTGGTCGCAGTACAAAGGACAGTTTGTTTCCGTGCATTGCTCTGCCGATGCGATCATTCCAACGTGGGCATATATGCTGGTGGCTACGCACCTTCAACCCCATGCCGCATTCGTTTCGCAAGGTGATGCGGAGCAACTTGAACGTACCGTCTTCACACGGTTCGTGGAACAGTTGAATGTTGAACCCTTTCGCGACACACGAGTTGTGGTTAAGGGTTGTAGCAAGTTGCCGGTTCCACTGAATGCGTATGTGGAGTTGAGCGCGAAGCTTATGCCAGTGGTAAGGAGCCTCATGTTCGGTGAGCCGTGCAGCACGGTACCCTTGTACAAGGCACCGAAAAGCTGAAAGCGGCAACGCCTTGATCCGGTGATCTCTATCTTCGAGGGCATGCACGTATGTTCCCGGAACCTGCTCGTTACGCTCTCACTACTCTGCTGTGTATTGCTCGCCGCTCAGGACAAACCCATTCAGCAAAGCAAGAACGGATGGTACCTCTCTCCCCACGGCACCATACGTATACTGGTGCTTTTCGTTGAGATCGACTACGACGTAAAGCCGGAGAAAGATCCACAGCCGGACGGACACCCAACTTGGGCCAAAGGGAAGCTTCCGGACTGGGCGGACAACTTGTTCGACCCCCAAGAACTTCCCCAGCAGAAAGCCAAGGTTTCGCGTTACTACGAGGACATTTCATTCGGACAATACACTGTACTCGGCGACTATTTGAATGAAGTGCTCACGTTGAAGGAAAGCGAGTTCCCCGGTGTCCATCAAGCTCACTCCATCGGGAGGTTCGCGGTGCAGGAAGTGAACGAACGCCCCGCTTTCAAAACGCACAACGGTTTGGACATCGCAGATTTCGACCTCTGGAAAAGAGGCGGTAAACAAGGATTTCCCAAAGAGCAAGGAGCTGATGACCCACACTCCTTCGACCATGTCATGGTGATCACGCGCAACAGTGCATTGCGCCATGGTACCGGCAGTACGGACGGTGGGAGCCCCGGTAAATTGTTCGGCTATGAAAGTGATACTCAATCCCGATTCGGTGGTATGTACGGCTTGCCGTTCGAGATCCTGAAACATGAATTCAACCACTTGCTGATCGGCGGCAACAACTTCCATAGTGGCGGAGGAAATGCTGCTCCGTTCGAGAGCTATTTCATGAACCTGCAAGGAGGCTGGAGCATGATGGGGGCCGCAGGAAGCAGCATACTTACCTGCAGTGCTTGGGACCGTGACCGCATGGGCTGGTTGCCCGATGGTGCGCTCAATCGTATTCGTGCGTACGACAGGGATGGCAGCGAGGTGGACAGCGACTTGGAACCGCTCCAAGGCGATACGGGGATTTTCGTGTTGCGTGATTTCGTGCGCACAGGTGATGCCATACGCATACGCATGCCGCACATTCCGGAAGGTCTGGTGCAACAGTGGCTGTGGATAGAGAACCACCAAGGCCGCCCGCTGAACGGTTCGCCCACCGATAAATTCCAATGGGAGGACAGTGGGGATTGTATTGCACCGATACAACCGGGCCTGTTCATGACCATGCAAATGGATCGTGAAGATCGTGAAGGCACAAACATCTATGGCGGCCGAGCGGACTACTTGCGACCGGTGATCGCCACTGGCTTCAATGACCTCCGTTTGCGCGGAGACACGATCCAACATAGCTGCCTATACGGAAATCCGACGCTCCCCTTTCTGCTTGAAGAACGTGCTGCGAACCCATTCACTGGGAACCACGAACAGGAATTGATCTCGATCGACAAAAAAGGAAAAGGGCGGCTGGAACATGGTGACCATTGGGTACCCGGAACACGCGTGGTGCCTGGGAAACCCGATGCCGACCAAGTGTTCGCCGGTAGTCCGGACCATGCGTTCCGGATGAACGGGGTGCGCAAGCTCGGCATGTGTACCAATCCTTCAAGTGCAAACATGCACACGCTGATCAGCAACAACACGAAGGAGATCTTCAAGCGCGATGAACCCAACGTGCGCACCACTTACCTCAATGGCATCAGTGTGGAACTGTTGGCCATGAGCCCGAACGGCGAGGCAACAGTGCACGTGGGGATCAATGATACGCGGATGGAAAGTGACCAACGTTGGTGTGCCGATAGCATCGTACTGCCTCCACTGCGCGGTACCGATGGGCACTCACTCACCATAAGCCGTGGAACCACCTTGTTGATCGACCGGTCCCGAACACCTACGCGTATGACCGAACCTGACTCCTCAAATGGCGGGCCCTGGTTCAGTGACCCAACGGTGCTTACGCTTCTGGAAGGAGCCTCTGTGCTGGTGGAAGAGCGCGGGAAACTTCAGTTGAAGAACGGGGCAACCGTGCATTTGCTACCCGGAAGTGAACTGGTTCTTGAAAAGAGAGCGAAGCTCATTGTGGAACCCGGTTCGCGTATCGTGTTGCATTCTTCAGCAATGATCAACGCGAAGAAATGCGCCTTGAAGAAGTTGCGCAAGAAAGGACAACTGATCGATGCGCTCTAATACGCTCGAACGTTCTTCCCTTCACAGTAATTGATGAACGCACGATTGACCACCCTGTTGCCGCCGGGTGTAGGGTAGTTGCCGGTGAAGTACCAGTCGCCGGTATGTTGCGGACATGCAGCGTGCAACCCTTCGATGCTTTGGAAAACCAATTTCACTTCTGAAAGCATGCCTTCCGGGGTGAGCATCTCCGCGATCTTATCGCTGATCTGTTCCGCGGTGAACGGATCGTAGATCGCCTTCACCACATTCGTCTGTTCAGTGAACGGTAGTTCCACCATGGCCAGTGCACGGTCGTAAACATCGTCAATGATGTTCTCTTGCTTGGTCTCTTTCAGCAATTCGATCGCTGCGCGGAAGGCTGCCAGATCACCCATTTTGGCCATGTCGATCCCATAACAATCCGGGTAACGGATCTGCGGTGCACTGCTCACCACCACGATCCGTTTCGGACCCAGGCGGTCCAACATTTTCAAGATGCTTTGTTTCAGTGTGGTGCCCCGTACAATGCTGTCATCCAACACCACCAGGTTGTCCACACCGCGGCGGACCGTACCGTAGGTGATGTCGTAAACGTGTGCCACAAGATCATCGCGTGCATCGTCTGCAGTGATGAAGGTGCGGAGCTTGGCATCCTTGATCGCCACCTTTTCCATGCGCGGACGAATCGCAAGTATGGAGCGCAACTTCTCGGGATCGATGCGATCACCAAGTGCGAGGATCTGCTTTTCCTTGAGGCTGTCAAGTTCAACATCCAGTTCTTTCAACAAGCCATAGAAAGCAACCTCCGCCGTATTAGGGATGAAAGAGAAGACGGTATTATCCAGATCATGTTCCACGGCTTCCAAGACCGCGGCGCAGACGGACCGGCCCAGCGCGATCCGCTCCCGGTAAATGTCGCGATCGCTGCCACGACTGAAGTAGATCCGTTCAAAACTGCACGCCCGCTTCTCCAATGGTTCACGGATCCGCTCCTCCGAATATGTACCGTCCTTGCGGATGATCAGCGCACAACCGGGTGTCAATTCGTTTACCTGCTCGGTGCGTAGCGCAAAGGCAGTTTGGATCGCAGGGCGCTCACTGGCCACCACCACAACCTCATCGTCGGCATACCAATAGGCGGGGCGGATGCCTGCCGGGTCGCGCAGTACGAATGCATCGCCATGTCCGATCATGCCCGCCAACGCATAGCCGCCATCGAAGTCCACCGCGCTCTGGGTAAGGATGCTCTTCACATCCATTTTCTCCGCCATGATCCCGGTGATCTGCCGATCATTGTAACCCAACTGCTTATGGATCTGCACCAATCGGTCGTTCTCCACGTCCAGGAAATGGCCGATCTTCTCCAACACCGTCATGGTATCGCTACGTTCCTTGGGGTGCTGGCCAATGGAAACGAGCAGGTCGAAGAGCTCGTCCACATTGGTCATGTTGAAGTTGCCCGCAACCACCAGGTTACGCGTGATCCAATTGTTCAACCTGCGACGGGGATGGCAATTCTCCTCTCCGTCCTTGCCGAAGGTGGCATAACGCAAATGGCCCAGGAGAACTTCACCCATGAAGGGCATGTGCTGTTTCAGCGCGGAGACATCCGTTGCGGCGGAAGGGTCACCGATCAATGTCTCGTTGTAACCGTGATGGATCTTCCCGAAGATCTTCTGGATCGCCTGCTTATCCGTGCTACGATAGCGATCGATGTAATTGAGCCCCGGCGTCGGGTCCAACTTGATCGTGGCCACGCCAGCACCATCCTGTCCCCTATTATGCTGCTTTTCCATAAGCAAGTACAGCTTATTGAGGCCGTATAATGGGGTGCCATGCTTTTCTTGGAAATGCTCCAAAGGCTTGCGCAAGCGGATCAGGGCAATGCCACACTCATGCTTGATCGAGTCGCTCATGGATGGGTGCCCAAGGGGCTTTTGGGTAGATGCTTTTGCTCAGATCTCATTCGGCCGGGTCCGCAAAGGTAGGGAGCCGCTCCAGCCCCAAGAGAAACCGGTCCATCACTCTAATTGCCTGCTAAAGCAACCTTTACCATTGTTACCGTGTCTTTTCAAGGTACCTTGGCTTGTCGATGCCCGTTTCCCTACGGATCCCCCTTTCCTATTTGTTCCTTTTAACGGCACTTTGCTCCCGGGCAGTAGCGCCCGTTGCATCTTTTACGGAGAATAAAGGGCAGTGGCCTTCGCAGGTCCTTTACCGGGTAATGCTACCAAGTGGTGCTCTTTTCGTGGAGCGTTCGGCATTCACCTATGTGCTCAAAAGCGGCGGGGATGCTCACGTGCATGGACCCACCGATCACGAACACTCGAACACTCCATTGAAGGTACATGCCTACAAGGTCCATTTTGTGGATGGGGAGGCTCAGGGAACTGAACCAAGTGGTCGACAGTCCCATTACGAGAATTTCTTCCTTGGGAATGACCCGGCCAAGTGGGGAACCGGGTGTGGTGTTTTCGGCGAGGTGGTGCTGAAGGACGTGTGGCCAGGTATTGATCTGCGCATGGACGGCACCAAAGGATTGAAGTATGAACTGATCGTGGCTCCCGGGGCGGATCCCGGCATGGTCGCCTTCAGATACGAAGGTCAGGACCGCATGGAGTTGAAGGATGGTCGGATCGTGGTCACCACTTCTGCGGGACAGGTGTTTGAAGAAGCTCCCTTCACATTCCAAGATATGCCCAAAGGCAAACGTACCATCGAGTCCGCCTACCGATTTGAAAAGGACCTAGTTCGGTTCGATCTTCCTGCCAAGTACGATAACAGCAGAACCCTAACCATAGACCCCACGATCACCTTCGGCTCGTATTCCGCAAGTACCGCAGATAATTTCGGCTTCACTGCAACGTACGATGGTAGTGGGCACCTTTACGGGGGTGGCATCGTTTTCGAACAAGGATATCCGACCACGGTCGGTGTACTTGATGAGACCTTCAATGGAGGAACGATCGATGCGGGGATCAGCAAGTGGTCACCTGATGGAAGCGATCTGGTCTGGAGTACCTATTTCGGCGGCTCTGGGAACGATTCACCGCACAGCATGGTGGTCAATGCCAACGATGAACTCTATGTGATGGGCGCAACTGGTTCGTCCGACCTACCCACCACCCCAGGATGCGTGGACAACACGTTCGGAGGAGGGATCCCGTTGACATTGAATGGCTCTTACGGCTACACCCAACCCAATGGTACCGACATCTACGTGGCGCATTTCAACAGTGCCGCCACTGCTTTGATCGGCAGCACGTACATCGGTGGGCCAGGGAACGATGGTATCAATAACTCATCCGTGCTTTGGCACAATTACGGCGATTCGTTCCGCGGGGAGATCATCATGGATGCGAACGAAAACCCCGTTATAGCCAGCGTTACCTATAGCAACGGACTACCAACCCCTGGAGGCCCGCAACCTGCGATCAGTGGAGGGCAAGATGGGTATTGCTTCCGATCGGACCCAGGGTTGAACAACGTGCTCTGGGCAACCTACATAGGTGGTTCAGAAGATGATGCAGCGTATAGTGTGCAGGTGGACAGCAACGGTGAATTGTTCGTAGCCGGAGGTACGATCAGCGTGAACATGCCCATGGCCCCGAATGCTTCACAAGCGACGTATAGTGGTAGTGTTGATGGATTTATTGCTCACTACGACCTAGGGGGGAACATGGTCGGATCCACCTACTTGGGAACCTCTTCCTATGATCAGTGCTATTTCGTGCAATTGAATACTGCCGACGAGGTCTTCGTGGTTGGCCAAACGCACGGTAATTATCCGGTAACCCCAGGAAAGTATGCGAATACGGGCAGCTCGCAGTTCATCCACAAATTCGACCATGACCTGAGCAATTCGCTTTGGAGCACGCGCTTCGGCAATGGTGGCCCAGCCCAGGATATCAGCCCCACGGCATTCCTTGTAAGCGATTGTGGTCAGATCTACTTCAGCGGGTGGGGTGGTTCAGTGAACGTTGGTGCGGGGAATGGTTCCAGCTCAACGGCCAACCTTCCCACTACGGCCGATGCGTTCCAGTCTTCAACCGATGGAAGTGATTTCTACTTGATGCTCCTGGAACCGGAAGCAGTAGGTCTGAACTATGCCACCTACTTCGGCGGGAACACCAGCGCGGAACACGTGGATGGTGGAACCTCCCGTTTCGATAAGAACGGTACGGTCTACCAAGCGGTTTGCGCGGGGTGTGGCGGCAACGATGACTTCCCAACAACACCCGGTGCATGGAGCAATACCAACAATTCGTTCAATTGCAATTTGGGCGTTTTCAAGTTCGATCTCGCGCGCGGTATTGCCGATATCGACATCGATGGGCCCAATGTGATCTGCCTGCCCGGTACGGCGCAATTCGTGAACAACAGCGTGGGCGGTAATTCATTTGCGTGGGACTTTGGCAATGGGAGCACCTCAACCGATTTCGAACCGTCCGCAGAATACCTGACGGCGGACACGTTCTTGGTCTCCATGATCCTTACTGATACCACCGGATGTCGTGGGCCTGATACCGCGAGCGTTAACGTGATCACTGTGCTACCGCCCAATGCAGAGGTGGACAGTGTACCCGCAATTTGCGCAGGACTGACCGTTCAACTGAATGCTACCGGCGGTGGTTCTTACAACTGGTTCCCAGCGACAGGTTTGGACAATACGACCATTGCTGACCCGCTGCTGACCCCCCTTAACTCTGGCACGTGGACCGTGGTCGTATCCGGGCAATGCGGAACTGATACCGCACAAGTGACGGTGGACCTGAACGTTCCGCAAGGCTCAGCCGGACCCGATGCGACCATCTGCGTGGGTGATCAGGCCATGCTCGTTGCCGATGGAGGTGGATCCTACACTTGGGAGCCGGACACTACGCTTTCGAACCTCGAGATCGCGAACCCTACAGCCTCTCCCTCGGATACAACCACCTACTTCGTGGAGATCACGACACCAGAAGGTTGCACGACCTCTGACTCCGTGGTGGTCTATGTGCTCGAAGGTGTACCGACACCGCTATTGGAAGACACGTTCGTATGCGAAGGGGGAAGTGTTGGCCTTCTCGCACCGATCGCCGATTCCTATGCGTGGCAGAATGCGGTTGGCATAAGCGCGTTGGACGTACGCAACCCGACGGTCACGCCGGAGGTTCCTACAACATACATCGTGGTCGCAACCAATATCTGCGGGAGCATAACTGATGAGGCATTCGTGGATGTGATCGTACCCGAAGCCGATGCTTGGCCGGATTCCTTGGTGTGCCCCGGTGAACCGGTGCAACTTGGTGCCTCCGGCGGGATCAGTTACGAATGGAGCCCTGCCAATTTGCTCGATTCTGCGCAGTCGCGAACACCGAACGCAACGATCTACGGTCCAATAGAATTCTCAGTGATCGCGGTGGATGAATACGGGTGCTCAGATATCGCCACGGTGCTACTGGACACCTATCCCATGCCAACCATACAAGTTGGACCGGACCAAGTAATGGACCTTGGAGATGTTGTGCAGCTCTACGCTTTGGGCGAAGGAACCTTCCACTGGGAACCGCCCAATGGACTCTATTGTACGGAATGCCCCAACCCGTTGGCGAGCCCGGAACAGAGTACATATTACGTGGTCACCATGACCGATACGAATGGCTGTAAAGTGAACAACACCGTTACCGTACTATTGAACGGAACGCTTTTCGTTCCGAACACCTTTACACCGAACGGCGACAACTTCAACGACCTGTGGGGTGCTTGGGGAAGTGAGATCAAGGAATTTCAAATACTGGTGTTCAATCGTTGGGGAGAACAGATCTTCAAAGGAGATGATCTGGATGCCCGTTGGGATGGCTCCTACAATGGCGTGCTTTCACCGATCGACACTTACGTGTGGCGCGTGGACCTTGAAGAATTGGCTGGAACGAAACGCACCGTTTACGGCCATGTGAATTTGGTCCGGTGAAGCATTCACTTCCCGAATTGTGAGCGCTGCATGCCCAACCATTCCAGCGCTGCACCACTGAGCAGTTGCTCTTTCACCGTATCATCATACGGCATGCTGTTGATCAACTGGCCGGGTTGCAATTCGCCCAAGGGGAACGGATAGTCGGTACCCATAGCCACGCGCGAAGGACCCATTTGGTCCACCACCAATTGCAACATGGCCGGGTCATGGACCAACGCATCGATCCAGAACTTCCCTAGGTATTCACGTGGGTTCACCGGATTGTCCACAGCACAGAGATCAGGGCGCACTTGGAATCCATGCTCGATACGACCGATCGTTGCCGGGAACGCGCCACCGCCATGTGCAAATGCAATGCGCAATTTCGGCAAGCGCTCCAGCACACCTCCGAATATCATGGAAGTGATCGCCGTGGTGGTCTCCGCCGGCATCCCCACCAACCAACGCATCCAATATTTGTCCATCCGCTCGGCCGCCATCATGTCCCAGGGATGCACGAATACGGCCATGCCCAAATCCTCGCAGGCTTGGAACACTTGGAACAATTGAGGCTCGCCCAAATTGATGCCATTGATGTGCGTTCCGATCTGCACACCGACCAAGCCGATCTCCTTGCAACGTTGCAACTCCTTGATCGCCAACTCCGGTTCTTGCATCGGCAAGGTGCCCAAGCCCACATAGCGCATGGGGTATTGGTGAACGATCCCTGCAATGTGATCATTCAGGAATTTGGACAGGTCCAAAGTATCCAATGCCTTTGCCCAATAACTGAACATCACCGGCACCGTGCTCAGGACTTGAACATGTACTTTCTGTAGGTCGCTTTCACCCATGCGTACCAACGGATCCCAGCAGTTCGCTTGTACCTCGCGGAAGAACTTGTCGTCCATCATCATCCGCGCACAACCCGGACGGTGGTGGTCCAAGTGGATGAAGCCACGGTACCCGTACTTCCGACCGAAATCGGGGATGTTCTCCGGAAGGATGTGCGTATGGATGTCGATCGAGAAGAGCTCGGCCATGCTTGTTCAGACGAAGCGTGGGTCGGTCTCCATTACATGTCCGCAACTGGTACATGTACGGTGCTCCAATGATCCGTAGAAATCACGGAAGCGTGGGAGAAAGTCCTTCTCTATATCGTGCAGTATGAATTTGTATTCGTGCAGGAGGTGGTTGCACTTCTCGCAATACCACTGCAAGCCATCCTCCAATTCACGGTCATCGCGTTTCGCCTCGATCACCAAGCCCACGGTATTGGCAGGCCTCCGCGGTTGGTGCGGCACCCTGCCTGGCAACAGGAACATTTCGCCCTGCTTGATCGGTATGGTCACCGCTTTGCCATCCTCTTGGATCCCCACTTCAATGTCGCCCTCCAACTGGTAGAAGAGTTCCTCTGTTTCATTCCAATGGTAATCCTTGCGCGCATTGGGCCCACCCACGATCATTACGATGTGGTCGCCCGCATCGGAATAGAGGTTCTTGTTGCCAACGGGGGGTTTCAGCAGATCGCGATTGTCATCGATCCATTGGTGCAGGTTGAACGGTCTTCGTATGGCCATGGCTTTTGCTTGGTGCGCACCGAAGATAGTATCCCTTACTTCTTGACCGCCGCCCTGCCGCTCATCAACAACAAGGCGCCGTTGGTGCGCATCATGTCCGTTGTGTACTCGCGGTCCTGCACAAAAGCTTGAGCGCGTTTGTCCCAAGCCACTATGGCGAACGGGAAATCCAGCTCGTCGGTGTCCGCACCATTGTACTTTGAGGCGGGCATCATGTGCATGTCGATCTCCACCGGGGCGATCCCCAGCAGGTCTTTCGGCAGATCTGCACGGGTGTCCACAAGGATCCGTTTCGGCAAATAACCTTCCATGCGAAATTCCATGGAGAACTCCTCTCCCAACCCCAATTCCAAGGTGAATCGCCCGTTGCGTTCAGTAAGTTGTTGGCCAACGAGATCATTGCCCTTAAAGATGAGCACTTCGCAGCCTTGCAACTTGTGGTCGTCACTATCGGCCACTTTTCCGGCTATTGGTAGGGTAAGCGGTTCGCTCGAATCCTGGGCGTGGCTGTTACCCAGCAACAAGACCAGAACGAGCAGCAGGAACATGTGGATGGGAACGCGCATGACGAAGGAATTTCCTCCGTTTTACGTGAGCCATCTGAATAGGTTCGAACGGTCCTGAATGCGAAAAAGGCGGGATGCACCCCGCCCTTCTCGATCTTGTCCTTTTTGGCCTGAAGGAAACGTTCGTTCAGGACCTTGCTCTCATCGGTCAATGCACCATGAAGCGCTGGCTGGTCACCTCACTATGACCCACGATCCGCAGGGTATATATGCCCGCGACCAATGTGCCGACGCTCGTGATCTCCTGTACTTGGCCCTTCACCAGGCTCCGCTGTTCACTCAGTACCAGACGACCGTTCATGTCGATCACCTCAATATCCACTTTGGCATCCATTCCGGAATACCTCAGGTTGAGCCCGCCGTTCGTAGGATTGGGGAACAAGGACCACGTGTTGTCCGAGGCGGTCGCTATCCCGCTGCAGATATCAACCGTTATGGAGATGAAATTCCCGCTCAACTCAACGCATCCACCATCACTGGTGATGCCTGATACCAAGGAGTCCAGTAAGGCCCCGAGCAACTCGCCATTGTGCGAAACACCCCACACATGATATGTACCCAAGGCCAAGACACTGAAGTCGAGTGACTCGCCGCTCAATACAAGGACGATGCTGTCGTTGGCATTCGCAAGTATGTAAGAATAGGTTTCGGTTGAAGTGCTTGTATTGGAGAACGTGATCACCTCGGCACCTTGATCGGCGCATACCATGTATGTGGAATCGATGCCCAAGGCCTCGATCGTTCCCCCGGAACATTGGAATGTTGGGACCGACCCACTGATGCAGAGATCGAATTCGCCACCCGCTCCATTGCTGCTGTACACCCGCAGCACATAGTCCGTGTTCGATGTGGTCAGGAAGAGGATCGTGTCCATGGGCATCAACTCACAATAGAGTTCCGTACCTCCGCAATTATCACTCAGCGAAATTCCCCACTGCTCCATGGCACGTTGATCCAAGTCAATGACCACTTCCGTGTTGTTGCCACTGTTGAAGGTGTACCACATGTCCGCGAAATTGGTCGTCGTCCCATCACAACTTGGCGTGTCGCCGGCCTCTTGTGTGGCGTAGGTGTTGTCGCCCAATACAGCTGCTGTAGGGCAGCTACCTGCGGCATTGACCGGCAGAACGACCGCGTTTATGCAGTCATCGTTGATGGGACTACAGTCCGAAACGGTGATCTCAGCACCGATCCTGTCCAACCCGGCACAGATCTCCCCGCCTCCTTGTATCAACAAGGTGTCAAGGTCAGGACCTAACGTAACGCCAGGAACAATGATATCCAGATCCAACGTAAGGCTGTCATACACCAAGGTGTGGATCGAATAGATGCCAGGCGTGGTAACCATGAACGACGGCAGGGTGTCCATTTGCACGATCAGGATGTTGCTTCCTTCGGTTAACAAATACATCACACTGAAGCCCGGTAGCACGACCATGTCCCCGTTGGATGTTGCCCCGATGTCCGCCGTGTCGTTCAACAAGCAAACAAAACCGGTGTCTGCTGTAAGAGTTCCCGCATCGGCATCGCAGCATAGACCCACAGTGATCGGTGCACCTACAACATCGAGACTTGCGCAGATCGTGCCTCCGCCCTGTCCCAACAGACCATTGATATCATACCCGGTGGTCACACCCAATTCGACCAAGCCGAGGTCCAACGTAAGGCTATCGTAGACCAATGTATGGATCGCATACAACCCCATTGAGGTAACCGTGAATGTTGGCAAAGCACCCGCTTGGACGATCACCAGGTCCGTTCCTGAAGTCAGCACATAGATGGTGGTGAACCCCGTTGGTATGGAGTCATTGCCATTGGCCGTAGCGGAAACCGTTGCACTACCATCCTCGAAACAACCCGTTCCTTCATCGGCGGTGAGCGTGCCTGCGTCGGCATCGCAGCACAATTGAACATCAAAGGGCGCACCGACAAGGTCAATTGACGCGCAGATCGCTCCGCCACCTTGTGTCATTTGGCTACTCAGGTCAGTTGTGGTGGTCACACCGAACTCGATCGCATCGATGTCAAAAGTGAGGCCATCGTAGACCAGGGTGTGGATCGTGAAGAACCCCATCATGTTAACGTTGAACGATGGAAGATCACTCATTTGAACGATCACCTGGTCCAATTCGGAACTCAGCAAATACATAACTTCAAATCCTGGTGGCACAACTGAATTTCCATCCCCAGATGCCGAAACGGTCGCCGTCCCATTCTCGAAGCAGCCCGTGCCATCGTCCGCGGTCAATGTTCCTGCTTGGGCATCGCAGGGATCACCCACTGTACCGGTAACGCAGATCGCAAAATCCTGAGTGGCCGAGGTGCCCGCATAGTTATCGTAGACCCGGACGTAGTAAGTGGCCCCTATCGTTAGCCCGGATGCCGGAAGGTCCATTGGGAACCCGAGACCATCCGCATAGCTACAATTGACCAAGGATAGGTTGCTGCAAGGACCACCGTAAACATCCAAGGTGCCATAGAACTGAGCACTGGGTTGAAGCGAAACGAAATGGAACTGGTCCGTGGCCACAAATGAATACCACACGGCATCGGACGGATCGCCACCGCCACAACCACCGGCCGTGGAACCGGTCAGTGTCGCATTGGCCGTGCTTCCGGAAACCGGGCTGCATACTGAGGTGACGGTCAACGGGATCGCACCCGAGCAAATTGCATTGTCCGGTGGGGTCCCAGTGCATGCAACAGCCGAGATCGTCAACGTATAAGGCCCTTCCGATGATCCAGAAACCTTGCGGACCGGGAAATAGTAGGTACCTGGGGATAACTGCGGTATGCGTACCGTCGGGTTACCATTTGCACAGGTGGTGAAATCCAATGCATTGGCGGGTATGGTGGCGTAGTTGCCAATGGGGCAATTGAGGCCCAAATACAAGGTGACATCACTGAAGGCTGGCGTGGTACCGCAGTAAGACACGGTGATGTCCGCACATTCACTGGTGGTGAACCCTTCCCAAACAAGAGAATCCTCGAAAAAGAATGCCGGAGGGGCATCGGTGTTGTTCCCGCTTCGCGTGATCGTAGCGCCTATGGCCAAGGGTTCTACTGTTGCGCCTTCGCAAAAACTGTTGGGCGGAATGTTCCCGCGTTCTGTCAAAGTAGGTTGACCGGAAGTGGTGGTCAACCTGTTCAATTGAAGCGGCTGGGCATCCACAGCGGAAATGGGCAGCAACGCCACGACTAAAAGGCCACTAAAACAAGCGTTCAAAATGGTGCGTTCCAATACAGTTCTCATGATCAAGTCAGCGCGTTCGAGGTTACGGAGCCCACAAAGGTCCTGAACCCCGGGGGTAAACCGGAACGGTATCTGACTATCTTATGCACGATCGGGCTTGGGAACACATATAACGTGCTTCCCAAACTGGACGCACGAAGCACTAACGAATTACAAGTCGCTGCGTCCAGGTGCCCTGAGCACTGGTGATCCGCACTAGATACACTCCGCGAGAAAGAAGCGAGGCACCATTCACCTGGAGCGGACTTCCACTCATGCTGGTGCGTTGCTCTTGGTGGACCATTCGGCCCATGGCATCCAGAAGCTCGATCCCCACTTTTCCGTTGAACCCCGAATTACGGACGGTGAAATCCCCGTCACTTGGATTCGGGAACAGGGCCCACTTTACCTCCTGTGCCTCCTTGATACCGGTCACGTCCGATACCAACAAACTGTAATCCTCTACTTCACCGAAATCCGAGGCACCGCAAGCTTGTGGAGTTAAGCTGTAGACCATCCGTATCCGCATGCGCGTGGTACCTAAAACAGCATCGGCAGGTGCAGTGATGTTACCCATGTAGGTGATGCCATCATCTGCGCTGGTGAGTGCAAAGCGCTCATTGAGGCCACAGAATCCGAGGTCTTGATCCCAATCCACCCATACAGCGACAGAGTCCTCGCCGTAGCTTATGGGTCCATTGTACACAACTATCGGAAGGGATTGCGTGCGTTCGATACCGGTACTGATCGCCGTATGGTCCGCGCTCACCCCTTGTGTGCAATCCGTTGAATTATCGATCCCGCCGATCACCACTCGCGCTATGTACTCATCGCATTCGACCGTGGTGGTGGTACAATACACGGTTGGGGTGGTACTCGAAATAGTCACTGTGTACGTGCCACCGACCCCATCTTGCAGAACCGGGTAATAGTAAGTACCGGCCGGCAGGTTCTCGAACAGGACCGTCGTGTTACCATCCGTACAGACATCGTGATCCGTTGACGTACTGTCCACGCGTGTTCCCAAAGTGCAATCTGCAAAAAGCCCAGTGAACGGGGCCATACGTGCCGGGGCCGTTCCACAGAGATCGACCGCTACATTGGTACAAGCACCAATGGAGAACGCGTGCCATACCGATGGAAGGCCAAGGTCTTCCGTGTCCAATGCGCCTGTGTCGTCCCCCGAAAGGATCAAAGGCGTGCCTGGCAACAAGGGCAATGCAACTGCCGAAGTACAGAGGTCGTTGGCCGGTGGGTCATTCACTTCGTAGATACAAAGGCTGAAATCGAGATCGACAGGCACCGGTTCCCAGTATGAATAGACCCGGACGTAATAGGTCTCGCCAAGGTCGGTAGCCATGTACAGGATCTCGGTGGAATTTTGTGGTGGATCGCCCATTGGATAGGTCGCATCCGCACAACCAACCGAAACAAGTGTGCCGCAGGTTCCGATGAACCCTTCTACAACTGGGTCGAATGAACCCGTCCCTTCAACCTGAACAGCTGTTGCACTACCCACCGCTGTAAAACTGAACCAGAGGTCGTTCGCTTGGGGAGAGCCCAATGTGTTGCAAACTAATGCGGGTTGGGACTCGGTTGCCGCACCGGCTTGGTATGTCGCCAAGGATCCGATGCAATCGCTTGTTACGATAATCACGTTGGCATCGGCACATTCATCCGCTTGGGCGTGTAGGTCAAGACTGAGCAGGCTGATAGCGAGGGAGAACAAAAGGGTAGAGAATTTCATACGGTTGTGGTTCAAGGCTGGACAAATCTAATCCGAATGGTAGGGCTTTTCGGATCTCGACACCGTTCAGTACGACGCTTCGCTCGAGATCCTACCATGTCCTTGGGCTACTCTTCCAGCACAAAAGAAAAGGGGCCATCCCTTTCGAGACAGCCCCTGTTCAGATCGTTGGTGTTTGGATCACTTGATCACCAAACGCTGGGTCGTACGAACACCGTTCGCTGTTACGCGCACGTTGTAGTTGCCCGCGGTCAAACCGGTAAGGTCCATAACGTGGTCGGCGCCTTTGTTCAGTTGGCTCTGCTCGTTGTAAACGGTACGGCCGGTCACATCGAACACTTTCATCGTGGAGAGACCGCTGGTGTTGAGCGCGCGCAAGGTGAAGATGCCTGTGCCCGGGTTCGGGAAAAGACGAATATCGGAAGCTGCGAGCTCTTCAATACCATTGAAGAGCATAACGTCCACGGTGTAGTCCTCAACCTCTCCGTACTCTGCACTTCCACAAGGATCAGGTGTTCCCGTGTACATGATGCGAACACGCAAACGGGTGCTGCCCACTGAGGCGTCCAAAGGAACATCGATCGTTCCAGTGAACGTTGTAAAGGATCGACAGTAGTCAAGGTGTACACCTCATTGGCATCCAAGAAGCTCTCATCCTGGTTCCAATCCACCCAAATGGTGCACTGATCACCGTCATAGGCAGGAGGGCCATTCAACACCGTAACAGCAAGACTTTGACCCTGCATTACCGTGGCAACCATGTCGGTGTGATCAGAATAACCGCCGGTGCAATCGGTGATGTTATCGACCTCCTGGAAAGTGAATTGTGCAACGAACTCATCACAAGCGTCAGAACCAGCAAGACAATAACCTCCGCAAGGGCTGGCGGAAACGTTCATTTCATAGGCTTCGCCCGTGTAGAGCACAGGTATGTAGTAGGTACCGGCCGGCAACTCATCAAAGATCAGGGTCACATTTCCGTCAGCACAGTCCGTGTTGTTGTTCAAGGTATTGAACACGATCGCCCCGGTATCCAATGGGCATGTTGTGGCAAGAATAACGTAGTAGTCAGAAAGCAATGGGACCGATCCACAGTAATCGATACGCACTTCGCTGCACTCGGTAGTGGTAAAGGCGTGCCATACAGCCGGGTCGGTGATGAGGTCCGATTGTGCGTAATCACCATCGGCAGTGGCCCAAGCCGTAGTGCCTGAAAAAGCAACTGAAGAACCTACCGTCAAGTCGGTCGGGGTCACACTGCTGCACTGGTCATTCACCGGAGGCGGAGGGGTGTCGAATACACAGGTGCTGAAACCGAAGACGGTTTGCGCTGCAGTGTAATTGTAGAAGTAGGTACGGTAGTAATACGTGGTACCGGACACCGTTGGAATGGTCAATGTTTCCGTTCCACCACGTACGGTGGCATCTACGCAGTTGATGAGCGTCAACGCACCACAGCTTCCTTCGTAGATCGCCAATACGGCATCGTAACCATCTGTGATGGCAGCGAGCGTATCACCGGTCACCTGCACCGTGGTGCTGGCACTGTTCGCAGTGAAGCTGTACCATACATCCGTGACCAAACTCGACGTAAAGCCGCTGCACGTATCGCTCGGCTGACTTTCAGTGGCACCGTCCACCGTTCCAACTGTGCCAACACACGCTGTACCAACTGTAAGCATGATAGCACCTGCACAATCATCGTTAGCCACCGTTCCACGCTCTCCGGACAGGTTCGCAACAGGGGTGCGTTGACCAGGAGCAAAAGCGGACTGCTGCTTCTCCAGCAACTCAGCGGCTGCAGCGGAAGAAGAAGTGTTCACGGTCTTCACCAAACTACGTGTGGTAGTGGCCGTCTTGTTCGTTTGACCGATCGCCGCAGGAGCAGCAATCGCCAAAGCACCGAATAATGCAAAAGAGTAAAGTACTTGTTTCATCCGTTGTTTGTTTGTGGTTTCTAGGGTAATGGAAATGGAGCGCAAACTTAACCATCAATATTTTGAAGGTGTCCATGCACGGATCTATTCTGTTCCAAGTTCTTAACGTAAGCAGAGTTATGAACAGTGAAAATGTTAGAAACGGCCGTGGAGTTGAGCACATTGTGGTCGCTAATGCAATGAGGCCGAGAGGCGTTGTGGATCCTTGGACCACGTGCAATGATAACTTTGGCCAAACATGGATACAAGATTGAATGGACAACGTGCGCTCGTATGCGGAAGCACCCAAGGTATTGGCAAGGCAACCGCTATGGAATTAGCCCGCTCAGGGGCTCATGTGACCTTGTTGGCCAGGGATGAGGAGAAACTGAAGTCCACTCTTGCCCAGTTGGATCGTTCGCACGGACAAGATCATTCCACTTTGCGTGTGGACATGTCTGACACCATCGCCATGGCAAGCCTTATCGGTGAATATGCCGCCGCACACCCAGTGGACATTCTGGTGAACAACACGGGCGGACCTCCTACCGGCTTGGCCCATGAGGCGGAGATCACCGCATTCGAAAATGCCTTTCGCCAGCACCTCTTGGGTTTCCAGACCTTGGTTCGCGCCTTCGTGCCTGGCATGAAAGAACGGAAGCATGGCCGCATTGTGAACGTGATCAGCACCAGCGTAAAACAACCGCTGCCGAACCTTGGGGTAAGCAACACCATCCGCGGAGCGGTGGCCAATTGGGGCAAAACGTTGGCCAACGAACTTGGCCCTTACGGGATCACAGTGAACAACGTGTTACCGGGTGCGACAGGAACGGAACGATTGAGCACCATTATTGCGAACAAGGCGACCAAGAGCGGCGATACAGAAGCTGCTGTGACCGTTGAAATGCTGAGCGAGATCCCCTTGCGCCGATTCGCAGAACCGGCGGAGATCGCCTTCGCTATCACTTTCTTGGTTGGTCCGTCCGGAGCATACATCAACGGGATCAACTTGCCTGTGGATGGCGGACGAACCGCGAGTCTTTGACCTGCCGACACTTCCAAGGACCCTATTCCGATCGTAGACTGAGCGGGATCTGGTAGTACACTGGAACCGGAATACCACCTTGGCTGCCGGGTACGAATTGTGGCATGCTTCGTAGCGTGCGTTCGATCTCGGCAAGGACTTTCGCATCGACCTTGGGAGCACATACGATCTTGGTTATTTCGCCGTGCGTGTCGATCAAGAAAGTGACCGTGGTCCGCACATGGCCGCGCACACCATTGGGGATCCGAAAGTGGCGTTGCAGATGGTCAGATATGCGATCCTCAGTGCAAAAGACCAAGTGTTCCGGGTCACGCTTCAGGCATTCCATGAAGTAGGGATTCACTCCTACAGAGCCCCAAGGCATCGGTCCAAGGTCCACTGTTTCTGTAGAACGTAAGTCGTTTGGTGGAACAAAGGGCGCTGGGTCTGTAACTGGTCCAAGATCGGGACCAGGGTCAGGCGTAGGATCCACTACCACGACCGGATCGGGATCAGCAAGGATAATGCGTGTCTTGGACCGTTCTTTTGGGGCAGGTCGAGATGCCGCTTGCTTCTTGAGAATTACGATGGGCAAGATCTCGGTAGGCAAGTCATCTTCCGGAAAGTCGTTATTTGCAAAGTGGAGATCCGTTCGTGGTAACCGCCATTCAAAGGCGACCAAAGTGAACGAAAAAGCGACGATCGCGCCAAGGACAAGCCGGTCGAACGGCTTGCGAGAATTTCTCCAAGAATGTTTTGCGAGGGACATGTGAAAAGGGTTTCTTACAAAACCACTTTCCCTGCCCGATCCGTACACCGTTCCTAGGTCCAGATGCACCGTTGGCCGAACTTCATCCGCACACCCAGCCTACTCAGGACCTGGCCCGGCCAAGAGCCTGAATCCTTTGCCGTGTACATTGATGATCTCCACTCCGGGATCCTCTTGCAGGTATTTACGCAACTTGGCGATGTACACATCCATGCTGCGCCCATTGAAGTAGCTGTCGTTGCCCCACACTTCACGAAGGGCATGGCCTCGCTCCAGCACATCGTTCCGGTTGGCGCAAAGCAATCGCAGCAGATCGGTTTCCTTGGTGGTCAATCGGCGGCTTCCTTCCGGTGTGGTCAATATCTGTTTGCGTGGATCGAAGCTGGATCCTCCGAAGCTGTACTCCTCTGGTTCCGGCTCCTTGGGCAGTGCTCCATTCGCCCGGCGTAACACTGCGGAAATTCGCAACAAGAGCTCTTCCATACTGAAGGGCTTGGTGATGTAATCGTCCGCACCGATCTCGAATCCCTTGATCGTATCCTCCTTCATGCTCTTGGCCGTGAGGAAAACGATCGGGGTGGCCTTGTCCTTTGCACGTATCTCCTTGGCCAATGTGAAGCCATCCTTCAGAGGCATCATCACGTCCAATACCAAGAGATCGAACGCGCCATTCTCATAGGCCCGCTTGCCTTCCTGACCGTCCGTACACAAGGTGGCGTCGTATTCCTTGGCACGCAGGTATTCCAGAAGGAGCTTGCCCAAATTGGGATCATCCTCTACCACCAACAATTTTAGGGGAGTTGACATGTTCAAATGGGATGTAGATGCGGAATGTACTGCCTTGGCCGGGAATGCTCTCCAGTTTTATGCGACCGCTATGCCGTTCCACTACGGTGCGCACATAGCTCAACCCAAGACCGAAGCCTTTGGCGTTGTGGATATTCCCCGTGGGAACGCGGTAAAGACGGTCGAACACCTTGGTCTGCTCAGAAGGCGAGATCCCAATTCCGTTGTCCGTGATCGAGATCGTAATGCCGACGTCGTTGCTGGTGGTCGCGATACGGATCCTGGGTTCCTGTTCGGCATACTTTACCGCATTCTCGATCAAGTTGTAGAGCACGTTCGTGAGATGGGTGCGATCACCATTTACATGATGTATCTCGGCATTCAGTTCCGTGTCGATACGGCCGTTCCTCCGTTCCACCAACATACTGCTACTACGGACCACCTCTCCCACAACTGTATGAATATCCAAGTCCACGCGCTTCAACACCATGTGCCCCCCTTCCAGCACGGCACTTTGCAAAACGTTCTCCACCAATGAACCCAATCGTTTGTTCTCATCGCGGATCATTCCCACGAACGTGCGCGTCTGTTCTTCCGTCTTGGGCATGGATGGGTCCGAGAGTGCCTCACAGGCCAGTCCGATGGTGCTGATCGGGGTCTTCAGTTCGTGGGTCAGGTTGTTCACCAGGTCGGTGCGGATCTCGCCAATGCGCTTCTGCCTAACGATGGTGCGAATGGTGAACCCGAACCCAGCAATAATGATGGCCATCAACACAACCGATATCAGCAATAAGGGCCATAGCCCTCGCCAGATCGCCGCATGCTCTCCAGGAATATCCACCAACAGGAAATACTCAGGCCCCGAATGGTCATGCTTGAAAAGCCGTTCGCGAAAGGGTGTATCCGCACGAACCGGCATAGCTGAACGATCCACTTGGCTGAGGTGTACAGGTTCTCCGTTCTCAGCCGCCACAGCGAAATGAACAGTGTCGAAGATCCCGTTCGCGGTCATCTCCTCCTTGAGCAAGGAGTCCAACAGATGCGGATCGATCCGTTCCTGTATATCGCGGGCCAATTCCGATGCGAGAATACCACGTACCATATCGGTGATCAACTCCTCTTGGTCTTCTCCTGACGTTTGTTGCACAGGTGTTTCGTTGGTGACCCGCTCTTCCATGCCACTCGGCACCTCAGTGCTTCCATCCTTCTCTACGATCACACCGGTTCCATCCCTAACACCCAAGCGCTTTACTTCATTGTCCCGATGTTCGTCCAATTTCTGCAACAAACGCTTTCCCACCTTGTGTCCTTGCAGGACTTGCATGCGCTCGATACGTTCCATGCGATCGCTTACTGCATGCAGGGCATTATCAATGCTCCTATGGTATTGCGACTGCCGTAATAACTTGGTATCGCGCACCCACTTCACTTGGATCGCAAGCAGCCCTACCAAGGCCAAGCCAATGGCCACCAATAAGCCTGTGATCCGTCGCTTTTCCACGGAACGAAACTATCGGCAAGCGGTGCACATGCAATTGGCTTAACGGTCTTTAACGTTCGTTCGCAGCCCCTTAACACGAAGCACCCTGCACCGCCCTGACCTTTGTATCGTATCCGGTACGATGCTCTGCAAGGGAATTGTACAAGGTATTTGGAGAGGAGCATATCACGGTGAGGGTTTTGGTTTTCCGTGATCATGCAACAAGGGCGACGGAAGGCTACCGGGAACGGTGGCCTTTCGGCGTTTTGGGCGTTGACCTGTTCGGCCACGTACCCTACCTTCGCCCGAACAACAAAGCATGGAACGACTTCTCAATTTCATCAACGGCGAATTGGTCCCGGCCCGCAGTGCCCGTTGGTTGGATGTATTCGCACCGGCAACAGGTACCGCACATGCACACTTGGCCGATTCGGATGAACACGATGTGGAGGCCGCCGTCCAAGCTGCGGAGAAGGCCTTTCCCGCGTGGAACGCATTGGGCCGTGAGGGACGCAGCGCCGCTATGCTCCGGTTGGCGGACCTGATCGAAGAAGATATGGACGGCTTCGTGGCCGATGAGTCAAAGGACAATGGCAAACCACTTGCGTTGGCGCGCCGTGTGGACATTCCCAGGGCGGTGGCCAATTTGCGCTTCTTTGCCACAGCGATCCTCCATTTCTCCAGTGAGGCCCATTTGATGGACGATGTGGCGGTCAACTATACCGACCGACAACCCATCGGTGTTGTGGGCTGCATCAGTCCTTGGAATTTGCCGCTCTACTTGTTCACGTGGAAGATCGCACCCGCACTTGCCGCGGGCAACTGTGTGGTGGCCAAGCCATCTGAAGTGACCCCACTGACCGCCTATCGATTGAGCACGCTGTGCAACGCGGCAGGGATCCCCCCGGGTGTGCTCAACATTGTGCATGGGCTCGGACCCAAGGTTGGTGCAGCCATTACCGCGCACCCTAAAATTGCGGCCATATCCTTTACCGGAGGAACACGCACCGGCGCAGAAATTGCGCGGGTCGCCGCTCCGATGTTCAAGAAGCTGAGCTTGGAACTGGGCGGAAAGAATCCTGTGCTGGTCTTTGCTGATTGCGACTTTGACCTGATGGTGAAGACCACCGTGCGCAGCAGTTTCACAAACCAAGGACAGATCTGTTTGTGTGGATCGCGGATACTCGTTGAGCGATCGATCTTGGAACGTTTTCGCACTGCATTCGTGGGCCAAGTAAGGCTGTTGAAAGTTGGTGACCCTTCAGACCCGGATCAAGACATGGGCGCGTTGGTGTCCAAAGATCATCTTGAAAAAGTGCTCTCTTATGTGGAACTGGCGAAGAGCGAAGGAGGCCGTATTCTCACCGGAGGTGAACAGCTTCATTTAGCTGGCGAGCTTAAGAACGGTTGGTACATGGCTCCCACCGTGATCGAGGGATTGGGGCCGGAATGCCGAACGAACCAAGAGGAGATCTTCGGTCCGGTTGTGACCATTCAACCTTTTGATGCGGAAGAAGACGCCCTGGACTTGGCCAACGCAACACCGTTCGGTTTGGCGAGCGTGGTTTGGACAACGGATCTGCAACGCAGCCAACGGGTTGCCCGTGCACTGCATGCAGGCATCGTCTGGATCAATTGCTGGATGCTGCGCGATCTGCGAACCCCGTTCGGTGGCGTTAAGAACAGCGGCGTCGGCCGTGAAGGCGGAGTTGAAGCACTGAAATTCTTCACCGAGGCGAAGAACGTGTGCATCAAGCTTTAAGCGCGTGCATGCGCTTGGCCCGGACCTGTTTCATGCCATTGGTGAAGAACCAACCGAAACGCCGATCGAACCATGCTTGGAACCTGTCGAAGCCATTGAGAACACTGAAGATAGCTGCTACCATTGGAGGTCGTTCTTGGATGTATAACTCCAAGAGCGCACTGATCAGTATGTGCCGCAAGTCCCCTTCGTGAAATAAAGGAGCCGAGGCGGACACTATAGGACTGCTTCCTTCATTCAACGCTGCCCATCGTGATCGCAACCAACAGGGCGAATTGAAAGGGTGGCGAGCTCTAGACCATGGCCTTCAGCACGATGAACTTGGCACCTCCATGGTCCACGATCCCTGCGTTGATGGGGCCGTCCCTTCTACGGGCAAGATCCAAAAGGCCCAGCTGGACAGTACCACTGGACTGACCGCGACCGAGCAGGATATCCCTATATCGCCGCTGTTTCGCCTGATCATCCATGGCGTTCACTTCCCGGATCCCGGCTTCCAGTATTTCTGCCGAGGTTTGATCCACAGGGGCACAAAGATCCAATGCCACTCCATTGGAAGATCTTGAAACGACGATCATGGGTCCCTCCCCGACCGGCGCAATGTTCTGGAGCAGTTCGGTCACGCCCAAAAAGGCGCGCATCCGTGCATTGGACAACGCCAGGTCGGTATCCAAGTCGCGTTCAATGATGCGCATGAGCACCTCTTGTTCCCCGGCAGCCAAGCTTCCGCGACATACGATCGAAATACCCTGTTCCACCACTTCTCTTTGCAGGTCCAAGTCCTGTTCCGGCCCGCTCTTCCCCTTCGGAGTCCGACCGATCATTATCCGCAGCGCGAACAACATGTGGTCGGCGTCCAGCTCTCTCAGCCCCATTCGCAATGGATGACCCGAACGGCGTGACATTTCGATCAACCCAAGCCCCGCACCACCACGCTCGGTCCGTTTTTCGTCCTGCAATCCTTGCAAATAGGCCTGTTTCATTTGGCCTGGATCCATGTCCTGCATTCCCGCCAAGGCATGGGTGAGCTTTATGGCATCAGGCCTCGTGACCGGATTGATCGCGGTGACCTCGTGCATGCCCACATTGCTCCTGATAAGGAACATGCTCCTCCCACGCCCTTGCTCCAGATCACGTGACAGGGGAGCCCGATGTCGAATGATGTTCTGGTAGGCCTCCACCATTACGAACGTGAACTTTCCCCGAACCCCTTTATCCGCTCCCTCCAACTCCAAGAACTCATCACCCAAGGTGATCAATCGTGCGGTATGGTCATCGTGGAAAAGACCGCTGTACAAGAAGGTCAGTCGATACCCGGATAGTGCGTCATACAAGGCAAGGGTGCGTCCGGGGTCCATAGCAGCGGCCAAATATAGCGGAGAACACAAGGTGGACCTTTTGCGCTATTGTGATGTGTTCTTGGTTTGATGCGCCGCAACTCCAACTCTACCTTCGCCGCATAATGGTACAGGAATCCGTTCTCGAGCGTGTGCGATTGCATGTACGGCATTGGTTCGCCAAAAGGATGCCTCGCACCTTGGTGTTCCATGATCTCGAACATACGCTCGGAGTAGCACGAACTGCTCGCGCCATAGGACAGGCCACGAGCGCTACACCAGATGATCTGGTCTTTTTGGAGATCGCCGCACTCTTCCATGATACCGGTTATGCAATAGCCCATGACGGACACGAGGAGCACAGTGCGGACATCGCCGACGAGGCCCTTACCAAATTCGGTGTGCCCAGGTCTGGTATCGACCACGTGCGTAAGTTGATCATGGCAACCAAACTGTCCAACGTCCCGAGGGGTCCCCTACAAAAGATCCTACGGGATGCGGACTCATCAAAAGCCGGACAAGCGGACTTCATTGAAAAGAGCGAGTTGCTGCGGAAGGAACTTGGTTCCATCCACGGGAAACTGGTACCCGAAGCGAATTGGTTGGAGCAGAACTTGACCTACCTGAAAAGTCATCGCTTCTACACGGCTTATGCCACGAAGCGTTATACAGCCCAGAAACAGATCAATATCGGTGTGCTAGAAAAGCGGAAAGCGACACCGGCAAGGAAGCGCGAGCCGCTGCCAGAAATACACGAGCATTATTTCGACCGTGACCTGAGTTGGCTCTCCTTCAACGACCGTGTTCTGCAAGAGGCAAAGGATCCCGATGTACCTCTATTGGAGCGCATCAAATTCCTTGCGATCTACTCGAACAACTTGGATGAATTCTACCGTGTTCGTGTGGCTTCGCTTCGCAGTCTCGGAAAATTGAAGAAGACGTATCGTGCGGCACTGGACGTGCCACCTGAGAAGCGTGTTGAACGGATCAATGCCAAGGCATTGGCCCAGCAAAAGGAATTCGGATCGCTGTTCCGCGAGGAACTATTACCCGCTTTGGAAAGGAGCGGTATCCGCATCCTACAGCCGGAAGGACTTTCAGCCGTCCAGAAACGGTTCGTCCAAACCTACTTCAAGGAAAAGGTGTCCCCCTTGATCTTTACCGCAGCAATGCGCACCGGCAATGCTCCTTTCATTGAGGATCGAAAACTGTACTTCGCGTGCCGGCTTCGCACAAAAGGAAAGTCCAAAGAACGTGTGGTGCTTGTGAACATTCCCAGTGATGAGCTGGGCCGCTTCATTGCACTACCCGCAACCAAAGGGCGCACTGATATGATCTTTCTGGACGATGCCATTCGTGTTAATCTCGGTGAATTGTTCACTGGCCATAAAGTCGTGGCCAGTCATGCGATCAAACTCTCGCGCGATGCGGAACTTTACTTGGAGGATGAGTTCGTTGGGAACGTGAAGGACAAAGTGCGCAAGAGCCTTCGGAAACGGAGCACCGGTGTACCATCCCGATTTCTTTACGACAGCTCCATGCCGGCCGCGACGCTTGAAGCACTTCGCACGTTATTGGCCCTTACCAAACCGGATCTGGTGCCCGGAGGCCGCTACCACAACTTCAGTGATCTGTTGCAGCTCCCCTTAAAAGGATACCCCAAACTGCATGATCCACAATGGCCCGCGGTGCCGGACAACATCAGCAAGAATGGCATGAACACCTTTGCTGCGTTGCGTAAAGGAGACCTTTTTTGGCATTTCCCTTATCACGATTTCGGAAATGTAGTAAACTGGCTACAGCGCGCTGCGAAGGACCGGCAAGTAAGGCATATCTACATTACGTTATACCGCGTTGCCTACGGATCCGAAGTTTGTGAAGCATTGGTGGATGCCTTGCACCGTGGAAAGCAGGTGACGGTTTTCGTGGAGGTCCAAGCCCGATTCGATGAACGCTCGAACCTGTTCTGGGGTGAGGCCTTGGAAAAGGCCGGGGCAACAGTTCGATACAGCTATGCGCACGTGAAGGTGCATTGCAAATTGTGCTTGATCGAACGGATGGAGAACCGACGCACAGTTCGCTATGCGTACCTCGGAACCGGAAACTTCAATGAACAAAGCTCCAAGATCTATGCGGACATGGCCATACTTACACGCCGTGTTGCTATTACACGGGAAGTATCCGCCGTGTTCGAGCACCTGATGGATCGCAGTAATAGACCAGCATTGGACCATCTCCTGCTGGCACCACTTTCCATGCGATCCGGACTTGAAGCCATGGTCGACAAAGAGATCGAAACGGCATTGTTGGGCAGGAAGGCAGAGATCCTTTTGAAATTGAACAGTTTGGAAGACCGAGCCATGATCCGCAAGTTGTATGACGCGAGCGAGGCAGGTGTAACCGTGCGGTTGATCATACGGGGTATATGCTGTCTGGTGCCCGGGGTGAAGGGTTACAGCGAAGGGGTCGAAGTGATCAGCATTGTGGACAGATACTTGGAGCATACCCGCGTGTTCATGTTCCACAATAGCGGTAAGCCAAAAGTGTTCTTGAGCAGTGCCGATTGGATGGGGCGCAATCTGGACCGCCGGATAGAGGTGGCTTTCCCGATCGACGACCCCGCCATCAGAAGTGCTGTGATGGACCTCATGGAGATCCAATGGAATGATTCCGTAAAAGCACGTTTGATCGATCAAGGGCAGACCAACCCATACGTGCTTACCCCAAAAGGACAGAAGAAAGTGCGGGCACAGAAAGCAACGTGGCGCTACTTGCAAAGGCGGGCTGAGGGGTGAGTACAAGAAAGGCGGCCCTTTTCAGAACCGCCTTTTTGTGAAGAATACCGGAGTCGTTCCGCAGCGTAGCGGAACGGTGACCTTCCCGCCAGCCCAGCGGATGGCGGGACGCTCTAGCCAGCTGAGATCAGTTGCTCGATGAACCTACGGCTCTTTCGCGCTTTGATGATGCGTTCCGTGTCCATAGCCTTTGCACGGGTATCGAACCACTTTACCCAACGATGTTCCGATGGGACCCCAGACTTGGTGCTTTTGTTACGCCCACCATTATGATCCTGCGTCAAGCGCAGCAAAGGATCCTCGGATTGGCCAACGTAATTGCGATCCTTCGATGGGCCGTAAAGAAGGTAGGTAATGCAGGGCATGTACAAGAAAGGCGGCCCTTTTCAGAACCGCCTTTTCGTGGAGAATACCGGAGTCGAACCGGTGACCTCTTGCATGCCATGCAAGCGCTCTAGCCAGCTGAGCTAATCCCCCATTATTTCAAACCGCTCCTTGCGAAACGAGGTGCGAATTTAGTAAGATCCGGCATATCTCGATCACCTTTGTACCATGGCTTTGGACAAAGCACTCCCCTCCGTGCTTCTGGATGCACTTTTCACAGAGGCGCATGGACCTGTCACGGTCTTGGATACCATCCCTTTAATTGGCGGCAGTATCAATGATGCCTATCGTTTGGATACCAGCGAAGGTCCCTACTTTCTGAAGGTGAACAGCGCTGATCGGTTCCCGAGCATGTTCGAAGCGGAGGTGGATGGCCTGTTGCGATTGGCGAAAGCAGGCACTCGCACGCCAGTTGTTCATGGCCACGGCGAAGCGGATGACACGACTTGGTTGCTTTTGGAATTCGTTGAGAAAGGACAACCAACACGCTCCTTCTGGCACAGCTTCGGGAAAGGACTTGCCGAACTGCACCGTAACACCAAGCCCTACTTTGGACTTGATCGCAACAATTACATCGGCTCACTGGAACAGGTGAATACGCCCCGCCCGGCATGGCACACGTTCTTCATGGAACACCGGTTGGAACCATTGGTGAAGAAGGCCCGAGACCTAGGTAAGGTGCAGCCTGGTATGGCCTTCCGTTCCGAACGGCTCTTCGGGAAACTGGAAGGTCTATTCCCTAATGAACCACCAGCCCTGTTGCACGGTGATCTTTGGAACGGGAATTTCATTTGCACAACAGAACGCGCGCCAGTGCTCATTGATCCGGCGGTGTACTTCGGACATCGTGAAATGGATATCGCCATGACCACCTTGTTCGGTGGTTTCGATCCCGAATTCCATGCAGCCTACAACGCGGAATGGCCGCTGGAACGAGGATGGGAAGAGCGCTTGGACCTATGCAACTTGTACCCGTTGCTTGTGCATACCGTTCTTTTCGGTGGCGAATACGTGCAGCAAGTGGACAATGTGCTCAAGCGGTTCACTTGACCCTGCCGACAAGATCAATAAACGATCACCCTACGGACAGGATCAACATAGAATCCGGCTGCGGCCTGTTGCGGAACCGGCCTTCCCAGAAGGTCGAACAATTGACCTTGCTTGGCGGTGGAGCGGTAAACATCCGGCAGCCCCGGAATACCGGTCGTGAAATCGATGGCGCAGGGTTTGGCGACCACGCGCACCTCATCCAACAACCAAGAACCATCTGTGCTTCCGAAGGGCTGCAGGATCAACTGGAATCCGCCTAGTGCCATTCCGGGAGCGACTTCGGCACACCCCAGTTCACGAAGGGAAATGGCACTCATCGCATCCGTTGTAGGACCTTCGTACACCACATCGGTAGCACCGTTCAGGTCCCGTTTCAAGGAGACACGAAGCATGGTGGGCCCACCCGCGAAAGAGCGATGCTGAATGATCACGGAATCAAGCTCCATGGAGGTTAGGGTCATGCCGCTGATGATCACCATCTTTTCAGCCACTGGGGTCATTTCCCAGCTTTCGGTAAAGACCGCATTGTCCCAAGTAACAATTGGGTGCGGGCATGGTCGAACACCGATCCACGTAGCGCCGGTCCCAAAGAAGTAGGCGTCCTCTTCCGAAGGCAAATTGCACGCAGAACAGCCTGTTTCGCAGTTAAGCATATCACCGCACGGTGCATTACCCCATTCCCACGTGAGGGATCTGCTCTGTGCAGATGCACTAGCCCCGACGACGCCATCGGTACGACCGGAAACCACTAGAAGGCAAACGCGGAGAAAGGGAATGATGGGCTGCAAATGCATTTACCGGTTTTGAATTCCGCCGCAAAGGTCTGCTTTTCAGTTCATTTATCCTAGTTGGCTGATGTTCGCTCAGAACTGAGGATGCATGGGTTCGTTGTCCAGCACCTTGGAGATCTTTTCCATTACAGCACCGGTCAACTTGTCCTGGGCATCCACTGCACCGAGGTTCTCCTTCAGCTGGGCCTCCTTGCTCGCGCCCAAGATCACAGTGCTCACGTGTGGGTTCTTTAAACACCAAGCGAGCGCCATTACCGGCAAGGAGAGATCGAGCTTCCCGGCGATCGCTTTCAGCTTGTCCACTTTCTTGAGCCGAGCTTCGGTGAGTTCCCGTTCGCGCAACCAATCCAAACCTTCCATAGTTAGCCGGGTTCCCTTGTTGGCTTTTGTATCCCGGTGTTTACCACTGAGAATGCCGCTGGCCAACGGGCTCCATACCGTGGTGCCGAGTCCGACGGTCTTGTAGATCTGTCCAAACTCCACTTCGACCTTTTCTCGGTGGAACATGTTGTACTGGGGCTGTTCCATTATCGGGCCGATCAAGTGGTTCTGCTTGGCGAACATGTGCGCTTCCATGATCTCTTGCGCACTCCATTCACTGGTACCCCAATACAGGATCTTGCCGCTCATGATCAATTGGTGCATGGTCCAGACGGTCTCTTCGATCGGCGTGTTCTTGTCCGGCCGGTGGCAGAAGAACAGATCGATGTACTCCACCTGCAATCGCTTCAACGCATCGTTGCATCCTTCAACCATGTGCTTCCGGTGCAGTCCGACCTGGGTTGGAAGTTTCCCCCGGACCCGAAGAAGACCTTGCTGCTCACGATCCATGTATCGCGCGGCCATTTCATCTTCTTCAGGATCTTGCCCATGACCCGTTCGCTTTCACCACGAGCGTAGATCTCCGCATTATCGAAGAAGTTGATACCGCCATCGTAGGCGGTCTTCATCAACTTTTCCGCGATCGGATCACCGATCTGTTTGCCGAAGGTGAGCCACGAACCCAGTGAGAGTTCGGAAACTTGTAGGCCGGAGTTGCCAAGGCGACGGTAGCGCATGTGTTCAGTGGATCGAAATGTTCCTATGAGAAAAAGGTCTGCACGGATCGGACAACATTGGTCCCTTTGCGCATGCTGCCAAGGTAATTCCAGAAAGTGTATTCAGACTTGGGCCAACGTGCTTGTGCTCTTTGTCGTGTATGAACATGTGTTCCGGCCACATAGCTTTGTACCATGCGGATCCTGGTAGTGGAAGACGAGCCCAAAGTGGCGGCATTCATCAAGCAAGGGCTAGAGGAAAGCGGTCATGAAGTGCTCAGTGCCTATGATGGTGCAATGGGAAAGCGATTGGCCCTTGAAGGATCCGTGGAGATGGTCCTCCTTGATGTGATCCTGCCCAACGCGAGCGGGATCGAAACTTGCAAGGCAATTCGCCAAGCCGGTGGGCAAATGCCGATCTTGATGTTGACCGCCTTGGGCACCACCAATGACAAGGTGCTCGGTCTGGATGCGGGGGCGGACGACTATCTGGTGAAGCCCTTTGAATTCCAGGAACTTCTCGCACGTATCCGTTCATTGGGTCGACGCGGGCATGTTGTCCAAGTGACCGAGGAAAAACCGAGTTACAAGGATTTGCAGTTGGACCCCACGAAGAAAGAAGCTGTCCGGGGCGATCACCACATTCACCTGACATCGAAGGAATATGCGCTCGCTGAATTCTTCGTCCTGAACCCTGAGCGCGTTCACTCACGCACGGAACTGATCAGCAAGATCTGGAAACTGGATAACTTCAATGGCACCAATGTGGTCGAAAGCTATATCAAGATCCTGCGGCAAAAGATCGATCGCGATTTCGAACCGAAGTTGATCCACACCCGATACGGCCAAGGCTATATCCTTACGGATAGGCCATGAACATCCGCACGCGTTTGGCCGTGCAGTTCTCGTTGTTGGCCTCTTTTATCCTAGGTGCCGCATTCTTGGTGGTTTACCTGCGTGCGGCTGAATTCCGACAGGAACAGTTCCGTGATCGATTGTATGAGCGGGGTAAGAATGTGGCTAATCTCTTGCTTCAAGTGGATGAGGTTGACGAACGGCTGTTGCGGAAGATCGAACTCAACAGCACTGTACGATTGCCGGAGGAGGTGATCGCCTTATTTGACGACCACGACGAGCAAGTGCTTCGGTTGGGCGTGGACAAAGACCTGCCGTTTGGCGAAATGATCGCGATTGCCAAAAAGCAAGGGACCATGTTCCGCGTGGACGATGGTCGCGAATCCATCGGCTTCGTCTTCCAGAACGGCACTCTGTCCAATACGGTGATCGCATCAGGATTCGATCGCTTTGGCAGGGGAAAGCTCAATGACCAGGCCAAGGTCATGCTGGCCACATTCCTCATCGGGCTCGTCACCATCTTCCTTATCGGAAGGGTTTTTGCCAAAAGGGCCCTTTCTCCTTTTCAGCGTTTGGTGCAAGAGCTACACTCCATTGGTGCTTCAGACCTTTCCAAACGCGTGGACCCCGGGAATGGCACAGATGAAAAGGCGCAATTGGCTTCGTCCTTCAACGCATTGTTGGAACGCTTGCAAGGGGCCTTTACCGCGCAGAAGAACTTTGTTTCCAACGCTTCACACGAAATGCGGAATCCGCTTACCGCAGTTTCAGGCCAGATCGATGTGCTCTTACTGAGATCCCGAAGTGAAAAAGAATACGAGACGGCCCTGAGGTCCGTCCAAGAAGACCTGCGCAGTGTGAATCGTTTGAACGACCGATTGCTCTTGATGGCCCAAGCGGAGATCGAGTCGAACTTGATCCACTTCGACCCGGTACGTTTGGATGAAGTGATCTGGGTTGCACGTGAAGAGGTATTACGAATGAACAACGCATATTCAGTGGACGTGAAAATTGCGGATGTGGAAAGCGATATGGACCTGACCGTGAACGGCAACACGATCCTTTTGCGGTCAATGATCACGAACCTAACGGAGAACGCCTGCAAATACTCCCCCGATCACCATGCCACGATCACCGTACGTGGTGGTCATAAAGAAGTTGTGCTTCGCGTGGATGACAATGGACCCGGCATTGCTGAGGCCGAACAGCAAAGGATCTTCGAGCATTTCTTTCGGGCCCGTAATACCGGTGGGGCACACGGACACGGCATAGGCTTGGCCCTTGTGAAGCGGATCGCAGAGCAACACGGTGGCAAGGTGAAGCTTGAATCGGAATTGGGCAAGGGGTCCTCATTTATTGTGCTTTTGCCAAACGGGGGTCCACTCCCCAGCCAACATACGTGACCTCCATTTGGACCAGCGCTTCGATCAAAGGTCGGTATGCGCAACCCAATACATTCCGTGTGATCATCAACTCACTACGCGCCCATCGTCCATCTCAATGATGCGGTCCGTGCGTTTGGCAAAATCCTCGTCGTGGGTTACCACCAGTAAACTTCGCTTGTGTTCTTGGGCGATCCGCTGGAAGATCTCGAAGACGATCTCGCTGTTGCGGCTGTCCAAATTGCCCGTTGGCTCGTCTCCCATGATGATGTGCGGGTCGTTGATCATGGCGCGGGCGATGGCTACTCGTTGCTTTTGCCCGCCACTGATCTGGTTCGCTCCTTTCAACGCGTGATCCCCGATCTCCAATTCGCGTAACAATTCCATGGCGCGGTGCTCCACTTCGGCCTTGCTCTTCTTTCCGAGCTTCAATCCCGGCAGCATCACGTTGTGCAACACGCTGAACTCGGTGAGCAGGTAATGGAACTGGAACACGAAACCGATCTTCTCGTTACGGATCGCCGCCAGCCTCGCCGGGGTCGCCATTCGTGTTGCTTCACCATCGATCCGCAACTCTCCTTCGTAGTCGGTATCCATGGTGCTGAGGATGTACAACAAGGTGCTCTTACCGCAACCGCTCTTACCCGTGATGCTCACGAACTCCCCCTGCGCGACACTGAGCGAAACATCCTTCAACACTTGGATGGTCACGGGATCGTGGAAGTACTTGTTCACCTTCTCCACTTCGAGGACCATTTTCGCTTCCATCATTTCCCACGGATGATCTCAACAGGGTCCACCTGACTGGCCTTGCGCGCCGGGAACCAACCCGCAACCCAGGTGGTGAGCAATGCAAAGCTCACGGCGATCACGTAATACTCCAGCGAATAATCGATCGGGTAGGTCTTTACCGTGGGTAGGGCTTCGGTATTGAATGGAATATTGTCGATGACCTTCTGCAAGGTGAATCCGAAGACCAGACCTCCAAGGCCACCAACCACGCCGATAATGATGCTTAGCAGGAGGAAGATGCGCTGCACATCGCTGCCGTTGAAGCCGGTGGCCTTGAGGATCGCGATGGCGTCGAGCTTCTCGTAGATCATCATGTTCAGGATATTGTAGATCCCGAATCCCGCTACGACCAAAAGCACGACACCGACCGCATAACTGATGATGTTGCGCATCACTGCCCGTCTCAAATTGTGCGTTGGCCGTTTGTATATCCACGGCCTGCACGCCAAAACGCGATGCGAATTCACGCGCCAGGGTCGGTGCATTGGTTAGGTCGTGCAGCTTCACGTTGATGTCCGTGTAGTAGCTGCCCGGCCGCGCGAGCAATTTTTGAACGGTCTTGATATTGGCATAGCACTGCACTTTGTCGTAGTCCGCTACACCGGTCTGGAAGTAGCCTACCACACGCAGCATTGAGCGATCACCAGTTGCGGTGGTCACTTGCACAAGATCCCCGACCTTGACTTCCATAAGGTCGGCCAGGCCCTTGCCCAGAACGATGGTGTTGTTACCGGAGGCCAGATCGTACGGATCACCCTTTACCAAATAGTCCTGGAACTTGTAGTACTGAACCTCCTTCATAACCTCCACTCCATTCACCACTCCCGTAAGGTCCGTGGTCCCTATGTTGAAGAGTACTTGGGCCACCAACCTTGGCGACACGGACATGACGCGATCGTCCTTCTCCAACGCCTCCATGATCGCCGTAGCATTGCGCAGGCGAGGCAGTTCATCCTTGGGCTTCACACTACGGATCATGTTGTACGATCCACCGTTGGTCGTGTTCGTATCCATGGGATGGACCAGATCGATCGGTTGCAGGTCCGAAACCTTCAACTCGTTGTATAAGCGCACATGTGGCGTGCGATTGAGGATCAGCCCATCGAGCAACTGGTTCAATCCGTTCATGAATCCAAGCAGTGTCACGAACATGGCAATGCTGAACATCACCCCCACAGCGGCGATAATGCTCTGTCGCAACTTGGCGCGAAGCAGGGTAACAGCAATGTCAATGAGCAGCCGCATGCTCCGATCAAGGCTTGTAAAGTGGAGTGTTGGCTTCGATGCCCGAGACCACTTCAACGTATTCCATATCGCGTAGGCCGAGTTGGACCGCCGTTCTAGTGTCCTTTCCCGTAAGCACATACGTGTCCGCGACCACATAGCTCGCGGGTATGCGCATGACATTCTCCTTCACCTGTAGCACGACGCTCGCTTCCGCTGTCAGATTAGGGAACAATACCGGCGGCCGTTCCACGAAGTGTGCCTCCACTTTGAAGGTGCGAGATCGTTCGTCCATGAAGGGGATGATGCGGACAACTTTCGCTTCGAAGGCCCGGTCCCCATAACTGTCCAGGGTCACATAGACTTTCTGTCCTTGATTCACTTGGCGGATATCAAATTCGTCCACCTCCAGATCCACATGAAGGTCCGTAGCGCTACCGATAACCGCGATCGGCTTTTGGGTAGTGGCCAATTCACCCGGCTCGATCATGAGATCATAGACGATGCCATGGATCAGACTTCGCGGGCTTCGATCGTCATTTCCCGATGCGCTGATGGCCGCATTGTTGCGGGCGACGTTCAACTCCGTTTGCAATTTCGAGCGACTCTCCACCAACATCTTCGTCGCCCGATCGTAGTTCGTGCGGCTGGTGTTGTATGCCAATTCTCGTTGGTCCAAGTCGTTCCGGCTACCGATCTTTTGCGCCCAAAGTGCTTGCTGCCGTGAAAAATTCAGACTGTCCACATTGAGCTTTTCCCGGGCTTGCTCCAAGGCTGATCGTAGCTGTGAGAGCACGGGACCCTCCTCTCGTACGTTCTGCTCCAATAGTCGAAGTTGCGCATATGCATTGTTGGTGTTCAAGCTGCTGGTGCGATCATCGATGTGCAAAAGCACTTGACCGGCCTCCACCGTATCTCCCTCCTGCACAAGTATGGCGACCACCCTACCGCTCACCACAGGATATACCTGATACTGCCCTTCCGCTTTCACCACACCACTTGCGTATGCGCTCTCGGTGATGGTGCCGATCGTCGGGGTTATGGTCCCTTCATTTTCCGTGCATCCATTCAATAAGATGCAGGTCGTGGCTGCGACCAATGCGCGCGTTATCATGCCTACAAAGTTCGCACACGATCGGCTACTTGCAGGTGATGAAGGTCACTTCGCAAAATTGAACCCTTCAACCTCCCATTTCCCTCTCAATATCTTCTCCCCATCTTTGCGCAATGTCTTCCACCCACAGCGACAAAGCACCCGAACCCGTTGGCCATTACCCACATGCAAAACGCGTTGGCGAATTGCTTTTCCTAAGTGGTGTTGGACCGCGCGAACGAGGCACAAAGAAGATCCCCGGTGTGGAACTGGATGCTGATGGGAACATCATTTCCTACGACATGGAGACGCAGGTGCGCAGCGTGTTCCAGAACGTGAAGTGGATCTTGGAGGATGCAGGTACATCGTGGGAGAAGATCGTGGATGTGACAGTGTATCTCACGAACATGAAGGATGACTTCACGACCTACAATCGACTTTGGAAAGAGTACTTCGAGAAGGATCCGCCTTGCCGCACAACGTTGGAGATCAATTGCCTACCCACGCCGATCGCGATCGAGTTGAAGGTGGTGGCGACGGTGTGATCAAGATCGATCACTCTTCCTTTCGCTCAGCATCGCATTCAACTTCTCCCCGCCCTTGATGCCGAAATCCAAGGTACGGATCGGGAACGGGATCATGATGTCGTTCTTGACATAGGCCGATTTGATCGCAACGATCGCCGCACTTTTCCGGCCTTTGTAGTAGCCTTGGCTCTTGGAGGAAACCCAGAATCGTACTTCAAAATTGATACTGCTATCACCGAACTCCTTGAAGAACAATTCAACCTCGCGATCGGGTAAAAGTCCGTCGATCGTCTTCACTGCTTCGACCGTAACCCGCTCCACCTTGGCCAGATCATCACCGTAGGTCACCCCTACATCCAAGTCCACTCGTCGTGAACCGTTCCGGGTGTAGTTGGTGAGCACATTCTGAAAGATCTCCTTGTTGGGAATGATCACCTGCAGACCTTGGAGGCTCTTTATCTCCGTGGTGCGCAGGTCGATACGTTCCACTATCCCAAGTTGACCGGCGACCTCCACCAATTCGCCCGTGCGGATGGGACGTTGGACCGCCATGGCCACTCCACTGATGAAATTCGCAGCGATGTCTTGAAAAGCAAAACCCAAGGCCAGACCGACGATGCCCGCACCAGCAAGTATGGAGGTAACGGTCTTGTCCAAATGCAATATACTGAGCGCACCGAACAATGCAATTATGATGATCAACAGGTATACCGCATTGGAGATCAGGTTCCGCAAGGATCTCCCGATCTGTGTGCGGACCAATACTTTTTCCACCCCTGCGCGTACCAACTTCGCCAACAACCAACCGGCCACCACGATAACGGCGGCCAATACCAAATTGGGCAGCATGCGGATCAACTCCTTGGACCAACCCACTAGTTTCGATTCGATCAGATCCAGTGCATCCTTTGCTTCGATCATGTGTGCCAAGGTATCTTACAAAACGGCGGCAGCTCAGCGTTTCACCGGATCAGGGCCGCAGTCCAACAGAATTCACGAATTGGTCAGGGTGATCAGCGGACCGACGCGTGCGAATAGGAGAGTACAACTTGGGAGTCCCATTACCAACCAAAGAGCAAGATCAATAGGAGGATGCCGATCAAGTCCATCCAAACACCGGCCTTTACCATTTCGCGCACCGGAATGCGGCCACTGCCAAAGACGATCGCCTGCATAGGAGAAGCTACGGGCAACGCAAAGCCGAGCGTTGCCGCGAACGTGGCCGGAATGAGCAAGGTCTGCGGATCCATGCCCCATGCTTCCGCGCTTTGCGCCAAAATGGGCAAGGACAAACTGGCGACCGCCGTATTACTTCCCAGTTCGCTGAGCAAACAGACCAATGTGCTCACGGATCCCAACAACATCCAAGGTGGAAGATCCTTCAAGCTATCCATGCTTTGAACGAGCAACACCGCGAGTCCCGACTTCTCAATTCCACTGGCTATGGCAAATCCGCCACCGAACAAGAGCAGTATGCCCCATGGTACTTTGGCTTCCGCATATCGCCATGAGAGCAGAGTATGCGCCCGAGTTACCGGTTCGCCCTCGATCTCTTCACCTGCCAAAGGAGAAGGGTCCGGTGCTGTTTGTTGATCGCCCGGAACTGGAACCACGAAGAGCAACAATGCACCTAGAAGCGCAACGGCACCATCGCTGAACCCGACAAGTCCCGTGCGCGATCGCCAACCGGAAATGACCAGATCCTCTGTTAAACGCAGATCATCTCCGGTTACCCATAGGATGGCGATCATCCCGAAAATGATGGCTGCCGTTACTTCCGCTCGGGACAGTTTACCGAGGGACTTCAAACGGGCGCGCACTTCACTGGCCGGGGTCAAATGCCCATGCGGTACACGAAAGACAACCTTGGTGATCAGCAACCACGCGATCGTGAGGTAGACCAACATCAACGGGATCCCGAATGACATCCAGTGCCCGAATCCGATCGGCGGACGATCGGGCCATCGTGTTTTCCAAAGTTCAATGAAGACCAAATTTGGTGGCGTTCCCACTGGTGTTGCCATGCCACCGATCGTGGCGCCGTATGCCACCGCCAACAACAATGGCACAGTGAGCTTTTTGCGCAATGCCGGATCCCCATCGCCATCCAACAAGCTCAAGGCGATCGGCAACATGACCAATACGCAACTCGTACTGTTCATCCACATGCTCAACAATGCAGATGCGATCATGATACCACCGATCAACCGGGGACCGCTGCCACCCACACGCGACACAATGCGCAAGGCGATGCGCCGGTGCAAGTGTGATCGCTCCAAGGCCAAGGCCAATAAGAATCCACCGAGGAACAGGAAGATGATCTCCTTGCCATAATTCACCGCAGTGCCAGCCATGCTGTCGATCCCCAACAACGGGAAAAGCACCAAGGGCAACAAGGACGTTACTGCCAGTGCCACAGCTTCCGTGATCCACCACAACGCCATCCAAGCGACGATCGCTGCCATCGCCGCTGGAGCATGGCCAATGTGCCTAAGCAGCGCATACACAAGCAACGCTGCCAAAGGACCGCTAAGTCGAAGAAGGTGGGTGCGCATGGGATCCCGATCATCCGGCAACCGTTGCTTAGCTGCGGGGCGACCAATGTACAGGTGCCTGAACTGATCCAGTTATCACCGTGAACTGGTCGATCAGAAAACAGTTGGTCCAAAGAATTTTTGATGCCCAATGATCCGATCGCATCAAACACCGCGTAAGTGACTGCGAACCTGACCAAACAAACAGGAATTAAATCTCGAACCAATGAACAAATTGATCCTCACCGCCGCTTTGGCCGCGGTACTAGCCGGTCCAGCACTGGCACAAAAAGAACCGAGGGTGGGTGGTGCAGCAATGTATCCTTCCAAGAACATCATCGAGAACGCCGTGAACTCCAAGGACCACACCACACTTGTTGCTGCCGTTAAGGCCGTCGACCTCGTGGAGACGCTTTCAAGTCCTGGACCATTTACGGTTTTCGCACCTACTAACGCTGCCTTCGATGCGCTTCCAAAAGGAACTGTTGATGACTTGTTGAAGCCTGAGAGCAAGGAAGCACTACAAGGTGTTCTGACCTACCACGTGCTGGCCGGAAAATTCGATAGTAAGGCCGTTGCCGCAGCGATCAAGAAAGGAGGCGGAAAAGTTGTGATGAAGACCGTTGCAGGAGGTGAACTCACCTTCAGCATGAAAGGTGACAAGTTGATGGTGACCGACCAAAGTGGCGGTAGTGCCATGGTAACGATCGCCGATGTGTACCAAAGCAACGGCGTGATCCATGTGATCGACAAAGTGCTGTTGCCGAAGATGTAAATTGAAATAGGACTACACCGTCCTCAACGTGGTGGTTCGAGAACCCTTCTCCCAAGGTTGCAGCAATGCCGCCGAGGGGGGAGGGGTTTCTTGATCGCTCGGGTTTTGGCATGTCTACTTCACCCTTGGCGTGGTAATGAAGAGCACCACCAGCGCCACCACAGCGATCAACAACCCCAAGAACTCACGCACCACTTCCACATGGATGTCCGTGGCTTTCATTTCGCCGGTGATGGAGGGCATGCCGAGCCGGAACCAATCCACCATGCCGGGGATCATCGTACACATCCAAACGAAGAGGATCAATGCAATTCCACCGATCGCTGTGCGTTGTGACTTCCCGAATGCCGCGATCGCGAAAAGCAATGCGGTGATGCCATACGCCGATACCCATGCCAAAGGATCGGGATCATTCAAATTGAGGAACGCGAACAACGCAAAGAGCAACGCGAAGAAAATGTGGACGGCCTTTTTCATGTGGTTCAGAATTCGATGCGATAGCTCAGGTTGGGAATAAGGCCGAGCTGGTATTTGGTGACGAACTCCTGCTTCCGGTTGTCGAAATATCGGTACGATACGTTCTGTGCATTGGTCGCGTTCAATAGGTCCAATGACCACATGCCGGTGTGTGCTTTCCGTTCGCGTTTCAAGTATATGCGCAGGTCGATGCGATAGGTGGTGGGGTATTGCGCCGCGAATGGTTTCAACCACTCCAGATAGTTGTGCAAGGGGCTGTATATCGCTGGCCACCGGTAACATTTACGCGTGCGTTCACACCCCAAGTGCGTTTAACACCTTCCTTCTCTTTCACGAATTCACGCCCAACTATTACGTTGCCCATGCCATTGGTATTCCAACGACTATTGTGCGTTGCCCCAATTATGTCGTATATCGGGCATCGACAGAGTGCCATTGACCTGATAGAAAAAGTTGTGGTGCCGCGTGTGCGAAAGAGCAAGTTCTACACCTTTGTTGATCGCGGTTCCCGTAGGTGAAAGTGGCACGTAGTATTGATCATCCCAGCCATTCACCAAACTGGTATGCGCATAAGATGAGTAGCCGTAATAGTGAAGCACACCAACGGGCACCTGCGGAACTGCTGCTGATGTACGCTTCGGCATGCAAGACCAGAAACGGGTCGAACGGATGGTCGTAAGCTACGACCATCTCTTGCGAACGTGTCATACCCACCGAACGGTTATTGTCCCTGAACGGATAAGTACCGGGAACAATTGCACTTTCGGCAACTGGCCACGCTGCCCGGCGGATACACTGTAAGCGTCCGCCGCGGGTGCGCCAACGCAAGGCCAATCGCGGGCTCGAACACATCGGAAGCATTCGGCGTATAGTATGAATAAGCCAGCCCTAGAGTTCCGCCTGCAATCGCTCGGTGATGTCATGCGATACTTCCGCATAAGGCCGTAGTAACCAACCATTGCTTTCATCAAACGCGTCGAAATTCTTAGTTAGCGTTCGCTGCATAGTACTGCCGCCGATCCGGTAGGTGGTTCGTGCGCCGATGGCACCGCGCACATACGAAACGCAAGAGAGTTTTCGCTCCCTAAAGCTGAGCGTTCCTGCTTGAAAATCCGTATCATGGGCTCGTAGAAAAGATATTCCGCTCGCTCGTTCTGATCGTGTTCCGAGACCACCGCTGTAGTGTTCCACACCGCATGCTTCCCCAAGGCCAGCCGGAAGGTGGCCCCCGCCACTCCCACCTTCGCCGTGTAGTCGATGTTCTGGCTGTCCTTGTCGAACTCCCATTCCGTACTGTCCTTTGCATCGAAGCGGTTGCTGCTGTTACCGCCCATGCCGAAGAAGGTGAGCCGCGCTTTGTCCTTGAACGGGATGGAAACGTTGAACGACAGGTCTTGGAAGGTGATCTTCTCATCGCCCAAGGCAACTCCCATGGAGCTCAAAAGACCCAGCGTGGAATACCGGTAGTTGATCAAATACGTAGCCCCTTTGCCTTTCTTGAAGGGACCTTCGGCGCTGAAGTCAATACCGATAAGCCCGGCTTGTGTAGTGAACCTGTGCCGTTCCGCAGTACCCGGCCGCAAGTGAAGATCCATAATTCCACCCAACGCATTGCCATAAGATGCAGAAAAGCCACCGAGCAACAACCGTGATGTACCCAACATCTGTGCACTGAGTATCGTGGTACCGCCGCCGCTCAGTGTTGGGTAGTCGCTTTGTGTTCCCGCGTTGGTCAAGTGGTTCGGCGTTACGATCTCCGCTCCTTCCAACAACCACGCATTGCTCGCCGGGCCATTGCCGCGCACACTGAAATGGTTCGCTTGATCGTTCGTGGACGCAACACCCGCAAAGCTCATGGCCAGTCGTGCTGGATCGAAGAAGGTGGCGGGGTATCGAAGGCTTTGTTCCACTGTTAGCGCATGTGTGCTGATAGCATCCATACGACGAGGTGCTGCAGCGCGCACTTCCACTTCGCCCAATTCATTTGGTGTGCGTTGCAACTGCAATTCGATGCTTTCTTCTTTACCCGCACGCACCCAAACCTCGGCGACTTCTATAGGCGCATAACCAACGAAGCTCGCACGTACACGATGGATCCCGGTAGGCAAACCAGTAATGCGGAAAGCTCCACGTGCATCGGCAGTGGTACCCATGCTGGTATCGGCGATGAACACCTGTACCGTGGCACCAGGTAACGTGGCCGTTGTTGCCGCATCGATCACCGTGCCCGATAGCGATGCCGTGGTTTGCGCGGTACAAAAACTGCAAAGCACATAACAGATCAGAAAAAGGGACAAGCGGGCTAGCATGCCACGAACTTACCCGTAGTTCCGATCAGAACTGGTCGGTTCGGGGTGAAGTATTCCGAACGCGATGTTCACAAGGAGGTGAATGGCTACTGTACGAAGCGTTCCACAACCGGGGAATTCGTCCTGGGATCGATGCCGGAGAATTCAACGTACTCCACGTTGGGGAACCAGAACGTACCACCGTTGATCGCAATGAAAATGCGGCGCAGGATGATCGCATGGTCGTTCACCACAATGAAGGCTTTGTCCTGCAATTGCCCGTCTGCATGCTTGAACACACTGATCGGGATCTTGTCATAGGCCACGCTGCGCATTTCCAACCGATCGCCCTTGTCCTTCACCTTCATTCCATAGGCGAATGTGCGTTGGATGTAGTTGAGTTCTTCCCTACGCCCATCGAATTGATAGCGCTTCCAATAGATATCGATGGGTTCCTTCAAAGGAGCAGGACGCACGGCATAGATCACCGTGTTCTCATTGGGTGTGCGTTGCAAGTAGAACAACATGTTCGGCTCGTTGGGCACTTGGAAAGTGATGTTACTCGGTTCCATGTCCCGGACGTTGTGCGGGCCAGTGAAGAAAAGGAGGAGAGGCAGTAGGCATGCCTTGGTGAAGGGCATTGGGGCCGGGATGTTGGGATCGCGAATATATCTGGAAAACCCGTAGGCGGTTGCCGGAGTGCCGGATGGGAAACGCAAAAGGTCCGCGATCTTAGATGATCGCGGACCTGCATGGTACTTCCAAAACTACCCCCTAGCCCACCGTGAAGCCCGGACGCGGCGTGTTCCTCTCCGGACCCACAGGGGCCGAATTCGTCTCGGCGAGTTCACGCTTCCACTGCCTACGGTGTTTGATCTTCTGTACGATCAACAACATGACCGGCACCATGATCAGTGTCAAGAAGGTGGCGAAGATCAAGCCGTAGATAACCGCCCAGCTGAGCGGTCCCCAGAAGATCACGTTATCGCCACCCATGTGGATGTGCGGATCCAATTCTGAGAACAGGCTGAAGAAGTTGAAGTTGAGACCGACAGCCAAGGGTAACAGGCCCAAGACAGCCGTGATCGCCGTGAGCAACACCGGGCGTAAACGCGTGCGACCTGCGATCACAAGGGCCTCGCGGCTTTCATCATTCGGTATGATAGAGCCTTCCTCCAAGCCCAATTTTCGTTGTGAACGCGCGAACAGCAGTCGTGCAAAGTCCATCAATACGATCGCATTGTTCACCACAACACCGATCAACGAAATGATACCCAACATGGTCATGAGGATGATGAAATCCATGCGGAACACCACCAGGCCAAGGAACACGCCGATCGTACTGAAGATCACCGTGCTCATGACGATCAATGGATAGCTGATGCTATTGAACTGCGCTACAATGATCAAGAACACAACGAAGATCGCCACAACGAATGCCATCAGGAGGAAGTTCATGTCCTTTGCCTGGTCCTCTTGTTCGCCGGTGAAGCGCAGATCGTTCTGTGGGCTTACCGAGTACCCCGCGGCCATTTCGTCCTTGATCTGTTGCACCACTTCGTTGTTGTTGTAGCCTGCGATCACGTTGCTGCTCACTGTGATAATACGGTCCAGGTCCTTGCGTTTGATCGCGCTGAAGGTGCTTGCGTATTCCGCATGTGCCACTGCACTGATCGGCACTTGACGTATCTGCCCGGTGAGCATGTCGCGAAAGGTCACCCTCATGTCCATCAGCTGCTGTATGTCGTAGCGGTATTCATCCTTCAACCGTACGTTTATCTCGTAGTCATCATCATCGCCTTCAATACGGAAAGTGCTTACTTCCTTGCCGAACAGCGCAGTGCGAATGGCATCGGCAACGGCGTACGTACTCACGTTCAAGCGACGTGCTTTCTCGCGGTCGATCACGATCGGCATTTCCGGTTTCGCGCGATCAATGTCGATCCGCAACGCTTCTACACCCGGCACGTTCCGCGCTTCAATGAAAGCTTTCACTTTCTCCGCTTCATCCAACAAGGCATCGATCTCCTTGCCACGGATCTCGATATTAATTGGCTTCCCAACCGGCGGCCCATCGGCGTTCTTGGCCACCGTTACTACCACACCTGGGTAACCCGTAACGCCATTTGCAAGGCTTCCAATACGTTGTTGGTATCGAATCCTTTGCGGTCCGCGAACTTCACGAAGCTCACCTGTACCCGACCCTTGTTCGGCGTAGCACCCATTTCCACCTGTCCCGTTCCGGGATCACTGGTTCCTCGCCCAACTTGCGCGATCACGGAATTGACCAAAAAGTTCACGGTGTCCTTGCCGATCACGTTGCCTTCCTCATCCTTGATCTCGCGCACCTCGCTGTACTGCGGATCGTTTACCACCTTCATGACCTGTGCTTCCACAATGCGTGTTATGCTGTCGGTCTTGAGAATGTCCGTCCCGATCGGCGCTTCGATGAACGCGTTGATGAATTGCGGTTGGTTACTTGGGAAGAACAAGGTCTTCGGCGGAAAAACACCAAGTAGAACGAAGGCGAGGATCAACAAGCCAAACGTTCCGAAAAGAAAGGTACGTGGGTGGTGTTTGCTCAATGCGTAGCGCAAGAACCCTTCATACTTGTGTTCCAATCTGGGCAACCATTTGTTCTGGAACAAGTTGGTCAATGGAACGAAGACCTTATTGTTCGCAATGCCCATTATCCCGAAGAACGCCACAAGCGTGCCTATGCTGAAGATGAACGTACTATGCGCAATACCACCGATCATTGCGAGGACAACTCCGATCACGATCATGATGAACGCCACGCGCCACATCTTCTTCGTGGGCATGTGATCACTTTCCACTTTCATGAACTTGGATGCCAATGCAGGGTTCACCACCAAGGCAACGAACAATGAACTGCCCAATGCGATCATGAACGTGATCGGCATCAGGCTCATGAATTCGCCCATCATCCCTGGCCAAAAGAGCAGGGGTGCGAACACCATTACCGTCGCCGTTGTGGCCGCGATGATCGGCATGGTCACCTCGCCCACCGCAAGACCCGTGGCTTTCATGGCGGGTTCACCATTGCTCATGTGGCGATAGATGTTCTCCACGATCACGATGCCGTCATCCACGAAACGGCCCAGTGCCAAGATCAAGGCGAAGAGCACCATCATGTTCAACGAGATGCCGAACAAGTTGAGCAAGGTGAACGAGATGAACATGCTCATGGGGATCGCAAGCCCCACGAAAACCGCATTGCGTAAGCCGAGAAATAGCATAAGAACACCGATCACCAACACCACACCCAAGATGATGTGGTTCATCAACTCGTCCACACTTACGCGCGTTTGCTCGCTCTGGTCGCCGGTAATGGTGATCGTAAGGTCTCCCGGGATCGCAGTACCGATGTCCTCCTTGAGGATCTCGTTGATCTTGTCACTGGCGTCCAAGAGGTTCTCGCCTGCGCGTTTGATCACGTCCAACATGACCACGCTCTTACTATACTCCCGTGCGAAGCTTTCGGGTTCCTTGTAGCCGAAACTCACATCCGCGATGTCGCCCAGGCGTACTTCACGCTGCCCTTCGTTCTTCACCACGATGTCCTGGATCTGCAGGATATCCTTGAATTCCCTGATGATCCGGACACTCCGCCGTTGGTCCATGGTGAGGATATCGCCACCGCTCATCGTCAGGTTCTCACTGCGCAGCGCGTTGCCGATATCGTCGAAGTTGAGTTGCAGTGCTTCGAGCTGGTAGAGGTCCACGCTGATCTTCACCTCGCGTTCCGGTACACCACGGATCTCCACCTTGTTGATCTCAGAAAGGTCCTCGATCCGGTCCTCCAGATGCTTGGCATATTCGTGGATCTGCTCCATCGGATAATCGCCACTGATGTTGATGTTCATCACCGGCACAAGCTCGCTGAAGTTCATCTCGAAAATGCTCGGCTCGGACGGTAGGTCCGTCGGGAAATTCGAATCGCCCCTTGCCTTGTCCACCGCATCCTTCACTTTGCGCAATGCCTCGGTGGGCGTTATGTCGTAGGTGAACTTCACATCAATGGAACTGAAGTTCGGGACGCTCGTGCTGGTGATCTGATCGATGCCTGTGATCGTGTTCAACTCCTTCTCGATCGGCTTGGTGATCAACTTTTCAATGTCTACCACCGAGCTGCTGTTGTACGGTGTGGCGATGAAGATCTCCGGTGTGACGACCTCAGGAAAGCTCACCTTGGGCATAACGATGTAGGAGTAGATCCCCATTACGCAGATGAGGATCGTCAGCACGACCACTGTTGTGCGGTTGTTCACCGCCCATGTGGTGATGCCAAAGCGGCGCTCTGGGCCGTGCAGGTCTTTTTCAATGTCCTCGTTACTGTGCATGACTTACTTCCTTTGCTCGATCCGCTTTCAAGTTCCTCACACTTCTGCTCCTAGTTGGCCACCACTTGTTGCGGTACGGCGACGCGAACGGTAGCACCTTCACTTACGTTCTTCGCTCCTTCGTCAATGATCTGCTCGCCACCCTTCAGCGCACCTGGTTCCCTTGGTGTAATGCTCAAGTCACCCTTGTATTGGCTCACACGGTCCACCATCACCTTGCGTGCCACCGCTTCATCATTACGTGTCTTGTCAAGGACGAAGAGGTAGTTGTTGCCTTCAACATCTTGAAGTACCGCACGTGAAGGCACTACCAAGGCACTATCATTCCTGCGGTCCTGAATGCTTATGTCGCTGAGCAGGTTGGGTCGCATGTATTGCTCGCCTTTCGGCACGCGCACGCTCACTTTGAACGTGCGGTTGGGAGGATCGATATACTTGCTTACATGTGCCAGTTCGGCGTCGAAACTCTCATTCAAACTCGGGAACGTGACCTTGACCGGGGCTCCTGAGATCACGCTCATCAAGTAGCTCTCCGGCACATCGGCTTCCAGCTGTACACCAGTCAAATTGACGATACGCAGCACTGGTTGCATGGGACTTGCCATATCGCCGACGCGCATCATGATCTCGTCCACTTGTCCGTCGAAAGGTGCGGTTATGTTGGTAAGGCGTTGTTGTTCACGCAACGAAGAAAGACCAGCTTCGGCTTGTTCCTTTTGAGCCTTGGCCTGCAGGAATTGCATTTCGCTCCCCACCTTCTGGTTCCACAAGGTCTGTTGCTTTTCGAAGGTGGTGCGCGCCAATTCAGCACCCGTTTCCGCTTGGGTGATCTGCTTGCCCACCATGTCATTGTCAATGCTTACCAAGAGTTGACCGGCATGCACCCTATCTCCTGCGTTCACAAGGATCCTGCGCACTCTTCCGCCTCCTTGGGCGAATAGTGCCGCAGATTCATCGGCCTTTACGACACCGTGTACATCCACGAAATGTATAAAGGTCCCCGCTTTCACTTGCGCCGCTGTAACGGTGCTCAAATTTCTTCGTACGGTGGTGTCGTTCTCCGCCAGCCATGCTTCCACATCCTTGATCCGTGTGCCCAGTTCCGCATACACCGTCTTCAGGGAATCTCGTTCCGCACGTTTCTTACCTAACGCACTGCTATCGGCCTTCCCGCCACATGCGGCGAAAAGAACCATTGTTGTCAACACAAGTATCGTCTGCTTCATCGTGGTGGATCTTAATAGAGGTCTAATGCTTTGCGTAGATCGGCGCGTGCCATGAGCAGCTCAACCATGCGCTGTATGTATAGCTGCTGCGACATGAGGTAGTTGCCTTGCTCCTGTGTGTACTCGAAGCTGGTAGCACTGCCCGTATTGAATTTCAACGTTGTTCGGTCAAGGATCTTTTTTGAAAGGTCCATGTTGCGCTCCTCGGTCCTTAAGTTGTCCATTGCCGTGCGCGCTTGTGAACGGTTCTGTTCCGCCACGGTGATCAAGCGCTGTTCGGTGGCCGTTTGATTGATCTTGGCCTGCTCAATGGCCAACTTGGTCTGGGCTGCTTTGTGGTAACGACTACCACTGCTGAATATCGGCACGTTCAATTGAAGTCCCCAAAGCGTGGTTGGATAGAATCGATATTGGCCTCCGGGATCGAACTTGGGACCATTCCATACTTGCTGGTGTTGAAAGAATCCGCCCAACGACGGAAGCGCCTTCACCTTGTCGTTCTTGTTCTCCAACACACTAAGACCCAAAATGGTGTTGGCTTGCTGCATTTCAATATGCGAAGTAGTGGTCAATTCCTGTTCGCTCAAACTCGTTTCAGTTGGATCTTCCAAGATCCCTTGTAAACCATCGGTCAGGGTGATCGGCGTGCCTTGAGGCACTCCCAACGCCAATGCGAGAAGCATGCGTGCAACGTCTGCTTGTTGCGAGAAACTGCGCTGTTGTGCCCGGGCCTGCTCCAGTTGGATACTGATGCGGTCCACATCGGTCTGCTCCAGAAAACCAGCGTTGAACGTTGCCGTAACCTCGGTGATGCTCTTCTCCAGCAACGGGATGCTCTCACCGACCAAGCGGGCCCCCTCTTCGGCCGCCAAGACACCGAAGTATGCTTTTGCGGCTTGGTTGCGGGCATCGACCTGCGCCTTCTCGTAGGCTTGCTGCCCTTGGACGCGGAGCTCCTTGGCCGCCTTTAGGCCCACCAAGTAGCTGCCATCAAAGATCAACTGGTTCAATGTCAAACCCGCATTCATGCTCCAGGGAACGCCGAATTGCGCGGGAATGAATTCCGGACCCTGACCCGGCGGACTGAAGAAGTTCGGGATCAACTGGGTAGGTACGTCCAGAAAGTTCTGTAGTTGCGCTGAACCGTTGATCTGCGGCAAACCCACCGCCGTGATCTCCCTGCTCCGCTGCACGCTCTTCTCCGCTTCAAGTGCACTTCCCTGCACCATGTAGCTCTGCTTCGCAGCGAGGTCCATGGCCTGTTGAAGGCTGATCGATAGTGGGCCTTGCGCATGGAGCAAGGCCAAGGCGAACAAGGAAATGATCGTGGTGGTCGATCTCATCATTTTACAGTGTGTTCTTTCTTCACCTTCTTGATCAAATACTTCTGGCCCTTATCACTGGCAATGCCACGAATATGGTATCGGAACAATTCCCAGATGACTTCATTGAAACGGTACTTCTCCTTCGGGAACAATTCACCATCGAAGGTGACATCGAACCGCGATATGTAGATGCGTGCAACCACGTCGATGTTCAGGTCCTCGCGATAAAGCCCCTCCTTCACGCCTTTCTGCATGTTCCCGGTAACGCACTTGTAGATGTCCTCTCGCTCCGTGCTTTGCAGCAGGGCCCATGCCTCCGGATGGTACTTCTCCAGGTCGAAGTGGATGCTCGGATGCAATTCACCCACTTGCGACGCTACGAACTTGGTGATCTCGAAGCTCTCATCGATCGCGTTGAAGCCATGTTCGCAGATCTCCGTGATGCATGTGTTGTGGTGCGAACAGATATGGCCAACAACACGGGAAACCAGCTCATTCTTGTCCTTTACGAATTGGTAAAGGGTCTTCTTGCTGATGCGCAAATGCTGCGCAATGTCATCCATGTTCACACTACGGATCCCCAAGCGCATGAACACCTTGGCACTCTGGTCGATGATCTGTAGTTCCTTCTCTTCCATTTTGAACGGGGGGCAAATATAGGAAACATTCTTGTTGCGGAAACGTTTCCTATATCTAATTGTTTCCTCCGTTTATCATTGCGCCGTGCCGTTCATCCCAGAGCTGGCCTTGAACGATCGTGCTACTACTTGCGTGGTATTTGTTCCCTGTTACAAGATGTTGACCTTCGTCCTCCTTGTTGGGTCCGAAACCAAACCCTACGCTTACCATGCTCCTGTCCAGCAGATCTCGCATCTTCACTTCGCCATAATCGGCTCGGTGACATGTCCAAACATTTTATCCCATCTATTTGTGCACTGGTCTTTACCCATCTGCTGGCGTTCGGTCAGGATGTGGATAGTTCGCGTGCAACATGGCAGGATACGACCAAGCCCGACAGTGTGCGCTTCATGGCGCTTTACGATCTGGTTTGGGCCGACTACCTGTTCTCCGCGCCGGATAGTGCCATCCATTTCGCCCTGCAGATGCAGGACGAAGCCAAACAGGCGGGATCCATCAAGTATGAAGCTTTGGGGGTGGACCTTCAAGCCGCAGCGTGGTATGTAAAGGGTGAACTTCGCAAGGCACTTGAGTTCTATACGCGTTCGCTGGCCATGCATGAACAAGGCGGGAACAATGAGAGCGTGGCGGATGTGACTACCAACATGGCCAGCATGTACTCCTTTCTTGGTGCCCACGACACCGCGCTGGTCCTCTATGCGAAAGGCTTGAAAACGCATGAGCTGCTCAACGACTCCACGGCCATTGCTAACGATCTGAATGCGATCGGCCGGGTGCACATGGTACATGGCGATCATGCTCGCGCCATCGAGTTCTATCGGAAAAGCCTCCGCATCATGGAAGCGCTGAAGGATGAACGTGGTTTGGCCACCGGACATGCCTGCTTGGGGTCGCTCTACATCAATCAAGGCGACTATGAACACGCCCTCTTGGAACACGAGGCGGCACTCCGCCTGGCCGAGGGTTCGAACAGCGTCCACCAAGTGGCGAAGGCACACGCCGCGATCGGAACGTGTCTCGAAGAACTAGAGGATACCACTGCAGCCATGAAGCACTATCGCATGGCATTGGAAGCTGCACAATCCTTGGACGACCAGTTAACGATCGCTTCCGCGATGAACAACATCGCCGCGTTGGAACTGGAACAAGGTCTTCCCGAGGATGCACTTCGACACTACACAGAAGCCGCAGCCATTGCCGGATCCGCCGACCATCCGTTCGGCGAAGCATCGGCGCTGGTCGGTCGCGCCTCGGCACTGCTCGCACTCCACCAGCCCGTACAAGCCTTGAAGACCGCCAAAAACGCCAGCGTTGTTGCCACAGAAGCCGAAGATCTGACCCTTGAACGAGACGTCGCGCAGATGCTCTATCGGGTGTACAAAACATTGGGCCGACCAGCAGAAGCACTTGCTGCCCACGAACGATATCTTGTTCTGGAGGATAGCCTGATGCGCGAAGAGAACCAGCGGGAAGTGATCCGATTCGAACTCTCCCATGCCTACGAGCAACAAGCCATGGCTGATAGTCTTCGCCGGCAAGAGGAACAACTGCAACTTGAAACGTCCCACGCCATCGAACTCGCCGAAGAACGGTCACATCGCTTCATGCTCCTTGGCTTCATCGTTGTTGTCGCGCTCTTTGGCGCCGGTGCATGGTCCAGGGCCAGGCACATCGCGCATACCAACCGGGAAATATTATCGGCGCAGGGAAAATTGGTAGAAGCCGAACGGCGAAGAGAGGCGGCTTTGGTTCGAACACGCATCGCATCGGACATCCATGATGAACTGGGAAGTAACCTCACGAAGATCCGACTGCTGGGCAAGGAGGTTTCAGCGGTGAACGGAGCTGGTATGAATGCGTTGGCCCCAATGGCAGAGCGAATGGTTGTCCTTTCCGATGAGGCCAGCAAAGCACTGAGCGACCTTGTTTGGGCAACCGACCAACACAACGATAGCGTGAAAGAACTTGTTGATCGAGCGCATCACTTCACGATCGATCTGTGCCAGGCCGCATCGATCCCTCTACTAACCGACTTTGCACATGAAGGCCCGGACTTTCCATTGTCCCCGGAAGATCGACATGATCTCTTCCGCACAATGAAGGAGTTGGTGAACAATGCTGTGAAGCACGCGCAGGCCACACGGATCAATGTGACATTCCATACCGGCCCAAAAGGATACTTGCTTCGCGTACAAGACAATGGACGAGGGTTCGATGAACTGGACGTTGTTGCTGGAAAAGGATCGAGAAGTATGCGGACACGAAGTGAACGCTTGGAATGTAGACCGATCGTACACACCTCACCCGGAGAAGGGTGCCTGGTCATTATTGAAGGTCAATGGCCCGGACTGAAAGGTCGGGTAATATCCGATGAACATGACTCCTAAAACATGCCGCGACCCGGCAACTGGGCTCGGGAACCTGTTGGCCCTATGCGCTCTGCTCTTAGTTGGACCTATGGCTTGTGCCCAATCTCGAGCGGACAGCTTGTTACAGATCATCCAAGAGACCCCCGCCACTGGCACCTTTGCGGATACCGCCCTGAGCCGGATGTACATCCGTTTAGCGGCAATACAAGCCCGTGATGGTGAGTATGACAGCAGCTTTGTGCGCACAGAACGAGCCATTGAACTGCTCACGGAATTGGAGAAGCTTCCACATGCGCCGGTCGGGGTGGGGCAACAATTGATCATGGCGTACAAACAGCAGGGAAGACTACATCTTTTTGAAAGCCGGTACGATCAAAGTCTGAAGTGCATGCAACAAGCGCACTCCATTGCTGAGGAGTTGAAGGACACATTGGAAATAGGAGCAACACTGCTTCAGATGGCCCATGCATTCAGGGAAATGAATGATACCGCCCAAGCACTTGGATACAACCGGAAAGCGATCTCCTTGCTTTCCCTGATCCCCCTGAACAGGGAATTGGCTTTGGGACTTATGAGCATGGGTGGGACCTATACCAACGTCGATATCTATGACAGTGCCGCGTATTATTTGCGCCGTGCTTTGGCCGTTTATATTCATTTGGACATTCCATCCCAGATCGCCGCAGCGCATCTCAATCTTGCCCAACTTCACAACCGAACAGGCAACTCTGACAGTTCGGATACTTATCTGCAGGCAGCAACTCCTTTCGCTGATGCGATGGGACCATCCGGTCGATTACGGTATCATGGCATGTTGGCCCGATCCATGATCACAAGAAAACAATTCAAGACGGCACTGGACGAGTTGGACATTTCGGCTGATCTGGCCCAAGACAACCCTGCGGACATGGCCGAGATCGAACAACAGCGCGCACTGGCCTTTACAGGTCTTGGCCAAATGGACGAAGCCATGGCCGCTTTGCAACGCGGGAACAATGCCATGGTGGCGGACCTGGACCTGGCAAAGGTGCAAGAGGTGACCGAATCCCGGATGAAGTATGAGCATGAGGTAGAAGTCGTTCTGGCCCAACAGAAGATCGAGGATCAACGCAGGCAGAAACAATTCGCTTTTGTGACCATCGGCCTGGTCGTGCTTCTAGGCGCGATCCTCTTTGCCTCCTATCGATCCGTGCGCAAAAACGCGCTTGCGCTGCGCACCAAGAATGACGAGCTCACGCGCATGCAAGACCAACTTGTCACCAGTGAAAAGAAACGCGCAGCCGAGGTCGTCCGCACCCGCATCGCACGCGACATCCATGACGAAATAGGTGGAGAGCTCACTAAGATCAAATTGCTCGGCGATGAGGTTCGGCGCAACCTAACGGACCAACCGAAATCCGCCTTGGTCAACTTGGCGAGTATCAACACAGCAGCACAGCAGGCCAATGCCGCGTTGCACGACATCGTGTGGGCCACGGATCCTGGCGCGGATACTGTCCGCAGCTTGGTGGACCATGCGCGATCACTGGCAATGCGTATGCTGGAAGGATCCGAAATGGGCACCATGGAGTTCATGCACCAGGGACCGGACCGACCCATTGCTCCCGAATGGCGGCGTGACATGCTCCGCTTCATGAAAGAAGCAATGAACAACGCGCTCAAGTACGCCGGTCCAACACGGATCGACGTTTCCCTCTCCACCACCGGATCCGACTTCGACCTCCGCATTCGCGACCATGGATCAGGTTTCGACCCGACAACCGCCATTGCCGGAAATGGATTGCGTAACTTACGTTCCAGGGCCGCCTCCATGGGTGCAGCTGTGGAAATTGATACCACTCCGGACCATGGCTGTTCAGTCCACAGCGGCCCCCCTTGGGGCCCGGGAAGGGGTTTCCGGGGGGGGAGGCGGGCCCAGAATGCTTAGGCTTATCTCCTCGGGTTTAAACACGAACTATGGGAGTGAACATCGGCTGGTTGGCCAAAGGTGGGGCCAAAGGATCTGGAACTGCGGAATTATGCTTCGCCAAGTCCCTTGCTATTGGCCATTTTCCGGCGTGTTCGTTCGCCATTTCGGGGGATCATCTATATTGGACAGCTAACCGGTCATCCCCGGTGGTGGTCCATGAGTCAACAGCCCATTCGTATTGCCTTGGTCGAAGACGACCCAGAGCTACGTAGACTGATCCGAAATACGTTAGAGCGCGACACGGAATTACGCGTGGCCGGGGTGTTCAGCGATGCGGAATCGTTCTTGGGAAAACATGTGGAACTCTTGCTCGATGTCGTGATCATGGACATTGGACTTCCAGGCATGAGCGGTATCGAATGTGTTGCCCAAGCCAAATCCGAACGGCCACAGACACAGTACTTGATGAGCAGCGTGTTCGAGAATCCGGCATACATCTTCCAAGCCCTCTGCGCAGGTGCTACCGGCTACCTGGTGAAGAGTGCGGGCGAGGACAGGATGGGCCAAGCCATCCGTGAACTGCACGCCGGTGGATCACCCATGTCCGCGAGCATTGCGCGCATGGTAGTGGATTCGTTCCAAGGGGCCGTGAAGGTCGCTATCCAGGACCATGCCCTGACCGAGCGCGAGAAAGGCGTGTTGGACCAACTTGCCAACGGGCTCATGTACAAGGAGATCGCTGTCAAGGCCGAGATCAGTACCGAGACCGTACGAAAACACGTACGCAACATCTACAACAAGTTGCAAGTGGGTTCGCGCATGGAGGCCATCCGGAAAGTGTATCCGGGTAGGAGCTGACCCGTACCACTAAAGTGTTATTGTCCGAAAGGATCGGCAACGGTTGCTTTGACCATGCACAGGCTATTGCCTGTTCCATGTCATGGCGGACCTAAAGAAACCACGGATACTCCGGCTTTGCCAATTGGGTTTGGTCGCATTGGCATTCGTGTTGTCGGCTTCCACTTCGGCGCAAGACCTCTCTCAAATTGGTCGGAAGAACAAGCCGAGCCTGAGCGGGTCCTTCTCCCTACAAGGTGGACCTTACTTCTACAGCGGCGATGGCACACCACGCAATCAACCGTTCTATTGGAACTCCACAGGCTCCATCACGCTCTCGATCTGGGGTTGGCAGGCACCTTTCAGCTATTCCGTGGGTTCTCAGGAAAGGGGCTATACGCAACCCTTCAACCGCTACGGATTAAGTCCCTATTACAAGTGGGTGAAGTTGCATCTCGGCTACCGCACGATGCGTTTCAACCCGTACACCTTTGCGGGCTTGCAATTCTTCGGGGCGGGTATTGAACTGGAGCCGAAGGGCTTTCGGTTCGGTGCATTCTATGGGCGTTTCAACAAACCCATTGCCCAGGATACCCTTGGGGCGATCATCCCGATCCCTGCTTATCGGCGCATGGGCATGGGCGTGAAGATCGGAGCGGGGTCCAGACGCAATTACATCGACCTGATGTTCTTCCGCGCAGAGGACGATGCCTCGTCGATCCCCGATGTGGCACCCGGCACCCGCGTGGCACCCATGGAAAATTTCGCGGTCGGCCTCAGTAGTCGCATCGGTATAGGACAGCACCTTTCTTGGGAAATGGACTTGGGCAGTAGTCTCATCACCAACGATACACGCAACCCGGAATTGGATACCTCCAATGTTCCGGACTTCTTAACAACCGTGTTCCGACCGAGACTTGGATCACGTGCCTTGTTCGCGGGAAACACCTCCCTGCGCTGGACTTCCCGCCGGTTCTCGATCCGTGCCGTATACAAGGAAGTGGAACCCGGTTACCGTTCGCTTGGTGCGTTCTACCAGCAAACCGACCTGCGCGCCATTACCATTGAACCGAGCTTCAACATTCGGAAGAACAAGATACGGGTGAGCGGTAGCATAGGTCTGCAAGAAGACAATATCCGCAATACCAAGATCACGCAAAGCGTACGTCGCATAGGATCCGCAAGGGTCGCATGGAACCCCACGCGCGCCTATGGTATCGATGCCAGCTTTTCCAACTATGGCATAGCACAAGAGGCCGGGTTGCGCGTGTTGAACGACACCTTTCGCGTAGCACAGGTGAACCGCATGTACATGGTCTCACAGCGTCTTTCACTCATCAACAAGGAACGCACGTGGACCGCAACGTTGACAGGCGGTCTTCAACAACTGAAGGACCTCAACCCATTTGGCACCTACAACACCTCGAACAACGATGTGCTGTACGCCAACTTCTATATCGGCCGTATCCGCAACCGCGATAACCTCTCTGTTAACGGCGGGATCAATTTCAACCAGAACCAAACCACGAATGGCACTTTCATGCTGCTTGGACCAACATTGGGCTTCTCAAAGCCATTCTTCTCCACCAAGCTAACTGTCGCGATCAGCGCCAGTTTCAACAAAGCCTTCCAAGAGGGTTCTGATGCCGGCACCACGATCAATGGGAGTTCCTCTTTCCAATATCGTCTTTCCAAGTCGCATCGTTTGCAACTGACCATGACCGCTTTGCAGAACAAGACAACATTCGTTGCATCGCGCGAATTCACCGAGGTGCGCTTTATGGCCGGATACACGTTCACTTTCCAAACAAAGCCCTGATCCATGCTCACACGATCCGCTCTCCACTTGTTGACGATCATTGCGCTCGCGTTTGCCTTCCACGCTTCGGGTCAAGGGCCCTACCCCCTTCAGATCACCCTCACGATAGTGCCTCCGTACTCGCCCGATCTCACGAGCTACTTCGGTGAGGCGAGCAATGTGAGTTTCACCGTCACCAACAATTCCATGGAAGACCGGTCCTTCTATCTTGTTGGGTCCATTACCAGTGACGACGGTGAGATCTCTGTGAGCCTACCAGGAGGCGTGGCTTGGAGTGCACAACCGTTGACGATCGCCTCGAATGAAACTCGCAGCTTTGGCGGTGAAGCCCTGCAACCGATCGGACAAGGACTTGAACAAGACGCAATCTTTTTCGGAACGAGTCCCGCCGAGCTCGTGGCCCAACCGATCCCCGAAGGTGCTTATACGTTGTGTATTCGTGCTTACGACTACACGGATCCCGTCACTCCGCTTTCTTCGGAAATGTCCGGTTGCTTTACGATCTTCATTCGCGAAGCGGAACCACCAGAGCCACTGAATCCCACATGCAATGGTGACGGCACGGGCGAAATGGTGACCCCCCAAACCCCACAGCTGATCAACTTCCAATGGATCCTTCCGGGTGGGCCGCCGAACATTGGTGTGACCATAACCTACCACTTTCGTTTGGTACGGATCGACAACCCATCCAATGCACAAGCCGCCTTGGAGACCAGCACCGACGTGATCTTCGAGGATGATGTGATGAACAACATCCTCTCCTATAATCAAGCATTTCCGGCATTGGAACCTGGGCGCATGTATGCATGGTGGGTACAAGCTATCGCTGATCCGCCGAACTTGGTATCCTTCCGTAACAACGGTTTCATGCGGCCTTGCACGTTCAACTATGCGGCATTTGAAGATACCGAATTCTCGCTCTCTTTCCCTACGCAACAGGACACTTTGCCATGGGACCTGATGCCACTGATGGTACGCTTTCAGCCTCATGCCCCTGCTAGCGACCAAAACAATACTACAGGCCGGTTCTACAGCCGTCTGGAACTATCGCGCGATGGCAACCCTTTACCTCCCACCATCTTCCGGCAAGCCGAGAACAACGACATTGATTGGGCAGATGGATACTTCCTCACTCAACTCCAACTACTCGGCAATCCCGCCGATTTCACTGAGGAGCATGCCCGAAACATCAACATCTACACCAACAACCCCGGACCGAACGGGCGCTTCCAGAGGGGATCCACCTACACCATTTCTGCCGACCTGCGAACCAATACCTATTCCGGCAGCGATGTGCGCTATGGGGATGTAGAGGGTGTTTTCGTTTCCGGCATGGGCAAGCCCCGGCCAATAAGCCCATTGAACGGTACAGTGCTCCCGCGCGACGGTGGAGATGAGGAACTCGACGGCTTCGCATCCGTACCGCTGCATTTCAAGACCGCCGAAGCACCGATCAATACGGTTCCCCCATTCCCCATTTGGATCATCCCTTCCACCGGCCCAGCCTCGCAGACCCAAGGCACAGCGCATGAACGGTGGAGACTGGAAGTTTCACGCAGTGCCGACATGGCGGATCCGGTGTATAGCACCACCAACGAATATGGCCCCAAACAACTGAACGACCCTGCCTGCAACGGAGCGTGTATCGAAGCCGAATTCTACCGCGATGTGACGGTGAATTTCACGCCCAACGACACCGGGAAATACTACTGGCGTGTGGCTTGGTTGCTTGACCCGACCGCTACCACCGGCCCCACCTACCACGCTGGCCCTGTCACAATGTTCCGCATTTTAGGTGAAGGAAGTCCGCCTCCGGAAGCAGAAGAAGAACGCCCCCGTGAGTGTGTGAGCGTTTGCAAAGCAGCTGCTACTCCTTTGGAACAGCAAGTTGCCGTGCCCAATGGAGTTGCAATGGGCGATACCGTTTCCGTGGGCTTGTTCAACTTGCGCATTGTCACAATTACGTGGAGCGGTGGAAGTGCGAATGGCACTGGCGTGATCGATGTACCCTTTATGAACTGTCCGCTAAATGTAAATTTCACCAATGCCCAGATCAACGCTCAGAAGATCCTCTTCACCGGAGATGTATTTGCCAAATTGGATAACGAAAGCATCGTGCCCGCTGCATGGCGAATGGGCGCGGGTTTGGCCTCTGGATTCAGCCCCGACGCTGTGCAAGCGATCGATAATTTCCTGAATGCCTCCGGTCGGTTGGTGAACCAACTTGGGGGTAGTACGCCCATGGGTTTGCCGATCGGCATTGCCACCGATATACCTGGTGGCCGCTTCACCGTGGGAATTGTCGGCATGCGCTTTACGGATACCACGGCAACACTGAACGCCATGATGAGCGTTCCCGTGCCGGAGCTTGGTTTCAACTACGGGCTCGGTGTGTCGGACCAAGTGTTCCAACCAGATGGCGTAGGCTGTCCGGACAAGGATGCGTTGCTCTACCTAGTGGATGATGTGCGCATCGGGATCGGCAGTGATTCGTTGATCTTGAAGAGCACACGTTTCGAGCCCGGCAACATGATCAACGTGTTGGATAGCGGAACCTTCGCCGCTTGGGATTGCCGTGGTTTCCGCGCGTTGCAGATCGATGCGGAATGGCGCTTCAGCAGGGATCATTTGCAGGAGGACAAACCCGATGGGACCAGTGGCCCGGACAAGATCGTGGCCTCACTGAGAACACGGACCGGTCGTGGTGGTTTCATGGGGCGTGTGGACTTCAACAAACCGTTCCATATTGAAGGTGCTGAAGGTTGGGGCTTTGATGTGCAAGAAGCATGGTTGGACTTTGCGAGCTATGCCAACCCACCGGCCATGGACTTGCCACCGTTCGTGGCGACCCGCGTGGGCGCCGTGGGCGCGGACAACGCACCGATCCCGGGTTGGTATGGGTTCTATCTGAAACGCGCCATGTTGCGGTTGCCGAACGAAGTGAAACGCTTCGGAAGTACCGAACGTGTTACCGGCGTAGTGGATAACATGGTGATCGCCCAGTCCCAATTGACAGCAAGTTTCAAGCTCGCCAATTTGATCGGTGAAAGCGAAGGCGAATTGGATGGTTGGGCGTTCTCGTTGGACACCTTGCAATTCGACATTGTGGCCAATTCATTTAGCCAAGCGGGGATCAAAGGCCGGATAAGGACCGCGATAAGCCCGACACTATTGGACTACTCGGCCATGCTAAGGCAGGATCCAACCAACGAACGAAAGTGGCTGGAGTTCCTCTTGCAGCCAGAGCGTGACCTCGCCGTGCCATTTCTCGTAGCAACCGTTACGCTTGATGAAACCAGTACGGTCCGCGCTGCATTACGAGATCCCGTTCTAGGCAATTACGCCAAAGCAACGCTCCACGGTCTGATCAGCATCGATCAACAATCAGGTGGGATCCCGATCAATTTCCGCGATGTGAAATTCCAAGGGCTGCGCTTTCAAACACGGGCACCCTACACCAACATCGACAGCAGCGCAGTGTTCTCATTGGCAAGCCCACAGAAATACATGGGTGCATCGGAGGTTCCGGATGATGACGACCCGCTTGCCCCGATCCCCGGAGGCAGCACCGGAGGTTTCCCAATAAGCCTTACACGAGTGGATGGAGTGCGTACCACCATCGACGGAAAGCCCGCGGCCGGTGTTGCGTTCGATATAAACGTGAAGTTGACCAACGACTCCAATATCTTCCGAGCAACAACGCGGATCGAGGTGCTGGGCACATTGAACACGAGCGAGATCCACCAATGGGGAGACAATGAAGTGCGACTGGATTCAATTGGCGTTACAGGAGGAGTAGGAACCGTAGAGGTCAGCGGTGGTTTGAAATGGTACCGTGACAGCCCTACGTACGGAAATGGCATCAAGGGTGGCTTGCGCGCCAAATTCATGAAAGGCAAGATCGATATTCTCGCCACAGCGCAATTCGGCTCGGTCGGCACGAATAAGTATTGGTATGTGGATGCCATGGCCGCGAAAGAAGGTGGTTGGAACAAGCCTTCAGCGTTCACCATCTATGGGTTCGGCGGTGGTGCTTGGTACCACATGTCACCATTAAGCACACCACCGCCAGCGGAGAGCATCACGCAACAAGAGCTAACGCATTTGAATGATCCCGATTTCGAACCGGGTTTGACGTTGTCCGGCATGAACTACACCCCGAACGCTGGGATCGACCTCGGTTTCAAGGCCACCATCGTTTTTGGCGATCCAAGCAGCGGGTATGCTTACAATGGGAACATCACCGCATTGGCCCAATTCGCAGGAGGTGGTCTCCAAAGCATCGGCCTCACTACCGATGTGTACATGCTCCATAAGAAGGAAGCAGATGGGGTAATTGAAGGGCACGTACCGATCAAAGGCCATGGCGAGATCCTCTTCGTATTTGCGACCGACGTGTTCACGGCGAACTTCGACATGTTCGTGGATGTGCGCCCCAACTTGCTGGTTGGTACGGGACCGGACAAGAAAGCTGGCCAACTGGAGATCCTCATCACTCCGGACACGTGGCATTTCTACATTGGTAGACCTGAGTCGCGCGTGGGTCTGAAGATCGCCGGGTTCGTGCAAAGCGGTTCCTACTTCATGGTTGGCGATGATCTGCCCGGGGTGCCACCACCGCCTCCTAATATAGCAAGCCTTGTTCCTGCGGATTATTTGGTCCGAGAAGACATCAGTGATGCAAGTGGATTGGCTTTCGGTACCGAGGTGAGTTTCGCGGATACAGGGGATTTTCTTGTATTTCGATATAAAGTGAACGGTTTGGTCGGCTTCGACCTGCTCTTCACAGCAAGTTCCACCATGGAATGCGCCGGGATCGAGGACCCCGGGATCGGACCGTTCTATGCACGTGGTCAATTGTACGGCGCTGTCAATGCCGCAGTGAGCATTTTTGTGGACCTATGGGTCGCCTCGGGGGAGAAGGACATCTTCACAGTAGGTGTAGCGGGTATGTTCCAATGTGGATTCGCCAACCCCTCCTGGTTGAAGGGATTTGCCCACGGTCATTATGACATCCTTTGGGGAGCCGTTAAGGGCGAGGCGACCGTACCATTCCAAGCGGGCCACCACTGCGAGCCGCCACAGAGCAACTTGCTCGATGACATGGATCCACTGGGTGATCTGAGCCCTGCCGATCGGAGTGGTCTTCCACCGATCTGCAGTGACTTCTTGATCTGTGGTGTGGACTGCGGCGTGGAACCACAGGCTGTATTCAATGTGAAGATCGATCAACCGATCGACTTCAACGAGGTCACCTCCGGCCATCAAGTGATACCCCATACCGTGCGTGTGGTGATCGTCAAATTCGAGCTGAAGAATGAATTGGGCCAACTGGTAGCAAGACAACCCCATCCTTGCAGCCGACCACACGCGGGCAAGCCTTCACCCACCGGATTACCTTACACCTAAGAAGCAGCACAGTGTAACCATTGTACTGCGCGCCGAAGAGTTGATCGGGGGGCAATGGAGGCCTGCCAATAAGAGTTCTGGAGGTCCCGCCATATGGGAACGCACCCACACCTTCAAGACCGATGGAGGCATTGAAGAGTTGAAAGCCGAGAATCTGGATTATACCTATCCCTTCCACCGCCAGCGTTTCGTGCTGCAAGATGAATGTCGTAACGCGGTTATCCGATGCGACAACAGCCTGGCCAATCAACCTGTTTTCAAATCGCCTTACGGCAAACGAAGGTCCTTTAAGATCGTGATCACCTCCATGACCGGTGGTACACCCATGGAGCAGGCCGTTACACCCAAGCACAACGACAATTCGTATGTTGCCTTCACGCTGCCCCAACTGGCCAATAGCCGCACGTATAGTGTGAAGCTTGTGGCCAAGGATGTGTTCGACGCCTCCAATCTTTCAATCTCCGCCGATGGGCCTGCTGCACCACCTTCAGGAAGTGGGCAATCGCCCGCTCAACAAATAGCGAACGTCAATCTGCAGACCATGTCCATGGGCGCCGTCGCAAGCAATGTGTCCACCAGCAACCAAGGCATGGTGATCCGCACGAACCGCGTCATTCAAGGCTATGCGTTGCGACCCGACGAAAAGCTGCTCTACGAGTACCACTTCCGCACTTCCAATTACAACACCCTTCCTGATAAGGTGACGGCGTTGGTCAACACATCGACCGAATACACCGGTACCACGGCAACACTTCCGAAAGAAGTGCTCTCCCCTTCCTTCACGGGGGAACGCTTCGATACCTATGATCTCGTCGGCTTCAAATATGGTCCTGAGGGGTTATTGAAGATCTACCCATTGATCGGGGTACAAGATGCCAAATCCGACTTGTGGCATACCCTTTTCGCAAAGCCTATCCTGTACGATTATTATGCAGCGATCAAAGCTTCCGATTGCAGTGAACTGGAGCTTCAACGCTCGGTCATATGGACTTCCAATGGCTTCTTCCCAACAACCACCTATCGCGATCACCCCGACCCTGTTGGCATTCCGCCTTTCCTTACTGTGAACTTCCATCCGCTCGGTCCTTTGCCGTCGTCGATACTGAGCGATAGTGAGGTGGCACCTTCAACCACCTTCGGGATGAGCCCCGGCAATTGGAGCGTTTCCGCTGACGGACCTGCGACCGGCCCACCGATCACGACCCGTTTGCAGTACAAGACCGGGGAATGGGTGGTAAAGGATTACCTGCGCTTGCAAACGATAACACCCGATGTGATCTCGCATTGCGGCCCATTGAACCACAACCCCGATGGTGATGATGTGGTCAACGAAATGGCAGAACCCCTGCGCAGCTATGTGATCGCCTTCCAGAACACACCCTACAAACGCATGTTCAACGGTGTGTATGGCGCGAAGTTCTTCTTCTATCCACCACCTCCCTGTGCCCAGTCCAGCATCGAACCCGGCGATGTAGTCTCTTACAGCAATGGCATTGCCACCTTCCAACATACTGCTGGAATAACACCGCCCAGATGGAACCCTGGTACAGGCACCGTTGCCCAACCACCCGTAAACCAATCAGGCATCCGTACACCTTGAACGCCATGGCACGCTCATCCCTCTTCCTATTTCTGCTGTTGCTTACATCCCTGCAACTGGATGCGCAATCCTTCCATGTGATCACACGCAATTACGCCGACTCTTTGGTGCTGCGCTGGGCACCGGTGGCCCCTGCAACATGGCAGCGGTACAACACCTTCGGATATCGCGTGGAACGCTTGACGATCGACGTGAACACGAATTCCAGAACACGCGCAACGCGGATCGGCCCGGATACGATCCGCCCATGGTCAAGACCGGTTCATTGCCACCTTCCACCAGGAACACCCCTATGCCGGGCCTGTAGTCCAACTGCTCTATGGCGAGACATCGGTGAAGAATGCGAGCGTCAAAACATGGCCTCCGTGCAAGACGCTTCCACCGAACTTACCATGCGCTACTCGTTCACCTTGCTCATGGCGGATATGGATGCACCTGTGGCACAAGCACTTGGACTTCGCTTTGCGGATCACGATGTACAAGCCAATGCGCACTACCTCTATCGCGTGATCACCTTGGATCCCGAACATCCGGATACGGCGATCGTAGGTGTGAATCGCTCGCTTGGCGCCGAAGTGATACCGCCAGGACCAACGCTTTACTTCGACGAAGAAGAGGCGCAGGTGCGATTGAAGTGGGAGAAGGAAACAGGTGAAGGATCGTTCAGCGCGTACTGGGTTGAACGAGCAGATATGAGCGGAGCCTGGAAACGATTGCACGCCACACCCTTCTTGCCCACGATGGACAAGGACAAACCCTCGCCGTTGATCTACTTCTCCGATTCTACGATGGAGCGCAATTACATGCCTCATCGCTACCGGGTGTTGGGCATTACACCGTTCGGCGAACTAAGTACGGAAGCACCCATCGTTACTGCCATGGGTCGCGATCGAACACCACCGACTCCGCCGTTGCTTACCGAAGTGAAAGATGAAAAAGGCAAGCTCGTGGTGCATTGGGAACAAGCCGAACAGGCTGGCGACCTCACAGGCTATCGTGTGGAAAAGGCGCCAACTGCGTTGGGTGGTCACTATCCGTTACACGCTGGAGTGCTTCCGAAGAACACCGCTTCATTCACGGACACATCGTCCTTTCTTGTTGGTGAGAACCATTACCGAGTTGCTGCTATTGATACGGCCGGAAACGTTTCATACTCCAATGCAGGTTATGGGTCCTTGATCGATAGCATTGCACCTGCAGCACCATTTGGTGTCGCAGGAGCGATCGATACCACCGGGTTGGTCACGCTCCATTGGCCGCTCGGCAAGGAACCAGACCTCTTGGGCTATCGCGTATTCTTTGCCAATGCACCCGATCATGAATTCAACAACGTTACACCCTACCCCGTAGCTGACACGTTGTTCCGCGACACCCTGCAGATCAATACCCTCACCAAGCGTATCTACTACCGCGTGGTGGCCGTGGATCAGAACTTCAACCACAGCGCATTCAGTAGAACACTTGTTCTTACGCGTCCAGATCTTGTTCCGCCCGTGGCACCTGTGTTCAAAAATTATCTCGTGACCGATTCCGCCGTTACCATCCACTTTATTCCAAGTAGTAGTAATGATGTTGCCCGGCACGAACTGCAACGCAAGGAACAAACCGGAACATGGATCACGGTGCTGACAATGGCAGCGAACGATACACGACGTACTTGGACGGATACCACGGTGAATGGTCCAGCCTATTACAGCTACCAAATGTTGGCGGTGGATAGTGCGGGGAATCTTTCGCAGGATGGACTTTCCCTTGACGTGCGCGTGCATGAGCGACTGAAGCGTGATGCCGTGCGCCAAGTAACAGCAGTGCGCATGGACGATAACTTGGTGCATGTGAGTTGGGATCCTGTTCCAGGAAAAGTGAAGCACTATGTGATCTTTCGGTCCAAGGACACTTCGGAGCCGATGCCGCTGGGGCATGCGCTTGCCGGAAAGAATGCATACGATGATATACGGTTGACAGGAAAAGGGTCTTACACCTATCTCGTGCAAGCGGTGTATGAAGATGGTTCGGCATCGGCGATCGTGCGGAGCCAACCGGCCTTGGAGCTGCGTTGACCGACGTACTACTCTCGTGGTATTGTCGGCGTTCAAGGGTCTCCGGTACTTCGTGTCGTTATCACGAAAACCCTATTCATCATGCTTCGCACCCTTCTCCTTCTGGCTCTTGGCGCACCGCTCTCAACCTTTGCACAACAGGTGATCGCTTCCGGTGGAGGCCATTACACTTCGCCCACCAATGCGATGAGCGTGACCATCGGTGAACCGATCATCGCCACAGTATCGGGACCGACCAACACGCTCACGCAAGGCTTTCAGCAACCCTGGGTCGACATCACCATCGATGTGGAGGATGTTTTCGATGGCCCAATGATCAATGTGTATCCGAACCCCGTTCGGCATATCCTGAACATCGCTATGGATGATCCATCACGCGCTGATCGCTATATGCTTTTCGATGCAGCAGGTAAACAGGTAACGGATGGTCGCATCTCTTCCACGATCACCGAACTGGACATGGAACACTACGCCAGCGGTGGTTACATCCTGCGTGTTCTATCAGCCGACCAACGCGATGTCAAATCCTTCAAGGTCTCTGTTACCCACTAAGCCATGAAAAAGCTCACCCTCCTTCTCCTCTCTTTGGCGTTCATCGGCGGTGCATTCGCCCAGGTGCCACAACGCATGAACTACCAAGCGATCCTGCGCGATGCGGGTGGCGCAATTCTGCCCAACACCTCCGCGACTTTGGGACTGGCCGTCCTGCAAGGCAGCGCAAGCGGACCCGTGGTCTACAGCGAGGACCATGCGGTTACCACAAATGGATTCGGCTTGGCCAACGTTGCCCTCGGTGGGGGCACTGTCGTGAGCGGCACCTTCGCCGGGATCGATTGGAGCAGTGGGCCCTACTTCGTGCGTACCAGCATGAACGGTACAGCGATGGGAACTTCGCAGTTGTTGAGCGTACCCTATGCCTTGTTCGCAGAGGAAAGCAATACGCCCGGACCACAAGGACCCGAAGGTCCTGAAGGGCCGCAAGGCGTTGCAGGTGCAGCAGGTGCTACTGGCGCAGCAGGTGCTACTGGACCTGCGGGTGCAACGGGTCCGCAGGGTCCGCAAGGAAATCCTGGACCAACCGGACCAACTGGACCACAAGGGCAGACAGGGCAAGATGGCACGGGCGTTACGATCCTCGGATCACTGACCAATGTGAACCAACTACCTGGCACCGGTGATCCTGGTGATGCGTATCTGGTGAATGGCAACTTGTACGTATGGAGCGACAACACGAACACGTGGGAGAATGTCGGTTCGATCTCAGGTCCTGCCGGCCCGCAAGGTCCTGCTGGTCCGACCGGCCCAACAGGACCCGCTGGAGCGACGGGTGCAAACGGTGCTCAAGGTCCTACTGGTGCTGCCGGAGCAACAGGTAGCACAGGCACGCAAGGACCTGCTGGTGATGATGGTCGAACCGTGCTGAACGGATCCACCAACCCGACCGGAGGTACTGGTGCGAACGGTGATTTCTACGTCAATACTTCGAACAACTTCTTGTATGGACCGAAGACCGGTGGTGCATGGGGAACAGGAATTTCGCTCGTTGGGCCGCAAGGATCCACAGGTGCGACAGGGACCCAAGGTCTGCAAGGCCTTCCCGGGACAAATGGAACAAACGGCACCATAGGACCGCCAGGACCAACTGGACCACCCGGTCCTCGTGGTTATTCTGTGCTGAATGGCACGACCAACCCAACTGCTGGAACGGGTGAGAACTCGGAATTCTATATAAACACCTCCACTAACACGATCTACGGACCCAAGACCGGTGGAGCATGGGGAGCAGGCACTTCATTGGTAGGGCCGCAAGGAACTGCAGGAACAAATGGAACGAATGGAACGAACGGCGCACCTGGCACGCCCGGGACCAACGGAACGAACGGTACTCCGGGAGCACCCGGAACCAACGGCACAAATGGAACCAACGGCGTGGATGGAAGAACTGTACTGAACGGAAACACCAACCCGGCTGCAGGCACCGGCGCGAATGGTGATTTCTTCATCAACACGGCCACTAATTTCTTGTACGGACCAAAGACAGGAGGTGCTTGGGGAGCAGGCGTTTCATTGGTAGGGCCGCAAGGAACTGCAGGAACAAATGGCACGAACGGCGCACCTGGCACACCTGGGACCAACGGAACCAACGGTACTCCGGGAGCACCCGGAACCAACGGCACAAATGGAACCAACGGCGTGGATGGAAGAACTGTACTGAACGGAAACACCAACCCGGCTGCAGGTACCGGCGCGAATGGTGATTTCTATATCAACACCGCGACCAATTTCCTATTCGGACCAAAGAACGGTGGCGCATGGGGGACAGGAATTTCCTTGGTTGGACCTCCCGGACCTGGTGGCGCCGGATGGGCTTTGACCGGCAATGCAGGAACAGTACCTGCCAACAATTTCCTTGGGACCACGGATGATCAACCACTTCAATTCAAAGTGAACAACATCTATTCTGGTTGGATCTCCAATACCGGTAGCACAAGTATGGGCTACGAGGCTTTCGGCCCAACCAATACGACGATCGACGCCAACACCGCTTTCGGTTACCGAGCTCTGAGACTTGCAACCGGTGCAGGCATTGCTAATGCCGCGTTCGGTAGGAATACCCTGAATTCGCTCACCACTGGCTTGAGCAATTCCGCATTCGGGGATCAATGCATGCTGAACACGACAACAGGCGCTTTCAATTGCGCCATAGGCCAAGGGGTTCTTGGCACCAACACGACGGGAAGCAACAATACCGCGCTTGGGTATAGAACATTGAATGATAATACGACGGGTTTCTCGAATGTGGCCGTGGGAGCGAACGCATTGCGGAAGAACACGAACCGATCGAACATCGTGGCCGTAGGCGATAGCACTTTGTACAACAACGGTGTAGGTGCTGGGCCGATAGACGATATCGACGTTCCGGGCCAAGCAGCATACAATGTCGCTGTGGGCAGCAAAGCGTTGTTCTCCAACAACACAGGCGGGTCAAATACGGCCATTGGCTGGCGGGCTTCGTACGGTGTAACATCGGGCTTCGACAATACGGCACTTGGCCAACTTACACTTGCCAACACCATCTCAGGCTCCAACAATACAGCGGTAGGGTCCGGGGCCGGACCAACGTTGAGCGGTTTTTCAAATACAACCGCGATCGGGAGAAGCGCCTCCACTAGTGCAAACAATCAGGCGCGAATAGGGAATGCCTCGGTCACCAGTATCGGCGGCCAAGTCGGGTGGACCACCGTCAGCGATGCCCGTTTCAAACGAAATGTTTCTGCCGATGTACCCGGGCTCGACTTCATCATCAAACTGCGTCCGGTCACTTATAACTTGGATGCTAACAGCCTCTCCTCCTTCCTTAAAGAAGGCCAATACACCGACGAAAAAGGAATGATGGTCACTGATCATCCCGATGCGGAAACCATTGCAGCACGGGAAGCAAAATCCGTCATTCGCTACACGGGGTTCCTGGCCCAAGAGGTCGAGACGGCAGCCAGGTCCAGTGGTTTCGATTTCAGTGGTGTGGATGCACCGAAGAACGACCAAGACCTCTACGGGCTGCGCTATTCGGAGTTCGTTGTTCCCTTGGTAAAAGCCGTCCAAGAGCAACAAGCCCTGATCATGAAAATGGAAGAGCGCATTCGACAACTCGAAGCTCGTTGATACCTGAACTGACAGTCAAGGCCGATCAACGCTACGTCAACTCCTTCAAGATCTCTGTAACCCACTAAACCATGAAAAAGTTCACCCTCCTTCTCCTCACTTGTGCGTTCATCGGCGGAGTCTTCGCCCAAGTGCCGCAACGCATGAACTACCAAGCGATCCTGCGCGATGTGGGTGGCGCAATTCTGCCCAACACCTCCGCAACTTTGGGACTGGCCGTTCTGCAAGGCAGCGCCTCCGGCCCCGTGGTATACAATGAAGACCACGCGGTGACGACCAATGGTTTCGGTCTTGCCAATGTTGCCCTAGGTGGTGGCACTGTCGTGAGCGGCACCTTCGCCGGGATCGATTGGAGCAACGGACCCTACTTCGTGCGTACCAGCATGAACGGTACTGCAATGGGCACCTCGCAATTGTTGAGCGTACCTTATGCCTTGTTCGCAGAGGAAAGCAATACTCCCGGACCACAAGGGGAGCAAGGGATACAAGGTGAACAGGGGGAACAAGGCGAGCCGGGTCCTGCTGGCGCAACCGGTGAAACCGGTGCTACTGGTGCAACGGGTGCACAAGGGCCTCAGGGGAGAACCAGGAACCGATGGTGCAGACGGAACCGGCGTTACCATCTTGGGATCGCTTACCAATGTCAACCAGTTGCCGGGAACCGGTGATCCAGGCGATGCCTATTTGGTGAATGGCAACTTGTACGTATGGAGCGCGAACACGAACACCTGGGAGAACGTTGGGAGTATCCAAGGCCCAGCTGGTCCGCAAGGGACACAAGGTGTTCCGGGACCAACAGGGGAGACCGGAGCTACGGGTGCACAAGGCACTCCGGGTACCAATGGCACCAACGGTACCAATGGAACCAATGGAGCGGATGGACGAACCGTGCTGAATGGATCCATCAATCCGACCGGTGGTACCGGTGCGAACGGTGACTTCTACATCAATACATCCAACAACTTCCTGTACGGACCGAAGACCGGTGGTGTATGGGGAACAGGAATTTCGCTTGTTGGGCCGCAAGGAACAGCCGGCACCAATGGAATAAACGGCATCAACGGAACACCAGGCACCAATGGAACGAACGGAGCACCAGGGACAAATGGAACGAATGGAACGAACGGCTTGGATGGACGAACCGTATTGAACGGTGCAACAAACCCCGCAGCAGGAACCGGAGCCAATGGTGATTTCTACATCAACACCGCAACAAACTTCTTATACGGTCCTAAGTCGGGTGGCGCATGGGGAGCAGGCGTTTCATTGGTAGGGCCGCAAGGAACCGCAGGAACAAATGGAACAAACGGCGCACCTGGAACACCTGGCACCAACGGGACCAATGGAACGAACGGTACGCCGGGCGCACCGGGGACCAATGGAACCAATGGGACCAACGGTGTGGATGGAAGGACCGTATTGAACGGTGCAACCAACCCCGCAGCAGGAACCGGAGCCAATGGCGATTTCTACATCAACACCGCAACAAACCTCTTATACGGACCGAAGTCGGGTGGCGCTTGGGGATCAGGCGTTTCATTGGTAGGGCCACAAGGAACTGCCGGAACCAATGGAACGAATGGAACGAACGGCGCACCAGGTACACCAGGAACTAACGGAACCAATGGAACCAACGGCACTCCGGGCGCACCTGGAACCAATGGTACCAATGGCACCAACGGTGCAGATGGACGAACAGTGTTGAACGGTGCAACGAACCCGACTGCAGGCACCGGAGCCAATGGTGATTTCTACATCAACACGGCCACCAACTTCCTGTACGGACCAAAGACAGGAGGTGCTTGGGGAGCAGGCGTTTCGCTTGTAGGGCCACAAGGAACTGCCGGAACAAATGGAACGAACGGATCACCTGGAGCACCTGGAACGAACGGAACCAATGGCCTGGATGGAAGTACCGTACTGAATGGCACCACAAACCCCGCAGTAGGCACCGGCGCAAATGGTGACTTTTACATCAATACCGCAACAAACACCTTATATGGACCTAAGACAAGCGGAGCATGGGGGGCCGGAGTATCCTTAGTGGGACCAGCAGGACCAGCAGGTGGCGGAGGCTGGTCGTTAACGGGGAATACCGGAACGAATACACTTACGAATTTCATTGGTACGACCGACAGCATGAATTTTGAAGTACGAGCCAACAATAGGCGTGCAGGTTTGGTGGGACCAACTACGAACAATACAGCATGGGGATATCGGGCCCTGCCTACAACCAGCACAGGAACCAATAACACTGCTTTGGGGCGCACGACGCTCGGAAGTAACACTATTGGAGGAAGCAACACCGCAGTCGGGACTTTCGCCTTGGCATTCAATACCACGGGCACGTACAACACAGCAATTGGGAATGGTGCACTTGAGAACAGTCCGACCGGAAGGAACAACACTGCAATTGGTTGGCGCGCCGCATATCTGAATACTACTGGGAATTCCAACGTTGCTATTGGTGTTGGCGCCTCGCGTCTGAATCTCAACCGAAGCAACATCGTAGCCATTGGCGATAGCGCGCTTTACAACAATGCAGCTGGGCTTGCCCCTCCAGCAGGCAAGCTCCCGATACCAGATGGCTACTACAACACCGCCGTGGGCAGTAAATCCTTGTTCTCCTATGCGGAACATCAGGTGGAGATCAGACCCTCTTTACGAACAACGGGTCATAACACTGCTATGGGAAAGGGCCTATACCATGCACCGGCTTCTCTAACCTGAGTTCCGACCAGTGCGCTGCTGCAGAATACAAGCAGGCAATTTACGGCCGAGGCATTTCGCGTTGCGTGGAACTGTCGGTAATGGAGAATACAACGCTGCACTGGACTCCAACACCGCGGGTCTCCACCGCCCGGTACAACAGGGGTTGGTTTCAGGCGCCTGAGCAAAATACTTGGGCACCGACAATACGGCCGTCGGTCGCAGTGCAGGCCCTTCGGTGGACAATATTGCCAACACAACGGCTCTTGGCTACGACGCTCGCCCCACAGCCACCAACATGGTACGTGTCGGGAACAGTTCAGTCACCAGCATCAATGGTGCCGTGGCATTTCACCATGGTAAGTGATGCTCGATTCAAACGCGAACCTCCGTACCGATGTTCGAGGTATGGACTTCATCCTGGCCTTGCGCAATGTTACCTACACCTTTGACGTCACAAGAATGGCGGAATTCCTGAAGGAGGACATTGGTAAGGATCAGAATGGAAATGTCGTACGCTTCAAACCCCGCACCCGGACATGGTCGCTGCCAGAGCCAAAAAGGAGGTCATCCGTTACTCTGGCTTTCCTAGCCCAGGATGTTGAAAAGGCGCGCAGGTGAATAGGCTACGATTTCAGCGGGGTTGATGAAACCTGTCGAACAACAGTTCGCTTTACGGGCTGCGCTATTCTGAATTCGTCGTGCCTCTTGGTAAAAGCCGTGCAAGAACAGCAAGTCCCTGATCGATGCGCAACAGAAGCAGATCGATACGTTGAAGGAACAGGTAGAGTTGCTCTTGCATCGCTGATCGACCTTATTTCCCGAACGGGTATCGGCTCATCGCGCCTTGCATGATGCTGGTACCCGTTCGCAATTCATACACCATGCGCGGGTCGCTTACCATCCTCCTTCTGATGTCATTCACCAGCGTCTTCGCGCAGCAGCCAAACGCGACGGATAAAGTGATGCGTTCACTTTCCGATACCCTCACTGCGGACGGTTTCACCACACGGGCAAAGCAATTCATCAACTTGGGTGAACTGGACTCCGCTCTTGCCCAGAGCGTCTTGGGCCTTCGGTACTTGGAGGCCGCAACCCCGCAAGTGAAAGAACTGTTCGTCTGGAATTTCCGGTTGATGAAGGCGCAGAAGCTGCACGGCATGATCGAATTCTACCAAGGGGAGTACGACCGAGCATTGAAGAGCATGCAAGCGTACCAGCGAACCGCCAAAGCGGTCGGATCACAAACGGATGTCGGTGCCGCATTCAATTACATGTCCTACTGCTTTCGTTCCATGAACGATGCTGTACAGGCCAAGAAGGCCGCTCAACAAGCGATCGAAGTCCTGCGGACATTACCTGTGAGCGACGACCTCGCGAACGCCTATACGGGACTCGCCAGTGCATACGCTGATGAACGCGAGCTGGATAGCACATTGACCTACAACAGGCTTGCACTGACCATCTACGAACGGACCGGCAACACCGCGAACGCCACCAACACCTGGCTGAACATGGCGGATAGCTGGGCGCTTATCGGTCGTTACGATTCGTGCAGAACAGTGCTTGAACATGCCCGTAATGGTACAGGACCCGATGGTTTTCCTGATGCGCGAATGAAGTATCATGCCCATTGGGGAGCGGTCCATTTTGTGGACGGTGAGCTCCTCCTTGCCAAGTTGTTCTTGGACAGCGCCATGTTGCTTGCGAACGATCTGGAGAACGCAGAGTCCAAGGCCCACATCGGCGATCTGCTGGCACTTACCGCTGCAGCACAACATCAGAACCGCGAGGCGATCTTGCTACAACGTGCCGCACGCGAAAGTCTGCTCGATGATCTGGACCTGGGCAAAGCGCGTTCGTTGACAGAAGCCCGACTGGACTACGAACACGAGATCGAACGCATAAGGACGAATGATCAGCTGGACCGACAACGGAGACAGAACATGTTCACCATGGCGGTAGCCGTAGCATCGATCGTGGCAGCCATTCTCCTGTTCCTGCTCTATCGCAACACGCGAAAGGCACGTATCGCGATCCAACGGGAAAAGGAAGTTTCCGAATCATTGCTGTTGAACATCCTGCCTGCCGAAGTGGCCGATGAGTTGAAACGCACCGGACATGCAGAAGCACGCCAGTTCGATCGTGCGACGATCCTCTTTTCCGATTTCAAGGAGTTCACCCCAATGAGCGAAGCGATGTCCGCGACCGATCTGGTGGAAGAACTGAATGCTTGCTTTGAAGCCTTCGACACCATCATCACCCGACACGGCGTGGAGAAGATCAAGACCATCGGCGATGCCTACATGGCCGCTGGCGGACTTCCTGACCCAAAGGCCTCCACCCCGATCGACGTGGTCAACGCGGCATTGGATATGCAGACGTTCATAAGCACCCGTAAAAAGGAACGAGAACAACATGGCCTGCTTGCTTTCGACATGCGCATCGGCATCCATACTGGACCAGTGGTCGCCGGGATCGTGGGTGTGAAGAAATTCCAGTACGATATATGGGGCGACACGGTGAATACGGCGAACCGTATGGAGACGCTCGGTGAAGTGGGCGAAGTGAATATCAGTGAGGCCACCTACCAACTGATCAAGTCTTCCTCCGATCTTCGTTTCTCGCCGCGAGGTAAAGTGCCTGTGAAGGGGAAAGGAGAAATGGAGATGTTCTTTGTCCATCACCCCGGCCCGACTTTCCAGGATCCATTCACAATAGTTCATGGAACATAAGGTATCCGTGCCGACCTTCGGGTCGATCATTACCAGTGTCTCGGAAAGTTCAGTGATCACTTGCGCACCTACTGGCATGACTTGCTTCCTTCGATCGTTGTTGGCGACGTTTCTGGCAATAAGCTCATGTTGGGAAACCGATCCTGCATTCGCACAGGAAAACCCCTTGCGGCTGGACTCAGTGGTCAGGCAGCTGGACCGCACAGCGGAGGACACGATCCAACTCGCACTCCTGATCTCCGCTTGCGAATCATGGTACACGTCCAATAATGCATTTCCCTATTTGCAACGGTTGGATAGCTTGTCGAACAAGTTGCTCAAGAAGAGTGATGCTGCGATTCGCAAACGGGCTATCCATGCGCGCGGAGCCTTCCATTTCTTCACGGGCTATCACGCCAAATTCGCACGCAACATTCCGCTTGCGTTGCATTCGTTCAATGCCGCGATCGATGAATTCGGCTCAATCGGTTCACAGGGAGCCCTCGCCGAAACGTACGATGCGCTCGGTATCCTCTTTCGTGCCGTTGGGGATCACGAGCAAGCCATCACCAATTTCCTCGAAGAGCGACGGATCGCCATTGCGCTTCAGCGCCCGCACCTCAATACCCAAGCTCTGGTGCACTTGGCCGCGTGTGCTGCGGACCAAGGAGACTTCCGAACGGCTCTGCTATACCTCGATTCATGCGGTGCAAGCAGCGTTACGGACAGTTCCGCAGTATTGAATGAACGTGCTAGGATCGCCACCCTCAATGGGAACGACGAGGATGTGATCCACCTATTGCACGAAAGTTTGGCCATCGCAAAACGCTCGACTAACCCATGGGACCAGCTACCTGTACTTGCCCCACTTGCACGGAAGTATTATGCTATGGACAACGTGATAGAAGGCTTGGCGAGCGCCGTAGAGTGTGAGCACATCGCCAGGGATGTTGGGGACCAGACGGCTTATTGCACGTGCATGGTGCTGGTTGGAGAAGGTGAACGGCGTGCGGGTAAAACGAGCAAGGCCGAACTCAAATGGCTCGACGCGCTCAAACTCGCTCGCACGATCGGGAACGCGGGAAGTGCGCGAGAACTGGGCGACGAAGGTTCAGTACTGCACATCACAACACTCCTAGGAAAACTCTATCGTGATCAAGGACGCGTGGCGGAAGCGTTGTCCATGTCCGATGAATGGGTCGTTGCACAGGAACAGATCCAACGCATGTCGGGGCGCGATGAAATGCTATTGATGTCCTTTCGCAAGGAGCAGTTCATCGACAGTCTGGAGATGGCCAATGCCAAAGAACGTGATGCCCTTGTGCATTCGGAAAAATTACAACGTGAAAGAAGCCGGACCATTCTGCTACTGGCCTTCGCGATCCTTATCGTGATCATTGCCATCGTGCTTTGGAGCCGTTCGCGCCTATTGGCCCGCACCAACGCCGCCATTCTCGCTGCGCAACAACAACTCGTGGATAGTGAGAAGGCCCGCGAAGCCGATTCACTACGCACACGTATCGCTGGGGACATACATGATCAACTCGGCAGCGACCTTACTAAACTGGTCATGCTAAGCGACGAAGTGACCGCGAACAATGGGAATATTGGATCGACCATGGAAACGACCAACGCGATCAAACGTGTGGCACGTGAGGCGACCCGTTCGCTCGGCGACATCGTCTGGGCCGTTGATCCGGCTCAGGACGACCTTTCCAGTTTGGTCGATCGCATCCGTTCGCATAGCATGGACATGTTGGACGGAACTTCGATCGAACACACGATCGACTGCATGCATTCAGGGGACCACCAACGGATCACACCCTCCACCAAACGGGACATTCAGTTGATCCACCGTGAAGCGCTCAACAACTCTATTAAACACGCGAAAGCCACCCGTATCGATGTCCTTCTTCACTCCAGATCGGATCACATCACGATGCGCATCACAGACAATGGTGTTGGCTTGGGCGAACCTGTCGGAACCAAAGGGAACGGGCTTCGCAATTTGCATCGACGAGCCGAACGCATTGGGGCAACGCTCCAAATTGAAAGTAATGCAACCGGGACCAAAGTACTTCTAGAATGGGAATTTTTCGGCAGCCCAACTGATCCGTGGATCCCGGCCAACCCAATTACTGCAGAATCCACTAGTGCTTTAGAACCCACTCCCGAGTAGATCGATGCGGTCCTAAAACCACGGTCCGGAGCGATTTGGCCCTGTGTCCACTTCAACCGCGGAATACCACTAAATGGGTATTGCCACAAAGGCAATTCCGCCATCTCTTTATGGCCTCTACCACGCCAAACCTAACGATGGACGACTGGTCACTTCACGGAACCAACGGTCCCCCAACTATGCGCCAACGAAGAGATCTTTCTCCAGCCTTGTGCCGGTGTGTGTTGCTCTTGGCATTGCTTCAGGTCAGTTTTGCGCATGGGCAGGAACTCGATAGTCTGCGCAAGGCCATGAACGATCCAACCCTTCATGACACTCTGCGTGCAGATGCCATGGCCGGCATGGTGCGCACCAGCCTGATGGCCGGTCAACCGGACTCTGCTTTGGCGATCGCATACCAACTGGAACGGTTCTGTTCCGCCCAAAACGTCACGCGGCGCACCGGTTCAGCATCGGCCATGCTCGGCACGATCTACGCACAGTCGGCAGCCTACGATCCTGCAAGGGTGTGGTTCCGCAAAGCCATGGCACACCATGCTGCAAATGGCGATAAGAAACAGCTTGGCGAAACTGAATTGAGCTTGGGGCTAACCTACCATTTGCAGGGACTTAGACCACAAGCCCTCCAACATGACCTTAATGCTTTGGCCACGCTCGAATCAGTTGGTGATAGCGCGTCACTGGCACGCGCCCACAATAACATTGCGGCCTTGTACACGGATATGGAGCAATTCGACAATGCGCTTATTCATCTGAACAGGGCCTTGTCGATCATGCGACCGCGCAACGACCCGCGGTTGCGCAATACGATAGGACAGTTGGGGATCTTATACCGCCGTCAAGGTGACTATGATAAGGCCATGCCCCTGCTGCTTGAATCCGTGGAACGTAGTGAAGCGTTGCAGGATAATGAGACCCTTTCCCGGATCTTGCAGACGATCGCCGACATACACTTCGAAAAAGGAGATGCCCAATTGAGCATGGACACGTACACGCGTTCCTCCATCCTCGGATCACCCTATACACAGATCCAGAACTTGATCAACATCGGCAAATGCCTTGTTGAACTTGGACGTGAACGCGATGCACTCAACTCGTTCATTCAAGCCATCGATATGGCCAAGGCCAACGATGATCTGGTGGAGCAGTCGATCGCACAACATGAACTATTCGTGATATATGAAAAGCAAGGTAATAAGGCATTGGCATTGGAAGCCTTCAAGCAGCACGTGGCTCTTCGAGACTCCATAAGCAATACGGACAAGACCCGGGAACTGACACAGATCGAAATGCAATTCGGCTTCGACAAACAACAGCTTGCGGACAGTCTCCTTTTCGCGCAGGATAAAGCGATCCAGGTCAAGGAGATCCAAAAACAGAAAGTGATCCGAAATGGCTTCGTTGGTGGTTTCGCGTTGGTCGCCCTGTTCGCCGTCGTTTTCTTCACACAACGTAACCGTATCAGTAAAGAGAAGGCTCGCAGCGAAGAGCTACTGCTCAATATCCTCCCTTCGGAAGTAGCTGAGGAGCTTAAGGCAAAGGGCGCAGCCGATGCCGTGCAGATAGATCAAGTAACCGTGCTCTTCACCGACTTCAAGGGCTTTACCGCGCTCAGTGAAAAACTCAGTCCACGCGAGCTGGTCAAGGACCTCAATGAATGTTTCAGTGGCTTCGATCGCATTACCGGCAAATACGGTATCGAAAAGATCAAAACGATCGGGGATGCCTACATGGCCGCGGGAGGCTTGCCCACACCCAACACTACCCACGCCACCGATGTGGTCCAAGCCGCTTTGGAGATGTGCGACTTCGTGGCCGAGGGAAAGGCACGCAAGATCGCAGCTGGCCTACCCTTCTTCGAGGTCCGTATCGGTATTCACACCGGACCCGTGGTTGCAGGCATCGTGGGGGTGAAGAAATTCCAGTACGACATCTGGGGCGATACGGTGAACACCGCAAGCCGCATGGAATCTTCCGGCGAAGTTGGGCAGGTGAACATCAGTGAAACAACGTATGATCAAGTGAAAGTCCATCAACATTTCACTTTCACCCCACGTGGCAAAGTGCAGGCGAAAGGCAAAGGAGAAATGGAAATGTTCTTCGTTTCACGCAATGCGGTCGCGTGAGTGCTGATACACGCCATACACGGATCCCAAGTAACCTCTTCACGGATATGAGCGCTCCAAAAACCGGGTACCGACCAAGAAGCTGGCTGCGTTCAATGCGCCGATCGTTCAACGTCTGCGCACTGCTTTTGGCCAGTTTTGCGCAAGGGCAGGACCTTGATAGTCTACAAAGCGTATGGAAGAACGCCCAACTTTCAGACTCCATACGTTCAGGAGCCTGCTTTGAACACTCTCTTGAATACACTCGGAACGGCAACTTGGATTCCGCATTGGTCTTGGCAAAACGCAGTTTGGCTTTCGCAGAAGCTGATGGCTCACCAAGACTGCAAGGCGGCAGCTGGAAACTGATCTCCAATGTGTTGGCCGACCAGGGTGCATACGACGCCTCCCGGGAGGCAACCACGAAAGCCATGGAATTCTGGTCTTCACTGAATGACATGAAACGCATGGGCGACATGGAGATCGGGTACGGCTATACATACATTCTTCAAGGAGCATACAATCTGGGGTTGGCACACAATCTGAAAGCCTTGGACCACTACACCGCTAAACCGGATAGCGATGGAATTGCCCATGCCGAGAACAACATTGGCGCATTGTATGCCATGTTGAATGAGTATGATAAGTCCATAGAACACAGCAACCGGGCATTGGCAATTATGTCGGCCCGTAAGGACCCAAGGATCGCGAACGTGATCGCTGGATTAGGGAAGAACTACCAGATGACCGGGGACTTCGACGAGGCCAAAAGAACCTTTTTCCAGGCCATGGACCTTTTCGCAGAAGACAAGAACACCGAAGGCGTAGCACGCATTTGGAACGCCCTGAGCAACTTGTACTTGGAGCAAGGAAGCCCGGACAGTGCTGTGTTCGCGGCCCGGCGTACCATTGAATTGACAAAGCAACCCTTCCAGATCATTCAAGCAAGCCTCAATGAATCGCGCGCGTTGCAAAAGCAGGGACGCTGGCGAGAAGCGCTGGCACCCGCACAACGTGCAGAGGACCTCGCCGTGGAAACAAACAGCCTCGATACCAGGGCAAGTGCGAACAAGGAACTCTCCATGGTACATGAAGCACTCGGGGACAAAGGCCGTGCATTGGAGGCATTCAGGCTCTACGTTCTGCTCAACGATTCGGTTCGGAATGATGAGCAAGTGAAGGAACAAACACGGATGGAAGTGACCCACGCTTTCGACCAACAAATACTCGCGGACAGCCTTTCCAATGCCGCTGAAAAAGAACAAACCCGGCTGGAGAACCTCGCAACCCTTACCAAAGAAAAGAACCGCCGGAATCTCTTTTGCTTTCCGGTGTCGGCTTGCTTGTCTTCGCTGGGGCTTTGGGCCATAGGCTTCGCGAAACACGGAGGTCGCGCGCGGCGATCCAAAAGGAAAAGGACATCAGTGAGGGATTGCTCCTCAACATCCTGCCCGCCGAAGTAGCCATGGAACTCAAAGCCAAGGGCCAGGCCGATGCGGTGCAGATAGATCTGGTAACCGTGCTCTTTACCGACTTCAAAGGCTTCACCGCGCTCAGCGAAACGCTTAGTCCACGCGAATTGGTCCATGACCTCAACGAATGTTTCAGCGGCTTCGATCGCATTACCGGGAAATACGGCATAGAGAAGATAAAGACCATTGGAGATGCGTACATGGCCGCCGGAGGATTGCCTACGCCCAACTCCACACACGCCACCGACGTGATCCAAGCCGCTCTGGAAATGCGCGACTTCGTCGCCGAGGGTAAGGCACGCAAGATCGCAGCTGGCCTACCCTTCTTCGAAGTCCGCATCGGCATTCACACCGGACCGGTCGTTGCGGGGATCGTGGGGGTGAAGAAATTCCAGTACGACATCTGGGGCGACACTGTGAACACCGCAAGCCGCATGGAATCTTCCGGTGAAGTTGGAATGGTGAACATCAGTGGGACAACGTATGCACTCGTGAGCGGAGTGAATGGTCCCTCGACTGCACCCGGGATACCAGCCTTCACATTCACACCTCGTGGACGAGTGCAAGCAAAGGGCAAAGGAGAAATGGAGATGTTCTTTGTTGATCGCAGTTCGACCGAATGAACCTTGGTCGAAGCCATATCCGAAAATCAGGCGCAACAACACAGTGTGCCCCGGTCCGTTCGCACTCGTTGGGTATGGCTTTGACCGATCATTGGCTCATTGCCCACATCATCTTCACCATTACCAAACTTACATGCATCAAGTACCCACTAATGGGTATTGCGCGGGGCAATGAAAGGTCGTCCATTTGCTTTCGTGGAAAGGTCCAATGAGCACAGCTGAAGTACATAAACAGAAAGATCATCTATCCTCTGCTCGAGCGGCTTCCGCTTGGCGTTGGTTCCTTGCGCTGGCGTTCTTCGCTCCTTTCTCGCCGATCCCGGAGCAAAGGCCCACGAGCGTTGCTGAACAGGGATCCGAACAGCCCGCTGAACAGCAACCGTCTGCGATGTTCAGTCCAACCCTGTTCGTTCAAGATGGACCTGAGCGACCGGATCTTTCGACAACTGACTTCTTCGAAGAAGACCGCATGGCCCAGATCAAGGAAGCGATCGCCATGAGTGAATACCACATCAGCTTTCAAGAAAAGCCCGCTTGTCTTCAGAGTCCGAACCGTGCACAGGATCTCCGGATCAACTACTACACAGATGGCTTCTCTCTGACTCCTCGCATTGAGGGTGAACGCTATCACACGCAGCTCCGTGTACGATCTGTTGGTCGTAAGGATCACGAATGGACGCCTTCCCGTTCAGCGACCATAACCGCTAACGAGCACCATGCCGAAGCTGATCATGGCACGTTCAAGATCATGTATGAAAACGATGAACGCGGCATGCGCCAGGATTTTCTGGTGAAGGAAAGACCCGAGGGTTCAGGACCATTGAACGTGAATTTGCGCTACGAAGGTGATCTAATGGTTACCCAAACTGGGGAGGATGATATCCTCTTCAGTTCCATCGACATTGTTGGCAACCCGGTATCCGAAGTATGGTACAAGGACCTGCTAGCCTGGGATGCGAACAACGAACCCTTGCATGCATGGGCGAGCATCGAAGCAGATGCTATCGTTCTCCATGTGGACGATGCGAATGCCGAATACCCCGTGACCATTGACCCGTTGAGCACCACGGCCACCTGGACCGGGGAAGGCAACCAGGCCGGAGCTTTTTACGGGAGTAGTGTGAATACTGCTGGCGACGTGAACGGAGATGGGCGCAGCGATATCATCATTGGTGCGCCTTTCTACGACGGCGGTGCTACCAACGGAGGTCGCGTCTTCATCTATCACGGCACACCCAATGGCCCCAGCGTTTCGGTAAGCACCACAATTACCAGCATTGCTGCGCAAGTGGCCATGGGCGGTTCGGTTGCCACCGCTGGCGATGTGAATGGCGATGGATACAGCGATGTGGTGATCACGCGCGAAACGGCTTCTCCCAATTCTTCAGCCGTCTTTATCCACTATGGTTCACCGACTGGTGTAAGTGCCACACCGAACACCACTATAACATTGGGAGGAGTATGCTGTGGGACCACGGCAGAGACCGCTGGAGATGTGAACGGAGATGGATACAGCGATGTGATCATCGCAGATGCCGCTTGGGCGGCCAACAGGGGGCGAGCTTATATCTATCACGGCAGTCCGACCGGCTTGTTGGCGACACCTACCACAACCATCTCCGGTACGCAAGACAATGCTTATTTGGGCAACTCGGTTTCCTCGGCCGGCGATGTGAACAACGATGGCTACAGCGATGTGATCATCGGGCAGGGCCACTGGACGGCCGGACAACAAGAAGAAGGGCGCTTCCTCGTATACCTCGGTACTGCCACCGGTATAAACGCCACGCCGAACTTTACCTACGAGTCCAACCAAACGTATATGTTCTTGGGGGTTTCGGTGTCCTTCGCTGGCGACGTGAATGGCGATGGGTACAGCGACGTGATCGTGGGCGGGCCTTCGTACTTCGATGGAAGCAATACGGTGGGAGCCGCTTTCGTGTTCTACGGCTCCGCAGTGGGCATTACCGCGACGGGTATGGACCTGGAGGCGGGTGCGGTGAATGCATCTTCCTTCGGTTATAGCGTAGGCTGCGCAGGTGATGTGAATGGCGATGGTTACGCGGATGTGATCATCGGTGAACCTGGCGGCTTTACCACACAACCTGGAGCGGCTTATGTCTTTCTCGGCACGGCATCGGGTTTGAGCGGTACGCCGGTTTGGACAGGTGGTGGCGTGCAGGCAAGTGCAGGATATGGATCCTCGGTAGCCGGTGCAGGAGACGTGAACGGGGATGGTTACAGTGATGTGCTGGTGGGTGCGCCCAGAAAGGACAATATCGGCCAGACCGATGAAGGGCATGTCATGTACTACCAAGGCTCCCCGAATGGGCTTTCAGCCAGCGGCACACTCGATCAAACACAGTCATCGGCTTTCTTCGGAACCTCGGTAAGCGCCGCTGGCGATGTGAACGGCGATGGGTTCAGCGATGTGATCATCGGGGCACCGCAATACGACAATGGGCAAACGAATGAAGGAAGAGCATACGTTTACTATGGTGGCACGGGGGGTCTGCCTTTTACTGCATCGTGGATCATAGAGAACAATATTGCACTTTCGCTCTTAGGCACTAGCGTATCCACAGCAGGCGATGTGAACGGCGATGGATACAGCGATGTGATCATTGGTGCCCCCGGTGCGGCGATCGGCGAGGCCGGAGAAGGTCTCGCCTACGTATATCATGGGTCCGCGGCAGGGCTGGGCACTACTCCGTGGGTCGCCGAACGCGACCTCCTTGGTGCAGCACTCGGGTCCAGCGTTGCGTCCGCTGGCGACGTGAATGGAGATGGATACAGCGATGTGGTGATCGGCGCCAACGGTTACAGCGTAAGTCAAGCACTGGAAGGTGCGGCATACATCCATCTTGGTTCTGCTACCGGGCTTAATGCCATTCCACTATTCACCTTTGTGCAGGGGCAAGCAAATGCACGCGTCGGCAGTAGTGTAGCCGGTGTTGGCGATGTGACCGGGGATGGTTATGGTGATGTGGTCGTGGGTGCTTCAGGCTGGACCTCCTCTGCACTCACCGGGCGTGGCAGGGCATTTCTATTGAAAGGTCATCCCGCAGGGGTCTTCTACGAAACCAGTTGGGTGGTAGAAGGCTCCAACGCCAGTTCGGCGCTGGGGTCTTCCGCAGCTGGTGCAGGCGATGTGAACGGCGATGGCTATCAGGACCTCATCATTGGAGAACCGGGTCGACCCAACGGCGCTGCTACTGGCGCCGGGCGCGCATTGATGTTCCATGGTGCTTCTACCGTACCCTCCGCCACTCCCACATGGACTACACTGGGCACATCCACCGGCGCGCAGTTCGGCTTCAGCGTTTCCAAGGCGGGCGATGTGAACAAGGATGGTTACGGCGATGTGGTCGTTGGCATTCCCGGAGATAGCAACGGTCGCATCAACATCTATCACGGATCACCAACTGGGCTCCCTGTAACAGCGAGTGCCACCTTCACTTCCACAAACAGCGGTGCGCGTTTGGGTACCAGCGTTTCCAACAGCGGGTCGCAAAGTGGAGATGGCTATGGCGATGTGATCGCAGGCGCACCGGAATACAGCGTAACTTTTCCTCCAAGTGCAGATCGTGGACGCGTCCACGTCTTCACTGGAAATAACGGGCTTTCACGAAGTCAGCGCACACGGCAATACCGTGCTGATCAAGTGACGCCGGTGCAAACAAGCAATGGCACCTTCGATGTGAATTGTGGATGGACCATCGGCCAGGTCGCACGTTCATACTTGGGTCGACGCAGAATGAAATTGGTCTGGGAGATCGTCAACCACGGGCCACCTTTCATGGGTGCGCCGGTGACCAACAGCGTTGCCTATACCGGACAAGAAGCCACTTGGACCGTGGTGAATTTGAGTGCCGGGGTAGAGATCAAAGAGCCGGTGATCGCTGTAGGAACAGCTTATCCGAAATGGCGTGTTCGCCTGCGCCACCATCCCGCAACCATGATCGACGGGCAACCGTTCGGTCCATGGTTCTACATGGGAATACACGACAAACAAGACCCCGCGATCAAGGTAGAGCAGCCCGTTTGCGGCTTGCTCCCGGTGGAACTGATCGCCTTCGATGTGTCCTGCGGCGGCACCTCGCGATCCATTGAATGGACCACAGCCACAGAGAATAACAATGCTTTGTTCCTGGTCGAACGCAGCACTAACGTGCAGGATTGGAAAACAATAGGAACTCTTGTTGGAGCAGGTGATAGTCAGCAAATACAGTACTACCGATTCGTGGATGACGCCCCCATGCCGGGTGTGGAATTGTACTACAGGTTGCAGCAGATCGACCACGACGGGGAGAGCATTGTGCATTCCGTGGTTTCCGCACCACGATGTCTTGAAGTTGAAGGATCCGACCACATCATTGTTCCGAATCCGACTGCCGGGGATGCCCGCTTGGTCTTCATCGGCCCCGGAACCTCAACGGTCCACATGATCGAAGTGCTCGACATCCACGGAAGGATCATTCACACCAGCTATCCAACTGCCATTCTCGCAACTGGCACCACGATCACGAGCCAACACTTGGATCCGGCAACCTATATCGTACGACTTTCAGAAGCAATGGCACAGACATCACGAGCCTTCGATTCGTGGTGCAATGAACGCCAATCCTTTCCATGAAAAAGGCACTTCTGTTCAGAATTCCCAGGCTGTGAAACCACCGACTGGACAGCCTTTGGCTGGGCCATCCGCAACAAGCAGATCCAGGGGGACCATGAATCCCATTTGGCCCCCAACGCGGACCCGGAGCAGTGCTGAGCGTTGTGCTCTCAGATGTTGGACCTGCAAAAAGGCCGGAGCAAAAGGGAACGATCGGCCACCGCTGCTTGCCAACACGTTCTACATCCGTGGCGATGTTAACACCGCGCTGGCCCACTATTACGATTGCCGAATACACCAGAACGCCGGGACCCGACGGGGGGGGCGCTGGGGAAACGGGGCATGTATACGGAAGAGAGTTCGAAAAGCGACGCTTGCAACAACATAGCCCGCTCCCCCGACGGGGGAAGCGAGCAGGCATGGGCCAGGCAAAACACTGCGCTTCCCGAGAAGGACCACCAACGCAGCGACGTACCTATTGAACGGGATCACACACAACGAGCGGGGAGGCAACAGGGAGGAGTACTATCGGGATACGGCAATCTTAGCGCAGGCCCAGCAGAAGGAGCCTGTCGGCAACGGAATGCCGCGCGGCCTGCCATTGCAGAAGAACTTCAGAAAGCAGGCACGCCCTCTCCCGTAAACCGGAGGGTCGCTGTGAAAGCGGTCGCCTGAGGGCATCTCCTACCATGAGCTCAGCCTGAAGCTAGCCCGAGACATGGGCAACAAGGCAGGTGAAATGTTGGCCCTGTACAATATCGGATCCGCTTATGGTGAACTTGGACAGCACCAACGTGCAGCGGAATTGCTCGACAGCATCACCATTGCGACCGGAAAGAAAGAGCCGTATCGCCAAGCATTGGCATTGAGTGGTCCGCCGCAGCATCACAAGGGCTCCAACGTCATGATGAGGCCGTGCAATACGGAGAACGGTCGCTCAGCATACTACAGGGGATCGGTGCGACGGGGGAAATAGGCACCGTGGCCGGAGTACTAAGTAAGGCGTACAAAAGTCTGGGCAATAGTGATCGTGCCTTGGACATGTTCGAGTTGGAGGACCAGATGAACGACAGCTTGACCAACGAGGAAGTACAACGTGGTGTGTTGCGGCAAGAGTACCCTTCGAGAATGAGAAACGCGCTCTGGCCGATAGCCTGCAATTCGCCCCGAAAAAGCACTGCAGGTAAAGGAGATCCAGAAACAGAAGGTAGGCGCAAGCCCAGGGCGGCTTGCATGGTCGCCATCCGCAGGGCCCCCCAGCGAAACCGCATCAGCAAAGAGAAAGCACGGAGTGAAGAACTCCTGCTGAACATCCTACCGGCTGAAGTTGCACAAGAGCTAAAGGACAAAGGCGAAGCTGACGCACGGTTGATCGACGAAGCCACCATCCTGTTCACCGACTTCAAGGGATTCACTTCGATCAGTGAACAGCTCACCGCTCGCGAATTGGTGGAAGAGCTCAACGTGTGTTTCAAGGCTTTCGACAATATTATCACTGCACGCGGGATCGAGAAGATCAAGACCATTGGCGATGCCTACATGTGCGCTGGCGGCCTTCCTGACCCGAAGACCTCTTCCCCATTGCAAGTGGTGCATGCTGCGCTGGAGATGCAGCAATTCATGCAACAACGTAAAGCAGAACGCCAGGCACTCCACAAGCCCGCTTTCGATATGCGTGTAGGTATCCATACCGGTCCCGTGGTCGCTGGTATTGTAGGGGTGAGAAATTCCAGCGATATCTGGGGGTACCGTGAACATAGCGGCGCGCATGGAACTCCGGGAGTGGGCAGTGAACATCAGCGAAAGCACTACGGCAAAGTTAAGGATACGCTCGGTCTTCACTTCGCGCCACGCGGAAAAGTGGTGGCGAAAGGCAAAGGGGAAATGGAAATGTGGTTCGTAGCTCGCGTGTAAGCCGCCCGCTCTCCATCTTTGCGGTCCCTCGGGCGATCCCCATGCCCGGAGATCAGACCATGAATTCCATCAAGTCCGTCCTCGACGATACCTCACTTACCGGAACCACTGTTACCGTGGCCGGATGGGTGCGCACTTTCCGCAACGACCGCTTTATCGCGCTCAATGATGGAAGCACGATCCTCAATTTGCAGTGCGTGATCGATCAAGAGCAAGTAGATGCGGCAACACGCGCACGCTTCACCACAAGCGCCGCGGTAAAGTGTACAGGCGAATTGGTTGCCAGCCAAGGCAGCGGTCAACGCGTGGAAATGAAAGTGACCTCGGTTGAAGTGCTCGGCGATAGCGATGCGACCAAGTATCCCATTCAACCGAAAAAACACTCGCTCGAATTCTTGCGCGAGAATGCTCATCTACGTTTCCGCACGAATACGTACAGCGCCATTTTCCGTATGCGGCACCAAGTAAGTTTTGGTATCCACGAGTATTTCGATCACGAAGGATACAACTACTTCCATAGCCCGATCATTACGGCGAGTGATGCTGAAGGTGCGGGGGAAATGTTCCGTGTAAGTGTGCTCGATCCGAAGACTCCGCCACTGAATGACGCAGGCGATGTAAATTTCAAAGAAGACTTCTTCGGTGCTGAAAGTCGCCTCACAGTGAGTGGACAACTGCAAGCAGAATTGGCAGCTCTTGCATTAGGTAAGGTCTATACGTTCGGGCCAACATTCCGTGCGGAGAACAGCAACACCACCCGTCACCTCGCCGAATTCTGGATGATCGAACCCGAGGCCGCGTTCATGGACCTGAAAGGTGACATGGACCTCGCCGAAGGCTTGTGCAAACATTTGATCGCACGCGTGCTGAAGAACAGCATGGACGACCTCGTTTTCCTCGATGCGCGTTTGAAAGAAGAGGAAGCGACCAAGCCACAAGCCCAACGCAGTGAAATGGGATTGATCGAGCGCTTGCAATTCGTGCTGGCAAATCCCTTCGAGCGGATCACCTACGACGATGCGATCAACATCCTACTCCGCAGCAAACCTTACCAGAAAAAGCAGTTCCAGTTCCCCGTGGAATGGGGCATCGACCTGCAGAGCGAACACGAACGCTACTTGGTGGAAAAGCATTTCAAGAAACCGGTCATCGTCACCGGGTACCCTGCCAAGATCAAGGCGTTCTACATGCGCACCAACGCGCCCGGCGATTTTGGGTACAGTGAAAAGGGCAAGACTGTCGCCGCAATGGATGTGCTCTTCCCCGGCATCGGCGAGATCATTGGCGGCAGCCAGCGCGAAGAACGCCTCGATGTATTGGAAGCGCGCATGAAGGAAATGAACGTCCCAGCCGATGAACTCGATTGGTATTTGGATACGCGTCGCTTTGGCACCGTTCCACACGCTGGTTTTGGTCTTGGTTTGGAGCGCTTCGTGTTGTTCGTTACCGGCATGGGGAATATCCGAGATGTGATCCCTTTTCCACGGACGCCGGGGAGTGCGGAGTTTTGAGGCGACCGAGAACAACTGACTGAGATCGCGCGTTTAGAATAACATGAACAAGATCTACCACCTCGCCACCTGCTCCACTTGCCAACGGATCCTAAAAGAGATCCCCAACTTGAAGCGTTTCGAATTGCAGGATATTAAGACCGAAGCGATCACCGCCAAGCAGTTGGACGAGATGAAGAAGATGGCCGGTAGCTACGAGGCGCTTTTCAGTCGCGTCGCCTTGAAGTACCGCAGCTTGGGGTTGAACGAAATGGAACTCACCGAGAAGGACTACCGCAAGTATATTTTGCAGGAATACACGTTCTTGAAAAGACCGGTGATGATCATCGGCAAAGAGATCTTCATTGGAAATTCAAAGAAGGTGGTTGCGGCGGCGATCGAAGCAGCACGGTGATCAGGCACATACCTTCGCGCCCCATGAAAAGCGCGGAGTTAGCCACCCATATCGGCGGTGTAAGAATGGAGGAACTGGCGGCGATGACCGGCACCCCCCTGTATGCCTATGACAGTAGTGTGATCGCCCGTCAAGCCGCCCGGTTGAAGACGGCGTTCGCTGGTATGCCGCATCGGATCATGTACGCCTGCAAGGCACTGCCCAACCTGACGATCCTGCGGTTGATGAAGCGCTTGGGAACCGGCCTGGACACGGTTTCCATTGAAGAGGTCGAGCTCGGACTGAAGGCGGGCTATACCGCGGATGAGATCCTTTTCACACCGAACATGGTCGCCTTCCCAGAGATCGAACGGGCCGTGGTACATGGCGTGCATATCAACATCGATTCGATCCCCATGCTCGAACATTTCGGGCAAGCCTATGGCGGTAAAGTGCCTTTGTTCCTGCGTGTAAATCCGCACATCATGGCGGGTGGCAATGAACGGATAAGCACCGGCCACATCGATTCGCAGTTCGGGATCTCCATCCACCAACTGCGACATGTGGAACGCATTGTGGCCACGCACGGCATGCACATCCACGGCTTGCACATGCATACCGGCAGTGATATCCTCGATGCCGAAGTCTTCCTGCAAGGCGCGGAACTGCTCATCAATACCGCCGACCTCTTTCCTGAACTGCGCTACTTGGACCTTGGAAGCGGCTTCAAGGTGGCATACAAAGACGAGGACATCACAACGGACATCGATGAGTTGGGAAGGAGGATCGCGGAACGGTTGGCGAAATTCAATGCGGGTCGAAGCACGCCTGTGGAGGTCTGGTTCGAACCGGGCAAGTTCCTCGTGAGCGAATCGGGTACGCTGTTGGTGCGCGTGAATTTGGTGAAGCAGACCACCGCAACGGTTTTCGCCGGAGTGGACAGCGGGCTGAACCACTTGATCCGCCCGATGATGTACGGCGCATACCACCAGATCGACAACGTGGGCAACCCGGACGGCAACACCCGGATCTACACAGTGGTGGGCAATATCTGTGAGACGGACACTTTTGGCTGGGACCGGAAGCTTGCGGAGGTGCGTGAGGGCGACCTACTTGCGATCCGGAACGCCGGGGCCTACGGACATTCCATGGCCAGCAACTACAACAGCCGTTTGCGGCCACCGGAGATCCTCGTGCACAACGGCAAGCCTTTGCTCATCCGCCGACGCGAAACGTTGGATGATCTGGTGGCAACACAACTAGAACAGGAGTTAGAATAGCGGAACGAAGAAGCCCTTTTCTTGGGTCATCCTGTTCTTCTGAAATCACAGTTCCTGGACATGCAGCATACATGGCGACGGAAGGAAAGTGTGCGAAGGGGATGCTGCCACAGCGATCTTTGGCCGTAGAAGTTGTTCAACTGCATATTCCGGGTTCAATAGACCTAACGGGCAACGTTTCTTACCCGTTACCGCATCTTTAGCACATGAGCAGCCCGAGCATACCCGTTCACCAATTGCCGGCCCATGGTCACGAGCCAACGCGTATTGAACGGATCCAACGTTCATCAACAGCCGTTCAAAATGATGTCCATCGGCACGATTTCCATGAGCTCTTCTTCTTTTCGAAGGGCTCTGGTGAGCATATGATCGATCTGGAAATGCTGAAGATCAATGGACCATGCATGCATCTCGTCGGTCCGGGGCAGGTGCATCAACTGGATCGATCGGCGGATATGGAAGGCGCTGTGGTGATGTTCGCCAGCGACGCCCAGTTGGGCCATGGACACAGCGCTCGGTCCGTGCTCTTTGGTCATGCACGCCGACCGATGGGCGTTGAGTTGAGCCCTGAACGTTTGGAAGAGGTATTCGGCCTTGTGGGACAAATGGAGCGGGAACTCGCTCGGGCGGAAGGGCCGGTCGCGGATATAGTAGAAGGCTTTCTAGGAATACTCCTGATCAAATGTGCGCATTGGTCCAAGGATAGAGCAGCAGTGCCCGATGGAAATGAACAGGATCCCGTGCGACGGTTCGTGGACCTTATGGAACGCAGCTTCCTACAGGACCGGACCGTGCAATACTATGCAGACGAACTTTCCGTAAGCGCTGATCATTTGAACGAGCTCGTGAAACGCCGACTGGGTCGCACGGCAAGCGGGGTGATCCAAGACCGGTTGTTGTTGGAAGCGCGACGTCTATTGCTGCACGCCGATCTCAGTATCAAGGAGGTCGGGTATGCGCTCAACATGAAGGACCCGGCCTATTTCTCGCGTTGGTTCCACAAGGCAGCGGGCACCGCACCGGCGGCGTTTCGGGAGGAGGTCCGGGAAAAGTACAAGCACTGACGGGTTCCGTCCATTGGCGTATTAGCTGTTCGTCAGGATCTTTGTGATCTACAAAACAAGGTCCTATGAAAAAGCTTCTCTCCACCGTATTCCTCGTTGCGATCGGCAGTACGATCGTGGATGTTCACGCGCAGGTCGACTGTGATAGCATCATTGTCGAACAGATCCGCTACAACGCTGTTGATCAAACTCGCATCGAAATTTCCGCCTATGCCCAAAGTTGGAATTGTGTGAGCTATCCCTCCTTCATCCTCTTCGATCAAAGTGGAGATACGCTCGCTCAGGAGACCGTGAACTTCTTCTGCCTCGGTCTGGGTTCACCTCAAACGCATCCATTGATGGTGTTACCTGGAGTGCAGGTCCCGGCAAGTCCATTCCCCGGTCGATTGGAATTGTTCTCGGGGTTCGGGGACAGTTTGGTTTGCAGTTGGGACCTGATTGCGATCGATCTTTGCCCTCCGGTCGGTTGTCAGCAGGCCGAGATCTACATTACGAACACTGGCGAACTGGAGGCCTTCGAAGCTTACTGGTGGGTGTTTGACGAGGTTGGTATGCAGGTGGACAACGGAAACTTTTTGGTTGATGATGTGATGCAAACCCACTTCGATACCACGTGCCTGTTCCCTGGCCAGTATGCACTCGGCTTTTCACCCTTCTCCCCGATCGATGAGGAATATGTGATCGGCATAACAGAAAGCTACTTTTCGAGCATCGGAACAAATACGGCGATGGATAGTAGCTCAACCCTTTGGGACTTGGACTTCACTTGGTACGGGGCGTGTGAAGACATGACCAATGCGGTCCCGGAGAACCGTTGGGATGGTACGATCATTTCCGTACTCGACCGGCAGCTGAACCTCGTTCAGCCGGACGGACCACTCGGGAACATACAGCTGTTCTCTGCAGATGGACGTTTGGTTCGCAGTTTACATGTGCAGAGCGACAGAACAACGATCGATCTTTACGATCTCAAACCGGGCCTCTACAGCATTCGGATCATTCGGTCCAACGACCAGTTCGCCCGAAACTTCATTCTACCTTGATCACCATGAAGAAGACCACCACGCACAACGAACGGTCCGGTTCCATAGAGCGCCGGCAGTTCATCAAGGCCGGGACCATGTTGGGACTTGGTTCATTTCTGATCCCGCAGAGCCTGTTCGGTCGATCACCGCTCGCTCCGGAAGTAGCTGGCGATTGTCTACCGACAACAGATGATATCCTTGGACCTTTCTATTTAGCAGGTGCGCCCAACACGACCATGGTCGCTGCTGCAGATGAACCGGGCGATCGCTTGTTCATTTCCGGAACAGTGTTGAGCAACGACTGCTCAACGCCGATCCCCGGTGCGTTGGTCGAAGTTTGGCAGGCGAACAATTCTGCGTTGTACAGCACAGCACCCGGTTTGGAATTACGTGGAAGCATGACCACGGATGAAAATGGCCAGTACGCGTTCGAGACGATCATGCCTGCACCGTATTTGAATGGCGCTCAATATCGACCGCGCCACATCCACTACAAGGTGAGCAGGCCGGGATTTCCAACATTGGTAACGCAGTTGTACTTCGAAGGCGACGAGTTCATCGCAGCAGATCCATGGGCCTCACAACCGGATGCGGCAGAACGGATCATACCGCTGAACCCGATCGGCGGTGATCAGAATGAAGGCGTCTTCGATATCGTGTTGGATGGATTCGTGGGGATCAAACCGAACCGATACGGTGATGATGGGTACATGATGCCCACCTACCCGAACCCCAGCGCTGATCTTACCAGCATCCATTTCAACGTGTTCCGGAACGCCCAAGTAAAGGTCGTGATCACCAACTTGGATGGGCGCGAATTAGTGACATTGGTGGACAAGCAAATGTCGCAAGGAAGGTTCACCACGCAGTGGAATGGAAGTGATGCTAGTGCGAATGCATGTGCTGCAGGTACGTACTTGGCTACATTGATCGTTGCTGGAAAGGTGATACTGAGCCAGCGGGTGTTGCGGCAGTAGTCAGATCGCACTTCCGATCGGTAAGGAGCCGAGCATCTGCATGGAGTAATGTAGAGGTCCGGAGATATCCGCCTTCGGAGCCGCATTACCTTCGACCACCATGCTTCAATCCATTGAACCTTGGATCTCCGGACTATTCGTAGTGATCACGGCTGTTACCCTGCTGCTGCTGTTTTGGGCAATGCGTTCCAGAACGCTGCTGATCGGTGTTTTGATCTGGGCCTTTATTCAAGCCGCACTTGGCCTATCCGGCTTCTTCAGCGATACCACATCATTGCCGCCGCGTGTATTTGCTTTTGGTGTTCTACCTGCAGCTCATCGCCATACTTGTTTGTCTTGCCACACCCACCGGACGAGCTTTCATGGACCGCGCAGACCTGCGCAAACTCACTTGGTTGCACACGATCCGCATACCAGTGGAGATCGTTCTGTTCCTGCTTGTTGAACGCCACTTCTTGAGCACCTATATGTCCGTACACGGTACTAATTTCGATGTGCTCTCCGGACTTTCGGCACCCTTCATCGCATTGTTCGCATTCAGGAACGGTGTAAGGAACAAACCCGTGTTGGTGATCTGGAACGTGATCGCTTTGGCGTTGCTGTTGAACGTAGTGATCACCGCCGCATTCTGCATTCCGTCGCCGATCCAACAGTTGGCATTCGATCAACCCAACGTAGCAGTGCTCTATTTTCCGATGAACTTGCTACCGACCGTGGTGGTTCCGATCGTGTTGTTCGCCCATGTGATCGCGTTCAGGCAGTTATTGAACCGCAAGTAGTGCCGAGCATTCCTCGACGCAACCATGCATCGCGGCTACATGCAATGCACATCCAACCAATCAAACACTGTCTTGTGCCATTGCACGCTGTTCTGCGGTTTAAGCACCCAGTGGTTCTCATCCGGAAAGCGCAGGAATTGCGAATCGATCTTCTTGGCCTGTAATGCCGTGAACACGCCAATGCCTTGGTCCAACGGAATGCGATAGTCCTTGTCCGAGTGGATCACCAACATGGGCACCGACCACTTCTTCACGTGCAACGCAGGATTGAACTCATCGTACTTGGCGGGGTTCTCGTAGACATCTGCACCTCCACTTTCCCAGGTGGAGAACCACAACTCTTCCGTCGAATACGCCATCATCCGCGTATCGAAAACTCCGTTGTGCGACACCAAGCATTTCCATGGCGCCTTCCAATTTCCGGCGATCCAATTCACCATGAATCCGCCGTACGATGCACCCAACGCTCCTGCACGTTCGGCATCCAAGAACGGATAGGTCTTCAACGCATGAGCCCACCCTTTTTGCAGGTCTTCCAACGGACGATCGCCCCAATGATCAGAGATCGCATCGGTGAAGGCTTGTCCGTATCCCGTTGATCCATGGAAGTCGATCATGACAACTGCATAACCAGCGCCCGCATAGGTCTGTGGGTTCCAACGAAAACTCCAGCCATCGCTGAAACTGCCTTGCGGACCTCCGTGGATCAAGAACGCAACAGGGTGCTTTTTGCCTTCTTCATAGTTCGAAGGTTTGATCACATAGCCATGAACAGTTTCATCATTCCAACCCTTGAAGTTGAACTGCTCGAACTCCCGAACTTCTTGTCCTTCAAACTTGAATTCACGTTCGTTAGTGCGATCGCGCCTTCGTCGATCATCTTCGACTTCGGTGCTGCTGCGTAGATCTGCGATGGTCCATTCAAGCCGCTCTTCATGAACACGAAACCAGTCGCTGTTTGGTGCAATGCATCGAAATGCCCTTTGGTGGAAAGCGCAGTAACGGTGCCCGTCTTCACATCGATCTTGAACAACCGTGTAGTGCCCACATCACCTGCGATCACATACATGCTTTTACCATCGTTGCTCCACTGCATTCCATCCACGCTTCGATCCCAATCCGCAGCAAGCGATGATACCTTTCCCGTAGCTAGATCGCGCAACTTCAACTCGAAACGATCCGCTTCGAAACCCGGACGCTTCATGGCCTTGTAAGCGAGTGTTTTGCCATCAGGCGATACGATAGGATTTGCATCCCACGCCAGGTTCGCTTCGGTCAAGTTGGTTGTCTTTCCACCCGAAATAGGCACACTGAAGATGTCGAAATTGGTACTCCACGGTTCCGTGACCCCTGCTACGCGCGCCGCGAAATAGATCGTCCTTGAATCGGGTGAAATGCAAAAGTCCTCTGATCCTCCCCATGGCTTTGAAGGCACATCACCATCGAATTTCGGCATCAATGGAACGGGTTGCGACAACGGTCCATTCAGTGCGATGTGGTACAAGTGATTGCGCGTTCCATCAGCCCACGTGTCCCAATGACGCACGAACAATTTTTCATACACCATACCACTGGCCTTGTTGGCCGCACGTTCCGCGTTCTTGTTCGCTGTACACACAATCGCATCCCCTTCGCACTCCGGAAAGACGCCAAAGAAACCACCAACCCTTTGCCATCTGGCGTTACGCGATATGCGCCCACATCCAATGCCAACCGCGTGATCTGTTCCGCCTTTACACCGGCCACATCGGTCTTCCAAACTTGCGTTGTGCCCTCTTCACCCCTTCCCGAAAGAAAGTAGAACGACTGCCCGTCCGGAGCCCACTGCACATCGAACGCGCCACCTTCGCTCACGCCAAGTTGCACTTCAGGTTCCGCGGGTTTCGTAAGGTCCTTCAACCACAATGTGGAAACCCCTTTGTTGTTGGCCATATCCGTGGAGCGCACATTGAACACCGCGTAGTGGCCTGCTGGATCCACCGCAAGCCCGCTTATGCGATCGAGCATGAGCATGTCTGTGTAGGTGAAGGGCGATTGGGCAGTGGAGGTGAGGGTGAGGGAGGTGAAGAAAGTGAAGAAGGACAGGGAGACTATGGAGGATCGGACTTTCTCAAGGGAGCAATGGAGGGTGCTTTGTTTCATACTAGTGGATCGGTTTGGAGCAAGGTAGGGTTGGGAGCATTACTTGAATTGTGATCGCGTTTGCAAGTGCGCATCACTCGAGTGCTTTTTGGATCAAGGGATCGATGTTGATGTGCTTCCAGAACTCGCCGAACTTCCTTTCCTCACGGACCTGACGGATGATCTCCTTGCCGGAGAGGGGGAATGCTTCGAAGTGGTCAACTGCGCGGTGGGTGGAGTAGAGGACACTATCGCATATTTGGCATGTTCCATAGTTCGTTGAGAAGACCACTTGTCCGTCCTTTTTGATGACCCTATCGTCCTCGGGGCCTTTCACGTCTGCGACCATAAAGTGACCAAGGATCTCTTTCGACCCAACAATAGTGCCTGAAGGAGACACTTCATATCGGTTAGTGGTTCCTACGCCTCCTTGAGATACGCGTACTGACCCATTGAAGGCACGTCGAAGACCTGATTCAGTCCTTGCTATAACGTTCTCCGCGCTGTCAGATTCAAATGTGATCTCTCCATTCACCTTCATGGTAGAAATAACGCTCCCCTTCGCCACCGCGTAAAGTTTCGACCGTGTGGGTTCATTCACATCACTCTGGGCAACGAACAGCACACCCGTTATATCCAACATCGCTTTGAACCGTTCGTAATTCCCTTTTCGTAGCTCTGTGGCGAATGCTGAGTCGAGTTCATTGATAGGCAATTTGATTACTTCTTTATGGAGATCTTTCATGTCGATCACGGTAATCTCACCGTTCCGTAATTGGTTCCGAACGACCACTTGGTTCTCCCCAAACGACAAATCCGGCTCAGCTTCGGCCAATTGGATTCGTCGAACGGTCTGCAAGTCGTTATCCAACTGATCCATCTCGTTGCCTCTAAGCATAACGATATGTGGTGACCCCACGATCCTCCAAAACCATGCAGGGTCTTTGAACCTGCCGGTGTCAACCCAATTGCCCAACTGCATATCGATCAAGTACCCTTCTGCGGCGTCATCATAAGGCCCCCTAATGGTTTCCAGTAAAATGTGTCGCTTACTCAACGGGTATATCCAACTGGTCCTGTTCCGTGTCATTCGTTCCGCGCGTGTCCTGTTGTCGGGAGGTAGGCGACGCGCTTCATAACCGCACCATTCGAGCCCATTGAATACGCAAACAGACTGTCATTCCGAAGCACGACCGAGACAATTTCCATTTCCCACATGTCCAATTTTCCCCACGAGGAATTACCGATGCAGAAGTAGAAGTGCGATCCACCATTATGATCTAGGCTGTCCGAATACGACACGATCATGCGTTCAGCATTTCTGCCGATTAAAGCAGTCGATTCATACCGTTGCTCTGGAATGAGACTTCGGTCTTGCAGCGCGCCGTCTTTCAGAGTAGATAAATGACACTTGACCCTACTGATCATGATCGACTCCACCATCTGCAATTTTCCCCATCCAAAGATGGATGAATCGGAATTTTCCGCCTGCTCGTGTTCGATAGGTCCAGTGCGTATTTCCGATCAAATCCACTTGCGTCAGATCGACCTTGCTCCCAGGGTGGTCTTCCTTGACAACCAAAAGCTCATCCGGCTTGTTCCACTGCATGTATATCAGGTCGTATTCGACTCGATGGGTGCCGTCGATCCCTGCGGTCATTCCTTTAGGATAATACCACCGACCGTCATAACTTGACGCACCGTAGCACTTTAGTGAATCGTTGTATCCTATTAAGTTGTATCCTTCTGGAACCTTTGGCACGATGAGTTCGGTTGGATTACTCAACACATAGACCGAATTTGGCTCTGACCTCAACAAAATGGAACGGTATTCAGATGCTCCCGAAAACAACATTCCATGGCTTTTCTCGAATACTACACCGCGGCTAGGAAAATCGACACTTCCAACATGGACCAGCTCACCAGACGGGTTGATCCGCGCTTGCCATATTCCAAGTTCGCTAATTACGATCACCTTGTCCTGGTCAACGATCAGGTCTGTGGCTTGTGTGAAATCGAGCGCCTTATCCCTCGATTGAGTGGTAATATCATACCTTGAAATGTGTTGTCGATCTTCCCCGATACGGCGCTGCTCCACACAATCCGCTCTCGGTCCAGAAGCTCTAGTCGGTTTGTTCCGACCCGTGCAAGAAAGATCGAATCCGACCTTATGGCGACCATCATCTCTGCGTGGTCATTGAAACCGATGAGATCAGCAGATGCCAACCATTGATCGACCCCGGTTGAATCGATCGGGATGCTCAAAATGCCTGACATTCCCATTCTCCAAATCACCAATTCACCTGGAGCAAACGGATAGAAGGTAGAATCATCATCATCAAAACGACCCTCTCTTATTGGGCCGGAAAACTGATGGCTCGGCTTGCCTACGCTATTAAACAATTTGGGGTTGGAAACCGAGTGTCAGCATCATTCGCCCATTCGCGACCAGAGTGAATTGGCCCCATGCCATGTCATCACCGGAATGCTCGAACAACACCGTACCTAATGAATCCAGGACCTTAATGGAATTCTCTGCATCATTTCCATTTACAACCACGAAGGTTCCATTCGCCCTGTTGATTCGAACATCATTACCCCTTGAATCGTGCGATCACTGGCATCAAGAACTGATACGTGTGGATCAACGCTCGTTCAGCGCTCAAACCGGGATGCCGTGCATAAGCTTCTTCTGCAACCAAGTATGCTGCATACGGATCGACCGCGGTCAGTTCCATGGCCTTTTCAGCAAGGCGACCACTCTCATTTATAGCCTGTTCCACATCAAGCCGCTTTTGAAGATCGGCAAAGAGCTTTCCACCGATCAAACACAGAAGTACCAGTCCACCGAGCAGTAACCTTGAACGCAACTTCTTCCGCCTCACCCGCCGCTCCTCCTCCCCAAAAGCACCTTCCACGAACCCCTTCACCTCCCCTTTCAAATGCAACTGACCGCGATACGGTCGCAAGTAGGTAAGGTCGTTCGCCGTCAACTTCGCGCCGCGCTTTTCGTATTGGCCGAACGCCTGTTGCACGAACTGCCGCACTTCGATCAGCTCCTGTTCCGCACGGGTGATCGGTGGAAGACCTGGCGTGCCAAGGCATCGTGCAGCAATTCGTAACGACCCCGTTCGTCGCGTTCCTTGAGCAAGCGCTTTGTTACGAAGACCTGCAGCAAGTGGTCCACAGCGGCGGGTTCCATGGCGGTGCCGATGGCGTTGACCCATTCGTGCGCTTCGTCGGTGGTGAGTTGGCGTTTGTGCCTTGGTCGCTTACGAATGTTTTCAAGAGGGCTTCGGCACGCTCGGGTTCCGGGGTGTCGGCAACTTGTTCATCCAAGAAGGCACCGAGCAGATCGTCCACATAACCGATGCGTTCGAGCAGCGCGATGGAGAAGGGTTCCTCGTTCTGCCGAGATCGCCAGCAACGGTCCAAATACACTTGCAAATAAGAGAGTTCGACGCCGTGGCCTTCGGGATTGAGCCGATCCACCATGGCCGCACTGAAGCCATCGGAGCATTGAATGCCATTGGCCGAGCACAGCTTCTCCACCACTTCAACGGCGTGGCTGCGTGCCATGCGTTCAACCCGATAGCGGTTCTCGATCAGGCCCGGTACGATGTGTTCGTAGCGGGTGAGTTCAGCCAAGTATTCTTCGCGCACAATGAAGATCGCATGCACATTGCGTTGTGCTTCGAGTAACGTATGGATCGCCGAGAAGAAGGCTTCGCTCTCTTGTTGTTTACCGAAGATGAAGAGCTCCTCGAACTGGTCGAAGATGAAGTAGATCGGCTTGAAGTGATCGAGGTAGAGGTTCGCGACGCGCACGTTCAAACCGCTGCTGGTGCTGGCCGTTAGCGTGTTGGCTTCCACCGCTTCGATAAGTGAAGTGAGCATGTCGCCCGAACGCCGCACGAGGATCGGCAACCAATCACTCTCCAAGAAACGTGCGGCCAATCCGCATTGCACCAATGAGGTCTTGCCCGTGCCACTGCCACCGTAAACAACCAGGATCGGCCCGGTGAAACACTGCCTGAAAAGTTCGCCCGATTCCCGATCACGACCGAAGAAAGTGCCGTGGTCCGCCAGCGCGTAGCTGTCCAGAAATTTGAAGGGCGAGGTCATTGGGCGATCTTCTTCACCAAGGGATCGATGTTGATGTTCTTCCAGAACTCGCCGTACACCTTCTCTTCGCGGACCATGCGGATAGCCTCCTTCGGGTCCATCGGAAACAGCTCAAACCGATCAAGTAATCGATGACTGGTAAAGGCTTTGCCCGTACCCGGAATATCGAAGGGTCGTGCATCCAATTGCAATAGATCCTGATCCCAGATACGAATACGATCGTCAACGATGTTGAACATCATTTCAGGTGCTTCTGCTTCGGACATCGGGATCTCGTTCATTGTCATTCCCGTGTCCGATACATCCAATGCATAGTAGGTCACTTCTCCACCGGGATCTTGTTGGATCCCAAAGTCCCCATCCTTGATCGTGATCTTCCTTGAACAAATTCGTGGTTCACCATCACGATACACAATAGTGCTTGAACCTGGAGTGTCGATCGTTCCAGCAGGGACTCCATTGACAAAGCGTTGAAGCACACCACCCCCCGACCAGTAGTTCAAAATGAAATATACAACTGAGTCACTCTGGGCACTGATCCGTGTTGAATTGGGCCAAGTAGGCATATCAAGGTCAAACCTTGGGATCTATCTTGGTTCGGTCGAGAACCAATGCGGATGTAACGCGCTTCTTGGGATGAATGACTCGAACCAGACAACTTTCCTTATTCCAGAAAACATGTATCGGTTCGTTCTTCAAGGACGCAACCCGAGAACTGTCACGAGGAACAGAGGTGAAGGAGCGAGCAAAATCGCTGCTTACGAGCAGGATTGAGTCTGAACGTATGATCGTAAACGAGGATGTTTCATATTCATTCCAAAGAATATCTTCTGCGCCGATTAGCGTCCGACCGTTCAACAATTCTCCTGACCGCACGTCCCATACACTCACTTCAGATGCTGAATAATCTTTCCAATAGTTCGGTATGTGAACGAGCTTGAAATAGTCTCCCTTGGGAGAGAATTCGTCATTTTCACCCATGAAGATGGACCTATCCCTCATTCGACTTCCATCGTGAATGATCGAATCACGATGGAAGCCCTGAGGTCTCCACATTGAATAAGCCCACGAAGAATATGCTGTTGTACTATCTCCCTTGCTTCGTTCACTATTAACGCGACTAGCGTTCCACTGTGCAAATCCGGATGGGAGGATTGCATCTCGAAAAATGAATTCCCTATGATCACCAGACAACATTGGCACAGTCACATTCTTCCATCGACGATCAACCAACGAATGGCCTTGTGCCCCTTTGTTCACAAGCAAACGATCTTCTCCAAACGCGAATGCCATATTCCTATGATTGAAGTCAACATCACCCAAGGGAATGTAGCTCTGGACTTGGCCATGCTCAACACTCCTGAGGATCTGAGTGGGTTCGCCGTTGATCTTGTCTTCAGAGAGGTAGTGTACGATCGTCGAGTCCCCTGACCGATCAAGCCAGATCGCGTGTTCCGGTGGATTGAATTTTGCTAAGACCTTTTTGGTGATCAGTTTGAGTTCTCGCTTTCCCGTTTGGCTCCAAACACTAACGAGATCAGTACTTACCGTTGTATCGGATATGGTGATGAAACCTTGATCATCAAATGCCGCAGGTGTTCCGTCGATCTCGAGAACAACTTTGCCATCGGTATGAAACAACCGAGTTGGCTCCCTTTTGTCTTCGCTTGGCGTAGTGAGTGTCATTCCACTACTTGGGAAATGCGCTATCAACCATCCGCTTATCTTCTTAGGGTGCTTGAAGTCTGAAGCAGCAGCGTATATCAACACGTGTGGTAAGGCCTTTCCAGGACCGTTAACATTGATGAGCACAGCATCCGAATAGAAATGGGTCCAGGACATGGGGCCGTAATCCATGTTAAGTGCTTCCCAGGATTTAGGCCCTCTCTTGAAGGCATAGATCCCTAAACCGGTGTCGATGCAAAATGTACCAGACACAACGCCAGCATATTTACCTCTCAACATTGAAAAACCATCCGGAAGCGCCACGACGTGCTCGATCTCGATAGCACCTCTTATACGTAGGATCCGCAGTGAGTCCGTATCGAACATATAAATGGTCGAACTGTCAAGAAACCCCACAGCAGTGGTGCCTGAATGCGAGAAGCCTCTTGGAGAATACACAGTGCTAGTTCTCCATCCCAATTTCCGGAATGAGCCTGACTTTTCAATAAGAAGTGTATCCTTGGTCACACCTACGAACTGCCCTTCGCTGCTATAACCGATCCAATCCGCCGTGTCGCAGCCAAAAATGACCCTTCCGGACAGGTCATAGATGGACACAGCGCTATCCACGCATAGAACATGATCTCCGGCAACGTATCGAATACCTCCCGGCTGATGCGCGGTGAGTGGCCGACTGAACAACTTACGCCCATTGAGATCGTAAACCGCGAACCCCTTTTCAGGATCGATAATGATGAAGGAATGTTTGTCATCCGCCACACGTGCAATGGTTCCGGCATAATTTGAAATAATTGGATACAGACTATTATACGTTCGAAGTATTGCACGGGAGGCTGCCAGTGACGGGTCAAGTTCATAAGCGCGTTCCGCAGCCAGATAGGCACGTTGAGGATCCTTGTCAGCATAGGCCATTGCGTATTCCGCCAATTGGGAACTCATATTCTGGTTCCGTTCGACATCAAGCCGCTTTTGCAAATCCCCAACGAAGAGGCCTCCAGCCAACCCTATAAGGAATAATAATCCCAGCCCTATTCCTATCACTCTCTTCTTCCGCCTCACCCGCCGCTCCTCCTCTCCAAAAGCACCTTCCACAAACCCCTTCACCTCCCCCTTCAAATGCAATTGCCCACGATAAGGGCGTAAGTAAGTAAGGTCGTTCGCGGTCAACTTCGCTCCACGCTTTTCGTATTGACCATATGCCTGTTGCACGAATTGCCGCACTTCGATCAGCTCCTGTTCGGCGCGGGTGATCCGTTGGAAGATCTGGCGCGCCAAAGCATCGTGCAGCAATTCGTAGCGACCCCGTTCATCGCGTTCTTTGAGCAAGCGCTTGGTTACGAAGACTTGTAGCAGGCGGTCCACCTCGGCGGGTTCCATGGTGGTGCCAATGGCGTTGACCCATTCGTGCGCTTCGTCGGTGGTGAGTTGGCGCTTGGTGCCTTGGTCGCTTACGAAGGTTTTCAAGAGCGCTTCGGCACGTTCGGGTTCCGGGGTGTCGGCCACTTGTTCATCCAAGAAAGCGCCGAGCAGATCGTCCACGTATCCGATGCGTTCCAGCAGTGCGATGGAAAACGGTTCATCGTTCTGCCGTGATCGCCAACAACGATCCAGATACACTTGCAAATAGGAGAGTTCCACGCCGTGACCTTCGGGGTTGAGCCGATCCACCATGGCCGAACTGAAGCCTGCGGAACATTGGATGCCATTGGCCGCGCACAGTTTCTCCACCACTTCAACAGCGTGGCTGCGCGCCATGCGTTCCACGCGGTACCGGTTCTCGATCAGGCCCGGAACAAGGTGTTCGTAACGGGTAAGTTCAGCCAAGTATTCTTCGCGCACTATGAAGATCGCATGTGCACTGCGTTGCGCCTCCAACACGTTGTGGATCGCTGCGAAGAAGGTTGCGCTCTCTTGTTGTTTGCCGAAGATGAAGAGCTCCTCGAACTGATCGAAGATGAAGTGTATCGGCTTCAGCTTTATCGAGGTAGAGGTTCGCGACGCGCCGTTCAAACCGGTGCTGGTGCTGGCCGTTAGCGTGTTGGCTTCCACCGCTTCAAGGAGCGATGTGAGCATGTCGCCCGAGCGTCGCACGAGGATCGGCAACCAATCGCTCTCCAAGAAACGCGATGCCAAACCACATTGCACCAACGATGTCTTGCCCGTGCCACTGCCACCGTAAACAACAAGGATCGGACCGGTGAAACACTGCCTGAAAAGTTCGCCCGATTCCCGATCACGACCGAAGAAGGTGCCGTGGTCCGCCAGTGAATAGCTGTCCAGGAATTTGAAGGGCGAGCTGGTCATTGTGCAACGGTCCGGCCCACGATCGCATTGACAAGATCCCGGAATTCTTCAAGCAGGTCAGCGTCTTTCGGTGAAGTGGATGCCTTCCACATCGCTCGCCTTGAAATCGGAATCGGAACTGTTCAAGAGGTCGATCCGGTGTTGAAAAACAGCTTCCTTGGATCGTGGCTTGCGCACTTGGATCTCGCGCACGCTTACCAATTTGTAACGGCTGAAAAGCGCTAGTGCGGCCAACAATTCGCCAAGCCGTTCGCCACATTCCACACACCGTCGTTCGATCTTCCCCGGTGAGGTTCACTTGATAATGCCCGATCTCATTCCGCTCCGGCACCCATTGATCAAGGCTTGCATAGAAACGATCATTGAGCACCTCCTTCAATTCAGGGAGAAAGGTCGCCGCACTGTTCGTCGTGATCGCTTTGCCCAACACCCGGACCAGCCAAGCGATGTTGCCCAAGGTGAGTTGCTCGAACCGCCGCTCGAACTCACCGACGAAACTCGCTGGCAATTCAAGCACACCCGCCTTTCGTTCCTTCCACACTTGGGCAAGCATGGTGAAGGGGCCAGGAATCAGGCTGGTCCGCTCTCGGCCGTCTTGAAGCAGCCGGTCCACCTTCTTCGGTCGGAACTGCGCATGCTCCGAGAACAGCCGGACGGGAGTCTCCACACCGATGGGCCACGGAAGTTGCGGACACCATCCGACCGGCAAGCAGCCGCCGACACATCGCCATCATCCCGCTTAAGGCCAAGACGGCTTCCAGCGAAGGCTTCATGTTTCACCAACGCCTGAAAGACTTCCTGACGTATCAGGGTATCATTCGATGCGATCACCGCCATAGCGGACTGAATGTACACCGTGCAATGAATCTCTGCACTTTTGCAATAGCACACATAGAATTACTTTGGTCCCTAGGTCCGGAACCATACAAGCGCAATATTCGATGTCGAAAAAAGTATCTCGGAATTCCAAGCCTGCTTCTGAAGCGGTCGAATGCAGCTTGATGCTCATGGACGTCAGTGGTTTCACCCAGCTGCTATACCATGCAAGCAATAAGGGCGAGGTGCTGCGCATCGTGGCCAGCTCGATGGAACGCTTCTTCCAACATGCGGCTGACA
>JADKFY010000013.1 GCA_016717305.1 Flavobacteriales bacterium
AGAAGGTGCGCGCACTGGTGCCGTTGCTTACGCGCAGCAGCCAGATGCCTTCGGAGAGTTGGTCCGTGGGTATGGTGATGCGGCCCGGGCTGGCCGGGTAGCGGTGCTGTTGTTGCAATTGGCCGGCAGTGTTCATGATCCGTACCATGACCGGTTCGCTGTTGTTGAATTCGTGATCGAGCACAAAGACGTTGCCACTCACCCAGGCATTGTAACGCGCACCCACGATGGTGGGAATGCTCGTGGTCGTTTCCACGTTCATGGCCAAAGCGGTCGTGGTGGTGCAGGTGCCATCATCCACAGCAAGGGTAACGATGAACTCGCCGGGTGTTGCAAAGCTGTGCGTGGGTTCGAACTCGTAGCTCACTTCGCCATCGCCGAACTCCCAATAGTGGTCCAAGGCCGGGTCGCCGGCATTGAAGAAGGAGACCTCGGTGCCCACTGGAACGGTGCTGCTTAGAACGGAGATGCCTGCTTCCGGACCACCGCCCATGCCCACTTCATATTCCTGTGCGGCCAAGGAGCATCCGTTCGCATCCGTGACCACAACGGTGTAGACGCCCGCAGGCTACGACGAGCTGGGTTTCCGTGCTGCCGTTGCTCCAAAGGAATTCATACGGCGCGGTACCGCCGATCGCCTGCACTTCCATAATGCCGTCCTCCGTCCCTGAACAGCTTGTCGGTTCGGTGGAACCATCGAGCATCAACTCTGTTGGTTCGGTAATGATGAACTGTTCCTCGATCACCCCACAACCTGCCGTACCGATGATCCGAACGCTGTAGGTTCCGGCATCCAAGGCCATGATCGAACTGCCTCCCAAGGCGACGTTGTTCTGTTCCAACATCACCACCCCGTCCGCATCGACCCATTGGATATCCACGGGTGATGCATTCACCAATACGGTCGCGTTGCCATCATCCAATCCGAAGCAGCTGGCATTGCTCGGCGTCAACACCAGCGGCGCACTGGCGCGCAGCATGAAGCGGGGTACGTTCTCGTCGGCATTGGCCATGGCCTGAAAGGCGAAGGCAGCACCTTCGGTGAGCGCCATGCTCGTGTTGTTCGTGAGGTCTTCAAGTACGAAACAGGTAAGTCCAATTCCGGCCAAGCCAGTTGTCGTGATCGTATGGTTCCCGTTCATGGCCGCGTTGACGTAAATGGGAATGCTGATGTCCGTGGTGTAGGGTCCGTAGGCATTGATCGCCAACAACACGCTGCCATCGCCGGAGGTGGCGATCTGCGGTGCGGAAGGGTGCCCGAAAACGAACTTCACGACATCCTCACCATCGGTGGCCGGGCTGCCTTGGCTGAAAACGACGATCGCCTCATCGCTGAAGCTGTTCATGCCGCTGGTGATACGGAACCGTACGGCGGAGTTTCCCAAATTGTTGCCATCCACCGGTGTGCCGATGATCTCGTTCCCGTAGTGGTCTGGGCACGTGTGCGGTGCGGGTGAAGTGGATTGTGCGAAAGTGCCGAAGGGCCATACACGCTGGCAGGCCGAGGGATATGGATCGGAGTAGGAATGAACGCATGGGTATTGCTCTTGGTCCCGCGCTCAACGGGGTGTGAGTGCATGTTTGTACGGGAAGTAGCGGCGTTGGTTGCACGGATCATACGGCTTTCAATGGGAACGGAAAGGAATGGACGTAGACGGACACTGAACAGTCCGTTGTCCATTTACCAGTGAAGGTTTGGTTGAAATGCAACAGCCCCCGGTTTTGCCGGGGGCTGTTGCCTAAGGAATTGTGCTTTCGATCAACGCAGCACAGGTAGTGAGAAGGTACGGACATTGTTCCCACTGCTCACACGGACCAGCCAGATGCCGGTGGCCAGATCGGCCGTAGGCAAGGTGAGGCGAGCAGGTTGACCAGCGAAACGATGTGTTTGCACGAGTTGACCGTTGGTGCTGAGCACACGGACCAACACGGGTTCGTTGTCATTGAAATTGTGGTCCACTACGAACACCTCGCCGCTAACCCAAGCATTGAGCGTGTGGCCAACGATGGTCGCCAAGCCGGTGGTCGACTCAACATTCAATTCCAAGGTCGTGGTGCTTGTGCAGCTTCCATCATCCACCGTAAGGGTAATGGTATACGTACCTGGCAGTGTGTAGCTGTGGGTCGGTTCCAACTCATTGCTGGTCGCTCCATCGCCAAAGTCCCAACTATTGGTGACGCCGTTGGTGTTGATCACGAAGAAGGTGACCTCGTCATCCACCATCACTGTCGTGTTCTCCACGGAGATACCGGCTTCAGGACCTTCACCAGCGCCCACTTCAATTTCCAGTGGATCGACCGAGCAACCGTTGGCATCGGCAACCTCCACGGTGTAGGTACCCGCAGGCACTTCAATGGCGCTATCCGTGGAACCGTTGCTCCAGAGATAGGTGTACGGACCCACCCCGCCGAGCACCATCAGATCGATGGTACCATCTTCGGTCTCTGGGCAACTCGCTGGCATGGCATCAGCCTCCACTTCCAAAGCTGAAGGCGCTTCGATAACGAAGTTGGTCATCAAGTTGCCGCAACCTGCGTTGCTGGTCACCTCTACACTGTAAGAACCGGCTTCCAACTCGGAGAATTCACTGGTTCCGGCCTGTACGTTGCTCTGTTCCAAAAGGACTACGCCTTCCCCATCCATCCACACAATGTCCACAGGTCCGCTTCCGATCTCCACACTCGCAGAACCGTTGGCTTGACCGGCACAGGTGGCGCTGGTGGTCGCGAACTGGAGCGGAGCACTGGCGTGCAGAACGAAACGTGTCGTGTTCGCATTGTCACTGCCCAAGGCCGTGAAGGAATAGCTCGCACCTTCCACAAGCGGAGTGCTGGTATTGGTGGTCAAGTCCTCCAGACGCAGACAGCTAAGACCCGACAAACCAAGCCCAGTGGCCGTGATGGTGTACGTACCGTTCACAGCTACATCGAACATGACCGGAATGCTGATGTCCGTGGTGTACTCTCCATAGGCATTGATGGCGATCATTTGACCGGCATCACCAACAGTTGCGATCTGTGGTGCCTCCGGATGTGCGAAGACGAACTTCACAACATCGTCACCGTTGATCTCCGGACTTCCTTGGCTGAAGACCACCAAGGTCTCATCGCTGTAGCTGTTCTGTGCACTGGTGATCTTCAAGCGCATCATGGAACTGTTCGGTGCCAAGTCGCCACCGAAGAACCCACCACTGTTGCCGGTGGTCTTGTCATTCTCTTCAACAGTAGTGGTCACGGCAGCACCGTCCGCTTTCAACCAGAAGGCTTGTCCGCTCTGGATCACGTTGGTGCCACCAAGGGTACCAATACCCAAGCTGATGTCATAGACGGCATTGTTGCCGGTAGCCGGATCGAAGTAGGTAATGAAGTCCAATACATCGGCACCGCGGTCCATGTTGCTGAAGAGGATCGGGCTTGGCAAAGGATTGCTCACCATGTTCCAGCCATCTGTATTTGGCACACCGGTATTGGTGTAGGTCATAGGCAAGGCGATCGGCGTTTGGGCCACATTCGGGTTACCGGTCACATCCACGGTGAAGGCCGTCGTGGTGGCGAACCCGGTACCGCACCAGGCTGCAAAACCTTGGCCGGCGACCAGCGATTGGCTGTTGCTCGTTGCACCTGTCAAGCCATCGATGACTTGAGCTCCTCCGTTGGTTTCATTGTACCACCGGACACTTGGCCAGAGAATTCCGCTGCCGACCGGGCTGGAGAAACCTGGGCTATGTGAACCCGGGAAACCTGCGGTATAGAAATCGTCCTTCCAGTCGTTCACGGTCTCGCCGCTCACGCTGCTGCCCAACAAGCGCCAGTTGGTGGCCCCTGCCGGAATGTACCGGTTAACGGTAAGGTTGCCCACATACGATGCCGTTGCAGCTACCGGACCCAAACGACCGGTCAAGTTGGAATTGCTCACGAGGCTAACTGCACCCGTTGCCGTGAACGCGCCATCCACGAGGGAGAGCGTTCCTCGGATAGGTGCATTCGCAATACAGTTGAGCCCGTTCGGTGCATTCACCGTCAGGTCGTAGAAGTTAAGGGTCCCGGATCCGTCCAAGGTGGCAGTGCCCGCTGGGGTGAGGCTCAAGTTGCCTGTGCCGCCTAGCAGGGAACCGTCGATATCCACGTTGTCGCCATGGACCGTCAAGGTGTTCGCTCCCAGACCCAAACTGGCCGTAGCTTCCACGGAGAGGTCACGAACATCTTGGGCACCAGCGATGGTAATTGCATGACCCGCTTGGATGATCACGTCGGAAGCGGAATTCAAGATCGCAACAGTTCCGGGGCCAGCAATATTGTGGCTCCAAATGGCATCGGTGAAGGCTCCGCTGCCTTGGCTGTACCAAGGAGCATTTGTACCCGCACAGACGCACGAGCCATTGATGAGGTCGTTTATGGTATTCGCATCTCCATCGTCACAGGCATCACCGATCAAGCCGAACAGTGTGGGGCAGTTGTCGGTGTTGTTGGACACGTAACCCACAACGGGAAGACAATTCGTGATGGAACTGGCCGGGTCCCCAAAGCCATCACCGTCCGTATCCGCATAGCGCAGCGGGGCGGCAGTGATAGTGATCCCCGCCGTGGTGGAGTAGAGTGGGCAGCCACCTGCTGCCGCGATCTCGTAGGTTACCGTGTAGGACCCCGGGGTGCTGGAGAGAAGCGCAACTTGACCGGTGGTGCTATTGAGGTTGAGACCTGCTGGCGTGGCCGAGTACGTACCACCTGCGGTCCCGGTCCGGGTAACGTTTGCACTACCACCTGCGCAGTAGGGTGAGCCGGTGTAGGAGATGGTGGCGGAAGGTGGTGTGGTCACGGTAACGGCCACATCGGTGTTGGTGGATCCGCAACCGTTGGTCACTGTCACGTTGTAGTTACCCGAAGCAGCACCTGTCACTGATGGTGAAGCGTTTGCGGCATTAGGGCTGTACGTGCCGGTGCCCGTCCACGCATAAGTAAGCGGAGCCGTACCTGTTGCCGCAGAGCTCAAGTTCAATGTTCCGCCAGCACAGATCGGGCTGTTACTTGTTGCCGACGTGATCAACGGTACCGTGCAGAAGTTGAGTTTGAGGTAACGTACGTTCCCGAGATCGGCCGCTTCGTTATCGCAGATCGTGAAGGTCCAGTCGCCGTTCGGGTTTCCAGTGAAACCAGCCAAGGTCTCTTCCGGAGCATAGGTGCCGGTCACGTTGCTGGTATTTGTCGTATTGAGGGCCGTCCCTCCATCCGCGAAAATAAGTGGCGAGCCGGGGCAGGCAGCAGGGTTGCCAAGATTGTCTCCGCTTCCGAAGCGATACAGGATCAGGTTGCGCGTTACACCACCGGGAGCGGTCAAGTTGATACGAATGTCCCTGTTGTAGGTGTGACTTACGATCACTTCAACGCTTTCCAATCGTGCGTTGCCAGCGGCAGTACCCAAGGTTGTAGGAAGACCACTGATCGCAACAGGGACCACCCTGTTGTTGTTCGATGCGCATCCGTTATCCGGCAACGCGTTGTAAGCTGCTGCGGCCATGCAAAGACCGTTGGTATAATCGTAAGTAACAATGACTTGGCCATCGCCGCCATTGCCACCATTGCGTGTTGTGCAGCAACTTGTTCGCTTACCTCCACCTCCTCCGCCTCCGGGTGCTGTACCACCCGAACCGTTGCCTTGTGTTCCGGACTTACCATTGCCACCGTCACCACCGCCGGCTGGTGCATTTCCACCTCCGTTAACGGCACCGTTGCCTCCTCCTGCAGCAGTTCCAGCGGATGAACCTCCGCCACCTCCGTTGTTCCCGTCCGTATTGCTTCCAACTCCACCGTTTCCACCTGAGAATGTAATCTGACCAATACTTGCCGCCGCTGTTCCACCAGCACCTGCGGTAGTTACGTTGTTCCCGGGGCTTGATCCGCCCTTTGCCATGACCGTCGTGGACGTGCCGAACCAGGAATCTTCACCTGGTGTTCCTGTGGTGTTGCTCCCATCTCCGACTGTAACTGTGTAGTTTCCCGGAGTGACCGTAAGCACACTTCTTGCATATGCTCCTCCGCCGCCTCCGGCTCCGCCACCATCACTTGTCCGTGAACCGCCACGTCCACCCCCGCCCCAGCATTCGACGGTAACTTGGGTTACCCCAGCAGGAACGGTGAAAGTCCCGCTCCCAGTGAATGTTTGCGAGATCTGTGGCAGCGCATCGGCCACCAACACCAGCAGAAGAGCCAGTGTAAGCGTGGGCCGCACCAAGCGGCGCAGTAAGGATGTACGTGTAGTAGTTGGTTTCATCGGTAGGAGAGTTCGTTTAGGCTCTACAGCAGCAGAGCGGACCGTGATACGTGACCGACGATACCAAAGTTTCGACAAACCAGAATTCGTCTTCTTCGAATCGGGAAATGCGTTGGTCGAATGCCAACTCCGGGTAACCAGATCTATTTCGGAAGATCTACTTTCCAACGAGCGTTGGATGGAACTTCGTGGCCCATATGAAGTTCCCGCTTTTCAGCTTGATGAACATCGCCTCTGGTCTTTCACTGCGTGAAGAGTCCGTTGGTGTGAACCCGTAGGGAGTTCCCGGCTTTCGCCGGGATGAACTTCGCCTATGGTCCTTCACTGCGTGATGAGACCGCTGGTGCTTCACACCAGCACGGGTTCACATAATGCAAAAAGCGCCTCGCGGCGCTTCCTGCATTGTGTGAACCCGTAGGGAGTCGAACCCCAAACCTCCTGATCCGTAGTCAGGTGCTCTATCCAATTGAGCTACGGGTCCCCTGAAAAACGGCTGCGAAGATAGGAATTGTTTGCTCAGATCCATCCGTTCAATTTGTAGTAGGCTATGGCCAGATACTCCCGGAAACAAGTGATCTCCAGTTTCAAGTAGTTCCAGAAGGTGTAGCGCAGGTCCGTGCTCCCTGAAACATCGGGTGCCATCCAAGTACCACCCAGCTCTTCAATCGAATAATCCAGGTCCACGAAAAGTGCCCGTTCGAAGGCGGCGGCACCGCAAACCGAATCAAAGCCCACTTTGCGGAAGGTCCCTACCGAGCGGTACATGTTCTCCGGTGCCGTTACTATGGCAATGCGACGTTGGACCAGGTCTGGATGTCCCTCCCGGTACAACATGGCTTGTGCACGGGTGCTGGTGCCATGTCCTTGCACCTCTATCCTATCGGCCTGTATGCCCCGCAAGATCAATTCGGCCCGCATCAGTCGCAGGCTCGCCGTATCGTCCACATGCAACACATGGACCACAGCTTGTGGAAATTTCGCCCCGATCCGTGCAGCCAATTCCAACCGTAGCAATTCAGGACCCGAAGGCATTCCACTACCACCCAACACCACTATGGCTGCGGGTGCAACGGTACACGTGCCATTCGCTGTACCTAACCAGTGGTGTGCGTCGTAAGGCAGTCGGGTGAAGGCGATAAGGATCATCAAAAACCCCACGCAACCGATCAAAACCACGGTCCGACAGAACCATTTCCCAAGGAATCGTATCAAAGGGAGCATGAGCATCCGAACCGTGCTCGGAACGTCAGACCAACGGGACATGGTGGAAAGGTAACGGACGACCGGACTACTGCTTTATCAGCCTCCTATCCGACCAGAAGGAAACCGTTCATATCGCTTCCGACCAGCCTCAATTCTGCGCCGGTGTGTAATACTTCAAGGCCTGGGGCATGTAGTTATTAAGGCCGTCCACCCTTGTTGCATCACTGGGATGGGTGCTCAAGAGTTCGGGAGGAGCAGCGCCGCCATTTGCGCTCATGCGCTCCCAGAATTTCGGTGCTTCACGTGGATCGTATCCGGCCATGGCCATGAAGACCAAGCCCATCTTGTCGGCTTCGGTCTCGTGGTTCCGACTGAATTTCAACATACCCAATTGGGAACCGATACCAACACTCTGCATGAAAATATTCTGCACCGCGGTGGGATTCTCCCCGATCACGGTCTCGATAGCAGCACCGCCGAATTGCAAGGCCATGGCTTGGCTCATACGTTCGTTGCCGTGCCGCGCTATGGCATGGGCGATCTCGTGCCCCATGACCACGGCAAGGCCCGCATCATCGTTGGTTACCGGAAGAATGCCCGTATACACCACCACTTTGCCGCCGGGCATGCACCATGCGTTCACCGCGGGATCGTTCACCACGTTGAACTGCCAATCGTAGTTGGCAACTCGGTCGCCGGCGTTATTGTCGTTCAGGAATTTCGTGGCGGCAACAGCAAGCTTCTCACCGATCGTACGCACCTTGATCGTATTGGGGTCGTTCGGAGACAAGGGCTGATTCTCAACCAGGAATTTACCATACTCCGTGTTGGCCATGGCCATCATCTCCCCTTCGTTCGCCAGATTCATTTGCTTCCTGCCGGTAATGGGGACCGTAGCACATCCAACCAACAACACTACCCCGATCATCGGGAGGACCACTTTGTACTTCATTCCCTGCTCTTTTTGATGTGCTTTCTTGATGCGGCTGTGAGGACCGAAATGGCCAGACCATTGATCAACGCGCATGGTCCCGAACAATCTCCGGGCCGTTATTGGATCTCGGCGGAAAGTCCCCGTTGTTGCAAGGCATGGCACCGCGCCTCGAGCTGATCGAAGGTACCTCGTTTAACCCCGCATTTGCCGTTGTGGTGAACGATCCACGCACATTGCTCCGCTTGGATCTCTTCGTGATCACAGATCTCGATCAAGGAACCGATCACATGATCGAAGGTGTTCACATCGTCATTGTGCAGGACGATCTCCCGGAAGGTGCCTGTTTCACACATCACCTCCTCCAAAAGCAATTCCTCCGGTGAATGATCGACGTAGTTGGACATGGTGCAAAAATACAACCGATGAACCAACCAACGAGCATCCGTAAAAGGCAGGAACAGGAGTGGATGAACCACTCTGACCTTAAGGTGTCGCGAGGATCGAGGTCCCGAATTTCTTCAAGAGCGCATCGGCTTCGCGCATGGGGATCCGCTTTCCATTCAGGTACGCCGTTACGAAAGCGTCCTTTACCCCCAGCTGCACCGTTTCATCCTTGCGTTGGCGAGCCACCTCCGTATCCGTGAAGACGCCGGTGGTGTAGCGCACTTTGGCCGTCTCGGTGCGTTCGCTATTGAGCGGACTGATGTTGAAGATCTTGTCCAAGGCAACAGGTTTGCTGTACACACCTACCTGCACCGTGAAGAACAGACCACGAATGGTCTCCACCTGCCGGGCTGGGGCTGCGCCGGGCACATTGTAGTAGGAAGCAGCATCCGGGCTTGGAACGAAACGGGCCACCACCTCTTCCGCCGTGGCCGGATAGTTCACGAGCGGATCCGCCTCCGTACTGGCCGAAGGTGTTACCGGTATCACCACGGGGGTTTGGATCACGGTTGGCGGTCTGCTCGTCCCGCTGGTTGCAGTGGGCTGAGAATTTCCGGTCGTTGTGGCCGGGGAAACTGGCTTCGGCTCCGTTGTAGTTGTAGATGGTGCTGGCTCCAAAACGGTGTTCGCTACCGTGGAAGGCTGACCCGTAGCTGTTGCCAGTGATGTATTCGCAGCGATCGCGGAGCCTTGTTGCATGTTCATGGCTTGCCCCAACGGGATCCGCTTGCCATCGAGGTAAGCCACCACGAACGCATCCCGATAGCCGCGGTCGCGCACTTTATCCTTGGCGTTGTTCGCTTGTTCGAAAGCCATGAAGAGCCCCGCGGTGTAGCGCACCAGGTTGTTGCCGACCCGCTCACCCATGACCGGGGTCATATCACTGAACACCTCTTCTGGAACCGGATTGCGGAACGCTCCGATCTGTACCTTGAACACGACTCCGACAGGGATCGTGGCATCCATCGGGATCTCCACTTCGTTGCGTTCGCCTTTTGGACGCAGTTCAAAGATGTCCTCGACAAGTTCTTTCGGGAAGCTCATGGCCGCAACGGTGGCACGAGCCGATACCGGTGTTACGCGGTCTGTCCCGAACGGCGGAGCAATAACGCGGGTGCCGATGGTTCCGGCATCGTTCGTCGTGCTCCGTACAACAGGGGATGCGACGGGCTTCGGTTCTGCAACGCCAGTTGGTGCTGCGGGCAACGACGTATGATCTTCCGTTCTCGGTTCCGTAACAATGACCGCTGCAGTGCTTGCGGTATCCGGCACAACGGGTGCAGATCTTGGGGCTACGGTTGAAGAGGCCGCAATTGGAGCAGGGCGCCCAGCTTGATCGCGAGCTTCGGACAGCAAGACCTCGGAGCGTCGCGTGCGCATTTCCAAAGCCATCAGTTCTTGGGACCGTTCCGCTGGCAGGGCCTGAAGGATCACGGCGGCCTGTCCATCGTTGATGCCCGCAGCACCTCGCAACCGGGAGGCCACATTGTTCAGTGAATCAGCCCTGGACTGGAACAAGGAAGCACGCGCCATGAGGACTTCATTGCGCGCGGCCCCTTCCGTGGCGGTCATTCGACCGGCACGTACCTCAATGTCCGTGTTCGTCACCTGCTTCTGTAGGGTGTTCCCCAATTCGCGGTTGATCTTCTCCGCATTCTCAGCTTCCGCGGCACCATCATATTGCTCCAAAGCCTTGGCCCTCATTTGGAAGTACCTGCTTTGATCCTCATCGGCGATCACCAAATTCTGCTCTTCGGGCGAGAGGTAGTAGTACTTCACCAAGCGTGCCTGAGCCTTCTTGGATTGTTCCGAATCACGGCGCTGCAGCTCCAGTCCACGGGCTTCTTCGGCCAGGGCCAAGGAAGCATCATGCAGCGAATCGGAATTCGCTTGGGCACGCACCGCCAAGGCCATCAATGATTCCTTGTCCCGCTTGCGTGTGGTTGCGTTGGCACTGTCCTCCAGGGCTGTGGCATTGTCCGCAGCTTCCAAGGAGCGTTTTTCCATTTCTGCGGAACGCTCCGCGGTGGATGTACGCTTTATGGATAGCAGTTCTGGATCTTCACCTGCATCCAAACTCACCAACCCCTTCGACTCCTCTGCCAACATATCCTCGAAGATCTGTGCAGGGATGCGTGCAGAAGCCGGGACATTGGCCTCGGTGCGTTCCACCTCGGCCAACGCTTGCTGACGGGCTCGCTCAGTATCGGCAGTGGACGTTGCCGGAGGTTGTGTCGCAGCCGTCATCGAGCCCGCTGCTCCCTCATTGGCGGTCGTTCCCGGCACTGGCGTGGCAGCAGTACTTGTTGCTTCTTGTTCGTTGGTTCCGCTGGATACGGCATTACTGACCACATTGACCCCATCCACATTCGATGTGACCGGTTGAGTGCGCGCTATGCCCGGTGCCGTTGCGGTTGCCGAACCATCGGTACGTTGCATACCCGGCTCGGATGTTGCCCCCTTGGATGGACGCGTTGCTTCAGGGATGCCCGCCAATACCGGCTCCGGAATGCCAAAGACCTTTCGCGCGATGGTCTCGTAATCCACCGTCCCACCACGCACCAGGTCCGGACCTAAGAGGTAGTTCTTCACTGTCAAGGACTTGTCCAACTCATGCAACGCTTCCAGTTCTGCTGTATAGGCGGCCCTGTATAGGCTGTCACGTTCGAAAATATTATCAATTCGGTCAGCGCGCTTGCGAAGTTCGTCCGCCTCATTGAAGCGTTGCTTCGCCTCTTCCTGTAGGTCCCGCGCCGTAAGGACCAAGAACTCGTCAGGTGGCAAGCCCAAGCTGGCAACTCGTTTGTCCAACACTTTCATGCTGTCCATGGCCGTGCTCCACTCCTCTTTCATCAAGTACGCACTACGTTGTCCCAGATCAGTGCGAATGATCAACACCTCATCGATCAACTTGTCAGCGCTCTTCCTCCGCTTGTCGAATTCCTTGCGTTCCAATTCGTTTATGCCATCCTCCAATGAATCGATCTGCTCGGTCAGGTTCTCCATGCGTGCCAGATCAGCCATTTTGAAAGCCACTGCATCCTCCAACTTTCGTGATCGATGTTCGACCTTGCTCGCATAGACTTCTTCCTTATCACGTTCCACCGCAACAAATCGATCCTTGATCGGGTCTTCGCCCAAAGGATACTGGACCCGAGTGGGCTCCACGCGAACTTCCCTGCCTTCATCCAATGGCCGTGTTCGCTCACCGGCAATGCTTTCTCTTTCACCAAGGATCCGTTCCGAATTCAGGATATGTTCCTGCCTCATTTGGCGCAACCGTTCCAACTTGGGTAAGACACGATCCCCTTGCTCCGGTCCCAATTCCAGTATGTTCGCTTGTCGCACCATTTCTCCACGCAGGCTGTCGGCCAGCATCAGTTCCAGTCCGCTGAGCCCTTCCGCACGTTCGGTTTCGTCGGTCAATGCTTCCAAGCTTTTCTTGTCCACTTCATAGCCCGGGTAGAGCATCTCGACAATGGTCTCGTCCTTGGTGGCCTCGAAGAAGACCAAGGGCACACGCTCCATATCCACACCGTATAGGGAACTTTCTTCCGAAGAAAGAGGCTCTCCTGTGGTTGGTCCGGAGTCTGCCGAGGGCGCATTGGCCGCCGTATTGTTCCGCACTTGTTCTTCAACCTGTTCGAGTTCTACTTGCAGGCTATCCCGCTGGTTCCCGGTCTTGGCTGCTCCAAGGGCTTGGACCAATTCGGCACGTTTGTTCTCCAACAGAAAGCTTTGCATTTCATCATTCGGGGCCTGTGTCAAAGTGGGTGCAGAAGCTTCTTCAGTATCACCGTTCAACTCGTTCTTTACAGGCTCTGCCAAAGCGGTGGTCCCCTCCACTTCCTCGGTCCGTGCTTCGGGTTCGGAGGTGGCGGTTCGTACATTTTCCTCATCCTTGCCAGTTGATGCGGCCACAGGTGTGTTCTCTTCGGCAACCTTGCTCACCGCTGTACTACCTTCTTCATTGACCGGTGCCTTGATCTCCTTGGAAGGATCCTCGGAGGATCGACCAGAAGTGTTAGTTGCTTCCTGATCGGTATTGCGGTCGATCGTTGGCACAGTAACGTCATGAACTTCCCCTTGCTCCAGTCCAGCTTCCGGAACCGTTGCTGTCCGCGTGCTGGTCTTGTTGGCATCGCCGGAACCATCACGTTGCTGAACACGGGTATTGGCAGGTGCGCCAGTGGCCGAGGCCAGATCAGCGGTATTGTCCCAATTGAAGGCCCGTGCCTCGGCAGCAGCTGCAGTGGTCATCACGGCCGCATCAAAGCGTTCGTCTATGGGCAAGGCGGAAAGGAGGCTCTCATTGCCCGCGATGCGTTGGCCCAATCCGGCAACTTCATCTTTGTTCAATTCGGTAGCGGTCAACCCACTCGCCCCCCCCGCTAGATGCGCAGCAAGTGAAGCTTGTCCACGAAGCAAAGCGGTTTCACGATCGGCATCGCGTGCCTTGATGAACGCGGCTTCGACCTCCTCATGCAAATATCCGAGCTGCTCTTTGTTCTTTGCTATGGAGTTCCTGAGTTCCTCCTTGCGTGAATTGTTCTTGGTACTTTCCAGTTCTCGCTCTTCCCGGGAAATGCGGTCCATCAATTCATTTTCTTCTCCGCGTTGCGAGGTTGCAGCACGCAGTAATTTCTGCGCTCCTTGGTCCTGTTCACCCACCGAATTGCGCATCCGATCGGCTGCCGTGATATTTCCATTGGCCGCCCCTTTGGTATCGAGCCTTTGCTTCAGCGTGGTCAAATGGGTCAGCGTTTCCTTTGGTTGTTTTGCAGTGATGGCGTTCTGGAGGTCCGTGGTCAACTTTTCGGCATTCGTTGCACGTTGCCGCGCAGCCATGGCTTCAGAATCCAGGTCCTGACCGGTGCGCAAAGCTGCTTTTGCACGTTGGGTGGAAATGCGTGATCGGTCGCGCAATGCTGCCGCACCGACCATCATTGAATTCTTCTTCTCCTCGTCCGTTTCCTTCTCCACGGCACGAGTGACCGCCTCGGCTTCTTGTGCGGTCCTTTCCGCTTCGGCCACTGCTGCTACTGCCAAACCAAATGCCTCTTTGCTCTGTACGTCCAGGTCGCTGGCCAACTGTTCTATTTCCGCTGCATCAGCACGGGCCAATTCAATTGCCTTCGCTTCCGTGATGTCGCCGGAGAACCCTGCTTGTGTGAGCGGATCCGTGGACGACGGTTCAGGCTCAACAACGGCCACCGCCGGTGGAGCATCGGTGGTGATGTCCAAGCGTGCACGTCGTCGGATCTCGTCCATCATAAGGGCGATCATGTCCTCTTCCAAGGGTGAGTCGAAGAAGTTCCGGATCACAAGCTTTTCCTGATTGCCGGTCAACCCCAAATCCAGTTCTTGCCGATACGCGCGCGGACCAGAAGCCCTTGGTATGCTTACAGCTCCTTGGTGGGTCTTACCCGATGGTCCACATTGTACCAAGAACTTGAATTCGCCACTGCGCGGAATGGACAGAACGTAACTGCCATTGATGTCCGTCCGCACATCGGCAACACGTTCTCTGGTCACGGCATCCTCTACCATGATCTGGGCCTTCCGATCTGCCGGGTCGATGTTATTGATGAACAAGCCCTTGAGTACGGTGATCACAACAGGCATCTGTGCAGTGCCCACGCGATAGACATGCAACTTGCCTTGCTTACTATCCCTCCCGCTGGCAAAACAAGCTTCCTTGTTCTCCGGGTCCACGATGTAGAACACATCATCATCCGGTGTATTCACCGCGAAATCCAAGTTCTCGGGTGGCCCGAATACATCCAAGCCCTTATCGTAGGCCGAGCGGAAGATGTCATACCCGCCCATACTGTTGTGGCCTTTGCTACTGAAGTAGAAACTCTTACCATCGGAATGTGGAACAGCATAGTCCTCATCCTGATCGGTGTTGATGTATGCGCTAAGTTTCACTGGGGTTGCGAAGCCGGTACCCACCACTTCAGTGCGATAGATGTCCCGACCGGTCCTTCCATCCTTTCCATAGCTACTGAAATAGATGGGCCCGCCATTACCCGGCAGGTAAACGAGGAAGCGCTCCTTGCTCTTCTTGTCGAAATTGCTCTTGAGCTCCTCTGGCAGGACCACGATCTTTCCACCAATATCGCTGATGTCATAGAATCGGAAGAATTCATCATCGGCCACTTCCAGCTTGTTGCGCACGGTGATCTGCTTCAGGTTGCTCAACAGTTGTTGTCCGTTGCGGCACTGGGCATCCAAACCGGCCACGGAGAAACCGTCAAGTTCCTTTTTCGACCCCGTACCCTGATACCGTTGATAGGCGACCTGTGCTTCCTTGAAGAGGTAGTTGAGCTGGTAGGCGCGCCCCAGCCAGAACCATGCATCCGGTGGAATGGCTGGATCCTCAACGGCATATTTCAAATGGTTTACGGCTTTATCCTTGTCATCTCCACTGAAGATCAGACAGGTGCCGTAATGGTAGTTGAGGTTCCGGTCAGTGGGGTCATTGCTTACCAATTGGCCATACAAGGGCAAGGCCTCGATGAAATTCTTCTCCTTGAAGAACGCATCGGCCTTCGCCCGCACTTGTTGATCACCTTGGGCAAAAGCCGAAAAGGTGAAGAGCAGGCCCAATAATATGCCCGAGGTACGGGTCAACATCCGAGAGTGGGCGCTTATACCCCAATATGGACGTACTTGTTTCATCGTGTATCCGCACGGCCAGCGAACGAAGTACGATTCTCCTCACCCTTCAGCAGCCTGCCGATGTTCTCCCTGTGGGTATAGATCACGAGCAGTGAAAGTAACACCGAGAACCCGATCTTCACGCTACTGTCCTCATGATAGATCAACACAACGGCAAGGGGGAAGGTGATCGCGGCGCAGAGCGAACCGAGCGATACATATCGGGAGGCCAGGAAAACGATGGAGAAAACTCCCACGCAGATCAATGCTGCGCCGGGGTGTACCGCAAGGATCCCACCCAATGAAGTGGCCACGCCTTTGCCTCCACGGAACCCTGCGAAGACCGGATACAGATGGCCTAGCACAGCCGCCAGCACCAACGCTACACGGAACCACATCCACAAGTTGGTATCGGGTCCCAGATCCGTGAAATTGGGAAGAACACGTACCGGCACAAAGCCTTTGGCAATGTCGATCAACAACACAGGTACGCCCGCCTTGGGGCCCAAGACCCGGAACGTGTTCGTAGCCCCTGCGTTCCGTGACCCATGCTCACGCACATCGATCCCATGGAACGACCTGCCCCACCATACACTGGTGGGAATGCTCCCGATCAAATAGGCGATCGCCATTGCTATCGTTCCGTACACCCAAGGGAAGTCCATCGTTCAAAGACCGAAACGTTCACGGAAGTCATCCGCTTTCTTCTTGTTCGTCAACATGTACTGGTACGGTACAAGACCCTTGCTCCCGTCCATCTCACGCTTCTCATCCTTCACTTCGCCGATCATGGTGTTGAACACCGCATCACTGCTATATGCGTAAAGGTAATTGCGGCTGTACTGGAAGAAATAGTAGGACTGATCGTCCAACATGAGCAAGATGGTCATGATGTCCCCGCTCCTTTTTCGTTCCAAATGGACCTTTCCTTTCACGTAGCGGTAGATCGGCTTCTTCAAGATGCTGGCCACGCCAATGGGGCCATCGCTCACCCAACTTTGTTCCGGCCCGTCCCAACGCATCTTCACATCGGCCAGCACCAGTGTCTTCATGACTTCTTCGGGCAGTTTCTTGATCTCTCCCTTGATGCTCAACTCGCTGATCAGCTTGTCCGATCTTTCCAGACCCAAAAGCTCGCGAAGCATCTTCTCGTAATAGGTCTTCGTCACGTCCACTGGCTTCAGGTCCGGGTAAGCGCTCATTTCCGTGGCCATTCTGTCCATGGCATTATCAAGGAAGAAGAAATCCGCAAGAATGACTTCTTCCGTGGAGGTCTTTGCTCCTTCCGATTCGAAGCGCAGCGAGCCCACTCCGGTCAATTGCACCCGCCCGAGATCCACTGCGTGATCGATCCGACCGTCGCCCATGATCACACAGTTCTCCACCGCCAAGCTCACGAGATCACCTGGCAATTCCCGCTTCCGGATCTTGTCCTTGTTCGAGATCATGTATTCTTTTCGGCCCTTATCGAAATACAAAAGCCCTTTGGCCGCGATCATGTGTCTGTCCTTGGGGTCTTTGGTGCGGCTCAGGAAAGTACCATAGGTGCTGAACGGGTCCTCGTCCGTTAGGTAGACACCGGCGCCTATTCGCGCGCCTTCATCGTCGTACAGCGTATCAGCAACCGGAATGAACACTTCCTGAGGATCTATGAGCGAGGTGAACTTCATCCAATTCCTCGCCAATCCCGGGCAACCGTGTTGGATACGTGTGCTTCCATCAAAGATCAATTCCTTTTTGCTCGCCTCCAAGATCACCTCACCGAAGAAGTCGAATGCAGGGCTTAGCTGGAAGTCCTCCTCCTTCGTGATCTTGCCTCGTGCAACGGTCTGGTAGGTGGTATCCACGGAGATCTTCGGCAGGTTGATCTTGAATGTTTTGCCGTTCTCATCCACGTAATCCATGTCGCCTGTGGCCGTGTAATCACGCTTCGCCTTCACATCCACCGTGGCGTTGTAAATGTTGTGGTTCTTGTTCACGAAGTTGGCCGTGATGTGCGCGTTCTTCAACGGGTCCATGGCCGCGTTCCTGCGAATGCGCAAGAGGCTGCTATCCGGCGCGATCAAAGCATCTGCCACCCGTATGAACTGCACTTCGGAAGCGGTGATCAAGTGCTTCTTGAGGTCATAGCGTGCTTTGGGCGCCATGAAACTGAGGGAGTCCTGCCCCGGCCTGACACTGATGAAGTTCGATCCTGAGAGCTGGAGGTCGTCGTTGATGGAGGCGGCTGCCTTGTCGCTTTCCAATTCAATATCCCCTTGGTCCATGTACCACCGAAAGCGGTCCATGAAGCAGATGTACTGGTTCACTGGGAATTCCACCTTCGTCTCATTTCCATTGCTCACGAATTCTCCAACCCGCCCGTCCAACTCGACGTTGGCGTTCACGTTGTCCGTGCGGAAAGCGATACTTGCACGATCCCCTGGTTCGGTCAAGCGGAAGTCGGATGTGTCGGCCTTGATGCGCATGGTCTCGAACTTGAAGAGTTCGGAGTTCAGGGTAGCATTGCTGAAATCGGCCAATCCCGCTCCGGTCATTCCTGTTGGCTTCAGGTCCGTGGAACCATGGAGCACTGCCTGCCCGCCGAACATCGTCATAGGTGTTCGTAGTTTTTCCGTGTGCAGCACATCCTTGGCCGGTTCAAGACGAACGAACAGGTCACCGCCGCGCACCTCCGGCACTTTTCCTCCGGTGGTGGTGGCCAAGTTCACGAGCGTATCGGCACGACCCAATGTACTGTCCGGCGTGAAGACGAGCTTCTTGGACGAGAGCTTTGTGCTGAGGTATTCCAGGTTCCCATCGCCTTGGAGCCCCCTGCTATTGAGCGCAATATCGCTGGTGAATTTGGCCTTCGAACCGTAAAGAGGTAAGCCCGCATCACCCGTTCCACGTACAAACCCCAACGCATAGTCCGGTTGAAGGCCCAAGGTTTCCTTGATGTCCGGGAAGATCCCTCCGGAAACCAGTGTACCGGGAAAGTTCAGGCCCGCATTGGTGAAGTTGTCCAAACTGTCCAACTGGAACGGGTTGCTTCGGTAAAAGAACTTGTCCCTTGCGTAAACGCCTCGTTGTATGGAGGACTTGTCGTAGTAAACATAGCTCTCCTTCGCACTGTTGAAACGAGGGAACTCGGGGTACTTCTTCTGTTGCAGACCGCTCTTGTTGCTGCTCGCATCGATCTCCAAGGTGCCGCTCACTTGTTCCAATACGTTCTTCACGCGTACCAAGGTGGTAAGGCCCTCTTCGTTCTTCTCGAAACTATCCGCCATGAAGCTCACGGAATCCACATTGAGCAGGTCAATGACGAACGGGTCATAGTGGAAGTAGTATTCCTTCCCGTAGTACTGGAGCTTCCCGGCTTGTACACTTCCCCCGAATGCCAGGTCGCGACCCTTCTTCACGGTGATCAGTTTATCGCTCGGGTAGATCTTCACATCCTGCGAATCGCTCATGATGATGCGTGCTACACCCATGATGGCCAAGTCGTAGTTGAGCAAGTTCACAGTTGCATTGATGCTGTCGCTGTTACTGTTGATCTGCAACACATCGTAATCCTGCTTCCCGGCGCTGTTCAATATGTGCTGCCGCATGCGCGGTGTCACTTGGACCCATTCGGTGGCAGGATCATAGCTCAAGTAGCCCTTGTTCGCCATGTCAATGATCATGGGTACCACGGCGGCCTTTTGCATTTTGCTGTATTCCGCGAATTCCTGGGCATAGAAGAGGCCTTCCTTCACTTTGCTGAAATCATTCAACCGCACCAAGGGATGTACGGCATCAATACCGAGCATGCCCATGTACCTCTTATCCTTGAAGTAGTTGAAGCTCTCGAAGCTGGCGCGTGTTTGGGAACTACCCTGCATACTGCCCAATTGCAGGACCGGATCCCCTTGCTTCCAGACGATGGTCTCGAAGTACATGTCCAGCTGATGGAAGGTATTATAGAACGGCGCCTTTCCCAATCCTTGATCGCTCTTGATCATACTGAGCTGCTTCTTGGACTTAATGAAGCGCATGCCGACACTTGGATGGTAAATGGAATCCGTGTCCATCATGATCATCACCGCAACATCGTCGCTGGCGATCCGGTCGGGTTCTATGGTGAAGTACACGCCGCGGGTTATGATGAAGGGCTTCTTGTTGCGGTAGAAGGTGAGATAGGCCGGTTCCTCTTTGGTACCATAACCCTGCAATTTTGCCCCCTCGATCCCAAAACCGCCTTCGAAGTCAATGCCTTCAGCGATCTCGCGGATCTTCATGCGCCTGTCGTAGCTCTCGAAACGCGGGTAGCTTGCCCCTTCGGCATCCACATTGGCCAATACCTTATCCGTGACTTTACCCAAAAGGGACTTATCGAAATAAGGGTCGTTGAACAATACCGAGTCCACCTCGAACGAGGATCCCTTCATCTTGATCGCATACCCATGCGTCCATGTAGCGTATGTGGCACCAGGTTTCAGACCGGCACGTTCCCATGTGACCTTTCCGCCTTTTCCCTCCCACAACTCCAAGGTGGGCCAATAGACACCCTCGGTCGCGAAAATCACTGCGCTATCTCCCTTTGCCGTGCATACCAGATCCGCTTTCGGGAATTTGATCTTCGGGACACTGTCGAAGACGAACGTGAACTCACTGGCTGCACTGCGCCACTTGGTGCTGGCACTAACGAACATGGTGTTGTCCCTGAACAAATTCGCACAGGTGTTCAGGAACGCTACCACATTCTGCTTGCGTCCACTTTGCACTTGCGATTCCACACCGGCCAACCACGTATCGAATTCGGCAGGAACCCGGTTCCTGATCGGGAATGCGGTAATACTGCTGAGGTAATCCTTGAAATTCGGGAACGCATCGAACCGCTTCTTGAGCATGAAATTGGCTACCTGCACGATGCGCACGCGTTGCTGTTCACTGTAGTATGGGCCGTTCCATATGGGTGCGAAGACTTCCTCCATGAAGGGCTTTCCCTCCTTCTTGTCAGCACCTACGATGAACTCGGTCATTTCGACCAGGAAAACTTCTTTTTCCGTGGAGAACGGCTTGGTGGATTGGGCCCATGTCGTAAGTGGGAAGCCTACCAGTAAACAGAATAGCGCCGATACGGCCCTACGGCCCAATACCATGTTCAAGTTCATTGGTCTTCAATGCTTTGTGGTTTCCGGCAACCCAATAAAGCCCATTCCCCCTCGTTCAACTCCTCGGCCAAGATCAACCCTTGTGCTGTGGCGCTTTCGGCCAATAAGGGGCGATCCGCCACAATGAATCCGCTCAAGAAAAGTGCACCTCCAGGGAGGAGTGAATCAGCCATTTGGGGCATTGCGGCAAGCAAGGTGTTGCGTTCAATGTTGGCCAAGATAACGGCGAAGCTTTCCCCTGCCAGCGACCCGGCATCGCCCTTTTCCACAGTGATCGTCTTACAAGCGTTCGCAGCCACGTTATCGCGTGCGTTTTCCACCGCCTGCTGGTCATTATCGATGGCCAGCACGGGATGCGCCCCCATGCGTTTCGGCCAAGATGGCGAGCACCGCAGTTCCGCAACCCAGATCGCAGACCGTGGCGCCTTTCAAATCGGGTCCTTGATGTTCCCCTCCTTCCTCCACAAGGCCTAACATGGCGCGTACCATCATGCGAGTGGTGGCGTGGTGCCCTGTGCCGAATGCCATACGCGGGGTGATCTCCAGCTCGTGGCGGAAACCCTCTGCCTTGGTATGGTGCCCAGCGCGGATCCGCACCTCTTTGCCGACCTCAACGGGTTGGAAGCTGCTTTCCCATTCGGCGTTCCAGTTCCGATCTTCCACAATAGTGTGCGACCAGCTCACGTGCACATGCGGATCACGAAGTGTCAATAATTTAGAAATGGCCACCGCATCGAATCGCGCGGTTCCGATATAGGCATCCAAGCCACCGGTCAGCTCCTCGAACCCATCATAACCGAGGTCCTGGAGTTCGACCATGAGAATGTCGCGCCAAGGATCGATCGGTGCGATGAGAAATGATACGCGTACTGTTGCCATGTGAATGGTGCGAATGACGAATGATTTTGGTTGAAAGGAAACGCGCCTTTCATTTCGAACGATCAACCGATACTCTCCGCAGCTGCCCGAACAATGGCCACGAATTGGTCAGCATCCAGCGCTGCGCCTCCGATCAAGCCGCCATTCACGTCCGGGTTGGCGAAAAGCTCGGCCGCATTATCGGGTTTGCAGGACCCTCCATACAAGATCGGTACCGTAGCGGCGACCTTCGACCCATGGCTGCGCAACAACCCACGGAGGTGCGCATGCATATCCTGTGCTTGCTGGGCACTTGCTGTAAGACCGGTACCAATTGCCCACACAGGTTCGTAGGCCACCACAATGCGTTCCAGGTCCGCCTCGGACAGCTCGCCCAATCCGGCTTTCAACTGGGCCGTTACCACCTCGAAGTGTCTGCCGCTCTCTCGTTCCTCCTTCCGTTCACCGCAGCAATAGATCGGCAATAGCCCATGTGCCAATAACGCAGCGACCTTCTCGCCCACGGCGGCATCCGTTTCACCAAAATACTGCCTGCGTTCGCTGTGGCCAACGATGCATGCTTGCACCCCAAGATCAGCCAGCATGGCTGCGCTCACTTCACCGGTGAATGCTCCTTTTTCGGCTTGGTGGCAATTCTGCGCAGCCACCTTGATCCGCGACCCTCGGGTCTGATCCAACACCCTCTGCAAATAAGGGAACGGTGGAGCCACGATCGCTTCGACGGTGTTGGGAAGGCCTTCCAACTTTTCCAATAATGCACCCACCAAGGACCGTGCCCCGGTGCTATCGGTATGCATTTTCCAATTGCCTGCAACGATCGTTCGCATGGTGCAAAGATCGCATCCTTTGCGGAAGGTGGTCCCTTGCGCTCCGGGACTTCTGTTAGTCGCGCTTTGCCGCCTTCACGGCTTTCCTGAATTGGAACAAGTACCGCTCGGTATAGGGACCATCCCATTCAAAGGCATGACGTTCCGGGATCCAAGCCGCTTTGCCTGCTGGCATGGTGACCAGATCTTCCGGGAGTTCCAGAAATGCGCTCGCCAACGTGATGTCGATGCGCATACCCCACTCCTGCTCACGGTCCAGCGCGTCCATGTCGTTCTCTGTGCTCACCTCCACGATCTTGGGATGGTGCAATGAACTGTTGTACTCGATCACATGCGCTCCTTGCAAAGGCAGGCCGATCTGGTAACGACCGAGTGGATCGGTAAAGACCGAATCCCCTTCCAGCCCATCCGTGACCAGCCTAACTCGCACATTCTGCATCATACCACCGCTGTCCAAGTCCTTCACGATCCCGAATACCAGGAGATGCTCCTGAGCGCAGGTTGTAGAGCCCATAGCGAGCAGTAGCAACGGAACGATGGAACGGAGTGTGATCGACATGGGAAATTTGAAGATCCAATGGGTCTCAGAACACTGATCAAGCAGGTCACTTCAGCTTGTTCGCTACGCTCGTGAAGTCCGGAATATCGTTGCAATGCCATTTGCCGCGAACGGTGCCTTGTTGCAATAGCATCACCCCGGGGTTGCTCCGGATAGCGGTCTTTATCGTCTTCTCATCGCACTGAAGGATCTCCACCGGCAACTGTTGCGCATGACGGAATTCCTCACTCTTCGCAAATGGGCTTGCCGTTACACCGAAGATGTACCACCCTTTCGCACCGGCCTCCTTGACCAATGCGGCGATCGCCGGAATGCAAGAGGTTTCAGTCTTCTCCACATCGTACATCATGACAAGCAATACGGGTTGTGGTTCTTCCAATATGCCCACCGTTTGGTCATTCCCTTCCACGTCGGTCAACAGAAAATCCTGCACCTGCGATGGGATCCCAGCTTCCAATTCCACAATGCGCCGATCCACGTACTCGAAGTTCGCATCATCCCATGGATAAGCACCGTTGCTATCATATTCCTTCACCTCTCCCGTAGTAAGGTTCTTGTATAGCACGAATGCCTGTGTCTTTGGCGGCTTAGCCTCCATCTTCTGTTCAGTGATGCTCTTGCCCTCGGCGAATGGTCTGTAGTCACGAACGGGAAGGTGCGCGTACCCGTACCACGAGAAGACCAAGGTCAACAGTGCTACCCAGCCAGCTGCCATCCATTCCGCGCCCGGTGCCTGCTTGATCCGTTTGATCAACATGTAGCCCGCAAAAACCACCAACGTGAACCATACCGGCCCCCACCAAGTAAAGACCCCGCTCCATACCGCCACCAACGCCAAAGAAGCTGGCAGGATCACCATATCGTTCGCAGCGGTATTCCATTCGATCCGTTTGCGCCAGAAGAACAAGGGCAGTATGAATACCAAGAGGATCATATCCTTGGAAAAGCTTTCCCAAGGCGTCAGGCTTCGACCCACCCGATCCTTTCATTGCATCGCCGAAGCATCCACAATCCGTCACACATGTAACGCCCCGCTCAACGGACGCACCATCGACCATGATCGTGTACACTCCGTTGGGATCACACGTTGCCGTATAGGAAGTAAGCCAACCGAAGAAAACCGTGAGCAGCAACAATGCCCAAGTGGCCAGCTTCATGCGACCTCCGAAGAGCACCGCAAAACCCAGTACCACTTCAGCCAAACAAGCCAGGACCGCCAATGAAAGTGCGAAGGGTTCGAGGAAGGGAAGGTTCAATGCGCTCTCGGCAAAATACTCCTCCAACTTGTAGGAAAAGCCCAAGGGGTCGTTCGCCTTGATCAAGCCACTTACAATGAACAAGGGACCTACAATAAGACGACTTATCAGGATCAGGATGCGCATGTCGAGTTGTTTACTGGCGAAAGTTCTTTGGTGTTCTGAACGAGCCAAGGCATGTGATCAGGAACACCACATGAGCTAGCTATTGCCGGCGAAAATAGCCCATGCGGGGCTACTACACGGGTCGTTAACAGGAGATTGGGAATTCGACGTGGCTGAACCGAAAATTTCGCGGCGATCAACGCTTGCCGATGGCCATACCCCGATGGCCCAAGGATCGGGAACGGGAACTCCCCTTCTCTTCAACAACCGATGCAGGGTCGAGCTCATCTTCGCTTCGGCGACGCAACTCTGTCATCAACCGATCCACCTCGGGACGAATACGCTCCTCATACGCTTTGTCCCAGCTAAGAAAGCCGGTCAATGGTTCGAAGCGAGCAAGTCCCATGGGCAGATCGAAAAAGGAAAGGTCCATTCCGGGGACCTTTTTGAACAGCATCATTTCCACGGAAACCGAGACCTCGCGGGTATCTCCTTGCCACGCTTCACCCTTGGTGTCCACAGCGAAGCACTTGGTGATGTGACCTGGCCGGCTGAAGCGGATCACATAATTGCCGCCACGTTCAAGGTCCACGGTGTACTTGCCACCTTGACCTGTAGTGAAAGCTTGCTCTTTGATACCATTTCGGTACACGCGCACCAGCACATCACCCAATTGGGCATTCGTCCCATAGGTGGTTACCTCCCCACGTAATCGTAGGTCCACCGCCCCGGAAAGGAGAGACGTGCCGAAGAGAACGAAGAACAATAGTGTGCGCATGACCGGTCTTGGGCGGATCGAATTTTCCACGTCGGCAAACGTATGGTCGTAGATCCCGGTCCGCAAGGGAGATGCCTTGACCACGACTCCAATTATGAACAACTTGAAGTGTATTACGGTAAGTTGTGAAGCCGGTGCTCAAGGCAAATGTCCAATGCCCTTCGAGGCATCATCAATTCCCTCATCCAACTGGATCATGGCGAATACCGCGTAATTCAAAATATCCAGGAAGTTGGCGTCGATACCCTCACTGACCAGGGTCTTCCCCGCATTGTCCTCGATCTGCTTGATACGTAACAGCTTCATGAGGATCAGGTCCACCAAGGAGCTAACGCGCATGCTGCGCCATGCCTCCCCGTAATCGTGATTCTTTCGTTGCATCAATGTGCGGGCCTGCTCGAGCTTGGAACCGACCTCATCAATGGCTCGCTTCGCCGTTAGGTCCGGACTGTCCACCACACCCATCTCCAATTGCACCAAAGCCATGGCCGCATAATTCACAATGCCGATCAGCTCTGGCCTTATCCCCTCACCCACCTTGCTCTCCCCCACTTCTTGAAGGGTACGAATGCGTTGCGCCTTGATAAAGATCTGATCCGTTAGCGAAGGCACCCGCAAGATGCGCCATGCCGTGCCGTAGTCCTTGGCCTTTTTGCTGAAGAGACCCATGCACTCTTCAACCACCGCCGCGTATTGCCCAAGCGTCTTTTCCATGCGGTGGCGAAGGTAGGGCGGGTGGAAATGTGGTGAATGGAAAGAATGAAGGAAATGCTTTGACAATTCGACAAGCACAGATGGAATCGAAGACACAAGACGCAAGCTTTAAGAAGAAAGAAGTAGAGTTCCTTGAAAGCCCGACCTTCGCAGCCAATGGCCCTTGTACCTGATGTTACGTGGAGGATCGGCGATCAACTGATCATGCGGAACCAACCTATGGTGATGGGGATCTTGAACGTGACCCCCGATTCTTTTCATGTAGAAAGTCGAACGGACTTGAATGGAGTGCTGCACGTGGCCGAACGAATGTTGATGGAGGGCGCTACGATCCTTGACATTGGCGGTGCCAGTTCGCGACCTGGCGCTACAGAACCGGGACCTGAAGAAGAGTTGCGGCGGGTGCTTCCGGTTATTGACGCGATCATTAGGCGATTTCCGGATGCCCTCTTGAGCGTAGACACGTACCACGCAAAAATGGCGAAAGAAGCTGTGGAAACGGGTGCGGGTATGGTGAACGATATCGGAGCCGGAATGATGGACCCTGATATGTTCCGCACGGTGTCTCTTTTGAAAGTGCCTTATGTCCTCATGCACATGCAAGGAACACCACGCACCATGCAACGGGATCCGCACTATACGGACGTGGCCAGTGAGGTCACCTTGTTCCTTAGTACACGTATGAAAGCGGCGCACGATGCGGGCATACCGGACGTGATCATAGATCCGGGATTCGGATTCGGGAAGACCACAGAACACAACTTCACATTGCTCACCTCAATTCCCGCGTTTGGTGGCCCTTGGCGCACCGGTCATGGTTGGACTCAGCAGAAAGCGGATGATCAACGAAGTGCTCGGAACCACATCTGCCCATGCACTGAATGGAACTTCCGTTCTCCATACGCTGGCCTTGAACAACGGCGCAGCAATACTTCGCGTGCATGATGTAAAGGAAGCCGTGGAGTGCGTGAAGCTGATCCAAGCTTACGCGAATATGTAAGCAAGGCTGATCTTTAGAAATACAGGATCGAACGGCTGAACCTAGAAGAATACGGCCTTGCGCCGACGCTTGTTTATGATCTTGGCCCTCTCGCGAGCTTTGTTCACCACCTCCCTTTCGTAATGGACCATGAAACGGTCCACCAGACGGCGATTCCGATCAGTGTACTCCATGTCCCAGTTCAGATTGCGGACGCTGTGCTTGTACTGGGAAAAACCGATCGGTGCATTGAAAGCTCGCTAATCGTACCATCAGCCAAGTAAAGGATGGATGCGTCGCGGGTCCATGTCGCCAAAGGCACATCCGGGAACAGGGGATGCCGCATCGATACGAACGTGCTTTGTCACCATATCCGACCGATAGAACCAGACCTGATAGTCGTACCCACGCTCCAGATACAGTTCGTACTTTCCATTGCCCATGGTAAAGACGGTCTCGCGATCAACGCTATCCTTGACCAAGCGGACCTGCACCCCCTTCATGGCATCTCCCGTAAAGTACTCCGTAACAATGCCGTGCAGGTGGATATAGAAGGCATTCCCCGCCAAAGGCGCTATGAAAAGCGCACCGGCAAGCACCAAGGTCCGCAGAGAATGGTGCAACATCACTGGGCGAAATTACGGGAGTTGCCCCTTCGCATGCCCTCGATCTGATGATATTCTACAACCGATCTGTTCATCATACGGATCATGATCTGTCCAAAAGGCTGTGCAATTGTCTGTCCGCTTTAACGATCTACACCCTAAAATGTTCTGATCCTGAGCTCTACCTGAAGACCAACGACCTGCTCTTCCGTGGCCAACCATAGATCCTCTCGGATCTGCACGGAGAACATTTCGATAACACGGAAACACAGTTCCCTTTACAAATAAGCTGGGTCCACCATTTACCTTCGCCGCCGTGACCACGACCACACTCACCCGCTCAAGGTTGCGCGCACAACGTGCGTTGCGAATTACCCTAGCTTGGGTGGTCGCAGGGAGCTTTTCAGCTTTGTTCGAACATTTGGTATTGCGCGAACATGACATGCCCAGCACCTTGGCGGTACGCTTGGGTGAACACTTCTACTATTCCCTTTTCGCTGGTTTGTTCGGAGGGGTGATCTATATATTCCTGCTTCGTGATCGTTGGCGAAAATTGCCCTATGCCCAAGCCGTGGCCTATATGGCACCGTTGATGCTCGTCGTTGTCGGTGCTTTCCATTTCTTCACCCTTTGGATCGAAGATCAAGGCTTTTCCACTTCTTCAGGCAATGGCATCTTCACATTCAGATTTCTCGGCAGTTACGCGTATTGGACCCTATTGATGGCGGGTACAATGTTGATGGTGCGCCTGAACGACCAATATGGCAGTGGCGGCATCAACTACTTGTTCGGCAGATACCATCGACCAAGGCAGGAAATGCGCGTGTTCATGTTCCTGGATATGCGGTCCTCTACCACAGTAGCAGAACGGATCGGGCATGTGAAGTATTTCCAACTTTTGAATGAACTCTACGCGGACATCACCGATTCCATCGTGTATTCGCGTGGCGAGATCTACCAGTATGTGGGTGATGAGATCAGCGTGTCGTGGTCGCTGCGCCGAGGGATCCGAAAACAACGCTGCATACGATGCTTTTTGGATATCCGGACCAAACTTCAACGCCGTGCCAAGCATTACGAAGCGCGCTACGGACATGCACCCATATTCAAGGCCGGCTTCCATTACGGGCCGGTAACGGCAGGTGAGGTAGGTCTTGTTAAGAAGGAACGCATCTATAGCGGTGATGTCGTGAACACCGCAGCCCATATCCAGAACAAGTGCAATGCCTTCGGGGTGGACAACCTCATCTCCCAAGACCTGATGGACGTGTTGCACCTACCCGCCACCTATGCGATACGGGAAATTGGCTCTACTGACCTCAAAGGGAAACTAACCGCGATCCGCCTTTGGACGCTTCTCCCTGAACAAGGACCAGTTCCATTAAAAGCGCTTCCGAAAGCCGGAAAAATGGCCCATACCTAAGGCCTCTCAATAGAGGTAGCTCTTCCCTTGCCTTACCACAGTTATCGGTCCAGTTGGGCTCTTGTAAACAACGGCATCCCCGTATAGCTCGAAGTTGGCAATTGCTGCCTCCGATCCGAACTTGATCCGCTTTCCATTCCGGAGACCGCGCAATTCCCGGTTCTCGTCCAAGTAAACGAGAAGGTCGCCGCTCACTTGCCATTTCTCAGGTAAAACGTCCGCGACCGTTAACGGCACGTCACTTCCAGATCCGACCATCTTCAGTAGACCACCGTCCAAATACAGAAGGACCTTGTCCTTTACCCAATACTTGGTGGGCATGGTATCGGTCAAGGTGATCACTGCGGATCCAGCCCAATACTTCAATTTCAAGGTACCATCCACGAAAGCCAAGACCCCATCCCCCGCTTGTGCGCTAACGGGTTTGAGCCCGGCCAACCGTTCAACCTTGCCGTTGAGGTCACCGATGAACTCGTCGCGGACATCGTTCCAATAGCCCACAACGTCTGTTCCATTCACCGCTATACCCACATCGCTGCTGTCTGAAAGCACCTTCAATACACCATTCCTGAACAGGTACAATGAACGCGCTGATCGATCATAAAAGGTGACCGTGTTCCCGCCTTGCGTCCATTGGGGGCGTTGGCTGGCTTGCTCCAACTTGGCCAAGGGCAGGCGTTGTCCACGCCAAACCACCATAAGCTCGTGTTCCAAACTGTCGTGGTAGACGATGAGACTATCCGTTACAGTGAAACGAGGAACCGCCGTTGCCAAAACATGGGCTCGTCCCGAACGCAGGGTCTTCAGCGTATCGCCACGCAGCCATGCCACGCGGTCGCCTGCAACTTGGATCGTATCCGGCTCGTGCGGTTCGACGATCCGTGCTTGACCACCGTCGACTGAATAGTACACCAATTGTCCACTGTGGTCTTGGAAGAACAACGCTCGGTCCATGGGCCAAAAGCGCTGCGGTGGGCGTACGTCCACTTCTTTGAATCGCTTTTCGCCAAAGACCATGAGGCGCTCCACATTACTGATGAACGGGACCGCCATCTGGCCATGTACGGGCGTGATAATGACTGTCGAAAGCAGGAGCAATAAGAAGTACAAAAGGATGAACTGTTGAAGTATACGACCGCTTCTGAAGTTGAACTGCCTGTTGCATGTAGAAGCGAATTCCTTCGATCCTCCATTGCCAGCTTCCTCGAAAGCCACTTTGTTCTGCGAAACGAAGACTGTCATTCCTGACTTTGTCGTTCCACCTCGTGTACACTCACTTCACGTCTGCGCCCTTTGACCGGCACTGATCGTTGTGCGCCAATGTTGAACCGTTCCTTGGCATTAGGGATCCGGTCCAGTAGTTCCGATGAGGCCAATAAGCCCACTTTCATGTCTTTTGCCAAACCCAACATCCGGGAGACGCTGTTCATGACATCACCGCTCAATTCCAAGGACCGTTTGGTGTGGCCGATCTCAGCGGAAATGACCCGCCCTCCATGCACCGCCGCACGATACTCCGGCACCACGCCGAACTCACGTTTCAGGTTGTTCTCATGTGCTTTGATCCGCTCCAGGATGTCGAAATACAGGTCCAAGCAATTCTCGTAGCGAATACCCACGCGCATCGGCCAAGTGAAGATCACCTCATCGCCAACGTATTTATGAACATCCGCCTCGTTACGGAGAATGGCGTCCGTCATCAACGAATAGGTGTAGTTCAGGAACCGGAAATAATGGACATCCCCCATGCGCTCAGCCAAGGTCGTGCTTCGTACAAGGTCCATGGTAAGCACAACACGTTCTTCCGCTTGCGGTTTCTCGTACCTGCCCAACAAAGCACCCAAGAACATGCGACGTCCCATCAGTTCCTCCACCTGGACCACGAGGATAGCGATCGAGGTGACCACCACCACCCGTAACATGAGCTGGTACAAGGGCGCCATTAAAAAGATCTGCTGCACCTTTTCCGGCCGTTCGCCGGTGAACCAATGGAAATGGTCGGACTGAAGGGCGAAAGCCAAAGCGATCAGAGCAATGGTCAGCGCATTGACCGCAAGAACTTTGCCTACGAACTGTAAGGGGATCACCATCGAACGGAACCGATGTCCAAAGAGGTATTCCTCCAATATCCCGGTCCACAAACCCAACAGGACCCATGCACCTAAGACCAAGCCGGGTTGTTCCCCACTGAACAAGGTGAACACGATGGCCACCAACAAGGTGACCACGGCATACTTCGCCAATTTGCGCAGTTTGTATCTTGTAAGGGCCGTCAAAGCGGCTGCGAAAGTAAGGCGGTGCCGCTGTGTCCTTATTGTCATTCCCCGGAAATGATGCCGTTCACATGAGGTGGTGGCAACTCTCGAGGCGCCACGTCCTTTACAAGTCATAGCTTCCACACCTTTGCCTTGCGTTCAACTATGTTCCAACGGATCTTCAGCTGGCTTTGGCCTATGGTCGAAACCCACGCCAACGGCAAGTTCGGTCGTTTGGAGGTGCGCTGGGAGAATGGCCGAAAAGTCCTGAATTCAACACACGGGAACCAATCATTCGGTGCGTTGCACAGAGTATGGCAGCAGACCTTCGTCCACTTGGGCTTGAAAGATGGACCACCCGGTTCAGTGCTCCTGTTGGGATTGGGCGGTGGAAGTGTTCCCTACATCTTGCGCGAAGAACTGGGCCTGACCATGCCCATAACCGCGATCGAGTTGGACCCTGTAATGCTGGCCCTGGCACGTGAGCACTTTGACTTGGGTCGCCATACGGAACTTGAGGTGATCACTGCTGATGCCACGATCCAGCTACACGCATTGAAAGCGCGGTTCGACCTGGTCATTGTTGACCTCTTTGATGACCTGGACATTGCACGGGGCGTGGACTCCCGTGGTTTTATGCACGGTTTGAGGGATCGATGCGCCCCGGAAGGAATTGTTTGCTTCAATACCGTGGCTTATGATGAAGCGAGTGAAATGCGATGCAAAGCCGTGAAAGCCCATGCTGAACGGGTATTCCATGCCGTGGAAGAACTAGTTTTGGAAGATGTCAACAAGGTGTTCATCTTTCGGTGAGCAACGTAGTCCGCAAAAATTACGTCCATTCCGCGATCGGCCCGAACTTTGGGTCTAGATAGCGCATACCCTGAAGTGATCAAGAATACACATAGATATCTGCTGATCCTCAGTCAGTTCCTATTCGCAGGACTGTCCATGGCACAGGTCTGCTCTGTCGACCTGGGTAGCGATGAGACCATTTGTCAGGGTGAAACGCACACTTTCACCGCTCCAGCAGGCTTTCCGGACTATTTGTGGAGCACGGGGTCCAATGCCACTAGCATAACTGTTGGAACGGCGGGGGTGTATTGGGGTGAAGTGAGCTACCCGAGCGGACAGCTTTTCACGAACGGTGACTTCAGTGCTGGGAATTCTGGTTTCTCCACCCAATTCAACTATTCATCCACCTTGGTCACAGAGGGCAATTACTTCATTGGGACCAACGCTGCTGCATACCACCCTCAGTTCCAAGGACCGGGTCTGGAAATATCATGATCGTGAACTCGGGCTGGCCCTCCGCCTTGTTCGATATTTGGTGCCAGTCCGTAACGGTCTGTCCAGAACAGAGTTATACCCTCAGTTATCGTGTGCGCACAGTATCCAACGATCTACCAGCGCGCCTCCAATGGTGGGTGGATGGCAGCCCTAGTAGCGCGGAGATCACGCTCCCGAATTTCGGTGGATGGCAGACGATCTCCTATGCTTGGACATCCGGTGCTGGACAGACCGCAGCCAACTTGTGCCTGCGTGTAATGTCCGGCGATGGTATTGGGAACGACTTCGCTTTGGATGACATCTCCATGCAGGCCACGATCACCTTGCGCGATGAAGTGGAGCTTTTTGTGACCCCCTTGCCCCTCGTTGACCTCGGCCAAGATGTAACCCTTTGCGCCGGACAGAACCTGGTGCTCGATGCGGCCGTACCCGGTGGCACCTATGTGTGGCAAGATGGCAGCACGGCGAGCAGCTTCATAGTAAATGGTGCCGGAAACTATTCGGTGACCGTTACAGCCAATGATTGTTCGGCATCGGACGCGATCGATGTGGCCTATACCCCATTACCGGTCGTCGATCTCGGTGCGGACCAAGTGCTCTGTGTCGGTGAAGCATTCCTGCTCAACGCCCAGGTCGCTGGTGGCACGTATGTCTGGCAGAACGGATCACCGGCACCCTTTTTCAATGTAACCACCAGCGGCACCTATTCAGTTTCCGTTACGGCCAATAATTGTACGGCGAGCGATGTGGTGGACTTCACATTCAATCCGCTTCCCATCGTGGACCTAGGGGCAGATCAAACGGTTTGCTCGGATGTACCCGTTCTGTTGGATGCAACCATTCCCGGAGCTACCTACCTATGGCAAGATGGATCCACTGGAGCAACCTTCGCTCCTACTGTTTCCGGACCGTATAGCGCTACTGTTACGTTGAACAACTGCGTGGCTTCCGATGCTACGAACATCACCTTCACACCACTTCCGGTGGTTGATCTTGGACCGGACCAAACCGTTTGTGCAGGCACTGCGGTGCTGTTGGATGACCGTCCCCGGAGCTACCTTCCTCTGGCAGGATGGTTCAACTGAGCAACGTTTGCGCCGATCACATCAGGTACGTACAGCGTTACGGTAACCGCCAACGGATGTGCGGCATCCGATGCTGTGGACATTACGGTGAACCCTCTACCCATCGTGGACTTGGGAGCGATCAAACGGTGTGCGCGGATGTACCCGTCCTATTGGATGCAACCGTTCCCGGAGCGACTTACCTCTGGCAAGATGGATCCACTGGAGCAACCTTCGCTCCTACTGTTTCCGGACCATATAGCGTTACTGTTACGTTGAACAACTGCGTGGCTTCCGATGCTACGAACATCACCTTCACACCTGCCGGCGGTTGATCTTGACCGGACCAAACCGTTTGTGCAGGCCTGCGGTGCTGTTGGATGCGCGTCCGGGCCTACCTCTGGCAGGATGGTTCACTGGAGCACGTTTGCGCGTCGTCTGGTCGCTGTTCGGTCACCGCCACGGTTGTTCGGCATCGGTGCCGTGGACTAACTGTGACGCTTCCCTCGTGGCTGGGGCGTCGCGGTGCGCGGATGTACCCGTTCTGTTGGATGCACCGTTCCCGGGCACCTACCTGGCAAGTGGGTACTGGGCGCCTTCGCTCTATTGTTCCGGCCGTATGCGTTCTGTTCGTTGAACAACTGCGTGGCTTCCGATGCTACGAACATCACCTTCACACCACTTCCGGTGGTTGATCTTGGACCGGACCAAACCGTTTGTGCAGGCACTGCGGTGCTGTTGGATGCGACCGTCCCCGGAGCTACCTTCCTCTGGCAGGATGGTTCAACTGGAGCAACGTTTGCGCCGATCACATCAGGTACGTACAGCGTTACGGTAACCGCCAACGGATGTGCGGCATCCGATGCTGTGGACATTACGGTGAACCCTCTACCCATCGTGGACTTGGGAGCAGATCAAACGGTGTGCGCGGATGTACCCGTTCTGTTGGATGCAACCATTCCCGGAGCTACCTACCTATGGCAAGATGGATCCACTGGAGCAACCTTCGCTCCTACTGTTTCCGGACCGTATAGCGTTACTGTTACGTTGAACAACTGCGTGGCTTCCGATGCTACGAACATCACCTTCACACCGCTGCCGGTGGTTGATCTTGGACCGGACCAAACCGTTTGTGCAGGCACTGCGGTGCTGTTGGATGCGACGGTCCCCGGAGGCACCTACCTCTGGCAGGACGGTTCAACTGGAGCGACATTTAACGCTTCATCGCCGGGTATCTATTCGGTTCTGGTAACTAACAACGGTTGTTCAAGTTCGGACTCCTTCACACTATCCAATTTCGGGATCCAAACTGTTGCCCTTGGGCCGGATGTTGTGCTTTGCCAAGGACAGAGCACAACATTCGACGCGACCTTGCCAGGTGCCACCTACTTATGGAGCACTGGGGCAACCACACCAACGATCTCCGTTAACGTGGATGGACCTGTTTGGGTACGGACCACACAGGGAACGTGCTTTGCAAGCGATACAGCAAGGGTTACGATAAACCCCATGCCGCTGGTCAACCTGGGAGTGGACCGAACACTATGCGCCGGTGAAGACGTGTTGCTTGATGCCAACTACCCCGGTGCCACGTATCTCTGGAGCACAGGCGCTGTTACACCAACGATCACTGCCAACGCAACAGGAAACTATTCTGTGGATGTTACAGTGAACGGATGCACAGCAAGCGATGCGGTTTCCGTGACCGTGTTGAGTGCGAACGCTGTGAACTTGGGTCCGGATGTGGTGGCCTGTGCAGCTGACCCGATACTGCTTGATGCCACAACACCTGGATCAACCTATTTGTGGAGCAACGGAGCTACATCAGCAACGCTTTCGCCTACCGTAAGTGGCACGATCTGGGTGCGCGTTTCGACCGGACTGTGCAGCGTGAGTGATACAGTGAACGTCACGATAAACCCGATGCCGCTGGTCGACTTAGGCGTAGACCAAACACTATGCGCCGGTGAAGACGCGGTGCTTGATGCCACCTACCCCAATGCCTCGTATCTCTGGAGCACAGGCGCTGTTACACCAACGATCACTGCCAACGCAACAGGAAATTATTCCGTGGATGTTACAGTGAACGGTTGTACAGCAAGCGATGCGGTTTCCGTGACCGTGTTGAGTGCGAACGCTGTGAACTTGGGTCCCGATGTGGTGGCCTGTGCAGCTGACCCGATACTGCTTGATGCCACAACACCTGGATCAACCTATTTGTGGAGCAACGGAGCTACATCAGCAACGCTTTCGCCTACCGTAAGTGGCACGGTCTGGGTACGCGTTTCGACTGGACTTTGTAGCGTGAGTGATACGGTACTGGTGACGGTGAACCCCATGCCGCTGGTCGACTTAGGCGTAGACCAAACACTATGCGCCGGTGAAGACGTGTTGCTTGATGCCAACTACCCCGGTGCCACGTATCTCTGGAGCACAGGCGCTGTTACACCAACGATCACTGCCAACGCAACAGGAAATTATTCCGTGGATGTTACAGTGAACGGCTGCACAGCAAGCGATGCGGTTTCCATGACCGTGTTGAGTGCGAACGCTGTGAACTTGGGTCCCGATGTGGTGGCCTGTGCTGGTGACCCGATACTACTTGACGCTACAACACCCGGATCTACTTATCTCTGGAGCAACGGAGCTACTTCAGCTACGCTTTCGCCCACCTCGAGTGGCACGGTCTGGGTAAGCGTTTCGACCGGACTGTGCAGCGTGAGTGATACAGTGAACGTTACGATAAATCCCATGCCGCAAGTCGACTTAGGCGTAGACCAAACACTATGCGCCGGTGAAGACGTATTGCTTGATGCCACAAACCCCGGTGCCACGTATCTCTGGAGCACAGGCGCTGTTACACCAACGATCACTGCCAACGCAACAGGAAATTATTCTGTGGATGCTACAGTGAACGGATGCACAGCAAGCGATGCGGTTTCCGTGACCGTGTTGAGTGCGAACGCTGTGAACTTGGGTCCCGATGTAGTGGCCTGTGCCGGTGACCCCCTACTGCTTGACGCCACAACACCTGGATCAACCTATTTGTGGAGCAACGGAGCTACTTCAGCTACGCTTTCGCCCACCTCGAGTGGCACGGTCTGGGTGCGCGTTTCTACCGGACTGTGCAGCGTGAGTGATACAGTGAACGTTACGATAAACCCCGTGCCGCTTGTCGACTTAGGTCCTGCGATGACGCTATGTGGAGGGGAGACAACGGTTACGTTGGATGCAACGTATCCGAGTGCCACATACCTATGGAGCACCGGTGCAACAAGCGCTACATTGATAGTGGCCTCCGGTGGCAACTATTCCGTAGATGTTGACTTGAACGGCTGCACCACTTCAGATCAAGTGACCGTGACGTTCGGCTCTTTGGCGATCGATCTGGGAGCTGACACCACCTTGTGTCCTGGAGAAACCTTGGTCCTTTCCGCAGGTGTCGGCGTTGGGGCAGCCTTATGGAACAATGTGGAGTCCAACCCAACCTATACGGTGGATGATGCAGGAACCTACTGGGTAGAGATCACTGGAAGCTCCGGCTGCAACGCCACTGACAGTATCACCGTTGCGTATGTGCAAACCGGAGTCTTGGATCTAGGTCCCGATATGGACATGTGCGAAGGTGACGCTCAAGTGTTGGACGCGACCCTTCCTGGTTCAACAACGCTATGGGAAAATGGAACTTCCGATGCCATCCGCACCGTGTCGAGTACAGGTCTCTATTCCGTGGAAGCCACGGTTGGCCAATGCGTTCTCACGGATGACGTGCTCGTTACGTTCAACCCCATGCCAATTGTGGACCTGGGTCCTGATCAAGCGATCTGCCCTCAGACGAATGCCCTTTTCGATGCAACCGCACCAGAAGCGACATACCTCTGGCAGAATGGTTCTTCTGGACCGATCTATAACGCCTCATCAGCGGGTCAAGTTTCCGTGGTGGTCACTGTGAATGGTTGCAGCTCCAGTGATCAGGCGGAAGTAACCATGCTTATTAGCCCGCACCCGCAGTTGGGCAACGACACCTTGATCTGTGAAGGCAATACGCTGCTTTTGAATGTCGCCGAAGCCGATGCAACCTATTTGTGGGACGATGGCAGCGTTGGGCCGGACCGGAGCGTTTCGGATGCCGATATGTACTGGGTGCAGGTGACCAATAACGGATGTGCCGGAAGCGACACGATCGTCGTGGATGTCTTCACGCAGGATAGCTGGGGACTTGGTGCTGACCTCACTGTTTGCAGTGGATCTTCCGCAGTATTGGATGCAACCTTCAACGGCGCCGAGTATGCCTGGTCCAATGGGGAAAGTACGCCTTCGATCTCTGTCGGAACCACCGGCAACTATTCCGTGGAGATCACGGTCGCGGGTTGTACGGCTCAAGATATGGTCCACGTAGATGTCGTACAGACCCCTGCTCCTGACCTGGGTCCTGACATTTCCATCTGCGATCAGGATTCCGTGGAACTTTCAACAACTATTGGAGGCGGCAGTTTGCTCTGGTCCACCGGCGAGATCGGGAATTCGATCATTGTATCTGGTGCTGGAACGTATACCGTTGTTCGTGATAGCCTTGGGTGTGCAGCGAGTGATGCGGTCACCGTCTTCGTACAGCCAGTGATCATGGATATTGACCTCGGACCGGATCGCAAGCTGTGTCCCGGCGCTTTCGATGCCATCCAAGCTGAGGTGATCCCCGGTGCCACCTATCTGTGGAATACAGGTGCAACGGGTGATCTGCTCGCGATCGACTCCCCCGGGGAATACTCGGTAACGGCCACAGGTGCGTGCATCAACGCCACTGGTACCGTGGTTGTCATAGCAGATGACTGCGATACGTACCTCTATGTTCCGAACACATTCACCCCAAACGGCGACAACATCAACGAGACTTTCCTCCCGTCACTTGCCGGTCCAGTGGATAGTTACCAATTGGACATTTTCGATCGGTGGGGGGAACGGATCATGACGACCACGGACCGGAACGTTGGGTGGGACGGGTCATACAGTGGCCTACCTGCACAAGATGGCGTGTACGTTTGGAAGGTCTACTACCGCGTAGCAGCTGTCGAAGGTGTTCGTGTAGAACAGTTGACGGGGCACGTGACCTTGCTTCGCTAAAGAGCCGGTAGAGCGATACTCTTTAGGCCGACGATCATTCGGATCCAGCCTTGTCGAAACCTTCTTCTTTCCAGATGAATCGACCATCGCTCAAGCGCAGGTAGCCGAACCGGTCGTTCAGTTCCACCCGGGCTAGGTTCTCATTCACCATTGAGATCGCGTCGTACACCGATGGCAAGACCTGTTTTCCGGAACGATCAAGCAGCCCTAGTCCACTTTCTTCCCCGACCACCACATGGCCCATTTCAAGATCCAGGAGGCTGATGTAACGTGGTGTCATGATCTCCTTTCCCGTGCTGTCGATGGCCCCGTAAAACTCGCCGTTCTTTACGCGTGCCATACCATCCAGCATCTCAAAAGCTTGATCATATTTCGCATCCACCACCGTGGTTCCCTTACGGTCCACGAAGCCCCATTTGACCTTTTTCCGAACAGGGATCAATGCCCCGGAAGTACCACCGATATCCGCATATTGGCAGGGAACCACTTTCTCATTCTTGCGGTTGATCAAGCAACGTTTACCGTTCAACTGAACTTCGGCAAAACCATTTCGGAAATCACCCCAAGTGGCCACGTCCGTTGCTGCTTCATATTCCTGAGGGATCACAAAGGCGCCGGAAGTATCCACGTATCCGCACTTCGTTCCGTCCACAACAAGTGCCGTTCCGTTCCCGAAGAGGCCAACATGATCATGGGTCACCGATATGATCACATCACCGAACAAATTCACAACGCCCATTTTCCCGCCCTTGCGCAACCGGGAATGATGCTGTTCAAAGCCCTCCACCCATTCGTATTCCATGGGAACAACAAGCTCACCTTGTCGGTCGATCACACCGGAGCGTCCATCTCGTTCCACCACGGCCAACCCGTTCCGGAAGGTCCCTGCTCCGTCGAAACGGAATTCGATCACCGCCGAGCCACGCGCATTCACATAGCCATACATCGCATGGTCTTCCGCATAGGCCATGCCTTCTGAGAGGTCGCCCAGTTCTGTGAAAACGATGGGGATCACCACTTCGCCACTGCGATCAACCGCACCTATCCTTCCTCCGCGCTCCACCACACTGACCCCTTCAACGGCTTCATTCACTTCATCATACTGGATCTGGATGACGGGCTTTCCCACGCGATTCACCGTACCGACCAAACTGTCGCGGCTCACCAATGCCTGACCTGCCTTGAATGGTTCCACCCATTCGTATTCGGCCTTGATACGCTCCGTGCCGGTGGTGTCCATGAAGCCCCATTTCCCTTCGCGCCGAAAGGGCAAAAGTTCAAGATTCGCGGTCGCGTAGTCCTCCACCAGTTCATCCATAAAGGGGTATTCCGGGTATTCTGCGATGAACCGGGTTATGGTATTGGGACTCAGATCACGCGTGTACATCTCGTAGATGCTACGCCATGCATCGGGCACCCGGTGGTTTTCCGGGAACTGTTGAATGAACTTCTTGTACTCCGGGATCGTTGTGGTGGGCGTGCTCAACTTGAAGATCTCGTCCTCTGCTTGGCGCGCGTACGGGCTATCTGGATGTGCTTTGATGAATGCAACATAGGATGGGATGTCCTTTTGACCAATGCCTTCTCGATAAACACATTCCTGCATCCGCGTGCGCGCTTCATACACCTGTTTGGCGTCTCGGTATTCCGAAATGAATTTCTGGTACGCCGCGGATGTATTCACCTCACGGGCCTCTTGGAACGCCAAATGATGCATTACCGCACGAGCTTCCTCACCCCGGCTCCCGGATGGGAATCGCTCCAGGTAATTGCGATACGCCGTGATCGTGTTCTGTCCTTTGGTCACTTCCCACGCCAAGTCGTACACATGTGTTCGCTGCGCCTGGATCGCCGTATGTCCTACACCCACTTTCCCTATCGCAATGCGTTCCCTGTCTTCCGCTTCGCTGAAGGCGAGGTCCGCTTTCAGGATGAACTGGTATGCCGAATCCACATTGAAGAACGGATTGTTGGCCCGACCACTGATCACGCTCATGCCATACCACGCCGCCGCCGGATGCTTCTTTATCTGCTTTCGCAACAACGTTCGCGCCTTGAAGTAGTCGTGGACCTCTATGGCCTTGAAGGCCTTCTCCAATTTCCCCGCGTGCACAGGTGCAACGAGCGCAACAAAAAGCACCGGAAGCATGGCGCGCAGACAATTTCGGAACATCGATGCCAAAAGTAACCCGCTCCTATGCTCGGCTTGACCACCTTTGCACCCCGTGATCGACCATGACCTGTTGATGGACAACCTTACAGAACGGATCGAACGGCTGCTCACTAGGCGGAACGCACGTATCACCTTGGTGATCCTGATGCTCTGCACCCTTGGTTTCGGGTTCGCACTGCGCAACGTCCGCATGGACCATGACTTCGAGAATTTCTTCCCGACGGATGATCCGGAATTGGACAGGTATCTGGAATTCCGGAAACGCTTCGGGAACGACAATGACTTCCTACTGGTCGCTGCGGAACACCGACCGTCCGTGTTCGATCTCACTTTCCTCAGGAAATTCGATTCGTTGGCACAAAAGCTCGGCGATCTGCCGGATGTGATCTCCGTGACCACACCAACGGACCTTGACGATCCGCGCGTGACCCCCTTTGGTGTGTTCCGTATCCCTTGGCTTCGGACCACAGCGGACACCACCCTGCTCGCGGACTCGACCCGGATCTGGCAGGATGATCGCGTGCGCTCCGCCTTCTTCGCTCCTGACGCAAAGGCGATCATGATGGTGGTGCAGACCGCGCCCGGCATAAGCAAAGTGCGGAGCGACGAGCTAATGGAACGCGTGCAGGACCAAGTCGACAACTCCGGGGTCGCGGGCATTCGGATGGGTGGCCGGATCCATGGACAATTCTGGTACATCCAGAAAATGCTGAAGGAACTCCTGCTCTTCTTTTCCATTTCCGTGCTCCTGCTCACCGTCTTCTTGTATGTGGGTTTCCGTACGGCATGGGGGGTGTTGGTGCCGATCGGCGTGGTCGGTCTTTCGGTGCTCTGGCAAGTGGGCATGGTGACCCTCTTGGGTAAACCGTTGAGCATTCTCACCATGCTCTTACCAACGATCCTCTTTGTGGTCGGGATGAGCGACGTCGTGCATCTTTTGGAGCGTTACATAGAGGGCCTCCGAGCAGGGCTGACCAAGAACAGGGCACTTGCCGTTACCTACCGCGAAGTCGGCATGGCCACGTTCCTGACCTCGGTCACCACCGCCATTGGGTTCGCTACACTAATGACCAGCAGCATCATGCCTATTCGCGAATTCGGCACGTTCACTGCGCTCGGAGTGATCCTGGCATTCCTGTTGGCCTTCACCTTGTTGCCCGCCGTTCTTCTTTTGGTGCCTACACCGGTGCAAGCGAAGTCAACCGAGAATGAGGCCTCTTGGTACCCACTCCTGCACCGGCTGTTGCGTTGGGTACTACACAACCGTAGGAGGATCCCATGGTATTTCGCGGCCTTGTTGGTGGTGGGTGCCTTTGGAATGGCGCAGTTGAAAGTGAATAATTTCCTCCTGGAGGATTGGCCGGAAGATGACCCTCAGAAACAGGACTACTATTGGTTCGAGGATCATTTCGGTGGCGTACGAGGCTTCGAAATGGAACTCCGTGCCACATCGAAAGATGGAACGATCTGGGACCTTGCTGCACTGCGGGAGATCGAAGCCGTGGAGAGCTCCGTGCACGATCAATACGGTGTGGAAGCGATCCTTTCGCCCGCCACTTTGGTAAAGGCTTTGAACAAGGCATTCAACGGTGGTGACACTGCATTCTACACCCTTCCCGACGATCAACCGACCGTGGACCGACTGTTGAAACATGCAAAGCTCTTTGCTGGTCAGAACGCACTGAATACGCTGGTAACTCCAGATGGACGCCATGCCAGATTAACCGGACGCATGCACGACGAAGGTGGATATATCCATGCTCAGCGGAACGAGGAACTTGATGTTTTCATTCAAGCAAACGCAAAGACCGTGGCCTTCGAGCAGACCGGCATGGCCTACCTGATCGACCGGAACAACCTGAAGCTGAGCGGCCAATTGATCGGCGGGCTCGGACTTGCACTCCTGATGATCGGTGGGATCATGGCATGGGTGTTCAGGGATCTGCGTATGACGGTGATCTCACTCATCCCGAACATCGTGCCACTTATCTTGATCGCAGGCCTCATGGGGTACATGGGTATCGATCTGAAGGTGAGCACCGCGATCATATTCACCATCGCTTTCGGAATTGCCGTGGATGACACGATCCATTTGCTGAGCAAGCTGAAGATCGAATTGGACAAAGGGAAGTCTTTGCCTTATGCCATGAAACGATCGTTCCTTTCAACAGGAAAAGCAGTGCTCGTGACCACGATCATGCTCTGTTCAGGTTTCGTGGCCCTGATCTTCTCGGATTTCGGGAGCGTGTTCAATATGGGACTGCTGGTGAGCATTACTTTGCTCTTGGCAGTTATCACGGACCTGTTGCTACTGCCCTTGCTGGTGCTGTACGGGGTGAGGCGCAAAGGAAGGAGCTGAACCAGACGGCTGATCTCGTTGTCCAGCCAAAACCTTAAAGTGACTCCCAAAGACCCTTGAAGTCCGGTTCTTCCATGAAGAAATCCTTGCCTATTGCAGCATATTCCTTGGCTTTGGCTTTCTGGCCTTTTGAAACGAGGTAGTCGGCGTAACGGATCAACGCGTTCTTCAAGGTCTTCTGCTGGTCCTTCGGCAGGGTCTTAATGTCCCCGGCCTCGGCCATGTACTTGTCGAAGGATGCCACACTGGCATCTCCTTCTTTCGCCAAGTTGCTACTGTACTGCGATATGGCCAGCAACAACCAGGGGCCAGGATTCTCCGGGTAATAGCTTGTCAGACCATCGAACATGGCCTTGGCCTTGCTGTTGCCTTTGGGGTCGTCCAGAAAATTCTCCCCTTTCTCCGTGGCCATGGTGTTCAATGAGGCCCAGTAATCCTCATAATTGTTGAAGAATTCTTTCTCCTTGTCCTTCTTCCGATATTTCTCGGCCCATTTGATGGCATCCCGATCGGCCTTTGGATAGTCCGCAGCGAATTGCTCCACCTTGGACATCTCGTAATTGCACATGCTCACATAAAGGAATGGTAACGCATCGCGTTTGGTCGCATCACTTTCCGTGTAGCCCAATGCTTTGTCGATGCACTTTTCGTACTTCTCATCCACATAAAGCACCAACAGATCTTCGTAAACGTGCTTTTGGGCCTGGACTGCCAGCGTGGATAGAAATGCTGCGGAAAGGATCAGGTTCTTCATGGTCTGCTTGGTTGTGGATCGGCTGGCAAGATACATGCCGAAGGTAGGGATGATAGGAAATTACGCAATGGCATCGGTATGCCATGCTACGCACTCGGCCCGGTATAAGTTGGCATTGGCGTTGGACAGATCGGCCTCGAATTGAACTGTTCCGCACAGTAGCTTGCCTTCCAGTTCGGCCAAAAACACACACCTTCGCAGCCTTCTACGCCATGCACATCGATATACTCAGCGCCGTACCCCGCTTGTTGGACAGTTGGTTCAGCGAGAGCATTCTGCAACGTGCACAACAGAAAGGCCTGGCCGAGGTGAAGATCCACGATCTTCGGAACTGGAGCACCGACAAACACCGACGCTTGGACGACTATCCCTTTGGAGGAGGCGCCGGCATGGTCATGACCATTGAGCCCATCCATCGCGCGATAACCGAGCTGAAAGGACAGCGTGTAGTGGATGAAGTGATCTACATGAGCCCGGATGGAATATTACTTGAACAAGGACTAGCCAATACGCTGAGCATCAAGAATAATATGATCATACTTTGTGGTCACTACAAAGGTGTGGACGAACGTGTAAGAACCCATTTGATCACCCGGGAGATCTCTATCGGGAATTATGTCCTTAGCGGTGGTGAGCTGGCCGCAGCCGTGCTGAGTGATGCCGTGATCCGCCTACTTCCCGGCGTGCTGGGTGACGAGACCTCAGCGCTGAGCGACAGCTTCCAAGATGGACTCGTTGCCCCACCTGATTATACCCGCCCCGCCGAATACCAAGGTTGGAAGGTACCGGATGTGCTGCTAAGCGGCCACCAGGCCAAGATCGATGAATGGCGGCATGATCAGGCGTTGGAAAGGACGAAGGAGCGCAGGCCTGGTTTGTTGGGTTGAGAGTTGGCTTTTAGCTACTGGCCTTTGGCCACTGGCTATTTGTTCCAATTGGACAGAATAGCTAGTAGCCAACAGCAAATGGCCAACAGCGACAGCCAACTCTCAACCTCTTCAACGGTACTTCAACTTTCCAACCAAACTTTCACTAGCTTTGCGGCCCCAAATCCACTGGGTGTCGGATCCTGCGATCGTCGTAGGCGCTGGGCACCCCACAACAAGCAAGGCCATGGACAGGATCAGACAGCTCGAGATGGAATATGCACCTATGAAGGCCCTACCGGCATTCAAAGCAGGTGATACAGTGACCGTACATTACAAGATCGTGGAAGGCGCCAAGGAGCGTATCCAACAGTTCCAAGGTGTGGTTATCCAACGCAAAGGAAGCGGCATCACAGCCACTTTCACCGTGCGTAAGATCAGCAACAACATCGGTGTGGAGCGTATCTTCCCGGTAGCCTCCCCCTTCATCGATAAGATCGATGTGAACAAACGCGGTGATGTGAACCGTGCCCGGATCTTCTACCTACGCGGCTTGCGTGGTAAGAGCGCACGTATCACCGAAAAGCGTCAAGTGGTTGCCAAGAAGGAGCCAGCTGTCGCCAAGTAAGTTCGAACAGAAATTTCGAAAAGGCCTTCACCCCACGGTGAAGGCCTTTTTCTTTTGCTAGTTATTTCTGGGTCACGGGAATCTTTTGGTGCTTGATCATTAGGGGCCTTGCTGGCGCCCGCTGGCCAATTCATGAAGGGCAGCGGATACGGGATCGGGATCAATATCCTGGTTGGGCTTGTCGGTGACTTTCAGGGCGATTGGGTGTTCGGTCTTGTTGGACTAGAAGCCACCAAACATTATAGGCCTGATCATCTGCACGACCGTGGGTACGGTAATGGTGATCATGCGAACACGGGCGATCAGGAAGTGATCCTCAGGCAAGATCGCTTGTTTTGTTTCTCAATCCAAAACCTCTTTCAAGAAGACCAACAAGTGCTGCCACGCCCTATCCGCCATCTGCTTGTTGTAATCCTTCGAAGCCGGGTTCGTGAAGGTGTGTGCGCAGTGCGCGTAGGTCACCATCTGCCAATCGGCGTTGGCTGCGTTCATCTCCGAAACGACGCTCGCCATGTCCTCCTTGCTCACCGATGCATCCGCCTCGGGATGTTGGATGAGGATGCTGGTGGATAGTGGCCCGTTGGGTCGATCGCCTTTGCCGAGCCCGCCGTGGATGGACACCACCCCTTTCACCGGAAGCTGGACGCGTGCCGCCTCCAGCGCACCCGAGCCACCAAAGCAGTAGCCGATGACCGCCAGCTTCTCGGGATCCGCTCCGGCGAGCTTCAATTGCTCCAAGGCCAGTGTGATCCGGTGCTGGTAGGCCGCGAAGTCGTTCTTGTAGTGGGTAGCGATGGTCCGCGCCTCGGTAGCGTTCGTGGGCACATGGCCTTCGCCGTAGATGTCCGCGATGAGGACGATATAGCCCTGCTTGGCCAATTCGATGGCCGCTGTGCGCGCTTCATCGTCGATGCCCATCCAAGCGGGTAGCAGCAGCACACCGGGCCGTTCCGCATCTGTATTGGAGGTGATCAGGCCGTTGAGCTTCTGGTCGCCATCGGCATAGGCCACTGGCTTCAGTTCCTGTGCGGCGGCTTGGGTGGTCATGAGCGCGAGGATGAGGAGGTGGAAGATGTGTTTCATGGGAAGGATGTCGAAGATGCGGGCGGTTTGGCAGTAAGGCCGAGGATGGGACGGATTTGCACTATTCCGAATAGGTCGAAGATCATCAGACATAATGATAACGGCATTCGAGGATGCTCGATCAGCGAACGCCTTGCCTAGCCGCAGCCACCAGTTTTTCAACAGGAAGTTCGGTTCGAGCCATCATCTTTTCGAACAAAGCATCACTACCAATCAAGTATGGATTCAACTTCAGTGTTTGACCATTCTTTGTCCTAATGTGTATCATTTTGCTGAAAGGATGGACACGCCCAGCGACTACATGTTCCCACGCACATCGCTGAGTGCGTTTCCGGCCGTCGGTAACAGTGATGGTCTGATCGTCAAATGCCACTCTATGATTTCGACCGTCCATCACCATTTCAAAGGCCATCCAGCCGAATATAGCAGCCATCAGTAATAGGAAGATCCCAATGAACCATTCAGCTCTGATGATGATCATCGCCGCTCCCCATGTGAAGAATAATCCCATCAAGACGGATATCCATCCTAACGCAATGAAAATCTTCGGCAACCTTAGTTCAGTAACCCCACACACCACAACAGGATGGGTTGCGTTCTTCCTTCCGACGGCTTTCATGACAAACGGAAGCAGTGCAAGAACAATAACGGGCACCAACCAACTTGAATTCATCTATTGGTATCACCCCACCAACTCCTTGTTCCGGTTCGGGATATCCTCTTTGTTGAAGGGCACCTTGTCATCCTCTTCCTTCAACTTCAAAACAAGGGCGAGTGCATCGGGCACCACATCACTGCAGAGGGTAAGGAAGCTGCCGGGCTTCGCATTGCTGATCGCGTAACGGATGGCTTCTTCCTCCTTCTTGATGATGATGTAAGGCTTGTTCGGGTCCACTTCCTTGATGCCTTTGACCATCAGGGCGATGATATCGTCGTCGCTCTTGCCGCGTAGGTTGCGGTCCTGACGGATGATGATCTCGTCGAACATCTGCGCGCTGAGGCGACCAAGATTCACAGTGTCCTCGTCGCGACGGTCGCCAACACCGGCGATCACGCCCACTTTCGGGCTGTCCGGGATCTTGCTGAGGAATTTGCCGAGGGCTTCGAAGCCGTGCGGGTTGTGGGCGTAATCCACCACCACTTGGAATTTCTTGAACTGGAAGAGGTTCAAACGGCCCGGTGTCTGCGTGGCCCCGGGGACGAAGGTCAAGAGCGCTTGGCGCAGGTCTTCCACCTTCACACCTTGCACGAAGGCGGCGAGCACCGCGGGCAGCACGTTCTGGATATTGAAGACTGCTTTACCGCCGTAGGTGATAGGAACATTCACGGCCTTCTCGATCCGCAGTTTCCATTCGCCTTTGCTGATGGTGATGTAGCCGTTCTCGTAGATCGCTGCGAGGCCACCGAGTTTGCAGTGCTGGCGGATCAAGCGGTTGTTCTCATCCAAGCTGAAAAGCGCGATCTTGCAGTTGGTCTGCTTGCGCATGGCCATCACAAGATCATCATCGGCATTCAGGATCGCGTATCCATCTTGGCGTACGCTTCGTGGCACCGTGCTCTTTACATGGGCGAGGTCTTCCAGGGTATGAATATCCTTCAATCCCAAGTGATCGGCTGCTACGTTCGTGACGATGGCCACATCGCAATGCTCGAAGCCGAGACCGCTGCGCACCAATCCGCCGCGTGCTGTTTCGAGCACCGCCATATCCACCACTGGCTCCTTCAACACGAATTGCGCACTGGCCGGACCCGTACAATCGCCCTTCATGAGCAGGCGATTTTGGATGTACACGCCATCACTACAGGTCATACCCACTTTGTAACCTACGCTGCGCATGAGGTGCGCAGTAAGGCGTGTGGTGGTTGTCTTTCCATTGGTTCCGGTTATGGCGATGATCGGGATGCGGCTCGGTGCGCCCGGTGGGAACAGCATATCCACAACAGGCTCCGCCACGTTCTTGCCAATGCCGCCGGTGGGATCCAAGTGCATCCGGAAACCCGGTGCAGCGTTCACTTCGAGAACTGCTCCCCCACTTTCGTTCAGCGGTATGGAGATATCGTCGGTCATGATGTCGATACCGCAAATGTCCAGATCGATGATGCGACTGATCCGCTCGGCGAGGAACACATTGAAGGAGTGTACGCTATCGGTAACATCGTCCGCAGTGCCGCCGGTACTGAGGTTGGCGGTGGCTTTCAAGTAGACCACTTCATCCTTCGGTGGCACAGAGGAAGCACTCATGCCATGCAGGGCCAACAACTTTTCCGTGTGGTCGTCCAATTCAATGCGCGTGAGTACGTTCTCGTGTCCGTACCCTCTGCGCGGATCCTTGTTCACCTCCGCAGTAAGCTGCTCAATGGTGCTCTTGCCATCGCCGATAACACAGGCAGGTGTGCGTTTCGCTGCGCAGATGAATTGGTGGTTGATCACCAACAAGCGATGGTCCAAGCCCGTTATGTAACGCTCTACGATCACGCTGCGGCTGATCTCCTTCGCCTTGGCCAATGCAATTTTCGCTTCCTCCAATGTCTTGATGCCAATGGTTGCACCACGCCCGTGGTTACCGCCGATGGGTTTGATCACACACGGAAAACCCACAGAATCGATGGCCCCCTCCAAGCCCTCCTCGGTGCGGACCACACGTCCTTTCGGCACAGGGATCTCGTAGCTCTCCAGCAATTGCTTGGTCTCTTCTTTGTCGCAGGCGATCTCCACGCCGATGTTACTGGTCTTGCTTGTGATCGTGGCGCGGATCCGTTTCTGATGGATGCCGTGCCCAAGCTGGACCAAGCTCTGACCATTCAAACGGAGATAGGGAATACCACGTGACAATGCCTCTTGTACAATACTTCCGGTACTGGGTCCCAACCGGCTTTCCTCCCGAAGCTCCCGCATCTGCTGGATGTCCTCGCTCAGGTCGTACTTCTCCCCACTGATCAACGCTTCAGCAATACGCACAGCCGCTTTCGCTGCATACATGCCAACAGGTTCCTCGATGTAGCTGAACACCACGTTATACACTCCGCTATCTCGCGTACTGCGCGTGCGCCCGAAGCCTGTTTCCATGCCCGCCAACGTCTGGATCTCCAATGCGATATGCTCGATCACATGGCCCATCCACGTGCCGCGCTTTACCCGTTCCCAAAAGCCGCCCTCATGGTCTTCGCTGCACCGGTGGCTTTGCATGGTGGGCAACAGCGCCTGGATCCGCTCGTAGAACCCCGGGATCTTGTCCGTTGGCTTCTCCTCAAGGTCTTCAATGTCGAGGCGCATAACGATGAGGTGGTGCCGTTTTACGGACCAATAGTTGGGGCCACGCATGGCCTTGAGCTCGAGAATGCGCATGGTAAGATGGGCTTTGGTAGTGCGAGGGTTCGGAAGTTCAATGGTCGGCAAGCGGCAAACGCGGCCCACATTGGCGGAAGATAGGGACGTTCCATTGTTCATCAAAACTTCACATTCCCGCCACATGCTCAACCGAACCTCCTATTTTCGCCCCCGCTGGCCCTTGGTCTTCGCGTCCATCTAAGGCGGAACCAACATTCCCAAAGGGCTATGGGGGCGGGGGAACAAGACCATTCCATGACACCAAAAGGAAAGCTCATCGCCATAGGCGGGAACGAGGACAAAGGCCAAGCCCCAGAAGCCGGGCACAATAGCAAGGTCTTCAATCACACTTTTATTGAGGACGGCATCCTTCGCCGAGTAATGGACGAAATGGGCGGAACCTCAGCCCGGATCGCCGTGATCACCAGCGCGAGCAGCATTCCAGAAGAGGTAGGCCAGAATTATATCGACGCCTTCGGTCGTTTAGGTGCTTCCAACTTGGATATCCTGAACATCCGGGACCGCAGCGATGTAAAGCCCGAAATGATCAAGCGCTTGGCCAAGGCGGATGGCGTTATGATGAGCGGTGGCAATCAACTGCGCTTGACCACGATCTTCGGTGGTACGGCTTTCTTGGAACTGATGAAGCGGCGCTACCACGAGGAGAAAGGCTTCGTGATCGCGGGCACGAGCGCAGGTGCCATGTGCATGAGCAGCACCATGATCTATCAAGGTCATAGTTCTTCGGGCTTGATCAAGGGCGGTGTGAAAATGACAACCGGTGCAGGCCTGATCCAGGATGTGATCATAGACAGCCACTTCGTGGAACGTGGTCGATTCAGTCGTTTGACCCAGGCAGTGGCAGGTAACCCGAACGCCATCGGAATTGGCCTTGGCGAGGATACCGGTGTGGTGATCACCGATGCGAACAACTTGGAGACGATCGGCAGTGGCCAGGTGATGATCTTCGACGGACACGAGATCTCCTACAGCGATTTCGCCGATGTGGAAGAAGGACAACCCTTCAGCATTGAAGGCATGCGGGTCCACATCATTTCCAAAGGGCATAGCTATTCGGTGAATATGCGGCAGTTCTCTGCTGTTCAAGTTCCGGTGAAGAGTTGAACGCGACCTACTGGCTAATTTGTTCTATTTGAACAAATGGCCAGTAGCTAGAAGCCAGTGGCCAGTGTTCAATCCTAAACCCGCTCAACCCTAACCTCTTTCAGTAATGAACCCCGTCATTCAACGCTTCCGGACGATCGCAATAGCAGAAGGCTGGAGTTTCCTCATTCTGCTGGGGATCGCAATGCCATTGAAGTACATCTTCGACATGCCCATGGCTGTGAAGGTGGTCGGCTGGTTGCACGGTGTGCTCTTTATTGGCTATTGGGTGCTTGCCGTTCCCTTGTTCACCAAGTTGAAGTGGGATGTGGAACGCATCGTTGGCCTCGGATTGGCATCCATAATTCCCTTTGGCACGTTTGTAATGGAACGGAAATGGCTGCGGTGAACGGCCCGGCCGAATTGGATTAACATTGGGTGCTTACCTTTCAGGGATCCAGTGGAACTGGTACTCCCGTTCCATGTTTATCGAAAGCCTGAATTGTACGTTACACATGCAAGAAGAAGAACGACCGGACCTTTCAGCACTGATCAACGCGGCCGTTGGTGATGCCAAAGGATGGTTCCACGCCCAAAAGGCCTACCTCATCTTATCGGCCTCCGAAGCCGCAGGTAGATTGGCAGGCACTATCGTCGTATGGGTGATCGTGGCCTTGTTGGCAGCGGGTGTGGTCATGATGCTTACAGTGTCATTCGCACTATGGCTCGGCCAGCTCTTGGATAGCTACGCTTTGGGGTTCCTATCTGCCGGAGGTCTGCTTCTCCTCATTACCCTGCTCTTCTACTTCCTTTTGATGAAGAAGATCAGCGATGGCATCACACTCACCATTGTCAATTCCGCCCAAGATGACGAAGCGGAAGTTTGAAGACCTAGGTTCGGTACAGGCCGAAAAATTCCGGTTGAAAGCGCTTCTCCATGAACATGCTTTTCGGCTCGAACAACGGGGCAACGCATTGAAGGATCCAGAACTACTCAAATTGCTCGTTGGCAATACCGTGCGCAACGCGGTCTCGCAATGGGGCCCCGGCCGCTTCATGGCACGTGTCGTTGGCAAGGACCAAAGCGGGATCGGTGGTTACCTAGGTGGCGTGTTGGCTTCGCGCGCAAAGGGCTTCAAGGGTAAGGCCATGGCACTAGTGGTCGGTGCATTGGCACCTGCCATCTTGGAACGATTGATCCCTCCCGATAAGCTGGAACAATTCATCCACTACCTGGAAGGGCTCAAAGAACGGTTCGCAGAAATGTTGCACCCGAAGGACACCGAGTAACCAGCTTTGTGACGGGCTTTCGATAGCCATAACCTGCGTTCATCATGCAACGAAGCTCTGGACTTCAGAAATATGCCTTTGTCCTGCTCTCGCTGGTCCTCACTGTCGTGGTCCTCTATTACGGACGCAGTCTCATTCTGCTGCTCATCTCTTCCGGTCTGCTGGCATCACTGCTCTTTCCTGTAGCTCGCCGTGTGGAACGTGTCGCTCCCAAATGGGCAGGTGCGTTGGTGGCCACGTTGGTGATGCTGATCACTGTGATCGGTGTGTTCTTCCTGCTCGGCTGGCAACTGACCCGCTTCACCGATGACCTACCTGCGCTGAAGGAAGCCTTGGCAGTGAAAGGTGATGCCTTTCAAAACTGGATCTCGGACCAATTCCACATGAGCCAACGTGAACAAGTTGCGTGGTTCAACACTCGTGTTAGCGAAGTGGCCAGCACCAGTGGTAAAGTGGCCTTGTCCCTTTTCGGAATGACCGGTTCAGCATTGGCGGCCATTGTGCCGTTGCCGGTTTTCGTGTTCCTGCTGATCCTGCTGCGCGGCAAGTTCAAGACCTTCTTCGGTCAACTTGGCGAAACCAGCGATGGCGTGATCCTGCATATCATGGAACGGATCTCGAAGTTGTCCAGCAAGTACATTCAAGGTGTTCTGTTGGTCGTTGTGATACTCGGTGTACTTAATAGCATCGGCTTCCTGATCCTCGGCTTGAAGTATGCGATCCTCATGGGTTTCGTCGTCGGCTTCTTGAACGTGATCCCTTATGTGGGTGTGATGATCGGCAGTTTGTTACCCGTCGTACTTGCGTTGATCACCAAGGATTCCATGGCGTATGCCGTTGGGGCGTTCGGCGTTTGCGCACTCACCCAATTCTTGGAGAACAATTTCATCACCCCCAAGATCGTCGGCTCCAGCGTTAGCATCAATCCGCTTGCGAGCATTGTGGCGCTCTTGGCCGCAGGTTCCTTATGGGGAGTGATGGGCATGTTACTCGCGATCCCCATTACCGGCATGCTGAAAGTGGTTTGCGACTCGTTGCCTTCGTTGAAGCCGTACGGATTCTTGCTGGGTGAGGAAACGGAGTATCCTGAAGAGCAACGGATCAAGTTGCCTTTCACACGGAAACCATCTGCATCATCGTCGAAGGGGACGCAAGCCTAGCGTGCGTAACGAGCAATACCTGTTCGCTCTCACCGAAAGATCGCCGTATGGTAGATCCCATCAGCGCCCACTTGCCCGCGGTACATCCCGCTGCAATTGAAATCGAGCACGATGTTCCCTTCCCGGTCAATGGCGATCAATCCTCCGTCCCCATCCAAGGGTGGTAACTTCACGTGGACGACTTCGCGCACGGCCTCGGCCAGCGACAGTCCTTTATACAACATGAGCGCGTGTACATCGAAGGCCGCAACTGCCCGCAGGAAACTTTCGCCGTGGCCGGTGCAGCTGATCGCGCAAGAAGCATCGTTCGCGTAAGTGCCGGCCCCGATCACAGGACTGTCCCCGATGCGTTGCCATTTCTTGTTGGTCATCCCGCCGGTGCTCGTGGCCGCAGCCAAATGGCCGTTCGTGTCCAACGCCACCGCTCCCACCGTGCCGAACTTCTTCTCCTTTGCAGGCGCACTTGCAGCATGGTCCAACTGGTACACATCAGTACCCACGGTCTCCTGCCACTGCTGGTAACGGAACTCATCGAAGAAGTATTGATCGTCCTCCAGAGGTACTTTATGCTTGTGTGCGAATTCAAATGCACCGTTCCCGCTTATCAACACGTGACCACTGTTCTCCATCACCTTGCGCGCCAATGAGATCGGGTTCTTTACGTTCTGCACGCCTGCAACGGCACCGGCTTGAAGGTCGGAGCCGTTCATCAAGCTGGCATCCATTTCGTGTTGGCCATCGGCATTGAACACCGATCCACGCCCGGCATTGAAAAGCGGCGAATCCTCCAACACACGAACGGCAGCTTCAACGGCATCCAGTGCTGCACCCCCTTCCAGCAATACGCCATAACCCTTGCGCAAAGAGAGGTCCAACGCTTCGCGATACGCTTTCTCCCGTGTTGGGGTCATCAATTCCGGGGCAATGGTGCCCGCGCCGCCATGTATGGCCAATGCGATCTTTCCCATGTCGATCTCTCACCTGATTGAGCGGTGAAAGTAGGGCACCGCCCAGCCCACCAACGCACCCACCGCATAACCTGTCAACACGTCCGTGGGGAAATGCCTTCCTGCCCGAGCGCGCAGATAGCCCATGGCAGCTGGTGCCACTGCCGCCCCGATCCATGTGGCCGTTTTAACACCGCTGGATGCATCGGATCGTTGTACCATATTGGCACAGGTGAAGGTGATCGCCGCCGTATTCGCGGTGTGCCCGCTCCAGAAAGAATTGTAGTCGTTGCTGGTTCGCGTGGCCTCCGGTGGTGCATTCATGCCATGCAAATAGGGTCGCGGTCTACGCACCAACTCCTTCACTGTGTTGGTCAAGCCTGCGCTGAACAGACCGGCCTCTGCAATGATCACGTCGGGACCAATGGGCGTTCACCTTTCTCTCCTATGATCGCCGTTGTGAGCGAAGCTGCGACCGCCACACCGAATAGCACATTGCTGGCCCGGTGAGCAGGAATGCTCCATTGATCGATCGCAATTCTATCAATGCTCAGAATTCTCGACCTGTCCAAAACAGGCAACGCCAACCCCGTATTCCGGTGTTCTTGGAAAAGCGCGAAGCCGTAGAACGCCACACCGGCGCCACCGATCACTGCTTCCCTACCGGGCTTCAGTTCAAAGGCCCCTTGACCGAACAAGGTCCCGTGGCCAAGAACCAGGAACAACAAGGCCCGGAGCACTGCCCCGGGCCGTATTATCCTGTTGGTCATTGGCATCAGTACGTGATCAACACGCCATCTGCCAAGAACATCAAATTGTTCTCCGGTTCCGTGATCTTCTCGATCTCTTCTATGCTCTTGCCCGCATCTTCCGCATAGTGGCGAAGCGTGGGCACATCGATCACTTCACGGGTGGCGGTGCCTTGCAATACCGCGCGTTTCCCTTCCAAACCTTTGGTAGGCACGAAGAATCCATAATCCTTGAACCGCACTTTCATCACCTCGTCGTTCGGCAATTTCATGTCCATCCAGCAACCTTTCATAGCGCAGCTGGTGATGATCTCCCCTTCCACCTTTGTGGTCAATTCGTCCTTCTCTCCCATTTCCTTCATCAACTGATCCGTGGTGATCGCCCCTTCCGGTTTGATCGCTTCACCGTAGGACTTCACTTCCTGGGCAACAGTAGGGTTGTGCGCAGTGTTACAGGCCAAGGCCAAGATCAATGCGCAGCTAAAAAGAAAGAATTTGTTCATCGGTTTGTTTTGGTGATGTCCTGCAAAGTTCGGGCCTTTTGCTGAAAGTGCTTCTTTTCACTTTGAAGTGTGGGAAAACGCAGAAATGAACACCTCGTCAAATGCACCGCTTGGCGCATCTTTACACCATTACCATGAGCAAGGAACGCGTGATCATCGGGAGGCTGGAGCATATTGCGCTGCCGGGTCTGGGCATCGCACGTGTGGAGGCGAAGGTGGACACGGGAGCATACCGAAGTGCGATCCATTACCAGCGTGTGAAAGTGCGGTCCATCGAGGGAGTAAAAAGGCTGGTGGTGACTTTCCAAATGGGAGGCCAACGTAAGACCAAGGCATTCAAGGTCTACAAACGCATTGCGGTGAAGAGCAGCAACGGGGAGGTGAGTAAACGCTACTTGATCACAACAACGGTGCGATTGAACGGGTTTTCGGTCCGGACCCAATTCACCTTGTTCGATAGAAGCGATATGAAATTCCAAGTGCTGCTCGGCCGGAAATTTCTGGGTGGCCGGTTCGTGGTGGACGTAAGTACAAAACACGTACTCGGTTGATCGGCGCACTCCCGTAGCTTTGCCGGATCATGCGGCTTCTGGCCTTTTCCACCTTGCTTTTGCTCACGCTGAACTGTTCGGCCCAAGGACCGGCAACCGATCGAGCGGACCGTACAGGAAAAGTGTACGTTTACTGGGGCTGGAACCGTGCGATCTTCACGGATTCCGATATCCACTTCACCGGTGATCAGTATGATTTCACCCTACGCGATGTAAAGGCGTTCGACCGACCCACGGACTTCAACGCGAAGACCTACCTGAGCCCTGTTTCCGCCACCATCCCGCAGTACAATTTCCGGATCGGATATTGGTTCAAGCCCAACTGGAACATCTCTATTGGAACGGACCATATGAAGTATGTGGTCCAAGCGTATCAAGTGGTCGATATCGATGGAAGCATCGCGGGCACAGGAACTCGGTTCGACGGGAACTACTCGGATGCGGACATCGCGTTGCCACCGGACTTCCTTCAATTCGAGCATACCGATGGCCTGAATTACCCGAACGTGGAGATCAGGCATGCCCTGGACCTTTTGACCGTTGGCAAAGTGCGCATCGGGATCACAGAAGGGATCGGCACCGGGATCCTGTACCCGAAGACGAATGTGGTGCTCATGAACAATGAACGCAACGACCGTTTCCACCTTGCTGGATATGGGGTAAGTGCCGTGGTTGGACTGCAGATCGAATTCTTCCGAAGTTTCTTCATCCAGACCGAAGCCAAGGGTGGCTATATCCGCATGCCTGATATCCGCACAACGACCTCCAAGGCGGACAAGGCCGATCAACGGTTCTTCTTCGGACAATGGAACCTTGTTCTAGGTGCTTCGTTCGGCCGTTGCAGAAAGCCGACACCATCCGTTTCGCAGAGCAAGGAAACCGGTTTGTAGTGCCCGCAACTACGGTCTTCCCTAGTTTTGCCATCTTCATCCCATTCAACTTTTCGTACTTGGAATATGCTTCGATCGTACACCTTGACCTGCCTTCTCCTGCTCACCACAGTTTCTTACGCAACAAGATACTACGTGCACGCCAGCGCAAACGGCAATGGCACCGGCCTTTCTTGGACCAACGCCTACGTGGACCTGCAAGAAGCGTTGAGCGTAGTGATCCCCGGTGATGAGGTCTGGGTTGCAGCGGGGCAGTATAAACCGACTGCGGGTACGAGCCGGACCATTGCATTCAACATGAGAAATGGCGTCAGTTTGTTCGGAGGTTTCGCAGGGAACGAAGCCTCTTTGGACCAACGGAACATCGCCATGAACCCTACGGTCCTCAACGGAGACATCGGCGAAATTGGTACCAGCAGCGATAACTCCCATACCGTGGTTACAGTGGACCAGCTCACATCGGCCACCTCACTCGATGGATTTCGGATCATGAACGGATACAGTGCAAGTGGGAACAGTTACCATGGCGCTGGTTTGCGCGTTACCAATACACTTGGGGGGGCGTTCGTTTTGCGCAATTGCACCTTGGTGAACAATTATTCCGGCACCTATGGCGGCGCGATCTACATGGCTTCTGCCAACCTCACCATCGACCATTGCGAATTCATCAACAACCAAGCGGGTACGGGCGGCGACGGTGGTGCGATCTATAACGGCAACAACAATGGTGGTTATTCTCCCTTGGAGATCCGGAACAGTGTATTCAAGAGCAATTCTGCACGGCGCGGGGCGTGCATTTTCGGTGGTTTGGATTTCGCCACCTTGTTGATCGATCGCTGCATTTTCACGAATAACACTTCGGAATACAGCATTATTGAAATGGACGGGTTCACCACTGCTTCGATCAGGAACTCGTACATCATTGGGAACACCGTGAACGGCTCATCTTCAAATGTGTTCCGTATCCAAACATCGTCGGCCAACGAGGTAATGACCATGAGCAACTGCACCTTTGCCCAGAACTTCAACCTTTACGTTTCACCAGGGTCAGAAGCGATCCGCATATATGGAACGCATCACCGGATCACGAACAGCATTGTTTATGGGAATACCGCATATGCAGGAAGACAAGTCAGCACCGGTATGGGTATCTCGAACTCGATCGTCCAAGGCGGCCACACGAGCGGCACGGATATCATAGATCAGGACCCGCTCTTTGTTATGCCTTCACCCGGTACCAACACGAACTTCGACGCGAGCCTGTTCGACTATACCCTATTGTACTCTTCCCCGGGGATCAATGTGGGCAACAACGCGTTGGTGGATCCGCTTTCTGTGCTGGACCTTACGGGTAATGACCGGATACAAGGCGGCGTAGTGGACTTAGGCTGCTATGAGTCCAATTTGTTCCTCCATTTGCCCGGTACCGGATCTGGAAATGAACAGCTGTTCTTCGATGCGCAACAACAGGAACTGCGGACGTTGAAAGCGACCACCAACGTTCAAGTGGAGATCCTGGACCTATCGGGCAGAATGATCATTCGTTTCGGAATGACCGGAAATGCTGCACGGATCGACCTTCCAGCGGGTGCATACCTTGCCAAGGCGACCGGGTATTCGGTATTGCGGTTCGTGATCGAGCACTGATCACACGTGGCGTTCAATGAACTTCACGATCTCCCCGGCAATGTCCTGTCCGGTGGCTTTCTCTATACCTTCCAATCCGGGCGAACTGTTCACCTCGATCACCAACGGACCGCGCTCGCTCTGGAGCATATCCACACCAGCAACGTGCAATCCCAACGCCTTGGCGGCCTTGATCGCCGTTGTCTCCTCTTCCTGTGTCAGTTCGATCAACTGGGCTGAACCGCCTCGGTGCAGGTTACTGCGGAACTCACCTTCTTTTCCGGTCCGTTTCATGGCCCCTACCACCCTGCCATCAACGACAAAAGCGCGAACGTCCATTCCCTTGCTCTCCTTGATGAACTCCTGAACGATCACTCGTGCCTTCAAACTGTTGAACGCTTCACACACCGCGACGGCAGCCTTCTTGGTGTCCGCAAGTACTACACCGAGCCCCTGCGTACCTTCCAGTAGCTTTATGATGCAGGGGGCACCACCGACCGCATCGATGACGTTGCCGACATCCTTGCTGTAATTGGTGAAGACGGTCTTTGGAATACCAACACCACTGCGGGTAAGGATCTGCATGCTGCGCAGCTTGTCCCTGCTCCGGACCAGCGCTTGGCTCTCTATGGTGCTGAACACTTTCATCATTTCGAATTGGCGGACCACGGCGGTGCCATAGAAGGTCACGCTTGCACCGATCCTGGGGATCACCGCATCGATCCCTGTCAACGGCTCGCCGCCATAGATCACCTGCGGTTTCCGCTTCTCAATGTAGATATCGCACTTCACGTGATTCACTACACGTGCAGTATGACCACGTATTTCGCAGGCTTCGACCAAACGCTTGGTCGAGTACAATTTGGTGTCCCGCGATAGGACAAGGATGTTCATGGGGGGTAGTTCCGGTCAAAACTAACGCCAGCTTCGTCACATCTTGATCAAAGTTCGTTTTGGAACATTGAACTAACGCTATTTTTACGCACTTTTCACTTAGGCCATAGTAAATGAGGATCATTGATGTCGAGTCACTTGGTGACCAACTTACCGGCGACCAAATGGCCTCGTTCGAGAATAATGGCTTTCTACATTTCAGGGGCTTCCTCACACCCCATGCTGTGAACACCATGACCAAGGCCATTGATGAGCTTAGTGCGCGTTGGGTTTCCGAAGGGCTGCGTGTGTTGAACGGCACGCCGCTCAAATATGGTAAGGATGTGGATGGCAAGGAGATCATCCAACGCTTCTGTTTCGCTTCACAGCACCACCCGGTCCTTGCCGAGCTGCTAACGGACCAACGCTTCAACACACTTTTGTCGCTAGTTGGTGAAGGCGGCCGACTGGGCACACATGAAAAGGACGGCCTCGTTGTGAACCACTACGTCAACTCTCCGACCAGCAATTTTACCCAAATGGGCTGGCATACGGATTCCGTGCGCGACCTCTTCCTTGGCTTGCCGATGTGCCCGATGCTGAACGTTGGCATCCACTTGGATGATCAGGACCCGCGTAATGGCGGCCTTCGGATCCTACCCGGAACGCACAAGCAAAAGAAATCGGGTGTTCTCTTCCGCAAAGTGCAGTTCTTGGACAACCGGCCGGATCCCCGAGAAGTGGCCTTCGAGATCAAGGCCGGTGATCTCACGATCCATGATGGACGAGCATGGCACCGCGTGGCCAAATCCAAGTTGGTCGGTGAGGCTAGCCGCCGAAGGGTCATGTACATCCCGATCGTGAACGGTCCCTTCTTGCCTAAATCAGCCGAGAGCAAGACCCCGTTCTACCACAGGTTCCAGGGGTTGGTGAAGTAGGTCGTGCAAAACGACACCGCTATTGCTTCCTGTTCCAAGTAGACTATTCGCGCGGAACACAAGGAGCGCGGTATCGCGGTTCATTTCCAATAGCGTAGAGTGTTGTCATTGAATTGAGAGATCACAGAAATGGAGAAAGGATACGCATTGGTCACCGGGGCGAGCCAAGGATTGGGCCGCGCATTCGCGATCGGATTGGCCGAACGCGGATTTGGGATCGTGGCCGTGGCCCGCACTACCGCTAAGCTGGCCGAAACAGTTGCTGAGTGTGGTAAACTGAACGGCGCAAGGGCCACAGCGATCGAGGCGGACCTGGTGGCACCAGATGCTGTCGAAAAATTGGTCCAACAGATCGAAGCGACCGATCTACCGATCACCGTTCTGGTGAACAATGCCGGTGAAGCGATCTGGGGACGATTCGCGGATAAGCCCTTGGACGATCATCTCAGGATGATGCGCTTGAACATGTCAGTGCCCATTGAGTTGACCCATCGTCTTCTACCCCGGTTGCGTAAAGCGCCGAAAGCATATGTGCTCAACGTGGGTAGCATGGCGGGATACAATGCATTCGCCACGCTGGGAACCTATAGCGGCAGCAAATCATTCATCGTTCGCTGGTCCCGATCATTACGGATGGAGTTGAGTGGAACAGGCATTCAGGTCTGCTGTGTATGTCCCGGTAGCGTTACAACCGGATTCACTGAACGCGCAGGCATGCAGGTGATGGACGATCTTGCGAAACGTTTCGGACACCCGCCCAAACCGGTCGCAGAGGCAGCCTTGAACGCCCTATTCGCGGGAAAGGCTGAAGTGGTGCCGGGCTTCTTCAACAAAGTTACCGTTCTTGTACTGGGGTTGTTGCCCGAAGCGATCGTTGAACGGGTGGCCAGTTCGATCTACTTGAAGAAGCTGGGTGGTTAAGGAGTGAGGAACGGAACCTTTGGACCTGAAGCGAGTGTTCGTCAACGGGTGGACAACACCATGGTCCACCTGCTGCACCACCAGGCCAGGACAGCGAAGAACGGCGCTGCCACCACATCAACCGTCCAATGCACGTGCTGCACCAATACGGCTATTGCCACAAGGAACGTGGCCACCATCATGAAGAGCCGGGACCCTCGCGTTGGTGCGGCCAAAACGAAGAGGAACAAATTCGCTGTATGCCCACTGAAGAACAAGTCTTTTTCGAACGGGAAGGATGTGGGGTAGAGCACTTGCACGCATGGGTCCTGTAGAGCGATGAGACCCGGCGGGGGGATCAGCGGCACCAACGCCATCATTGCCATACGGAACAGGGCCAGGACCAGTGCCGCTTGCAACGTGCGAAGTGCAAGTAGCGGCACCCGTATTGTCAGCACGAGCATGGTCAAAATGGAAGCGTAGAGCACGATGAACAGCGGTATGGAAACATCCATCGCAGGCACCATGCTGAGCAACGGTTCGTATGGTGCGAAACCTTCCAGTGTGTCTATGAAACCGAAAAAGGCCGGCAGCAGGAACAGGAGAAATAGCCCCACAGCAACGGTCACCACCCACGCTATCTTTCTTGCTTTTCGTTCCAAGGCCATTCCGCAATGTTAGTGTTTGGTCCGCGACGCGGGGTGGTAACATTAGCTTCGCGCCAATGTTGCGGTCCTTCCATGCTTGGTGCGCCTTGCAGCCATTGGCGGCATTGACAGTGATCGCATTGGTCCCACGGCTGATCGCCGCCTTTTTCAGTGAAGGGTACTTCGCCCATGATGATCACTTCCTGGTGATCGAGGCGGCCGCGAGTTGGGTGGACGGTTTCGATTACAACAATTGGCTGCCTTGGAACCAAACGGGTACGCCGCATCCCAGCGGGCATAGTTTCGTTTATGTCGGCTTGCACTATGTGCTGTTCAGTGGATTGAAATTGATCGGTCTAGGGTCACCAAAGGCCATCATGTTGATCGTTCGATCTATCCATGCCATCTGGAGCTTGGTGGTGGTGCGAGCAGGATATCGCATTGCACTTCGACTGGCGTCCCCGGAGATCGCTTGGCGTGCAGGGCTTTTCCTTGCACTGTTCTATTTCATGCCCTTTCTGGCCGTTCGAAATCTGGTGGAAGTGGCCTGCATCCCCTTTCTCATGTTGGGTGCCTATCGGTTGGTCCGTTCACCGGAAGGGCCTAGTTTGAAAGATGCGTTCGTAGCTGGGCTATGGATCGGACTGGCGGTGAACATCCGTTTCCAGACCTTGTTCTTCGCCGTTGGCCCGGGACTGGCATTTCTACTCCAAAAGCGTTGGAAGGAAGCAGTGGTGTATGGCTTGGGAGCCACGTTGCCGATCGTCCTGCTCCAAGGCTCGATCGACCTGTTCATTTGGAGCGCCCCATTTGCGGAACTTACCGAATACGTTGGTTACAACTTGGTGAACACCACCACTTATTTTGATCAACCTTGGTACAATTACCTATTGCTACTGGCTGGCATCTACATTCCATTCCTGAGCGTTGCCGTGCTTTTCGGGATCTTTCGCAAGACAAGTCCACTGCTGCTTTGGATCCCGCTAATGCTGTTCCTGGCCGTGCATTCGTACTTCCCCAATAAGCAGGAGCGATTCCTTTTACCCATCGTCCCCTTGTTCTTCGTGGTCGGATATGCCGCTTGGGAACAGTGGCGATCACGCTCGAGCTGGTGGCAGCAACATATAGGTCTATGGAAGGGTCAAATGGTTTTCGTAGTGGCCCTGAACACGATCCTACTTGTTGTTCTGTGTGGTGCCTTCAGCAAACGAAGTCGTGTGGAGGCCATGGATCTGCTTCGCACAGAAACACCACTGCGCCGATTGATCATGGAAGATACTGTGGAAGGTGAACCTCCGCTCCCGCCTCTCTTTTATTTGGGCCAATGGAACGTGAGCGTGCTGTTCGTTCTGGATCCCAAAGAACCGATCCCATCGGTCGACCCGACCCAAAAGCGCATGGACAGGCCTGATGGGATCCTATTCTTTGGTATGGAGGATCTGCCGCAACGGATGGCCCGTGTCATCGCAGCGACGGGACCGTTGGAAGTGGTCGCTGTTGCTCGTCCGGGATTGGTGGATCGTGTGGTGCACTGGCTAAATCCTGTAAATCGGAATGAGGCGATCCTCGTTACACGCACAGTTGCGAATTAGATTTGCGTCGCGAAACCCATCGAATGGACCTTTCAACCCTCGACCCGTCAGTTCTTCTTACCAGTAAAGGGCTTATCGGCCTTGTTACGCTTACCGCCTTGGAGATCGTTCTGGGTATTGACAACATTATCGTTATCAGTATTCTCAGTGGTGAACTGGAAGGAAAGAAACGGCAGCGTAAAGCACAACGGCTCGGCTTGGCTTTGGCCATGATCACCCGACTGGGCCTCTTGTTCAGTATCAGCTGGATCATGGGGCTTACTGCTCCATTCATCACCTTGTTCGAACATTCTTTCAGCGGACGCGATATGGTGCTCGGGATCGGTGGCCTCTTCTTGATCTGGAAGGCCACCATGGAGATCCACGCCAAGGTGGAGCATAAACGGGAAAAGCAAGGGAAGACTCGCAAGGCGACCAACTTGCTCAGCGTGGTCCTCCAGATCATTGTGATCGACATTGTATTCAGCTTGGATTCCGTGATCACTGCTGTGGGCATGAGCAATGATCTCCTCATCATGTCGCTCGCTGTGATCATCGCTGTGCTCATGATGATGGTGGCCAGCGCTGCCATCGCCGACTTCGTGGAGAAACACGCCACGGTAAAAGTGCTCGCACTCGCCTTTCTCGTCATGATCGGCGTGGCCTTGTTGATGGAAGGCATGGGCGAAGAGATCAGCAAGGCCTACATCTACGTCGCCATGTTGTTCAGTGTGCTTGTCGAGACCTTGAACTTGCGCATGAAGGCGACTGAAAAGAAGCTTCAAGGCCGTGACGAACCCAGTGGCCGTAGTTGATCAGGGTAACGTCCCGGTTCGTGTATTCGTAGCGACCGTACCTCCGATGTTCACCAAAATGACGTCCCGGTCGTTCATATCCCCGGTATAACTGACGATACCGTCCATGTTGGTATCGGCTTCGTAGTACCCGTTCATCACTGTTGTGGCAACATTACCTCCGATCAAGTTCAGGATCGCGTCGCGGTCATTGTTCTCGCCGGTGTAGCTTACGTCCCCATTCCCGCGGACATCGCCGGCCCAGAGGGCTGCCTTTCCAGCCATCGGTTTCATGGCCACCGACCCACCGTAGACCGGCGCGGTACCGATACTCAGGTCCAGCAACGTAGCTGTGGCTGAAAGCGCTGTCGATCCCGCTGTCATTACACCAAGATGGTTCCTGTGGCGCAGAGCAACGTAATACTGGTCCGCAGGCATGCTGAATGCGACATCGGAAACACCATCCTTGTCCACCACTTTTCCGTTGCGTATGATCAACGCAGAGCGGGTAGAGACCACAGTGGTAGGGTCCAATTTGTCACGCAATTCCACCACCACCCAATCCACCACTGCTGTGGTGCTGTTGGAATTATTGAGAACGCTTTGCGCAACCAATTCGCCACCACCCCCGACATGCGGATAACCCAAACCAGTGTACGGTTCCATCAGTGGGATATATCCGGCCGTGCGCAAATTGGCATCCATTTTCCCGTTCGTGCTGTTGTACGGTCCTTCCAGAAAGGCCTTGAGCTTGACCATGACCTCTTGGTCCCCTGATGTGTTCGGATCATAGCCGTCCAGCGTTACGGTGGTGTTCGCCGGATCCAACCAATCCCGAAGTCTGTAGAAGGAATATTCCTGGTCCCACATGGCGCTCATCTTGGCAACGCCACTTGGCGCGGTGGTGATGGTTGCACAGTTCTGTTGGCCATCCGATAAATGCCCAATGAAGCGTTTGTTCTGGTCGTAAGCTGGGCCACCGCTGGCACCCGGTTCCAACATTCCCTGATCCCAGAAAACGCGCCACATATTGATATTTGCAATCACGGTCGAAGTCGGTGGATCCTGTTCAAATGCGATCTTCTTCACATCGTACAATGGGTGTTCGTAAGCGGTTATAGTCTGCGGAACGTTCCCGGACCGATCCCAACCTGCATAGTAGGCGTTGTAGGCCGCCGGAATCGGTGCATTCAATTCGATCAACGCAAAATCGTCCAATGACCAACTGGATCGGTAGGTAGCCCCGGTCATGGTTTGGGTGGTGGGCCCGACATTGCCTACACAACCTGCCGTTTCGTAGTTGAAGTAAAATACGTAATCATCCAATGTTGGCGCATAGAGACAGTGCTCTGCAATGTCCAGATAGGGTTTACCCGGAGTTGCGGTGTTGTTCAACAAACTACCTGAACAACCGCCTCCATCGGGACGCAGGAACATGACCGTAGCACGCTTCTGATCTTGCCAAGCCGCAGCCTCGGGGCAGTTCGCGTTGATATGGCAAGGGGAGCTCTGGTATCCGGGATCGATGTCGCGTTCCGTTCCTTGTTCCTCACTGGCTCGTGGTGCGAAAATGTTCGTGTACACATGCGTAATGCTCGCCACATGCAACTGTCCCAGACCAACACCATCCGGCACATGGTATTCGATGACCACGGCTTCTCCTGGCACCACCTGCGTGGCCATGGTGCCACTAGGAGTCCTATTGCTCTGACCGAAGGCACCTATGCTGAACGTACGGTCCTCACGGTAGAGAAAGACCGTTGTTCCTTCTCCCGGTTCCCATGCATCGAATTGAACGCTGAGCATTGCTGCACCCGAGCTGCGAAGCACAAGTCGACATACCGATGAGCCATCTTCGAGCATGTCCCAATGTCCTTGTGCAAGCATATCGATCGCTTGGAAGATCTGTTCTCCGTATCGCGGAACACCTCGTTCATCGATGTTGCGTTCCGCAGGATCCACGGCTGGTCGCAGGAAATCAATTTTCGGTATTGGGGTGATCGTCAATGCAGCTGCATCGAACGATAATGGGCGACCTCCTGTATTGATCTGAGCTTGCGCGAAAAAGAAGGAGAACACACCCGGCACCCAGAGGAGCAGTCTGGTTGTCATGCATCAAAGCTATGGGCATGAGAATCGCGCCATTTGAAGAATTCGACCAACGAACCGCTCACTACGATCGGGCGCGGAACCATCGACATGAACGCACCTGCCCTATCACTTTCAGGGATCCAACAAAGTATTTCGCAGGGCCACCTTACAGAAACACTGCGGTTGAATTGGTCCTTTCAGTGGAGCCACTTCACATGATCACGGAAGCGATGCTGTCCTCGTTGCAGTGGCGATCGTACCTCCGATGTTCACCAAGATCACATCCCGGTCATTGCCGATCCCGGTGTATTTTACAATTCCATCCATGTTCACATCGGTCCGGGAATAGCCGTTGTACGTCGCCGTGGCAACAGTGCCCCCCACACGCACCAGAATGGGGTCGCGATCATTGTTCACACCCGTGTATTGAAGCGTACCATCGCCAGTCACATCACCGGCCCAAAGTACAGCCCTACCGCCAAGCGGCTTGGTAGCGCTCGTCCCTCCGAACAAGGGTACTGTACCATTACTGAGGTCAAGTAGGGATGCATTGGTGCTCAGTGGTAGTGCGGCGTTGGTCATAACACCCAAATGATTACGGTGCCGCAACGCGATGAAGTAATTGTCCGCAGGCATGCTGAAAACCGGATCGGAAACACCGTCCATTGCGACCACGTTCCCATTCCGCAAGATCAATGCACTACGCGTGGCGAGCACTTGTGCCGAGTTCAATTTGTTGCGTAGTTCGATCACCACCCAATCAACCACGGCACTTGTACTTGAAACATTCAATACTGGCTGTGTTGTGATTTCCCCGCCTCCACCGCTATGCGGATAGCCAAGGCCCGTATAGGGTTCCGTCAATGGGACCAGACCCGCACTTCGCAACCCAGCGTCCATGTTCACGTTAGCCACGTTGAACGGTCCTTCCAAGAAAGCTTTTAAGCGCACCTTGATGGATGGAACAGTACCACTTGGATCATATCCGTTCAAGGTCATTGACGTGTTCGCTGGGTCCAACCAATCGCGCAGCCTGTAGAACGAATAGTCCCCATCCCACATGGCGCTCATTTTCGCGATGCCTCCCGGGTTCGTTCGGATGTTCGCACACGTTTGCCCGGAACCCGAAGTCATGTGTCCAATGAAGCGTTTATTCTGATCAAAGCAGGGTGCACCGCTGGCGCCACCTTCGACCATGCCCACATCCCAAAAGACCCCCCACATTTGCGTACCCAATTCGCCGATCACAGTGGTCGGTGGATCAAGTTCGAAGGCGATCTTCTTCACGTCGTAAAGCGGATGCTCGAGGACGGTGATCGTTTGTGGAACAGTGCCCGAATGGTCCCAGCCCGCGTAATACACGTTGAACGCCGGTGGAATAGCTTGGTCCAATTCCACCAACGCCATGTCCTGTGGACTCCAATCCGCACGATGCGATGCTCCTGTCATCGTCTGTGTTGTCGGGCCAACACCGCCCACGCACGTTGCCGACTCATAGTTGAAATAGAACACGGTCTGGTCCAACGTGGGCGTATATAAACAGTGACCGGCCATGTTCACATAAGGAATGCCAGGAGTGCCTGTGTTGTTCAATAGACCTGCCGTACAACCACCACCATCGGGTCGGAGGAAAAGCAACGTTGCTCGCTTTTGGTTTTGCCAAGCAGCCGCTTCCGGACAGATCGTGTTGATGTGGCATGGGGAGCTTTCGACACCGAGGTCACGTTCGCCGGTTCCATTTCGTTGAAAGAGATCAAAGAATGCATGGGTAATGCTCTGTACACGCAATTCGCCACGTGGAGCGCCAGCTGGCACCCGGTATTCAATGGTCACGGTTCCACCGGGAACCACCTGCGTGGCCATTGTGCCCATGGTTGAGCGATTCGTACGATCAAAAGCACCGATCACGGTACTTCGGTCCTCGTTGTAGATGAACACGGTCGCACCTTCAGGCAGTTCCCAGCGATCGAACTGTACGCTGAGCATGGCCGCTCCAATGCTCTTCAATGCAATGCGACATAATTGCTCACCATCCGCCAAGATCTCCCATTCCCCTCGATCGATCAGGTCCACTGAACGAAAGCGTTGCACACCGTAACGGAGGTCGCTTACAGGTTGGAATGCATCGGGGTCTGGCTCATCAACCTCCAAGAATTGAACTACGGGCGGATCGCCTGACCGAGCGACACCGCTCGTAAAAGACCGCGGTAAACCGCCCTGCGAAAGCTGCGCCGAAGCAACGCTCCCGAATAGAATGCCCGTAAGGAGGACCACCTGCCTGTAATCCATATTACGAAAGTACGCACGCACCGGTCGAATGGATCGATGAACAATTAGAAGTTTTCGACCAACACGACACCGCCAATTCCGTTCAGCGCGATACGATCACAAATTCTGTGCGGCGGTTCTGGGCTCTCCCCTCTTCGGTATCGTTCGTTGCCAAGGGTTTGGAAGGACCGAACCCTTGAGCGGAAAGACGACCCGAGGCAATTCCATGAGATTCCAAGTAGGCCTTCACGGTGTTCGCGCGATCGTTGCTCAACACCGTATTCTCGGCTGCATTGCCGCGGCTGTCCGTATGGCCCTCGATCCGGATCTTAACGGTGGGATTCTCTTTCAGGAACCCGATCAGTTCTTCCAAAATGTATTCCGAGGATGGCAGGATCTCCGCCGAAGCCGTGGGGTACTTGATGTCGTTGACCCGATAACTGCGGCCCACTTCGATCTTCTGCACTTTCATATCCACCTTGGCGACACCGGCCCGCACGGTATCCTCTTGTGAAAAGCTGCGCGAATCGAATACGTGGTCCTTCTTCTTCACGGTCATCTTCACATCGCTACCGGCTGCCAATTTTACAACCGTTGCATATTGGCCGCTTGCACTATCCACACGTACCACTTCGATCTTCCGCGAATCCATGTATTCGATCTCCACGGTTGCATCGCGCACCAGCTCCCCCTTCTCGTTCCGTACTTCTCCTTTCACCAAGAGGATCTCATCTGGTCGCACTTCCTTGGGCAATTGGAACCCAAAGATGTCGAGATCACCGGCCCCTTGGTACCGGGCACTGGCGAAATAGGCGGTATGCCCATCGGCACTAACGATCAATCCATGTTCATCCTGGTCGGTGTTCAGCGGATTGCCAATGTTCTTGGGCTTCTCCCAAACGCCGCTATCGTTCAATTTACTGAAGAAGATGTCGTAGCCACCAATGCCTTTGTGACCTTTTTCCTGATCTTCTGATGAAGGTCTCGCCGCGAAATAAAGTGTTCGGCTATCGCTGTGCATGAAGGGTGCTTTCTCATCTCCTAAGGTATTTATGCCTGAAACCGGTTTCGCGACGGACCAATCTCCCTTTCCGGTGCGTGAGCTCTGGTAGATATCAATGCCATCAGTATTCGCTCGTTGACAGGCGAAGTAGAGCGTGTTGCCATCGGCACTCAAGCTGGGTTGGCTCTCCCAACCATTCGGCGTGTTGATGTTCGGTCCAAGGTTCTCCAACCCGCTCCACTCGAACACCTGACCACCTTGATCCAGATCGAATCGCGTTACGAAGTGGGTGCGGAAGAGATCACAGTTGGAATACCCACGGCTGTCCTTCGGTCCACAGACCGTAACGAACATTTCCTTGTTGTTCAAACTGATGGAAACACCTCCGTAGCTATCCCCAGTATTGAACGGTTCGGGTAGTGCGCGGCCTTCATTGAAATCTGTGAACACATCCTTTCTACGGGCTTCGGTGAGCTCTTCCACGTCGCGGGGAACGAGATCTCCTTTCGCTTTTCGTTTGCTTACACGGGTGAAGAACAGCAGCTCGTTGTCCGGTGAGAGCATGGGCAAATATTCACGTGCTACGGTGCTCACGTTCTTCACCAACTGGGGATCCAGCGGTGCCGTGTTCTTGTAGAAGTCCACATAGAACTGCAATTCCGGCATTACCGCTTCCACATCGCTGTATTTCTTGTCGTGATCCTTGCTCATCTTGGAGGGATCGTCGCTCGGGAACTTCCGGAATTCTTCGAATGCCCTCGCTGCCTCTGCGAATTTGTCCTGCGCGTAGTACATCGTACCCAAGAAGTAGGGCACGTCACTTCGGTAGTTGGGGCACTTGGTGTTCAGCTGATCGAAATACCTGATCGCCGGTTCATATCCTTTCCCGCCCTCCTTGCCGATGCGGTATGCAGACGACCCAAGCTGGAACAAGCATTCACCGCATTCGCTATCCAACTCCAACGCTTCTTTCAACTTCTGGTGCCGCTCCAACGCATCTTTGGCTTTCGAAGCGTCTTCCAACAGTTTTACCACTTTCCTATCGGTCGGCGGATCACACGGTCCAGGCTCGTCTTGCGCCCACAGTTGTGGGATCAGCAGAATGGCAAAAAGAACAAGAACGGCCCTCTTAATTGAGTACGTCATACAGTTGATGCTGCGCTCCATTGAACTTTCTTCTTTCCGGACTTGGCGATCTTCATGCCACATCATATTCAAGGCAACCAAAATGGTACTGATCCTCTGCACTCCAATAACAGGCCTCGCTTGCACAACTACTACTTCACGGTCGTATTGGTTTCCTCCGCTTTCTTAATGATCTCATCGCCCTTGCCCCGTGCCGCATTCACCAGGCCATCGGCTTTCCTATCGGCTTCGGCGATCAGTTTCTGCTCTTGCTTATCTGCCTCTTCCTTGGCCTTTTTCGCTAATGCCTGTGCAGCGATCTTGGCGAGCGGATTGGTCACCTTCGCAAGTTCGGCATCTGCTGCCTTGTAGGCTTGGCCCTTGGCGTTTGCCGCTTCTTGACGAGCCTTCGCCTTTAGGTCATCGGCTTGTTTCTGTGCTTCTGCGATCAACTTCGCCGCCTCTTCACGTGCTTTTGCGATCGCCTCTTCCTTGGCCTTGTCGATCTGTTCATTCAGTTCCTCCTTGATCTCCGTAATGATCACCTCTTTCACGTTTGTGCTTCCACCAGCGAACACCGGCTTTATGATCGGCTTGTCGATGGTACCGGTGATCTTGATGGTGGCATCCAATTCCGCAGGTACTTGGAAGTTGCTCCCGATCGCGCTGTTCGCCTTCCCAAGAAGTCCGGCCACCGCACCTGCCGCACCAGCACCAAATATGTCACTGGGGATCTTCGCCTTCATGTTGTAGTCGATCGCCTGATCCTCGAAGGCAGTGCTGCCGCCCACATTCGCCTTGATCCGATCGATCTTCACATCGAAGGGATCGGTGATCATCTTCCCATCCTTGAATTCGTAGGTGAACAGAACATTCTGCAGGGTCGTGTTCTCGATCCCTTGGATCTTCAGAGCCTTCGCGATGTCGACCAACGGTTGGAACCCATCAACGCGTACGTTATTCGTGCGCAACGTGCCTTTCCCGGTCAGCGAGTTCAGGTCCGGGTCCATGTGCTGGTCCAACACACCTTGCATGGACAGGTCCGTACTGAACTTGCCCTTCGCGGTCTTCGCGATCGGTGCCATTTTCTGAACGGTCTCCACATGGGCCACGGTCTCTTCGATGTCCAGGTCTTTCAGATCATAACGCAGATCGAAGTCCGGCTTAGTGACATCCTTTGTTCCATAGCCGCCTGCCATCTTAACGCTGCCTTGGAACATATTGAAGAAGACATCCTTCAGGTCCACACGTTGATCGTGCACATGCATGCCGCCGCTCACATTGGTCAATTGCATCTCATCGTACTTCACCTCTTTCACCGCCATCGTTAGTCGCAGGTCCACATTGTCCGGAACTTCGATCACGCTCATTTGGGCAGTGTCCGGAGCGGCTCCTCCTTCACTCGTCTGTTCCTCGGCACCCATCAATTCGTTCAAGTCGAATTTGTCGGCCTTTAGATCGAAACTGCCTACCAACGCACTGTCCATCAACCACCACTGTAGGTAGTTGTCCATGCGACCTTTTGCTTGGATGTTGCTGCTGCCCACACTTCCATCGAAACTCGTAAGCGCCAAGTACTGCGGGCTGAAATCAAAGTATAGGCTATTGATGCCGATCGGAAAAGCGAGGGAATCGCTCTTGTACGCCATCCCCAATAGGATCAATCGCCCGTCCGCAGTGAACTTCTCGTAGCGTTGTGCCTCGATGTCGCTCAAAGCGCCTTTCACGCGTACATCCGCATCCAAATTGCCTTTCAGATCATCACCGGCGGGCATTGGCACAACCGTCTTTATGCTCGCCAGATCCACCTTCGCACGCACTTCCACATCGATGTTCGGATCGCTGATCGGTCGTGTCAAATACATCCGCGCCTCCACTGGGTTGTTCGCCATCTTCAATGCGAAGCGCTTCAGGTCAACGACCATTTTATCCATATCACTTCCCCCCGGACTGTTCACTTTCAGGTCTACGTAGATGTCCTCCACACTAGATGGCAGGTCCGGGTATTTGAATCGTCCGTTGTCCACATCGACCACCAAGGAGAAGCCCGGCATGTTCGTGTCGTTGTAGGTCCCTTTTACAAAACCACTGAAGCCGGCCTTACCGCTCATCTGCACCCCCTTCAGGTCCGTGGCGAATTCCGCAGGAACCAAGGAGAGCAACATCCCTAGGTCGCTCTTCTTCGCATTCCATGTGATGTCCATGTCGATGTCATCCCCAGGCATTGAGACCCAACCATCAAAACCGAGCACGAGCTGATTGATCGTGGCTTCATTCTCCTTGAAGGTGAATTTCATGTTCGGCATGTCCATGTCCAGATCTGCCTTGATGTCCACCTTGGTGTTCTTCAAGTATTTCACACCATCGAAGAGCACGTTGGTCGTGTCCACTTCGGTCTCAGTGTTCAAGGTGAACAGGTCCTGTGTGAAGTCGCCACTGCCCTTGTGATCAAGCCCGAACAATTCCATGGCAATGCTCATTGAAGCATCATCGTAGGTCACGCGTCCATCTTCGATCCAATACTCGCGCAGTCCGATGTTGAACGCACTAGCCGTGTCCGACGGACTTTCTGCGGCTGCAAGACTGTCCGCCTTGGCGATATCCCAGTTCGCTCGCCCATCCTCCAGCACCTTTACATTGATACGTGGACGCACAAGCCCGATCCGTTTGATGTCGATGCGATCCCCGAACAGGCTCTTAATGTCCACCGTAGTGGTGATCTCCGCAATATTAGCAAGCTCGACCCCTTCGAACGGAGCCACGTTCGTGATCTTCACATTCTCGATGTCCACCGTGAGGTTCGGAAAATTCTTCAGTAGTGTGATGTCCCACTCACCCAAGTCCACCACTGCGTTGATGTTCTTGTTCACTTCAGCCTTGACCGCTGCTTCGATCTTGTCTTTGAACAAAATGGGGATGAGCACGGCCGCAGCCAGCAGCAGGACGATGAGAATTCCGAGGGTAATGAAAATGCGTTTGAGCCACTTGGACATGTTCTGCGGTGTTCTTGGGATGAAGGTTGAAACGTCGTCGGGTTCCAGGTTGCCCTGGACCCAACGAACGAATTCGTCCTAAAGTGCAAAGATCGTTCTGCAAGTACAGCTCCCCGACGGGTCACCGGACTTGATCGTTCACACCTCCTTGGTGAACAATTTTTCACCCTGCATGTGCGCCACAATGCTGCAGCACGTTGCGTCGCCCGTAACGTTCACCACGGTCCGACACATGTCGAGGATCCGGTCCACAGGTAGAATGATCGCGATCCACGCGGGGTCCAGGCCGACCGACGTGAGCACCACGAAGAGGGTGACCAGACCCGCACTGGGCACAGCCGCCGCACCAATACTGGCCAAGGTGGCCGTAAGCACAATGCTGAGCTGCTGCATGAAAGTGAGATCGACCATGTGGAACTGCGCCAAAAAGACTACGGCCACCGCTTGATAAAGACTGGTGCCATCCATGTTCACCGTAGCGCCGATCGGCAGGACGAAACTTGCCGTGCTCTTGCTGACACCGATGTTGTCTTCCACACATTCCAAGGTAACCGGCAATGTTGCCGCACTGCTGCTTGTGCTGAAGGCCAAGAGCTGCGCCGGGGCGATGGCCTTCAAGAACTTTCGGAACACGTTGCGACGCATGAGCAGTGTCATCACAGTTGGATAAACTACGAAGACCACCAAGGCAAGGCCGATCACCACTGTGATACTGTACCCCGCCAGTGATTTGAACAACTCCACCACGGCCGCCGGATCATCTCCTGCAATGCGTGAGACCACCCCGGCCATAAGTGCAAACACGAACCATGGCGCGGCGTTCATCACCACATCCACCATCTTCATGAACACTTCGTTGAAGCCATTCATGAGTGCGATCACGGGTGCTGCGGTCACAACCGGGATCATGAGCAAAACGATGCCGAAGAAGATCGCGAAGAAGATCACCTGCAGCATCAACGCATCATTGAAGCTCAGGAAAATGTTGCTCGGCACCATGTCCACCAGGAATTGCAGCGGGCCGGTCTTCTTCTGCACACGATCCGCAACGCCTGCGACCTTCGCATCCATGGCCGTCTTGCCTTGGGCTGCAGCAACATCCTCAACAATGGCAAGGTTCGCAGGATCACAGCTCAGGCACCGGCCATCCTTCGGTCGCTCCACGCTCGGCGTATCATTCACCCAAAGCTCGTAGGTAATTCGATTCCTCAATCGCTGTGTATCGTCTGCCAACTCGCCGGGTTTGACCACATTCACCACCAACAACCCAATACTTACCGCAATGAAGGTGGTGGTCAGGTAGAGCGCCATCATGCCCAAGCCCGTTCGGCCCAACTTGGTGATATCGCTCAACCCGCTTACACCGCTGATGATGCTGAAAAGCACTAAGGGTATAGCGATGAGCTTGAGAAGATTGATGAAAATGTCGCCGAACGGGGCGATCCAATCCATGGTGAACGAACTCCACCCCATAAAGCTCGAAGCAACAGCCCACGCTGTGCCGGCAACTAGTCCGATGATGATCTTGGTCGGAAGTGAAAGGCCTTTCTTCTTTTGTTCGGTGTTCATAGACGAGCACTTCGTTGACGTAAGAGATGATCGACCAATACAAGGCAAGCCATGGCCTCAACGATCGGGACAGCTCTGGGTACGACACAGGGATCGTGGCGGCCTTTTGCTTCCAACGTTACTGCATTGCCTCCGCGGTCCATCGCAAGTTGTGCTTTTGCTATGGTGGCCGTGGGTTTGAACGCAACTTCGAAGTGGATCTCTTCCCCGTTGCTGATACCACCGAGGATACCACCTTGCGGAAGTTTGTTGTGCTCAGATCCACGCATGGTCGATGCTTCAGATCCACTACCGATCTGGAATCCCTTGGCCGCATTGATGCTTAGCATTGCTTTGGCCAGATCGGCTTCCAATTTGTCGAAGACCGGTTCTCCCAAGCCAGCGGGGGCGCCTTGAACGATGCAGCTCACCACTCCACCGACACTATCGCCTTGGGCACGGACCTCTTCGATCAAAGCGGCCATGGCTTTTGCAGTAGCGGGATCAGGGCAGCGGACCGGATCGTTCCAAACCGCGGCGAGATCGAGCTTTGCCGGGTCGGCTTTCAACTTTCCAACAGCACTCACAAAAGCAGTAACACGGATACCTGACCCAACAAGTACCTGCCTTGCAATTGCGCCTCCGATCACAGCGGAAGCCGTGGTGCGCGCACTGCTTCGGCCACCGCCCCGGTGATCCCGAAAACCGAATTTATCCTCCCACGTCTTGTCCGCATGTCCGGGGCGATACACGTCCTTCAACTGGTCGTAATCGCCACTCTTTGCATCTGCATTTCGGATCAAAAAGCCGATGGGTGTTCCTAAGGTCTTGCCTTCGAACGTTCCGCTCAACCACTCCACACGGTCCGCCTCGTTGCGCGATGTACCCAGTTGTGTACTTCCGGGTCGGCGACGGTCCAATTCGGCTTGTATCGCGCTCAAGTCCAACGCCAAACCTGCAGGGCAGCCATCCACCACACCGCCGATCGCAATTCCGTGGCTTTCCCCGAATGTGGTAAGCCGAAACGTATGTCCGAACGTGTTCCCTGCCATGGGGGTCGAAGATAGCCGACCGCCCATTCTACTTGACACAGTACCATGCGTGAATACCCTATTTTCGCTCGCTCACCTGAACCCACCCTACATGCTACGCAACTACTCCTCTGCTTTTGTCTTCGTCCTATTCACCTCCTTAGCCTCTGCACAATGCGCAGAGAGCGCGACAAACAAAGTGCTTCTCGTAGGCGATAGCTGGGCCTTCTTCATGGGTGTGGACCAAACGTTGAACACCGTCCTGGAACGCTGGGGACATTCCGATGCCCGCTTCGTGACCAACTTGGTACTTGCAGAGAACGGCGCCCAAACGGACGACTTCTTGGAAGTCGATAAACAAACCGAGATCGCCAACCAGCTTTTAGACAACCCCAGCATCAAAGTGGTCCATCTAAGCATTGGTGGCAATGACGTGCTTGGCGACTGGAACATTGATATGACCGCTCAAGAGACCGAAGCTTTGGAGGCCTCAGTTACCGAGCGCTTACATCAGGTGATCGCCTTCATACTGGATATTCGACCCGATGTGCATGTGCTCTGGAGCGGTTACATGTATCCTAATTTCGAAGAGGTGATCGAAAGTGCAGCACCACTGCAAACCTTGCATCCATTCTACGGGACATGGGAAGACATGGGCTTTCCGAGTTTCGCGCAGATCAACAGCGTACTGAACAACTTTTCCGCGGGAATAGCAGCCTACATCGATACCATGCCGCGTGTCCATTTCGTGAATTCCCCTGGGCTTTTACAGTACACATACGGTCAAGCCGAGGCATTGGAAGTTGCACCGGGCGGCACCTATGCACAGTTCACTGCGCCCCTGCCCATCGGCTTTCCTGAGTATCCTTCGCCCTTGAATTCGATGCGTGATTATGGTATCACCCGCGATTGCTTCCACCTCTCACCAGGTGGCTACCGCGATATGATCGACCTGCACACCCGCAAGTTCTACCACAAGTTCTTGATGAACGATCAGTACATCCTTTCCAACGGAGGTCAGAATGATGGTTCAGTTTCTGACGCAGGAACGGTTTCGCCGCTCTTACAAGTTGGAGCGGTTGGCGCAGAGCAATTTTCCTCCATCCTCACGTTCAATACCACTGCCATGGAAAGCCCCGTGGTTGAAAGCGCCAGCATCTTCTTGCGCCGCACTTCACTTTCCGGAACGAACCCCGTGGGGAGTACCGTTTCAATAAGCATGAAGAACGGTGCATTTGGTGCAACCCTTAACGTTGAAGCCAGCGACCTTACCGATACTCCGGATGTCGCAGGAACAGCTTGTCGCTTTGGCGCCAACGACGGCAATGGCCGATGGATCCGTCTTGATCTGCCTGAAGAGTTCTTGCCATTCATTACGCCAGCTAACACGACGCAATTCATCCTATCGGGAACGGAAAGCGCGGATGGGGTGATCACTTTCACGGATGCAACCGATCCTGAGCTGGCACCGATGCTCAACCTCACTTTCGGCGAGGTGAACACATCGATCATAACGGAACAGCTGGAGCCAACACCGCGCATTTATCCCAACCCGACCGAAGGACCAGTGACCATCGCGGCAAATGGGCATAAAGTGAGATCCATTCGGGTCCTTGATCCACTCGGAAGGAATGTTCTTACGTTCACCACCAACGTACGTTCAGTGGATCTATCCGGCTTGCCCAATGGGTCCTACACACTTGTACTTTCCACGGAAACTGGGAATGAAGTGCAGCGCATTGTGAAGTGGTAGAAAAGAGGTAAATGGGTTTGGATCCGAGCCGTTCAAGAAGATGATGTCCAGGTCAACATCATATCCTATACGATCATTACCATCGATCAACGCCAACGTCAAACCCATATTCGCCAAGTACCCTACGAACATCCGTCCTCGCATGATCCATTTGCGAGAATTGGTTTACCAGGTTGTTGCTGAATTGGAAAGCCCCATCCAACTGGAAGAAACGTTGAAATGGGGCGAGCCCAGTTACCTCACGAAGTACGGCAGCACGGTGCGCATGGACTGGAAAGCAAAGACACCGGATCAGTAAGCAATGTATTTCAAATGTACCTCTCGGTTGGTGCCTACGTTCAAGAAGCTGTATGATGCTGTGTTCACCTTCGAAGGTACTCGGGCTATCGTGTTCAAGTTGGATGAGGTTGTTCCAGATGTGGAGTTGAAACATTGCATCACCATGGCATTGACCTACCATAAGGTAAAGCACCTGCCGTTGTTGGGGGCTTAGAAGAGCCAGTATATTGATGTGAGAAGATCGACAGGCGTTGGACGAATTCCAGTTGGAAGATCGGAGGCGTGCATTGGTAATCGACCTCAACCTTTTCTTTGCACCCATGCAACGCCTGTTGATCACCAATGCCAAAGCCTTGGTCGGGACACACCCGACTGGCACACGGATCCTTGCTGGTGCGGCCATGGCGCATCTTCCCATGGTAGAGGATGCATGGCTGCTTGCTGAAGATGGCCGTATCGCTGCTTTTGGCCCCATGGCCACACTTCCGAAGAATTCGGAACAAGCCGACGAGGTGATCGACGCCAAAGGCGGATACGTCCTTCCCGGTTGGTGCGACCCGCACACGCATGCGGTGTTCGCCGCGCCACGTGAAGAAGAGTTCGTGGACAAGATCAAAGGTCGTACCTATCAGGAGATCGCTGCCAAGGGTGGCGGCATTCTGAACAGTGCCAAGAAGCTGCGCGCAATGGATGACGATGTGCTTTTCGAACAGGCCAAAACACGCCTGCAAGAGATGATGCTTCAGGGCACCGTGGCCGTCGAGATCAAGAGCGGCTACGGACTAACGACCGAAAGCGAGTTGAAGATGTTGCGCGTTGCACGCCGGTTGGCGGATGCGCTCCCCTTGCAGGTGCGAACTTCGTTACTGGCGGCCCATGCCCTTCCACCGGAATTTGCAGACGACCGCAGCGCTTACGTGGACCTGATCGTGAATGAGCTGATCCCACAGGTGAAGAAAGAAGGTCTCGCCGATTTCGTGGACACCTTTTGTGAAACGAACTATTTCACCGTGGCCGAAATGGAGCGGATCCTCGTAGCAGGTGCTGCACATGGCCTGCGCGGAAAAGTCCACGTGAACCAGTTCACCAGTATTGGAGGAATACCGGCCGCTGTAAAGCACAATGCCTTGAGCGTTGATCATCTGGAGGTAATGGAAGATGTGGATATTGATGCACTAGTTGGGGCACGTACGATCCCGACCCTATTACCGAGTTGTTCTTTCTTCCTTCGTATTCCTTACGGTCCAGCACGCCAATTGATCGATCGTGGGTTGCCGGTCGCACTCGCCACGGACTTCAACCCCGGCACTACGCCCAGCGGCAATATGAACTTCGTGCTCTCGTTGGCCTGCATCCAGTTGCGCATGCTGCCCGAGGAGGCGATCAATGCCATGACATTGAACAGCGCTGCGGCCATGGGATTGGCGGATGAGCTTGGAAGCATTACGGTCGGTAAACGAGCAAGTCTTATCATTACGCGGCCGATCCCTTCGCTCGCATATCTGCCCTATGCTTTTGGAACTTCACACATTGGAACAGTGATCATCGATGGAAGAGCAGTCAAGGCCTGACAAGGACCTATCCGAAGAGATCGCGCCCTCTTTCATTCGTCCTCCAGGTCTGGAATTTGCGATGGGCGTTGCCTTGTTCGCTGTGGTGCTCATGGTCTTCTTCCTGGTGCAATCCGGCATTTTCATACATGGCGTGGTGCAACATTCACCCGACCTGGTGAAGGACGGTTTCTCGCTCAGTCTCTTGAGCGACCCACTAATGGAAGAGCGCATGAACGACTTGGTGTTCAACGGGGACCTGGTCGGGCAAGAAGCCTTTTGGAGTGGTCTGGTTTGTACGCTCTTGATCCTGATCACCGTCCATTTTTGGAAACGGGAACAGATGTCCCTGTTCCTTGGTTTGCGCTTGCCTTCCTTGAAGCAAATCGGGATCTGGCTTGGTGTTTTCCTACTTCTTGGCTTGGTGATCGAAGGCATTGCACGGTTCAACCCGGCCTTCCAAACGGATTTCATGAAGCAGGTGATCGGAAGCACCACGAACATGACGATGCTCTATCTGGGCGTTGGTGTACTAGCCCCGGTATTCGAGGAATTCCTGCTGCGCGGGTTATTGTTCGGCTCCATTCGGCACCTGATGGATGAGCACGCCACTGTGGCCATCACTGCTGGGGTCTTCACCCTCATGCATATGCAGTATGATTGGACGGTGATGCTGCTCGTGCTGCCGATGGGCGTGGTGCTCGGGTACAGCCGGTCCCGCAGTGGCTCCATTTGGGTGCCCATCATGCTGCACATGCTGAATAATGTGGTGACGGTGGTGGCTCCGTAGGTGGATAAAGTTGGAGAGGTTCAAGAGTTGAGAGGTTGAGGGGTTGGGGCAACATTCAACCTACCAACTTCCAACTAGCTCAACCTCCAACCTCCTAGAACTAGATTTGCGGCCCAAACCGAAAGTCCATGCAACGCCGTTTGATCGAATGTGTCCCCAATATCAGTGAAGGCCGCGACCAGGCCAAGATCGATGCCATCGTCGCCGTGGTGAATACAGTTGAAGGGGTGCGTCTGCTTGATGTGGATCCCGGAAAGGCCACGAACCGCACTGTGATCACCTTTGTCGGTGAACCCGAACCGGTCATCGAAGCTGCCTTCAAACTGATCCAAAAGGCACAAGAGCTTCTTGACATGCGGACCCACAAGGGGGAGCATCCGCGCTTTGGTGCAACGGATGTTTGTCCATTGGTACCGATCAGTGGTGTGAGCATGGAAGAAGCCGCCCAATTCGCCCGGAAATTGGCGGAACGTGTGGGCAACGAGCTACAGATACCTGTTTACTGTTACGAGGCCGCAGCGAGCGAGGAGAAACGCCGCAACTTGGCGAACAACCGCAGCGGTGAATACGAGGGGCTTCCGAAGAAACTAACGGATAGCGCTTGGAAACCGGATTTCGGACCTGCGGAATTCACGCAGAGCGTTGCGAAGAGCGGTGCCACTGCCGTCGGTGCACGGAACTTTCTTGTAGCATACAATGTGAACCTGAACACCACCAGCACACGCCGCGCGAACGCCATTGCCTTTGATCTCCGGGAGGCCGGCCGGGTGGAACGGATAGGTGATCCGCTTACCGGAAAGGTGGTGAACGATGCCAATGGTGAACCGAAAAAGATCCCCGGCAAACTGAAGTCCGTGAAGGGCATCGGCTGGTACATTGAGGAATATGGGATCGCGCAATTGTCCTTGAATTTGACGGACATTACGGTAACACCCGTTCACATCGCATTCGATGAAGCATGCAAGAGCGCGGCGGAACGAGGCATCCGTGTCACCGGCAGTGAGCTCGTTGGCCTAATCCCAAAACAGTCGCTCTTGGATACTGCGGATTTCTTTTTGGCACGGCAGGAACGTAGCTTGGGGATCAGTGAACGCGAAAAGATCAAGATCGCAGTGAAGTCGTTGGGACTTGATGACCTCGCTCCTTTCGACCCGGAGAAGAAGGTGATCGAATACATGCTGGAGGAACCCGGCAGCGAACGGCTTGTGCGCATGGACCTGAAACGTTTCAGCGAGGAAACGGCTTCGGAAAGTCCTGCCCCCGGCGGTGGATCCGTGGCGGCATACGTAGGTGCGTTGGGCGTTGCACTCGGCACCATGGTGGCCAACCTGAGCGCGCACAAACGCGGTTGGGACGAGCGTTGGGAAGAGTTCAGCGTGTGGGCCGTTAAGGGCGAAGTGCTTCGGAAGGAACTGTTGTTCCTCGTGGATGAAGACACCCGATCCTTTGATCGGATCCTCGCGGCCATGGGGCTTCCGAAGGGTTCGGATGACGAGAAAGCTGCTCGCAAGTTCGCCATGGACGAAGCAACGAAGGGCGCGATCAACGCACCCTTGCGTACCATGGTGGTCTGCGTGGAAAGCATGGGCTTGATGAAGGCCATGGCCGAGAACGGTCTAAAGGCGAGCGTGAGTGATGCAGGCGTGGGTGCTTTGTGTGCGCGGACCGGGGCGATCGGGGCCTACTTGAATGTTCGGATCAATTGCGTGGGATTGGATGATGAGCAATTCAAGACCAAGGCGCTCAAGGAAGCGGAAGATCTGAAGGCAAAAGCGGAGACCCTCGAACGTGAAGTAATGGAACTGACGCTCCAAAAGATCTGACCGTCCATTTACCTGTCGAACACGTTGCGCCTCTTTGTTGGGCCGTGTTCATTCTCTAATGAAGCTCAGTCGACAGTGCCAGCACAACACAACGGGGCACTTCTGCGTATCATTGGGGAGAATGGCACGAAAATTCACCGCTTTGCGTCAATAGCCAGCTGAGCGAGGTTGAATGGGAGCACGCAGCACATACCGCCAGTTGACCCGCCGGGTCATGTACTTCTTCCCGATCCAGCTCTTGTTGCTGCATTTGAAGAAGAACCATTTGTTGCTCTTTACATGGCTCCTTCTCTTCGGCTACATCACGGAAAGTATGGGCGTGAAATACGGGATCCCCTACCTCTTCCTCTATCCCGAATATTACGGCACCGTTGGTTTCGCATCTTACGCGATCACGGGTTTCGCCTTGGGTGGTTTCATCACCGCCTTCAACCTGTACAGCTATGCCATGCACGGCTACCGGTTCCCGTTCATTGCCACCATTGCCCGGCCATTCCTGAAGTTCAATATCAATAATGCCGTGATCCCCGGGGCGTTCGTGTTGGCCTTTCTCATCTGCTCTGCACGCTTCCAGTATCTGAAAGAGCTTGTTCCCACAGGGACCATCATTCTCCACCTTCTCGGTTTTCTGTTCGGGATCTTGGTCTTCCTTTCGCTGGCCTTGTTGTACTTCACGCGCACCAACACCGACATTATCAAGATGCTCGGGCGGGAGCCGGACGAATACCGACCTGCCGAACCACTGGTGGATATCATCGGTCCGCAACATGATACTGCACCGCACCGACGTGTGGAGAAACGCAAAGCAAGTCGATGGCTTAGAAGGCAACAGAAGTCAGAGAAATGGCGGGTGGAGACCTACCTGACGCCCCGTTTACGGATCAAGCTTGCACGAAGCAGCGCCCACTACGACATGGAGATGCTGCGCGATGTGCTCTGGCAGAACCACATCAATGGATCCATTTTCGAGGTCATACTCGTGATCAGCTTCATCGCGTTGGGCGCGTTCAGCGACTTCCGCTTCTTCGCCATTCCGGCCGGTGCCAGCGTGTTCCTTCTATTCACCATGCTCTTGATGGTGATCAGTGCTTTGTTCAGTTGGATGCAGGGTTGGACCGGTACGGTGATCATCATGATCGTCGTGGTCTTGAACATACTGAGCCAACGGACGGACAGGTTCCTTTACGACAACCACGCTTTCGGCATGGACTATACGGTGGAACCCGCCACCTATGACCGGGAAACGATCAGTGCGCTTGCCAATGACACGCGAGCTACCGAACGCGATGCGCAAGCGATAACAGGCACTTTGGAGCTTTGGAAAAAGAAGAACGAAATACTGATGGACGGGCCGAAAAAGCCACCCTTGGTATTGGTGAACACGAGTGGTGGTGGATTGCGTTCGTTCCTCTGGACCATGCTGAGCTTGCAGTATGCGGACAGCCTGACGAACGGTGAATTGATGGATCGGACCGCTTTGATCACTGGTTCTTCCGGGGGCCTGATCGGGGCCGCATATTACCGACAGTTATTCTTGGCCCAGCAAACCACCGACAGCGTAGACCGAAATGACAAGGCGCTGTTGGAAGAAGTCTCCAGCGATATGCTGAACGCGATCTCGTTCAGCTTGGTGACGAACGACATGTTCGTGCGCTACAGGAAGATCCACGATGGCGAACTGACGTACACCTTGGACCGTGGACAGGCGTTTGAAAGACGTTTGGACCAGAGCACACGCAATATGCTCGACGTTCGGATGGGTGAGCTGGCCGAACCCGAGATGGAAGCGCGGATCCCCCTTATGGTGATCTCGCCCGCCTCGATCAATGATGGGCGCAGACTTGTGATCGGTTCCCTTCCCATGGCCTTCTTGACCAATATTGCACCGGAGCCACAAATGCATAGTGATGGCCAGGCCGAGGCGGTGGAATTCCTGCGCTTCTTCAAGGAACAAGGTGCGGAGAACCTGAAACTCTCCACCGCGTTGCGCATGAACGCTACGTTCCCGTACATAACGCCCGTGGTCTCCCTACCCAGCGAACCTGCCATGCGGGTGATGGATGCAGGACTTCGCGACAATTACGGATACCGGACCACGCTTGCCTACTTGGTCACCTTCCGGAAGTGGATCAAAGAGAATACCAGCGGGGTCGTGATCCTCCAACTGCGCGATACGCAGAAGGAGTTGGAGGTGAAACCGAGCAACGGCTCATTGCTTGGACGCATGTTCGACCCATTGGGCACGGTGTACAATAACGTGGTACGGGTACAGGACCAGGACTATGATCTCATGATGCAACAGGCCAGTGCTTGGGCCGATTTCCCGTTGGAAGTGGTCGATATCCAACTACGGCACGATGAGGAGGAACAGATCTCCTTGAGTTGGCATCTGACGGCCGTTGAGCGCACGCGTGTTCTTCGGAGCATCCGTTCGGCCGAGAACCAAAAAGCGTTCGCCCGTTTTCAAGAGGTGGTGATGGGCGATGGCCCGGTCATGACCCTGGCCGTTGGTGATGGACCACCAAGCCGTGTAGCGGGTCGGGCACCACTGAAGTGAGGGCCATTCCCCGGTCCAACAAGCATTCTGCAAGTAGCTCCCGAAAGCCATAGGCCACCGAGCCGGTAGCAAAGACGCTGCCTCGCTGTTCGGCAGTGAAGAACCGGGTGAGTAATTCTGCCATAGCACTGAAGCGACCGAGGATCAATTCACGTACATAGCCTTCTTCATGCCTGCCAGCCAACAAACCCGTGTATTTGGCTAATTCCCTTGCCGGATGTGTGGCTCCATAGACCTGTGGCAGTAAAGTTCCCAGATCTGGACCATTGCCAAAAAGTGATGCGTGCAGCTCCCGGGGAACACGGCCGTAGAACGCATCCTGCACTAGATGGCGACCTATATCCGCACCACTTCCTTCATCACCGATCAAGTAGCCCAGAGAGGGCATGGGCGTGAACAGTTGTGTGCCATCAAAATACCCGGCGTTCATCCCTGTGCCAAGAATAAGGACAAGCCCTGGTCCGCCTTCGCATAAACCCAGCGCAGCCGCTGTAAGATCGGATGCCACATTGATCTCAGCCCCTTCCCAGATCTGTCGGATCGCATGGTGCATGTTGGCCCGCCGCTCCAAGTTGCCGCACCCTGCACCATAGATATGCACCTCACCTGCAACCAAGGCCTCTGGAAAATGCTCTTTGAAGAATTCCCGGATCTCGTGTGAAAACGCTTCCCCGTTGCCGCTAATTGGATTGAATCCGGGGAGCCGTTCTCCTTTTGAAGGCCAAGTGGTGACCGTACCGTTCGCGGACAAGATCGCCCAGCGCGAAGAGGACCCTCCGATCTCGCCGATCACTTGTTCCATTCGTTATGGTTTAGTGACCGGCCCTGCCTTTAAGAAGGTCGGTCGAATAGGAATTTGTTGGGACTGATGAAGCCGTTCTTCACTGCATAAAGCACTACGGAGGCCGTATTGTTCACACCGAGCTTCTGCATGATGTTGCGACGATGGGCAACAACGGTGTGGGAACTGAGCCCTAGCTCCTTGGCGATGCCCGTATAGGACTTGCCTTCAGCGATCAATGTGATCACCTCGCATTCGCGATCACTCAACAACAAAGGCTCGCACGAGAGCGGTTCATTCATGAGCTTCTCCACATCGATCGATGCGTTCTTCAGCACATCCAACACCTTGCCGCAGTAGAATTTGCTTCCATCAGCGGTTTCTGTAACGGCAGCGATGATCTCCTGCACATCACAATCCTTCCGGATGTAGCTCGTTACACCGGCTTTGACCGCTGCGAGCAGTACCGCCGTGGAAGGTTGTGGGGTAATTGCAATGAACCGGGTGTTCTTGGCCCGTTTGATCCCGTCCCGGATATTCTGAGCGCTGAAGCCCTCAGCAGTGTGGTCCATCAGAACGACATGCGGCTTGTGCCTTACCAACATGGCCATCAAGGCGATGGGATCACGCGCCACACCGACCAGGTCCACACGGTCGGCTTCACCCAGCACGGTCCTAAGGCCGATAAGGGCCAGTTCACTGTGGTCGGCGATCAATGTCCGGACGATCATAACTTATTTAGGATCATTCTTGATAAGGCGCAAATCTACTCCCAGAACACCCATGCGACAAAAGCGATTTTGAACACATCGCCGCTCAATTGTGTTGAAAATTGTTGCGAACGGCACCGTTCAGTGGGTGTTTCACACTGTCATCCTTCGCCCACTAGGAACCGCCCCCCTTCGTAGCTCAGGTCGGTGTTCGGGAAGATCGCTCTGGCCTCCTCCAAAAGGCCGTCCACGCTCTTGAAGCGCGAACTGAAATGTCCGATCAAGAGATGGGAAACCCTTGCCGACTTCGCGATCTCCGCAGCTTGACCGGCGGTGCTGTGCATGGTCTCCTTCGCTTTGGCGACCATGGCATTCGTGAACGTTGCTTCATGGTAAAGCAGGTCCACGCCAAGCAAAAACGGGATCAAAGCCGGTTCATATGCCGTGTCTGAACAATAGGCATAACTGCGCACGGGATGGGGATCGAATGTGAGTTCCACATTGGGGATCTTCGTTCCATCGGATAAGGTCACATCCGCACCGTTCTTTACCGCAACCCGCTCACGTATTGGGATACTTTCTACCCGATCGGGTCTCAATCGCCTTGGACCAAGCACTTCCTTGAACAAGAACCCCGTACATGGAATGCGGTGTTTCAAGGCAAGGGAGGTTATTGTAACGCGCTTATCGGAGAACAGGACCACTCCGCTGTTGTGCAATACGGTATGCACGTGCAGAGGGAATCGCAAATAGGTCCCGGATGCCCGCAGTTGGACATCCAACACTTCCTTCAACTCCTTAGGACCATGGACGTGAAGTTCTTTTTTACGTCCCAACAGGTGCATGGAACTGATCAAGCCCATTAGTCCCAAGTAGTGGTCACCATGCAGGTGACCAATGAAGATGCGATCGATCCCCACGAAGTTGATGCCCTCACTCCGCAGTCGTTCTTGGGTCCCTTCACCACAATCCACTAGATAGCTTGCACCGCCGATCTGCACCAATTGTGCGGTGGGATAACGACCACGGGCGGGCAATGCTGCGCCGGTCCCCAAAGTAATTACGGTGAATGGCGTGCGCCGATACATCTTTTTACAAGAAAGCCCCGTTATCCGGGGCCTTGCTTGGTTCAACTTTATTCAAAGGCCTCAACGTTGTAGGGCCATTCGGCCGGTATAGGTTTCGTTGCCGCAATCCACCTTGTACAGGTATACTCCAGCGGGTAGATCACTGCCTTCGAAGATCACTTTGTTCTGACCTGCCTTGGCAAGTACTTTTTGGTTCCAGATCTCCTCACCCACCATATTGTACACACGCACTTTGGCATCGCCTGTGCGCGCCACAGCGAACTCGATCGTGGTTCGTGCATTGAAGGGATTGGGCACGTTACGAACATTGGCCAAGGCAATGGCACTGTTCACTGGAACACCCACATTGTCTTCGTTGATCACGATCTGGTATCCGCTGAACTCATAGGGCAGTTGCTGGGGGAAGCCCAATAGGAACCAAACATTGACATTGATGATGAGCGGGTATGTCCCAACCGCTGTCGGTATCCCCTCGATCAAACCACAGCCGAGTACTTGCGGCAAGTAGGTACATGACGCAGCCGTTTGAGAATTGCAGACCACTGAAAGGCCGGGCGGCAACCCGGAGATATTGACCAATTGAACACTATCAAGCGGCAAGTTGGTATCGGGGACGATCTCTCCTGAGTTGTTCGGGATCATCATGTTCAACGTATCGGAGTAGAACGTGTTCAATACCCCGGACCGAAAGTCGGTGGCGGTATCTGGCCATACCCCGAAGATGCTGTCAGCATAAAGCACATTTGGGATGCACTGAGCGAACACTGTTCCAGTGGACAACGCAACAGCGAGAATGAGCAAATATCTTTTCATGGCTACTCCTTGTTGACGTCCTTTTCGATCTCTTCCATGTACAACAGATCCACGGCCTCTTCAGGGGTCGGCGTAATGGAGAGGACGCTTTCCAATTGCGAGATCTGCACCAATTTTTGCACTGGTTCTTGCAAACCGCATACCACCAAGGTACCGTTCACGCTCTTGCAGAGCCTGTTCGCAACGAGCAGAGCGCTCAATCCGGAGGAATCGCAATATCGAGTGGCCGAAAGGTCGATGATCGCGTTGCGAACGCCTGTTTTGTTCAGGTATACAAGCTCGCTCTTGAGCTCCGGAGCACAGGTCGTGTCCAATTTATCCACATTGCTGGTGACCAGAGTATACCTGCCTTTATCCTCTATAGTGAAGTTCATGTTCTGTGGGCTACTCGCCAAATATAGGCACCTATTGCCAGCTCCAACGACAGCCCCCCCTGCACTACTTTCAAACAGTGCTTCGTGGGATACGTGCCGCGAGCAAATACAGCACGGCCATGCGGATCGCAACGCCGTTCTGCACCTGGTCCAGTATGATGCTGTTCGCGTGGTCGGCCACCTCACTGGTCACTTCCACGCCCCGGTTGATCGGACCTGGGTGCATAATGATCAGCTCCTTGCCCAGTTTCCGATACCGTGCCAGATCGATCCCATAGCGCACCGCATACTCCCGTAAACTCGGAAAATTGGCAATTCCGTCCCCGCCTTGTCGCTCCAACTGGATCCGTAACATATTGGCCACATCGCACCAGGCCAATGCTTTGTCCAGATCGTGCTCCACCTTAACACCCAAGCTTTCGATGTGTCGTGGGATCAAGGTGGCCGGACCACTGAGCATGACTTCTGCACCGAGTTCCTTCAGGCAGAAGATATTGCTCAACGCGACGCGCGAATGCAGGATATCTCCCACAATGACCACTTTCAATCCTTTCACCCGACCCAACTTTTCCCGTATGCTGTAGGCGTCCAACAGCGCTTGCGTAGGGTGTTCATGGGTGCCATCGCCAGCATTGATGATGGGGGAATCGATATGCTTGCTCAAGAAAACAGCGGCCCCTGGGTCAGGATGCCGCATCACCACCATGTCCACTTTCATGGCCAAGATGTTGTTCACCGTATCCACCAAGGTCTCCCCTTTGCTCACGCTGGATCCACTGGCACTGAAGTTGACCACATCGGCACTCAATCGCCGCTCGGCCAACTCGAAACTAACGCGCGTGCGAGTGCTGGCTTCGAAGAACAAATTCGCAATGGTGATGTCCCGTAGCGCAGGCACTTTCTTGATCGGCCTGCCCAATACTTCCTTGAAGCCGTCGGCGGTCCTGAAGATCAGTTCAATGTCGGCAGCTCGAAGTTCCTTGATCCCCAATAGATGGCGAGTGCTCAATTGATCGCTCGGAATTACCTCGCTTTCCGACCCCATTGTGCTCTTGGCGCTCATTCCGTGTTATCGATCATTTGAAGTGCCATGTGCAACGTCATCGGAACTGCGTGCATCCACTTGGTCCGTATGGAGGAGCACACGATCTTGTCCATCGGTCCCGGCCCACTCCACCGTTACGCGTTCGTTGGCGATGCTATCCACCCATTTGCCTACATGGTCCGGTTGAATGGGCAGCTCCCGACTGAAGCGCCGATCGATAAGGACCAACAACTTCACCTTTTCGGGTCGCCCGAACGCCAACAGGGCATCCAAGCCGGCTCTGATCGTGCGCCCGGTGTACAATACGTCGTCCACCAACACCACCGTCCTGCCTTCCAAAGAGAAATCAAGATCAGTGGCACTGGGAGCTACTGAAGTGGTGCGTTGCCTGAAATCATCGCGATGAAACGTGATGTCCAACTCGCCGTATTTGAGCTTCTCGTCTCCCAGTATCCGGACCAATTCCTTGCGCAAACGGCGGGCCAATTGCACACCCCTCGGTTGCAAGCCGACCAAGGCCACGCCATCCAGATCGCCATGGTCTTCGATCAGCTCATGGCACAACCGCTCTATCGTTAAGGCAACAGCCTTGTTGGTGAGGATCGGCACAGTGGGCATGGGTGGCGAAGGTAATGGAGACGGTGCAAGGGAGTATAGGTGCTTCCAAGACTGATCAAAAGAGGCACTTTGAAAGGGTTCCCTCATCAGCTATCATCCCTTGATCCAGCAGGTCATTCCCATTCCCAACAAAAAGCCCGGTCCCACTTGCGCGGGACCGGGCTCTTGATGTGCTTAGTCGAACTACTCGGCGCTATCCGCGTCGTCGTCTTCTTTCTTTGCCTTTTTCGTGGCTTTGCCAGCGCGCTCGTTGGTCTCCATAGCGCTCTTCAGGTCGCCCAGAACGCTGAGGTCACCTAGTGTGCTCTTTTCAACCTTCTCGTTCACGCTCTTCACAGAGGCACTTGGACCTGCACCTTCCTTGCGAGCTGCTTTGGCTTTGCCACCTGCTGCAGGTGCTGCTTCCAACATTTCCTCGCCTTCTTCGAAGGTGCGGGTGTGGCTCAGTACGATACGGCGTGCTTCGGCATTGAATTCGAGCACCACGAATGGTAGCTTCTCCTCCAATTCCGCCTTTCCACCATCGGCCTTCTTCAGGTTCTTGGCGGTAACGGTGCCTTCAACACCATAAGGCAAGCTCACGATGAAGTTCTGGCCTGCACGGCCGGTGAGGGTTCCCTCATGCGTGCTGCCCGGTGTGAACACGGTGGCGAATACTTCCCATGGGTTCTCTTCCACTTGTTTGTGGCCGAGGCTCAAACGGCGGTTCTCCTTGTCCACTTCCAACACCATCACTTCGATGTCATCACCCACGTTGCAGAATTCGCTTGGGTGTTTGATGCGCTTGGTCCAGCTAAGGTCGCTGATGTGGATGAGGCCATCGACACCTTCTTCCAGCTCGGCGAAGATGCCGAAGTGGGTGAAGTTGCGCACCTTGGCGTTGTGCTTGCTGCGCAGTGGGTACTTGAACTCGATCTCCGACCATGGATCGGCGGCGAGTTGCTTCATGCCCAAGCTCATCTTGCGCTCTTCGCGGTCGATGTTCAGGACCACGCAATCGATCTCTTGGCCTTCCTTCAGGAATTCCTTCGGGCTTCGCAGATGCTGGCTCCAGCTCATTTCGCTCACGTGCAAAAGGCCTTCCACTCCGGCTGCCACTTCCACGAACGCGCCGTAGTCGGTGATCACCATTACTTTGCCTTTCACCTTGTCGCCAGCGTTCATGTCTGCGCTCAACGCATCCCATGGGTGGGCTTGCAGTTGCTTCAGACCAAGGGCGATACGCTTCTTCTCGTCGTCGAAGTCCAGGATCACCACGTTGATCTTCTCGTCCAACTTCACCACCTCTTCCGGATGGCTTACGCGGCCGTAGCTCAGGTCCGTGATGTGGATCAATCCGTCCACACCGCCAAGGTCCACGAATACGCCGTAGGTGGTGATGTTCTTCACCGTTCCTTCCAACACTTGACCTTTTTCCAAGCCACCGATGATCTGCTTCTTCTGGGCTTCCAGTTCCGCTTCGATCAATGCCTTGTGGCTCACGACCACGTTCTTGAATTCCTGGTTGATCTTCACCACCTTGAATTCCATGTTCTTGCCCACGTACTGATCATAGTCGCGGATCGGCTTTACATCGATCTGGCTGCCTGGCAGGAACGCTTCGAGACCGAACACGTCCACGATCAAGCCGCCTTTTGTGCGGCACTTCACATAACCGGTGATGATCTCACTGGTCTCCATAGCGCTGTTCACCTTGCTCCATGCATTGTGAACGCGTGCGGTCTTGTGGCTGACGACCATTTGGCCACCCTTGTCCTCTTGCTTCTCGATGTACACTTCCACCCTATCGCCAATGGCGAGGTCGGTCTTGTAACGGAACTCGCTGATGGGAACAACACCTTCGGACTTGTACCCGATGTTGATCACCACTTCCTTCTTGTTCATTCCCACCACGGTACCCATCAACACCTGTTTCTCGCTGATGCTGCTGAGGGTATCCTCATACGCCTGCCCCATCTTGGTGCGAGCTTCGGTGACTGCCACCTGTTTGTCATCGACCAACGCATCCCAATCGAAATCGGCAGGTGGTTCGAGGAAGGTGACCTTGTTATTCTCTACTGTTGACATGCAATGCTTACTTGTATCCTGCACCTGGGGGGTGGTGTGCAAGAGGGTTGGTTGGTTGGCCTGCTCCACCCGACGCAAGCTCCCCCGAAAGGGGCGGCAAATGTAGTGATTTTATGGTTCCTGACCGGACGTGGAATTACCATGCTTGTAGGCACGGAGGAAAGCAGGCAGGTCAGCGGGAACCCAATAGCATAAGGTGGCCCGAAAGCTCCTTTGGGACCATGCTCCCTTCCGGGAGGCGCTCCTTGTAGTGTACCTCCCAGAAATAAGTCCCATCCGGAACAACCTCCCCGCCTGCACGGCCAGTCCAACCGTTCCCAACTTGGGTGGACGTGAACAGCACCTGCCCCCAGCGGTTCCGGATCTCCATTTCAAAGCCCTGAGGCACCCCTTCAACGATCGGCCCGAACGTATCGTTCACTCCGTCACCGTTCGGGGTGAAGACGTTTGGCATGGTCAGCGATGTGGTACAATTCTCGGTTCCGACCGTAACGGAAGCCTGCGCACTCAAGCACCTGCCCGTGACCCCTACCATGTAATCACCTGGCTCGTTGACCGTGATCTGCTGACCAGTTGCCGCGTTGTTCCACAAAAAGACCATGTCATTCAGCGGCCAACCAGAAGGAAGTAGTTGGGCGGTTAGCTCTATCGATGTTCAGGACAGATCGACCCAGCCCCTTCAACTGTCACACTTGGCGGTTCAGGAAGTAGGGTTACCGTGAGCGAATCCGTGTAGCTGCATAAGGGTGAAAAGCTGATGTCATCAAGTGCGAAGTCGTTTCCGCTGGGTGTCACATTCTGGTTCACGATGCAGATGGTCGCCTCCGTCGCGGTGCCTGAATCCCATAAAGAGTAGAACTGGTCCCAAATGCAGGTGGCCGGTCTGGCCAAAAGACTGCCTCCCAAATCGACCCCATTCACGGAAAATGTCATGTCCGCTGGATTTGTCGGGGTCGTGGACATCAACCACGATGAGAAGGCATACGTGGTATTGGGCTGCACCGATATGGTCTGGCACCAGACGCTCTCATTGGGAATAGCCGAGCCATTGAGGACCAACATGGAGCCCCCGCCTGTATGGTCGCCACAAGAGGAGAAATTGGAATGCAACAGGAAGGGGTCCGTGGATACGCCGTAGGTCCCCTCAAGGCTCACTGGCCCCCAAGTACCCCCGATACCAAGATCCAGATCCGTTGTGAAACCCACTGCTCCTTGCTCAAAATCCCCATTCACCACCAAATTATCCCCGACATCGGAGAAGGATGCTCGGCACCAGTACACACCAGTGGTATTGGCAGAAATGACCGTGGTTAGGGAGCTGTCTTGCCAAACCACGGACAGCGCCCCGGAAGGTGCTGACAAGAACAGGCTCTGCCCCGCACACAACACGGTGTCCCGTCCTAGGTTGAATGAACAGTCTTGCGCAATGGCGGTGCGTTGACAAAGGACCGACGCAATTACGCTGGCGAGAACAAAGATCACTCTATTTGAAAACCACTTCATCAAGCGCAAAGATGGTACGGAACACAAAATAGTTGCCTGAGCAGATGGCCTGTCGCTAGCGATCAGGAGGAACAGTGGGTGCTAACTTTGTCCTCTAATTCCATTGGTTCGGTGCTCCTGCGCTACGATCCTCCAGTTCCGGACCACCAGCATTATCATGCGTAGTTTCGAAATACCCGCCCACTACCGTAGCAACCTGATCGGTCGGTTGAAAGCCTTCCGCAAGGCACAGGACCCCAAGAAAAAGGACCTGGCTCCCACGCTCTTGGACCTAGGCGAAGTGCGATTCATTTTCGCCCGGCACTTCGGATTCTGTTATGGCGTGGAGAACGCGATCGAGATCAGTTATCGGGCGCTGGAGGAGAATCCGGGGAAACGCATCTTCCTGCTGAGCCAGATGATCCACAACCCGGAAGTGAATGCGGATCTGGAAAGTCATGGCCTGCGCTTCATTCAAGACACGCATGGCGAAATGCTCATGGATTGGAACGAGATCACCAAGGATGACATCGTGATCATTCCCGCATTCGGAACGACCTTGGAAACCGAGGCACGGTTGAAGTCGATCGGTATTGATCCGTTGAAACACAATACCACTTGTCCGTTCGTGGAGAAGGTGTGGAAACGCAGTGCCCAGCTAGGCGAAAAAGATCATACCGTGGTGATCCATGGCAAGGCAGCGCATGAGGAAACGCGGGCCACCTTCAGCCATACAGCGAAAGGCGCACCGGCTGTGATCGTGAAGGATATGGCGGAGACAGAGGAACTCGGTAGGATCATCTCCGGCGAAGTTCCACTTGCACGTTTCCATGAACTTTTCGGGGAACGATGTTCGCCTGACTTCGATCCTGCGAAGCACCTGCAACGGATCGGGGTGGTGAACCAGACCACCATGTTGGCCACCGAAACCCAAGCCATCGCCGACCACTTGAAGCAGGTGATGTTGAAGAAATATGGTAAGGCTGAACTGAAGGAACATTTCGCCGATACGCGACACCTTTTGCTATGCCACGAACGACAATCAGGACGCGACCAACGAACTGTTAAAGGCAGAAGCCGACCTCGCTCTGGTCGTGGGCGGCTACAACAGCAGCAATACCAGCCACCTCGTTGAATTGCTGGAGCAGAAGTTCCCGACCTATTTCATCAATGGTGAAAAAGAGATCCTGAGCGCCGAGGAGATCGAACACTTCAATTATCCAGCGCACAAGTTGGAACGTTCTTCGGATTGGTTACCGAGCAAACGCCCATTGACGATCATCCTCACCAGTGGGGCTAGTTGCCCGGATACATTGTTGGACCGGGTGATGCTGAAGGTGTTGGGGTATGTTGAGGGGGTTAAGGATCCGGTGGAAGTGGTGGATGGTATGACCATCACTTGACATTATGATCAAAACTCTACTGACCACACTATCCGTCGTCCTCGCTTTAGAGAGTGGAGCTTGCTCCTGCATATACCAAAGCCTTGTGTACAAATTCTCGGGCCGAGATGTCATCTTCGAGGGAGTGTCACTCGGTTCCAGAATTGTAGAAGCGAGGCAGATAGCTCGAAACGAAAGTGCGTGAGATCAAGGTTCTAGTCGGTCGAGTACATAAGGGGCGTAATTACCAATAAGTGGATTATCGTAGGACACGTATGACAAATTGCTTCCAGTATACCGATCGGTGGTCGTTACCTCATTTTCGCATCTGGACCTGACCTCGAAGGGGCAAGCACAACTCCTGTCGTTCACACATCCATGTGCTCCGGAAATCACTTCTATCCCTTTTGGCGCTTCGGATTACGCAAGAACGTCCGGCGCCTCATGCGTGGGGAGGAATTGCCTACAGACTCGCGTTGGAGGAAGAGTCCCAGTTGGTAGTACCGTGCCTGTGAACAAGAAACCCCGCATACTCTTCGTCTGCACCGTGAATCGCATGAGTAGCGCAACAGCCTACGAGATCTACAAGGACGATCCACGCTTCGAAGTTGATTCCGCAGGCACCGACAAGACTGCAAATGTGGTCCTGGAAGAATGGCACTTGGAATGGGCTGATGCCATCGTGGTGATGGAAAAGCACCACGGAACGCCATCCGCACGAAGTTCCTGCTCTTTATGAACGGAAACCGATCGTCTGCCTCTACATCGAGGACATCTACGATTACATGCAGCCGGAATTGGTGGCGATCTCGAAGGAGAAGTTCGAGGATGTGTTCAGGCGGGGTCTGCTCTGAACAAAGGTCCACTCTTGTGAACCACTGTTGAACAATCCCGATCATCGGGCAGCGATCCAGCATCTCGCGCTGTCTACCTTGGACCACATCATGCGTAAGATCCCCTCACTCCTACCCATCCTTGCTTCGCTTTCTGTTGCTGGACAAGGAACACCAACCTCACTGCGACCCGACATAACTGTGGAGCACTACATGGATGTGCGCTCCAGCGTTTCGCGCATGGCCTATGACGGCCTGCAGGAGAGGCTATGGTACCTGCGGACCACGGGTGATGTACTTGCTGTGATCGACAATGGCGTTCTATCGCCGTACGATACGGTGCTCTACTCCGTTGCCGATCATGGGATAAATGAAGCATTCGGAATGGTGTTCCATGATAGCGACCTCTTCGTGGTCGGCAATCAGGTTACGGGTGACCTTACCCAAGGCATGGTGAAACGTGCGCATTTGCAACTCGACGGCTCGCGTACGTGGAGTACGGTGGCCACGACAGAGAACTATGCTTGGGGCGGAAAAGCACACGGTTTCAACAATGTGGTGGTGAGCCCTGATGGTCAATTTCTGTACTTGAATGTCGGGTCGCGGACGGACCATGGCGAGGTACAGGATGTGAATGGCGAATTCCCCGAGTTACGTGAAGAACCCATTACGACCAAGATCCTGCGCGTGCCGTACGCTGCCGTGGATCTGTTGCTACCGAACAATGAAACGCAGCTGTTGTCGAATGGTCAACTCTTCGCGTGGGGCGTGCGTAACACTTACGACATGGCTTTTGATGCCGAAGGGCGGCTCTTTGGTGTAGAAAATTCCGGCGATCACGACGACCCGGAAGAAATGAACTGGCTGCGCGAAGGCCACCACTATGGTTTTCCGTGGACGGCCGGAGGAAATCTCAACCCTACCCTTGATCCGGGCTACCTACCGACCACCGATCCGTTGTTGAATCCGGGCTTCCCATCCGCAGCAACGGACTTTAGTTATGATCCCGGATTTCCTTCACCGCCCAACATGCAATTCACGGAACCGATCATGAACATGGGACCCGATGCGGATCGCTTGCGCTCCACGAACGGATCGATCCTCGATGCATCTGATAGCAGCACTGGGATCTCCACGTTCACCTGCCATCGTTCACCCCTCGGATTGGTGTTCGATAGCCATGGCGTGCTGGACGGCGACCTAAATGAAGATGCGTTCATGTTGAGTTTTACACCGGGTGGAGATAGCACGGGGTTCAGCCCGATCGCACCTTGGGGAATACCTGTAGTACCTGCGGACCCCAGTGAAGACCTGCTCCATCTGGACCTGACCTATGATGCTGTTGCAGACCATTACACACTCACCGCCGAACGGATCATAGAAGGATTCTACCTTCCGGTGGATGCCGAACTAGTTGGTTCCACGTTATATGTGATCGAGTATTGGACCAATACCCAGCGCTCGCTCTGGAAGGTGAATTTACCCCTGATCAGTTCCATTGCTGAAGAGGATCCGAATGCGTTCCAAGTGTCAGTCTTCCCGAATCCGACCCACGATGAACTTCAATGGCGATCGAACGGAAACCGCGTTTCATCCGTGGAGATCCTCAGCTTACAAGGGCAGAGGGTCATCAATGAAAATCGCTCTTCCGGATCCGGGTCCGTTGATCTTTCTGGACTTTCTGAAGGTGTCTATTTCGCGCGTTTCCAACTAGCGGGATCCTCCGTTACGAAGTCCTTCCATATCGTCCGTTGATCACGCCTCCGACACCACGCCGATCGCGTTCACAACAACGCCCAAGGCCAGATCGAACTGCTCTGATGAAGTGAGGTGCGTGTTGTCGATCACGAAGGCATCTTTCGCTTGCGTCAGAGGATCCGCGGCACGCGTGGTGTCATCCAGATCACGGCGTTCGATGTTGGCCAATACCTCTTCTATGGTGACCTCAGCGCCTCGTCCCTTGATCTCTAAATAACGGCGTTGTGCACGTATCTCAGGACTTGCGGTCATGAAGAATTTGACCTCGGCATGCGGAAAAACCACGGTGCCAATATCGCGGCCATCCATGACCACACCTCCGCCCTGCCCCATTTCCTGTTGCAGCTGCACCAACTTTGCGCTCACTTCGGGGATCGGACTGACGAGCGTTACATGATGACTTACATCCATCTCCCGAATGCGGTGCTCCACGTTGCGGCCGTCCAACCAGGTCTCGCTGCGCTGTGTGGCATCATCGTGTTTGAACCCGATGTGGATATGCCCCAATACACGCAACAAAGCGACCTTGTTGAGCACCCCTTCCACGACAAGGCCATTTTCGATCACGTACAATGCGATGGCACGGTACATGGCTCCGCTATCGATGTACGTGTAGTGCAGATGATGCGCCAAGTGCTTGGCCAAGGTGCTCTTACCGCAACTGCTATATCCGTCTATGGCAATGGTTATGCGCTTCACGACCCGGAGATGATGCGGCCAAGGTAGTTGGAACCACCGAATTTGCCTTCGAACCGTCTGGGTTCGCTCAGCTCTTACGGCGACTGGGAATGTTGGAGCACATAGGAAGAGTGCGCTACACGAATCGCCCTAACCTTTCTTCTGGAAATCTGCGAAACGCACGCCCAGGGTGATCGTATTGGAGATACCGGCCAAGTGCAACTGCGAGAAGCCATAACTGATGTGGATCTTCGTTACACGGACGCCCACACCGAAGCTGACACCAGTGATCGCTGGTTTCTCGGCCACCACCAGTTCCTTCCGCAACTTGGGGTTATAGGCTACGCGCAGCATGAAGTTCTTCCCAAGCAGCACTTCCACACTGGGCACGATGTGCAGGATCGCTTGTTCCAAGTCGTCACCTTCTTCTCGATCACTTCGCCGGTCGTAGGATCGATCTCCACCCGTGCATTCGGGTCGTTGAAGGTGAGGTCCCATTTCTGCAGGTTCTCGAACATCAGGCCCAATCGGAACGGCGCATGCTTGAATCGATAGGTGACCCCCAGCATGGCTTCGAACGGTAATTTCTCGCGCTCATTGGTGAACCTTGAACTCTGGTACCCGATGTTGCGCAACATTGCCGCCACGGAAAGCCCCAAGGACTTCTTCTCGAACACCCCACCCACGTCCACCGCCCAGGCCGTGGAATTGTACGTGCTCAGATTGCTGTTGACGAACTTCAAATTCGCACCCACGCTGAACAAACTGTCCAATGCCTTGGAAGCCCCCACTTGCACAACGAACTCACCTGCATTGAACTGCCCGGTGGAATTCCCAACTTCATCCGCTCCATCGAAACTGCCATAGCTCATGTACTGCACAGTGCCGGCAAGGGTCACATTGCAGCTGTCCAAATGGTGGCCATAGGAAACGTAGCCAACATTGGTTCCAGCGAAGTAGGGCAAATAGCTCAAGGCCACCTGTTTGGTCATTTCCTTGTTCAGCAAGGCCGGATTGAAGATCCCGAGGTTGAGGTCCGCGTCGCGCACGGCGATGTAGTTACCGCCCAATGATGAACTGCGCGCAGAACTGGGTATCGTGAGCAACTGGAAAGCAGCATTGCTACCGCTCTGGGCTTGGGCCAAGGAACTCAATGAACAAAGCAATACAAATGCGAAGGGGCGTATCGTGGAATTCATGGGTCTCCGTTGCGAGGGGGAACGCAAGATAATGGTGGCTAGTATCCCCCACCACAATGGAGCGAATATCTTCGGCCCGTGACCCGCTCCGGCAAACTTCTCATCCTCCTGCTGCTCGCCTTGTTCGCAGGCTGCTCCACCTCATCCGACGTAGTGGGGAAAGGACCCTTCCAAAAAAGGAAATACAGACCCGGCTGGGACCTTTCGGCATTCCGGACCCATCATCGCGAGATGGTCCCGATAGCGAGGATCAAACATCAAAGAACTCGCCCAATACCTGTTCGTATGGATAGGTCCTGGCCCGCTCCGGAACCCGCCGCACCCCTTTCCGCATCGCTGGCTCCGACACCTTCAGAAGTTGTGACCTACAGCACATCCACCCCTATCAACCAGAACGAACCCGCTAGCGTTTCAATTAGGGAACACCCCGAACCATTGACGGATGGTGAAAGCACCATTACGGGTGACCGAAGATGGAACCGCATGGCAATGGCTTCCGGCGTATTCCTGGTCCTCTCGGCAGTTGCCGCGATCGCACCCGGAGGTACTGCGATCTTGCTCTACCTGCTCAGTTTTGCATTTATTACTGGAATAATAGGCTTGGTCTTGGCCAGAAAGAACAAGGAAAAAGGACAGCTGATCGCGATCGCCGGAATCGCCTTACCACTTTTGTTCGTCGCCTTTTTGTTCGCGATCGAGAAGAACGTGTTCTGATCAGGATCCTTTCTTCGGCAGCAACAGTGATCCGTCGCCATAGCTAAGGAAACGGTAATCCTGTGCTAGAGCATGTTCGTAGATCCTGCGCCAATCATCTCCAACGAAAGCGGCCACCAATAAGAGCAAGGTGCTGTTGGGTTGATGGAAGTTGGTGATCAGTCCGTTCGCGAACCGGAATGTGTAACCCGGGGCAATGAGCAATCCTGTTCTTCCGCGTAAGATATGTTCATCCGTTGAACGTACTTGTTCGATCACTGCTTCCAGAGCTTTCTTAGTTGAGGAAAATTGATCGGTTCCATGCCCGTAGGGATCCCATTGTTCAATATCGACCTCGTTCCCTGCAATACCGGCTAGCAACTTCTCGCCATGCCAGTAAACGCTTTCCAAGGTGCGCATTGCCGTCGTGCCCACGGGGATCACGGGGCCTTGACCTAGTTGCGCATGCAAAACTTCCAACGCTGCAAGCGGAATATGGATCTCTTCGGTATGCATGTGGTGATCGGCCATGCGCTCGCTTTTCACCGGCAGGAAGGTGCCCGCCCCAACATGGAGGACGAGCTCAGTTGTCTTGGTTCCGTTCTGTCCCAAGCGCTCCAACAGGTCCTTTGAAAAGTGCAAGCTCGCAGTGGGCGCGGCTACTGAGCCTTCCTGCTTGGCGAAAACCGTGTTGTACCGCTCCTTGTCCGCATCGTTGTCGACGCGTTGCATGTAGGGTGGCAAGGGAACATGCCCGATCCGTTCAAGGACTTGCGCAAAGGTCAACTCAGCGGGTTCCCAGGTAAAGACGATCCGTTCCTGTCCGCTTCGCTCGGCATGCAGCGCCGTGCCTTCAATGTTCGTGGTGAGCACCTCCCCCGCTTTCCAACGTTTCGCGTTGCCGATGAAACAGTTCCATTCACCTGAACCCTGCGCACTGATCGCTTGTTCAACAGGACCGTTCAACGGCGAAAGGCAAAGCACTTCAATACGTGCGCCGGTTTCGCGTTGGAATAGAATGCGTGCGTTCACCACCTTGGTCCGGTTCAGGACCAAGAGTGCATTCTTTGGCAGTTGTTCCGGCAATTCGCGGAAGACGCCATCCGATATGTCGCCATTGCGGTACACCAACAATTTGCTTCCATCCCTAACAGCGAGTGGTTGCTGAGCGATGCGCTCGTTCGGCAACGCGTAGGTGAAATCTTTAATGGATAGGTCGCGAGGATGCATTGCCACGAAAGGCACTTGCTTCGTACTGGATTCCGAAGGGTTCCTATTGGTCCGAATTAGTCCTTCACCACTTTGGAAATGAACGACCCATCGCCTTGTTGGACCCGTACCAAATACAAGCCAGAGGACCATGCTTCCGTGTTGATAGCGATCCGATCGGCAGCTGTGAAATTTCCGATGAAGACTTGGCGACCGGTGAGGTCCTGAATGGAAACATGCGTTGAAGCAATGTTTCCCGGAACCTGGATCAGCAGTTCGTTCGACACCGGATTCGGCCAAACTTGCGCAGTGCCGGAAGCTTGCTCTTCAATGGAAACAAGGCCCAAGGCTTGGCGAACGGCATGGTAGGCGTTCGCTTTTCCAAAACCCCAAATGGTGCTGCCACCTGCTGGGATAACTCCGGTATTGTTGTCGAGACGTGCGGTTTGCTTGAGCAATTCGCGTACCTCGGCAGGTGTAATGCCGGGATGAGCTTCGAGGATCATGGCAACGATGCCCGCGACGGCCGGACCGGACATGCTGGTGCCGGAGAAACGCGCGAACGGATAGCTTCGGCCATTGTGATCAACGGTAGCGACCGCCGTAACTACTTCGTCGGTAAAGGAGCTGATCGAAGAGGCAACACTCACACCCGGTGCTGTGATGTCGGGTTTCATGCGATCATCCATGGTCGGGCCTTCAGAAGAGAAACCTGCCAATGCACCACCGAAGAACTGGCCCGATTGGGTCTGCGTTTCGGAGCTGTACGCACCTACCGTGATCAGGTTCTCGGTACACGCTGGTTCACTTATCGCATAGTGATCATCACCACTGATGCTTCCCGCTCCATAGGCTTGAAATTCCTGCCCCCAATTGCCCACGTCGTTCGTGAGCTCGGTCATGTTCCAAATGTGTACCGTTCCTGTTACTGCTGTCGCTTTTAAAATGACACGTAGCTGGGTGTTCTCGTTCTTCACCCGTAAGCGAAAATGTGGCCTATCGTTCAGCGGGTGTGCGGCTTCGGAGGTCAGGTTGAAATAGACCGTGTCCGTTCCTGCCAACAAAAAGGAATCGAGGTATGCGGGTTGCGTTGCCGTGGAATAAATTGGTGTTTGCATCACCGTTACGCCGTTGGAATTGTTGACGAAGATCCCGGCCGAGAATGCGTTGCCGACCTCTCCCCACATCGTAAGGCTCTGGCCCCACATGTTCGGGTTCGCGTCGTACGGATAGAACTGGATGCGGGACCGGAGCGTATCGCCGCTAAAGGCCTTCTTGATGTGAAAGTTCACATTTCCATTGTTCCCTCCGGAAGCAACGAACACGACACCCTCGGCGGCATATTGTTCAATGGCCTGACTGATCAAGGAGTTGCCGTCCAATGTACCGATCCAATTCAGGCCCCAGCTCATGTTGATCACCAAGCGCTTCTCATCCTGCTCCGCAATGGCCTTCATCCAAGTGAAGGCATCGATCACGGCAGCAGCATCCACCAACCAGGTGCAGAAAAGGAATTGCGCATCGAAGGCGATCCCACGGAATTCGGTTCCGGCACCACCACCACCCGCAATGCCTGCTACATGCGAGCCGTGGGTGGCGTTACCATAAATATTGATCGTGTCGGACCCAGCGGTCATCAATGCTTCTGGCGTGTTCAATTCCGTACCGTACGGGAAATCCGCCGGTGAAGGACCCACTTGCCGGTATTGGTCCCAAGCAGCGCGGACGCGTGAAGTGGTGATCGCGGTATCGTAGAACATCGGGTGGGTGTAATCGAAACCCCAATCCGTTACACCGATCAATACATCGCGACCGGTATAGCTCTGCGGCAGGTTGATGCCCTGTTGCACACTGTCCGCTCGTGTGGAAACCACCACTTTGTCCAACGTGCGTGTTGCTTTCGCGGCCAGTTCCACGTATTGCAATCCGCTCAGCCCAGCCAGCGCATCCAAGTGGTACGCATCAACCCGGAACGAAACGATATCCCCGATCCGTGCACCAACCATCACATGGCCTCGCGAACTTTCCGGGATCATAAACTCGTCACTCACTTTGCCTAGAAAACCGACCATGCACTTGCCGTGTACCATGGCCGTTGGGAAGGCTTTTGTGGCGTTCACTAGTTCATCGGCCTTGAGGTACTTGGCCGCCAAGCTTTGCAATTCGGCAATGCCGACGCGGGTTATAGCGGGCATTGGAGTTTGTGCCAAAAGGACAACGGAGGCGAGTATTCCGAAAAGGCCGGTGGAAATACGTTTCATGGGGTTGACTTGGAAGGGCAAGGTACGGGTAGTGGGAATTGTTGATGTGACCGTTGTGACGAACGACCATCCGTCTGCTTTGGATCGTTCTCCTTTTCCCCGGATCCGCTAACTTCAACCTCCCGAAAGTCAGCGCAAGATGGATTATTGAGCCATGTTGAACTATTTGCGATCCATTCTACTAGCGCTCCTCCCAACGGTAGCATCCGCCCAACCTACCCTTGCCTGGCAACACAATTATGGAGGAAGCGCCAATGAATTTCCTGGCAGTATTCAACCCACTACCGATGGGGGGTATATCGTTCTTGCCTTTTCGTATTCCAACGATGGTCAGGTCACTGGCAACCATGGGCAAGCGGACTTTTGGGCCGTAAAGTTGGACGGGTCCGGAGAATTGGAATGGCAACGTTGCCTCGGGAGCAGTGGTACGGACTCTCCGGGTGCCATGCAACAGACCCCGGATGGTGGATACATTGCCGTTGGTACCGCGAACACAGCCGATGGCGATATTACTTCCAATGCTGGTCTGTCTGACATCTGGGCGGTTAAGCTGAGTGCCACTGGCACGTTGGAATGGGAACGTAGCTATGGAGGATCTTTAACGGAAACCGGCCGCTGGTTGCACGTACTCCCCAACGGAGAAGTCTTGCTCTTTGGTGAAACCAGTTCCCCTGAGATCGAAGGATCTCTCGGCCAGCGCGATGTCTTTGTGATACGTATTGCTTCGGATGGCAGCCAGCTGGACCATCACAGGTATGGCGGTACCGATGAAGACTTGATCGGCTATTTTGGATACTTGCAGGATGGATCCCTCATGTTCAGTGGTTCTACATATTCCAGTAATGGCCACGCTGAAGGGAATCACGGAGGCACCGACGGCATGGTCATTTCCTTGGATGAAACTCTCAATGTTAATTGGCATACCTGCATCGGAGGTTCTGCTTATGAGAATGCCACAGCGATATGTGAAGACATTGATGGAAACATTTACGTTTGCGTATCCTCAAATTCCCAAAATAGTCAGATCACCAACTTTCATGGTGGTACGGATTTCTGGATCGCGAAGCTTTCGGCTGGTGGTGATTTTCTAATGGGAAACTCTTTCGGGGGCAGTGAAAATGACCTTCCGTGGTCCATAATTCCTCGTCCGGATGGGGGGGGTGTATGTATCCGGTGTGGTAGTGTCGTCTGATGATGATATCACTACACCCTTGGGTGGTTTTGATGCTTGGCTGATCAGCTTGGACGAAGATCTGAACTTGCTTTGGGAGCGAACCTTGGGCGGGTCCAATCATGATACTGGCATAAGCATGTGCTTTGCACCGGACGGAGGCTTGGTTTTGGCCGGGAATAGCTCCTCCTCCGACGGTGACCTAACCGGCAATTTCGGAGGTGGGGATCTTTGGGTCGTGAAATTCAACCCGGAGGAGGTTGGTATAGCCGAAGCCGAGCCAGTGCCATTCACACTCTACCCCAACCCTGCTACGAATGAACTCTGCATCGGTCTTGTAGGCACAACAGCACGACAACTTGAAGTGGTGGATGTGACCGGCCGGATCGTATTCACGCAGACTGTTATGAGCGGCACAAAAACTGTGGATCTTTCAATTGCACAGCTGGCACAAGGGACCTACAGCGTACGTTTGGTCGGTGAAGGCCAGAACTACAGCGAACGGTTCATCAAATATTGAACGCGTTCACCTCTTCACCGAATTCCATCCACCCGTTTCCGTATGATGAAGTTCTTCGTGGGTCGGTCCTCCTGAACACGACCTTGGAAACTAAGCAAGAACCAGTGAAAGCGTTCCGATGGAGTAAGTGCAAGGAACTCTCTTTCGCGCCGGGCGTTGGACTCTTCCTTGGTCTCGAAGGTGATCCGCTTGTCCATCGATCTTGGTTCTAAGCAACCTTCAGCGCGTTCTCCACTTTCTCCTTGAGCAATGCGTGCCGCACCACTTCGATCATTTCGTTCACATAGGTGAAGCGCATGCCCTTGGTGTAACGCACGTCGATGTCCTCGATGTCCTTGCGGTTGTCGGCGCTAAGGATGATCTCCTTGATGCCCGCACGTTTTGCAGCGAGGATCTTTTCCTTGATGCCGCCCACCGGTAGCACGCGACCACGCAGCGTGATCTCGCCGGTCATGGCCACGAACTTGCGCACTTTTTGTTGGGTGAAGGCACTCGCTATGCTGGTGAGCATGGTGATGCCCGCACTCGGACCATCCTTCGGGGTGGCGCCTTCGGGCACGTGTACGTGTACGTTCCAACGCTTGAAGACATCGGGGTCGATCCCGATGATCTCGCTGTGGGCTTTAAGATATTCCAACGCGATGATGGCACTTTCCTTCATCACATCGCCGAGGTTGCCGGTGAGGGTGAGCTTGCCTTCGCCCTTGGTGATGCTGGTCTCGATGAAGAGGATGTCGCCGCCTGTGGGTGTCCACGCCAAACCAGTGACCACACCGGCCACGTCGTTGCCTTGGTATTTGTCGCGTGCATGGCTGGGTCCGTAGATCTTCACGAGATCATCCAAACCAATGGTGATGTTGTGCTTCTCTTTCAGCGCGATCTGCTTCGCACGGTAACGCACCAGTTTCGCGATGCGCTTTTCCAGCGTTCGCACCCCACTTTCGTCGGTGTACTGTTCGACGATCGCTTCCAATAGACCGGGTGCCAATTTCAACTTGCTCGACTTGATGCCGTTCTCACCGAACTGCTTTGGAAGCAGGTGGCGAATGGCGATCTGCAGCTTTTCCTCCTGCGTGTAGCCGGTCACTTCGATGATCTCCATCCGATCGCGCAACGCGGGATGGATGGTGCTCAAGTTGTTCGCTGTGGCCACGAACATCACACGGCTCAGGTCGTAATCGATCTCCACGTAATTGTCATAGAACGCGTGGTTCTGTTCGGGATCCAACACTTCCAATAGTGCGCTGGCGGGATCGCCATGGAAGTCCTTGCCCACCTTATCGATCTCGTCCAACACGAAGAGTGGATTACTGGACCCAGCTTTCTTCAAACTTTGGATCAAGCGGCCCGGCATGGCACCGATGTAGGTTTTGCGGTGGCCACGGATCTCGCTTTCATCGTGCAATCCGCCCAAGCTCATGCGCACGTATTTGCGTCCGAGGGCTTCAGCCATGCTCTTGCCCAAGCTGGTCTTGCCCACGCCCGGCGGTCCATAGAGGCAAATGATCGGGGCTTTCATATCGCCCTTCAGTTTCAATACGGCCAAATGCTCGATCAAGCGCTCCTTCACTTTCTCCAAACCGAAGTGGTCGCGATCCAGGATCTTCTGTGCATGCCTCAGGTCGAACTTATCGTCGCTGTATTCGCCCCAAGGTAATTCCAAAAGCAATTGCACATAGTTGTATTGCACACTGAATTCCGCACCCGCGGGGTTCATGCGCTGTAGTTTTCCGATCTCCTTGTCGAAGGTCTCCGATACTTTCTTCGTCCACTTCTTCTTAGCGGCTTTCGCGCGCATCTCCTCCATCTCCTGCTCGATCGGGTTGCCGCCGAGCTCGTCCTGGATGGTCTTGATCTGCTGGTGCAGAAAGTACTCGCGTTGCTGGCGATCCACTTCGGTGCGCACCTTGCTCTGGATCTCGTTCTTCATCTGGAGCATCTGCAGCTCCTTGGTCAAGTGCGCTAGCAATAGGCTCGCACGTTCGCGCAGGTCGGCGACCTCGAGCATCTTCTGCTTCTCGACCACCTCGGCGTTCATGTTACTGCTGATGAAATTCACCAAGAAGCTGGGGCTGTCGATGTTCTTCAACGCAAACTGTGCTTCCGAGGGAATGTGCGGACTTTGCTTGATGATGTCGCCGGCAAGGTCCTTCAACGAGCTGACCAATGCATGGAAGTTCTTGTCATCTTTGGCCGGACGGATCTCCTCGAACTCCTTAACCTTCGCCGTGAAGTACGGATCGGTCTTCACCATTTCCAGCACCTCGAAGCGCTTCTTACCTTGAATGATCGCGGTGGTACTGCCATCAGGCATGCGCAACATGCGAATGATCGTGGCGATGGTCCCGATCCTATTCAGGTCTTCTGCCCGTGGCTCTTCGATGTCGCCGTCCTTTTGGCTTACAACGCCTAAGGTCTTGTTGCCTTTGTAGACGTCCTGGATCAACCGAATGCTGCGGTCTCGACCTACCGTAATGGGGATGACCACGCCGGGAAACAGTACAGTGTTACGCAGGGGAAGAATGGGCAATTCCGGCGGAGTGGTCTCCGCGTTCATCAGCTCTTCGTCCTCGGCAGTGATAAGTGGGATCAGCTCCGTCTCGTTGTCGAGGATCTCGGAGTTGAACAGGATGTCGTTATTGTGGAATGGTTCGTTCATGAACGGGTTGCCATGATGTCAGTTACAAAGGTATCGCGCCCGCTGCGTGCGTCAAAAGCACTGTTATCAACAGCGGCTGGCCCGAAGGGCAAGTTCTATGCCGTGGCGGAAGTAGGTGACAGATGGGCAGACAGATCCAAAATACCAACGGGGAATGGACGGGAATGGACGGGAATTAGCTCACCGCTGGGCTTACGACAGTAAGGGCTTCTGACTATTCCCGTTCATTCACGTGCATTTCCGGTTCCTCTACTTATTTCCCTTGTTCCACGGCGAAAACGTGGCGTAGCAGGGCTTCGTCCAAGACCGTCATGGGAATTTGGCGCCGTTCCATAACGCGCTGGGCCGTTCGCAAGGCCCGCTCAATGTCATATAACTCGAATCCATCGGCACCGCCCCATGCGAAACCGGGAATGTGCTTGGGTGGAAATCCACCGCCGAACACGTTGGCTGCAACGCCCACCACCGTGCCCGTGTTGAACATCGTGTTGATGCCGCTCTTCCCGTGATCGCCCATCAATAAGCCACAGAATTGTACGCCGGTATCGACCATGCCTTTCTTGACCGCGCTATAGACTTGTACGTTCCCGTAGGTGTTCTTCAAATTGCTGGTGTTGGTATCTGCACCCAGGTTGCACCATTCACCCAAGACACTGTTGCCGAGGAAGCCATCGTGGCCTTTGTTGCTGAAACCCGTGATCACGCTGTTGGTCACTTCACCGCCTACCCTGCACTCCGGTCCGAAGGTGGTGGGTCCGTAGACCTTCGCTCCCATCTTCAATTGAGTGTGGTCTCCCACCGCCACAGGACCACGCAGCATGCAGCCTTCCATTACCTCGGCATCCTTTCCGATGTAGATGGGACCGCTTTTGGTGTTAAGGATGCTGGCTTCGACAACAGCTCCTTGCTCCAAGAAGATGAGTTCCGGGTCGCCGATCACAGTGTTGTACGCGCTCAATCGCTCCGTTCTTCGGCCTTCGGTGAGCAACTTGAAATCGTGCGCGATCGCTTGTCCGCATTGCTGGAACAGGTGCCATGGACGTGTGAAACTGATCACATCACCAGTGAATTCGACCTGTGCCAGATAGCTTGGTGGAGCGGACCAATCGCTCAGTGCGGGGTGCCCCTTCCCTTCAGCACCAAAAGCCAGCGAGCGCCCGCCTTGCACCAACACTTGGCCGGGACGTAGGTCCATAACGGCAGCAACCAATTCATCCGTTGGGAACAGCGAACCATCCACCTCAAAATTGGCCTGCTCTGTTGGCAACGGGAACGATGATGCGAGGTACGCTTCCGTACGGTAACCAACGCCCAATCCGCTGCGCACATACCACCCTTCCGCAATGCGCAGGATCCCGGGTCGAAGTTGGCCCACCGGCCGGGTGCTCGTTAGGGGCTGCAAGTGACCGTGAAGGCCAGCGTCTGAAAGGATGATGGACATGTGGCGAAGGTACTTTCGGGAGATCAGATCCCGAAAAACCCACAAAGCCAGTAAGCGATCGCTGCCAAAACGGCGCTGACGGGGATCGTGAGGATCCAGGCCCAAAGCAACTGGAGCGTTACGCCCCAACGTACCGCACTAACACGCTTGGTAACGCCTACCCCGATTATGGCTCCCGTGATGGTGTGTGTTGTGCTTACCGGTATGCCCAATTGCTCGGTCATGTACAAGGTCATGGCACCGGCAGATTCCGCACAAACCCCTTCCAACGGGGTAACCTTGGTGATGCGAGACCCCATGGTCTTCACGATCTTCCAGCCGCCACTGAGCGTGCCCAATCCAATGGCGGTGTAGCATGCCAAGGGCACCCAGGCGGGCATGTCGTCCAAACTCGCCTTTTGTCCACTGGCGACCAAGGCCACCATGATGATGCCCATCACCTTCTGTGCATCGTTCCCACCATGGCCAATACTGAATGCCGCGGAGCTGAGCAGCTGCATTCGCTTATAGAGGTTGGCAGTGCGAAGTGCGCTGGGTGCCCGCGTCATGTCCCATGCATACGCAGCCATGAAGATCAGGGCGAATACGATGAGCGCGATCCGTAGTCCATCATTCTTCAGAACGAAGGCTGAGGTAAGACCTGCAGCAAGCCCGATCAACAACAGCCGGAACCATAGACGTTGTACCAAGGTAACCAGTGTGATGAACACCGATATGACCATGCCGATCAATGGGGCCAAGAAAATGAACAAGGCAATGATCCCGATCTTGCCCAGGTCGATGCTGCCCAGATCAAAGTTGGCACCGGCCAATGCGGCACCGGCGAATCCGCCGATCAATGTATGCGATGAACTGCTCGGAATACCGTACCACCAGGTAAGCAAATTCCAAGTGATCGCCGCCAACAGGCCAGCAAGTACAACGCGAAGTGTAATGAATTCTTCATGGACCGTTTTCGCAACTGTGTTCGCCACATGGTGATCGCTGAAGATGAAGTACGCTATGAAGTTGAAGGCTGCCGCCCAGATGACCGCTTGTAGAGGAGTGAGCACCTTGGTACTGACGATCGTGGCAATGGAATTGGCCGCATCGTGGAACCCGTTGATGTAATCGAAGACCAACGCCAAGGCGATAACGACAACGAGCAGGGTCATGTGTTGCTCCGTTTTCCTTGCTGTTCAGGAGGGACCGCTCCCATTCTGCGGTCACGCATACTTCAGCATGATGGACTCCAAAACATTGCCCACATCTTCGCACTTGTCAGTGGCGATCTCCAGACAGGCATAGGTATCGCGCATCTTGATCAATTGGATAGGATCCTTTTCTTGCGCGAAGAGCCTTTGCACTGCTCGGTCGAAGACCTCGTCCGCTTCATTCTCTATACTGTTGATGCGCACCACGAATTCGTTGTGATCCCCGGTCTTGTGCATGCGACGGAGCTCTTGGACCGCCATCTGCACGATCTTGCATCCTTCGTTCACCAAACGCGCCAATTCACGACACGTTTCATCGGTCTTATCGATCCCGAAAAGTTCCAAATTCTTGGCAGCGGCGAGTATATAGTCCGCGACGTCATCCAAGGTGGTCGCCAGGTAATGGATGTCCTCCCGATCGATCGGTGTTATGAAATTGCGTGCAAGATCCGTGAAGATGGTATGCGTAAGGTCGTCATTGGCATGCTCCGCGATCTCCAACCGCTCCAACAGGGCAGTGCGTTGTGACCCTGGATCGGTCTTCATGATCAGGATCAGATCCTCACTCATTTTGAGCACGTTGGCCGCCGATGCTTCGAAGTGATAGAAGAACACACGATCGCGTGGCTTGAAGATCTTGAGGATGCTTTCCAATGACATGGTTGCGGTTTCAGCGGTCAAATGTACCCGGCCGAATGGGTGCCGAAGATAGACCGGCAAATGCTTAATACTGAGTTAACATTGGGTCTCGAAAGTTCCTATGGTCCCAGTCCCTTGCGAAAGCGCTCTGGGGTTCCAGAACCCACCGTTTTCAACCTTCCCACTACTTTCAACCGCTCAATCCTCGACATTCCCCAGATGCTTTACGAATTCAATGGATATCGACCGGTGGTGCATGCAAGCTCTTTTGTACACCCGCAAGCAGTTGTCACAGGGAATGTCACTATCGGGAAGGACGTGTATATCGGACCAGGCGCCGCTCTTCGTGGTGACTGGGGGGAGATCGTCATCAGTGACGGATGTAACGTGCAGGAGAATTGCACCATCCACATGTTCCCCGGAGTGAAAGTGATGCTGGAGGAAGGTGCACATATCGGCCATGGCGCGATCATCCATGGGGCCCACATCGGGCGCAACTGCCTTGTGGGAATGAATGCCGTGCTGATGGACAATGTGGAATTGGGTGATGAATGCATCGTAGGAGCGCTTTCGTTCCTCCCTGCCGACAGTGTTTGGGAACGGCGGAAGGTGATCGTGGGAATCCCGCCCGAGCAGTGAAGGATGTAAGTGACGAGATGATCGCTTGGAAAACGAAAGGGACCGCGCTTTATCAGCAGCTCCCGGCCGAGCTTCACAACACATTGAAGGAGTGTGAAGCACTTCGCGAGGTACCCACGGACCGAAAGCCGATCACTTCCAACTACGCCACTTGGAACACAACACGAAAACCATGAAACTGATGGCAACAAGGACCAACAGCGCCATGTTACGGGCAGAAAAGGACCAACTTGAGCATCTACGCAAGATCGTGGACGGTTCCATTGAAGAGGAGCAGGTGCTGATCAACAACCTTCTTCATCCGCCGAGTGAGACACTGAGCCGGGGTCAACGCCTTTCGGACAAGATCGCACGATTCGGGGGAAGCTGGGCGTTCATCATTTCCTTCTTCGTTGTGTTGATGGTGTGGATCATTTTCAACGTTACAGCTGCCACTCAGGAACGCTTCGATCCTTATCCGTTCATTCTGATGAACCTGGTGCTCTCGTGCATTGCGGCTGTGCAGGCCCCAGTGATCTTGATGAGCCAGAACCGAAAGGAGGAAAAGGACCGGATGAGAGCAGAGAACGACTACATGATCAACCTGAAGGCCGAGTTGCAGATCCGTAGCCTCCACCAAAAGGTGGACCTATTACTTCAAGAGCAGATCAAGACGCTTTTCGATATACAAGCGAAACAGATGGACCTGTTGGTCCGCATCCAAAAGCAAGTGGAAAAGAAGGTCCAGTGAAAGATCGTTTCAATAAAACGCCTCTTCGAATACCACGCGTAGTTCGTCCAGTGTGATCAAGGGCGCTTCAGGCGGTAGTTCTTCCACCTTCATCAGGTCCAAACCACCCACGTGCATCATGGTGTTGAACTCGCCAATGGCATGGTCCAACAAAAGGTACAGCATGCCGTGCCACCTTAGATCATCCCGACTTGCACCGTCGATGACCAATGCTACGTGTACCTTCTTCTCAACTTCGTCCAGGACGTAGGCCACACGCACTTCCTCCAACGCACAGATCAGGTCCTGGTACTCGAACACCGCGAATGGATCGTGCACCGGTTTGCGGAAACGTTGTATGCGCCAACCCTCGATGACAGGATACAACTCGGTGAAATGCATCACCGGATCTATTCCTTCGGTCCTTCCATCGGCGGTTACCACCAACACGTATTCCTGTTCGTCCACGGATAGCTCCGGATAGATCGAAGGATGGAACGCGTGCATGCGACGGGTCATTTCCTTGTAGACCGGCAATTGGTCCTGGTCGCCCAAGGCCAGCCGTTCTATGCGCATGCGATTCTTCTTGAACCAGCGCCAAAAGGCGGCTACATGTTGAGGGTCCTCCCAGTTCTGGTCAGCTCTACTAGCCGTGTTGCGTGCTCCCATCAAATGCTCGGATTCGTTGTTCTCATATACCTCCTTTGGGGTGTTCTTGGATCATTGGATCTGTCACAAGGACACTTCCCGCGATCCGTTCCTACGTGCCATGGACCTCGATAGTTGCTCGATCAACATCCGTCCGTGGACCAAGGGCTTGACAGGACCACAAGTAAGAGGAAGGAAGAGTGCAGCTTTGCGGTATAATAGATGAAAGGCATTTGGACGGTCTTGCTCTTGGTCCTTTCCAACATCTTCATGACGATGGCTTGGTATGGTCATCTGCGCTTCAAGGAATTCAGCTGGGGAAAGGGCATGGGGCTCTTCACCATCATCTTGATCAGTTGGGGCGTAGCATTCTTCGAGTACATCTTTCAAGTGCCCGCAAATAGGATGGGAAGCAACATGTATGGTGGTCCTTTCTCGTTGGTCCAACTGAAAGTCCTCCAGGAGGCCATCACGCTTGTCATATTCACCATTTTCACGGTCTTGGTGTTCCGGAATGAAACCCTTCGTTGGAACCATCTTGCAGCCGGGGTCTTGTTGATCGGTGCCGTTTGGCTCGTATTCAAAAAGTGATCGATGCACTTTCCCTTGTTCCAGGAACTGATCGTAATACTCGCCCTTGCGACGGGGATCTTGCTGTTGTTCCGACGATTCAAACTTCCCGGCATACTGGGCTTCATCCTCACCGGCATGATCGCTGGCCCGCACGGACTTGGTTGGGTGGAGGAAGTAGAGCAAGTAGAGGCCATGGCCGAAGTGGGCGTGGTCCTGTTGCTGTTCGTGATCGGCATGGAGTTCAGCTTGAAGAAGCTGGCAGCTTTGGGCCGGACGGTATTCGTTGGTGGTCTTTTGCAAGCCACACTCACAACCGCTGCCGTTACAGGGGTTCTCGCACTCTTCGGTATGCGCGTGGAAAGCGCTGTGTTCATGGGATTCCTTGTCACCTTGTCCAGTACCGCGATCGTTCTTCGCGTGCTACAGGACAAAGGGAAAATGGATTCAACCTATGGCCGCGTTTCCACGGCGATCCTGATCTTCCAGGACATCATCGTGGTGCCCATGATGTTGGTGACCCCACTTCTTGCCGGCCAAAGCAATGATATCGGTGCGGACCTGCTCCTGCTGTTGTGCAAGATGATCCTGTTGCTCGCGGCGGTCTTCGTCGGAGGCCGATATGTTGTGCCTCGTCTTTTGCGGGCCGCAAGCAAGGGTAAGGGGAACGAGTTGTTCATCATCACGATCGTAGTGATCTGTTTCGCTGCGGCCTTTGCCACACAAGCACTCGGCCTTTCCTTGGCGCTGGGCGCCTTCTTCGCTGGGCTCGTGATCAGCGAGACGGACCACGCCTACCACGCCACTGGTATCGTGCTCCCCTTTCACCAATTGTTCATGAGCTTCTTCTTCGTGAGCATCGGCATGCTCGTGGACCTTCATCAATTCGCCGCGGCTCCGCTCACCATCATTGGTCTCACCATTGCTGTCGTGTTGTTGAAGGTGTTCACCACGTTGATAGCAGTGTGGGTGTTGAAGTATCCACTGCGCACCGCGCTATACTCCGGTCTCGCACTATTCCAACTCGGTGAGTTCAGTTTCATCCTTGCTATTCCCGGATTGCAGACCGGCCTGTTGAGTGCAGAGCACTACCAGACCTTTCTATCCGTGAGTATCTTGAGCATGGGTGCGACACCTTTCGTTCTTGAGTATGCCGATCGCATCGTACGCAGGATCTTCCTCAGCTTCCTTCCCGGTCGTGTGGGCCAACGGTTGGACCGACTGATGCGGGTGAAACGCCAGCAGGAAAAATCGGACGGAAAGATGATGAAGGACCATGTCGTGATCGTCGGTTTCGGGCTCAACGGCCAGAACGTGGCTAACGCAGCGGTCAACTCCGGGATCCGGTGCGTGGTGATCGAAGAAGAACCTGATCTGGCCGAAAAAGCGCATGCCTTGGGAATGACCGTGATCCTAGGCGATGCCACCAATACCCACTTGCTGGAACAGGCCCACGTGGAACGTGCCAGAGTGGTCGTGGTCGCGATCAGTGACCCGCCACAAACCCTGAAGATCGTGGCCAACGTGCGGTCCATTTCCGGTACAGCCCACATCATCGTGCGCACCCGTTATGTGCGTGATCTTCAAGCCAACTTTGATGCCGGGGCGAACGAGGTGATCCCGGAAGAGTTCGAGACCAGCATCGAGATCTTCCACCGTGTCTTGCGGAAGTACTTAGTGCCGGAAGCGCGGATCCACGACTTGGTCGCCAACATCAGAAGTGACCATTATGGGCTGCTGCGTGGTTCCGTTCCCAAAAAGTCGCACGTTCACGATGAGCACTTGACCATTCCTGGCCTCGAGATCGCCACTTTACCGGTCACCCTTGGTCGCAGTAAGGTCGTGGGTCGAACGATTGCAGAGTCGGCGCTGAGGGAGAAATACGGGATCACGGTCCTGGCGATCCGCCGGAAAGAAAGGTACATCACCAACGTGAGCGGCGATGCGAAGATCCATACCGACGACCTGTTGTACCTGCTTGGTTCGCCCGAGAGCATTGTTCGACTGGACCATGATCTACGTTGAAGGTACACTTGGTCAAAGACAGGCATGTTCAGTTAGTGGTTGTGGTGATCAAAAGAACGTGAATGAACGCACCCTTCCGGTATGCGTCCATTCGCGCTTGGCAGATCCAGTTCAACCCACAGCCACTTTTCGCCAGCTCGCGCCCAAATACCAGGCGGCCGAGCCTAGTGCAAGCAAAACGAAAGGAATGGCTCCACCACCCTTTCCACTGCCCCCACCGCTGGGAGGATCAACGGGCACGTAGGGTGCTTCCAACCCATTGCGACGAGCGGGAGAAAGCTTGCCGCGCACTTCATCGGTGTAGCCACGGTCGTTGGAAAGGTCCCAGCCCGTTAGTGCATACAACTCGTCCATCTCGCGGGTGCGCTTGTAGAACAGGTTCTCCAAATAATCCTGTCCATCGTTGCAGGTCAGATCTCCGGTGGCAGGGTGTGTAAGGATGTACCGCGCTTGGAACTGCTCGGTGTTCGGCGTCACTTGAAAGAACAGGTCCTGCGGAAATTTCTCGCGTCCATAACGCACATGTAAGCGGGTGAAGAACACCTGGCCCGCACCCTGTTGCGGTGTGCACCAATCCACGCCGGCCGCGGTGAATTCGTTCGGCATGGGCGGTGGTCCTACGCAAGGATCACATTTCATTCCGCCCCAACTCGGGGTTACGTTCCATGCATATTCCAAAGCCACGGCATTCCTTCCCTCCTGCTTCCAGTTGCGCTCGAATAAGTCCTTGTAGAACGCACCGAACTTCTCTTTGGTGAACAAGGGAATGTTGCGATCGCTGGGCACCTTCACCGTACGGTAGTTCACGCACTCCACACGACCTGTGCGGGTGAACGCGTACACGATCATATCCTGCACCCCACTGCTATTGGCCATGCCCAGACGGATCGGCAACATGAATTTGTCGCTCTCGAAAGCCACTTGGATCGGACGTAGGAATTCGAAGCCGCTCTGTTGCATGCGCTCCAGGTCCACTTTCACTACGAAGAACTTCAAGCCGCTCTTGATGTATGGATCCAACACCTCGTGGGCTGATGCCGGGATCCTGTATCCATTGTCGAGCAACCAATCTTTCAGTCCACCACTTTCCTTGGCACCGAGGATGAGGATATCGTATTCGCCCACACTGTATTGCGCTTCGATGGTTACGCCGTAGTCCTTCGCCTCCTCGTGCATGCTCATTTTGCTCAGTGCTGATGTGGGGGCAGAAACCGCGTCCATCATCATTTCGTTCTCGGCATATCGCCATTGCATGCACGGGTTCTCGTCCCAGTACTCCACCAATCGCGGCGAGCTGTAGGCATCCAGTGCACTGAAGACGTTGCGGTCCACAATGCGGATATCGTTGCGCGCCAACACCGTGGGAACCGGCACCACCATGGCAAAGTCCTTCACGTTGCCTTTGAAGTCGTTGCTCATGGTAATGATCGTTCGGCGACCATCGCGCACCATGATCACTTCACTTCGATCATTGAACAAGGTGGCATCGGCCTTGGCTACGTAAAAGCCGCAGAATGGGAATGCACCGTTGGTAGCGAGAAGAGCGCTTAGGGTTAGAAGTCTGATGGGTTTCATTTTGGGAAGGGTTTGTTCTAGTGAAGAGAGTCGTTAGTCGTTCGTCGGGAGTGAAGGGAGTCGTGGTTAGTGAGGGGGGGAAGGGGCGGGAGTCTTTAGTGAAGGGAGTGGTTAGTGGTTAGTGGTTAGTGGTTAGTGGTTAGTTTGGGTGTTACTGTTCCGCAGTACTGCGGAAGCATTTTGCGCTTTGCCATTTGAACTTCCAGGTAGCCAGCTGAAGCGTTCGCCTTTGTAGATCAGGTCCAGCAGCGGGGTGGTAAGGCATAACACGAACAGCGCCCATATCGGAGCAGTGTGCACGAAGGCGAATGTGCCTATGCCGAAGGTGAGAAGTGCCAACAGAATGCTCCATGCGACCCTTGCTTTGGGTGCGTTCGGTGTGGTCATGGGATCCGTGATCATGAAGCACGTGAACAACAGCAGCGAGCCGTTCATCATCCGATGCGCCCAGACATCCATACCCCAACCCAAGTAGCCTACGGTACGCAAAAGATCGAGCGATCCAAAGGTGATCAGGAAGACCGCGCTCGTATCCACTCGACCTACTTTCAACAATACCATGAGGCCTGCGGCTCCTACCAAAAAGACCAATGCCGGACCGGAACCCCATTGTCCGGGGCTTACCCAAGCATCACCCGTAAGTAGCACCGCGACCACGATACCGATGTTCGCCGGGTTGAAGATGTGCTTGCCTTTTATCCGGAACAGGAACTTGCTACCAATGGCCACCAGTGCGCCCAATACCAAGGTGTACCCATGACCAGCATGGAGCAAAAGGCACAGACCTAGTCCAGTGATCATCGCACTCTTCAGCGCGTTCCATGGAAGTCCCTTCCACTTCACGAAAAAGGCTTGCGCAACAAGGCAGGTCGTGAGTAACAGGAGGCATCTCTCCCACTCCAGGTCCCACCGCAGGATCCATGTGCCGTAAACGAGGAATATCCCAAGGAACAAGATCTGGAAATGTCTTGCATCGCGTTGCAGGAAGCGCAGGCCGGCAATGTGAGGGCTCTTCATTCGTGTTGTTCAATGCCCCGTACACCGTATCACGAAAAACGTTCGATCCACGGAAACCTTACGCTCTAGGGATCGTTGAAACGGGTCCACTATGGAGTTGACACCGCCTGTATTTCCTGCTGTTGATCACATACTCGTGATCGACGATGATGACGATTGCAACTTCGTGACCAAGCTGGTGCTCAAGCAGGCGGGGTATAGAGGGCAGCTCACATGTCTCACTTCCGTTGAGCAAGCACTTCTGCATTTGCGCGGAGCACATGCCAAACCGGACCTGCTCTTCATCGACATCAACCTGCCGCCGTTCTCGGGATTCGACCTGTTACACACGTGCGAAACGGAAGGGTTGTTGCCGAATGGTCATTCCACTGTGGTGATGTTCTCATCGAGCAACAGACCGCACGATATCAATAAAGCACTTTCATTCAAAAGTGTCTCCAGCTACGTTGAAAAAGCCCTTTCCGTAGAGGCATTCCAACGAATATCACTGGACCATGCACGCCGCAGGTCCAACGAAAACCCACCTACCCCATGAAACGGATCCTGATCATTGAGGACGAGGCCATCATCTCATTCAGCTATCGCCTGCAACTGGAGCGCCTCGGCTTCGAAGTGATCGGCACGGCACGTAGCTCCGATGAGGCCGAAAGATTCCTCGAGGAAGAGACACCGGACATGATCATCATGGACATCTATTTGAAAGGTGCCAAGAACGGACTGGAATTGGCGCAGGAGATCCATGCGAAGCAACCCATGCCCATCCTGTTCCTTACAGCCAGCACCAAGACCGAGGTGATCACGGAGATCCAAGGGTTGACCGATTGCGAATACTTGAGCAAACCCATCAATCCGGACCGGCTGGAGGATATGCTTCGGCGCTTCGACCATCAGGTCCATTAGAACCCGGAGTATGCAAGCCGACAAGGAACAGGCGGAACGGCTTCACCGCTTCTCGCATGACCTTCGCAACAGGCTTATCGGTCTGCAGCAGGTCTTGATGCAGTTCAGTCAACAGCCCACGGAGGAGGAACGAAAGGAACTCATCCACTTCGGCGAACAACAATACTTCAAAGCTTTACGCGAGGTGGAGAACCTGCTCGATGACTTTGCCGTTGAACGCGGCACGGCCGCACCTGAGCTAGTACCCGTGGCCCTTTCGCCATTGGCACACAAACACATCGAGTTGATGCAACACCGCTTTCTGCGGAAGCGACAACCGTTGGAACTGGTTCTGGCGGACGATCTGATCGTCCTGGCCGACCCAAGAATGCTGGGGGATATCCTTGATGCGTTGTTGTCCAACGCATCCAAGTTCTCGGCACAGGGTAGCCCCATTGTGATCACCACCAATGCGAATGATGACCATGCCGTTCTTGAAATACGTGATCTGGGAACAGGTCTTTCACAGGCCGATCTGGAGCAGGTGTTCGTGCGGTTCGCGTTGTTGAGCAACCGGCCCACCGACGGCGAAGCCCAAGGACGCAGTTCGCTGGCCAAGGCACGGGAAATGGCATTGGCACAAAACGGGAGTTTGGTCGCACGTAGCGATGGCACCGGATGCGGGTGTACGTTCACCTTGGGGGTGCCATTGGTGCTCTAACGCACCAACTACCCTCCATCACTCTACACCATCTCCTTCTCCCCTATCCGACGCACAGCACGCGCTACACGCTGCCCACGGCTGTTCATTGCCAAGCTGAATTCGACCGGATCTCCGATGTGCAGGTCCGCGAAATCAACATCCTCCAGGTCGTCGCGAAGGAAGAACAGGTTGTTGTCCGGAAAACGGATGAAGCCGTAGCCGTTCATCATGCTCATCACTGAGCTCGTGTGCCGCGCTTCCGGGTCCTCATCAACTGGTGTGGTGTACTGTTCATCAGGCTCGCGTGGCGTGGATTCGCGAAGCACGAACATCTCGCGGACCACCTGATCATCTTCTCTCAGGCCCTCATCAACAAGGTCGTGCATCTGCAACGGATAGCTCACTTCATTCCACAGGTCCATGCTGGTGCGCGTTGTCATGTGTACGCCCGTTTCGCTGTCCGTGAATTCGAAATCCCAACCCAGTAGCATGGTCTTACAACCCAAGGCATGCAACTTGCGCACGGTCGGCACATGGTCCCCGTCCGATGCGACCAAAGCAACGATATCGTACCGCTTCAGCATGCATAGCTCGTAGGTCTCAAGGGCCATGAGCACGTCGATGCCCTTTTCCTTTTTGCGCCCCTCGGTATCCTTCAGCGGCAAATAATGGGTTTGCACGTTGTTGTACATGAGCACATCATCGAACACGCGATCATGGTACAACTGGTTCGACTTCTCGTTGGCCTCCCTAGCCGAAAAGCGCCCACGGAAGAAGTGCGCATCGATGATGTGGCAAAGGTTGGGTTTGGTCCCTTCCCTTTCTGCCACCATGTGCTTCACGAAATCGTGCAAGCCTCCAATGTGGATCCTTCGACGATGTGGATGTTGGTAGTTGTAGTAGTTGCTAACGTGGGAGAAGTAGCTCCCGTCATAAAATACGCCTATCTTCAAGGCATGTGTACCGGTTATTGCACTTGGCATGGATCATGGATAAGATGGCAAAGGTAATTGCCGTAAGATCCTTGCGCCATTACTTTACACGCTCCATGCGCTTCTGGTCCGTTGTCCTATTCCTGCTCCTGTTACCGGCGACCCAAGCGCAAGATGCCCCGGCACCGGGTACCGCGTTGGGTATTACGCGCCATATGAGCATTCCACTGAACGGTCTGCTGCTTTTCGATCAGGTGGCCAGTGCTTGGAAGTGGACCTTCGGCAATGAGCCCGGAGGTAAGGTGCTGCTCAGTGACCGCGAAAACGGGATACTTGAAGGTACGGCACGCATCAACTTCCGATCGGCCATACTGCCCGGCCGCGAAGAGAGCATGGGGACAATTGCCTACCACGTAAAGTTCCAGATACATGCCGGGGAATGCGCTGCGATCGTTTCCTCGCTGGTACACACGGGCAACAAGAATGCACACCGCAGAGCGGTGAACATGGGTCAACTTATGCGCAACGAGGACCAAGTGACCCACGCCATTGGTATGAGCCACATTTTCACCGTAAAGCTGCATGCTGAGTTAAGGACCCTGGCCGAGACCCGGATAAATGCGCTCTTGCAGAATATGGAGGCGCGTATAAGGGCGGATCTGGAGGATTAGGCGTTGATCTGGACCGTATGGGAATTGTGGCTCCGGATCAGGCCGCCACCGCTTTTGTTCATTTCGGCAAGGCGGTATCCACTGGACCCCTATAGACTATAATGGACGTGTACGCACATCCATTCCCGTCCATTGCAACCTCTGCCCAATACGCTGCGTTGAAGGTCTTTGACCATGCAGCCTATCAAACGCTTTTCCATGCGATCGTGGCCCATCATTACGGTGGTGCTCATGTCCCTTTTCATTTCCTACGGACTAAGCCTGATCTCCCGGTCGCAGCAGCTGCAGCAGCGGATCACACAGGAAGTACACTTGTTGGATGAATTGAGCCGACTGAACGACGCGTTGCATCAATTGGGCATCGCCCATCGGATGGACATCAGTACACAGCAATTCGGCTGGCCAACGGAATTGGAAAAGGTGAGACAACGGGTGGCTTCCTTGAAGGCGCGGTATCCGGATTCGCCCGGAATGGTAGAGATGCCTGATGACTTGAACCGGTTGTTGCACCAAACTGATTCGTTGCACCGCGAGGCTATGTCAACACCGGCCCTATGGAACGAACGAACACCCGCTGAAGCTGTTTTCCAATTCATGCTCCAACGCAGCCAGAAAGCCGTGGACCGCACCACGCGCAGTGTCCATGAGCAAGGCCTGAGCGTGTACACATCTACCCTTTCAAAACGGTGGAGCGAAGCCCAGTTCCTGCTGATCGCTGCTTGCCTGATGGCGGTGGTGTTCGCATGGCTCGTGGGAAAGAGCCAACGCTTGTTGGTGGTGAGCCAGAATAGGGCTGAAGAACTGGACCGTGCCAAACAGGACTTGGAAAAAGCCAACCGCGATCTGCGCGAAACCATGTTGAGCAAAGAGGAGAAGGAAGTGATGTTGAAGGAGATCCACCACCGCGTGAAGAACAACCTGCAGATCGTGAAGAGCTTGATCCGATTCCAAATGGAACAGGTGAAGGACCCGACAACGACCGAGCTGTTCAATGAATGTGTGAATCGCGTAAGTGCCATGGCCTTGGTTCACGAGCAGACCTACCTGAGCAAGGACCTGGCGAACATTGATGTGAACTCGTACTTCGCGCAGTTGACCAGAGATCTCTGCTATGCCTATAGCGTTGACATCAAACTGGACCTCGACATCAAGATCAACGTTCCAACGCTAAGCGTGGACACCTTGATCCCCTTGGGTCTGGTGATCAATGAGATCATTTCGAATTCTCTTAAATACGCGTTCAAGGGCCGCAAGAAGGGCACGATCTTCGTTCACCTCGATGGTGATCAAGAGCACGGGTTGCACATGCGCATAGGTGATGATGGTGTTGGCTTGCCTGACCGCGGGAAGTGGGACCGACCGGAGACCTTGGGCATGGACCTGATCCACACACTGGCCGGACAGTTGGACACTACCGTGGAATTGGTCCCCGGACCGGGAACAGTGTACGAGCTGATCACGGTCCAGCAGCAGCGCAGGAAGGTGGCTTGATCAATTTTGAACCGGCAGGCACTTCGGGCTTGGATCCATTCGGCACATCCCTACTTCGATCCTTCATCTACTTTTGCGCCGATCGCCATTGGGTGATCCCCTTCGCCCATGGACCGCTCCTCTTTGATCGCACTGCCCTTCGTCTTCCTCTGCGCCTGCGCCGGGAATGAAGAACCCGTAACCACCGTTCCTTCAATGACCTATCCCGAAACCCGGCAGGACAGCACCGCTGGTGATACGCTGCACGGCACTTTCATTTCCGACCCCTACCGTTGGCTAGAGAACGATACCAGTGCGGAAACCGCTGATTGGGTTACACGGCAGAACGCGGCAACGGAAGCGTATTTGTCCAAGGTCCCCTATCGCGAAAGCATTGCGAAGCGGTATGAAGAGATCTACAACTTCCCGAAAGTATCCGCGCCTTGGAAGGTGGGTGACCTGTACTTCATCAGCAAGAACAGCGGTCTGCAGAACCAGTTCGTGATCAACGTGCGTGAAGGACTGGATGGAGAGGATAAGGTGTTCATAGATCCCAATGCGATCGACCCTGCAGGAACCACCACGTTCAATATGTTGGGTGCCAGCAAGGACGACAAGTACATGGCGATCGGCGTGCAGAAGGCAGGGAGCGATTGGCAGGATATCGAAGTGTGGGACCTTACCACTAAGACCAAGACCAATGATCTCTTGAAGTGGTGCAAATTCAGTGGCGCCGCTTGGTACAAGAACGGATTCTTCTACAGCCGTTACCCTTCACCCTCGAAAGGCACGGAACTGAGCGCTGCCAGCAAATTCCAAAAAGTGTATTACCACGTAGTGGGTGAACCGCAAGAAAAGGATGTACTCGTTTGGGAGGACACCAAGAACGGAGATCTGTACGTAGGTGCCGGAGTTACTGAAGGCGAGGAATTCGCAACCCTTTACATCAGCACCGGGACCGATGGATTCGAGCAGTACTTTCATGACCTGCGCACTGGCCATATCCCTTCACCCCAAACGAAATGGGTGCCGTTGCAACAGGGCTTTGACCATAAAACGAGCATTGTGGGATACGAGCCGAAGAGCAGTCGGCTTTTGGTGATGACCGATGTGGAAGCACCCACCTACCGCTTAGTTTCCGTGGACCCTGCCAAGCCTGCACCAACTGAGTGGAAGGACGTGATCCCGATGCGCGCCGAACTATTGCAAAGTGTGAGCACCGGTGGCGGTCTGCTCTTCGCTGATTACCTCAAGGACGCAACCACGCGCATCTACCGATTCAATTCGGATGGTACCGGCGAACAAGAAGTGGAACTGCCCGGCCTGGGAAGTGCTGGCGGCTTCGGCGGAAAACGCGAGGACACCTACAGCTTCTATAGCTTCACCTCCTTTACCGATCCCGGTACGATCTACCGTTACGACTATGTAACGGGCAAAAGCGAAGTGTACTTCCGGCCGGAATTACGGTTCGACCCATCGCTCTACATTACCGAACAAGTCTTCTTCCCCAGTAAGGATGGGACCAAGGTGCCCATGTTCATCGTGCGCAAGATCACTGTTGAACGCAACGGCAAGAACCCTGCGTTGCTCTATGCGTACGGCGGGTTCAATGTGAGCCTGAGCCCCAGCTTCAGCACCAGCCGAATGATCCTGTTGGAGCAGGGCGGGGTATTCGCATTGGCCAACTTGCGCGGTGGCGGTGAGTATGGCGAAGACTGGCACAAGGCCGGTATGCTGGAGAAGAAACAGAACGTGTTCGACGATTTCATCGCAGCGGCGGAATACCTGAAAGCCATGAAATGGACCGACACCGAACACTTGGGCATAAACGGTGGTAGTAACGGTGGGTTGCTGGTGGGAGCAGTGATGACCCAGCGGCCAGACCTCGCTGGGGTGTGCTTTCCTGAAGTGGGCGTACTGGACATGTTGCGCTACCAGAAATTCACCGCCGGTTTCGGATGGACCCCGGAATACGGAAATGCGGACAAGAGCCCGGAGGAGTTCGATTTCCTTCGGAAATATTCACCGCTACACAACGTAAAACCGGCAAGCTATCCGGCCACTTTGGTGATGACCGCAGACCATGACGACCGCGTTGTGCCTGCACATAGTTTCAAGTTCATCAGCACCCTGCAACGCGAACAATTGGGCGAGGCGCCGGTGTTGATCCGGATCCAGACCCAAGCCGGACATGGCGCAGGGATGCCCACCAGCAAGATCATTGAACAGCAAGCGGACAAATGGGCTTTCTTCTTCAACAACGTAGGAGTGGTTCCACTTACGAGGAAGCCGCCAAAGCGACCGAGTGATCCTCCATGCAACGTGGCGTACCCGGAACGGGGCATTTCCCCGCGCTGCGATCGGCCTAACGGAATAGTACCATCTTTGGCCCCATGGACGCGTACCAGATCCTGATCCTGCTCTGTGTGCTGGTGATCTTCAGCTACCTGTTCGACCTGTTCGCGAAACGCACCCGCATCCCCTCGGTGCTGTTGTTGTTGGTCCTCGGTATCGCCATACGCGCTGCCGCAGATACCTGGGTGTCCGAACCTTCGATGTGCAACTTCTGCTGGCCACACTCGGCAATATCGGGCTTATCCTCATCGTGTTCGAAGGGCGTTGGAGCTGACCTATGAGCACGAGAAACGCTCCATAATCAGGAACGCATTCATCTCTTCCGTTGCCCTGCTCCTGCTGACAACAGCGGCGATCGCAGCGATCTTGTACCACATCACCGATGCCGCGATCCTGCCCTGTGTGGCGAATGCGGTACCACTCAGTGTGATCAGCAGTGCCGTGGCCATTCCCAGCGCAAATGGATTGATCTCCAAGACCAAGGAATTCGTGGTCTACGAGAGTTCCTTTTCCGACATCTTGGGCATCGTCCTGCTGAATTTCATTGTATCCAATGAATCATTCGGGTTCAAGGCATTTAGTGGTCTGGGTGTAGAAATAATCAGTGTGCTGGTCCTCAGTGCCATCTTCTCCATGGCGCTGCTCTGGTTGTTGGGCCGGATCAAACACAAAGTGAAATTCTTCTTGATCTTGGCGATCCTCGTCCTTGTGTACGCCGTCGGAAAGCAGATCCACCTTTCTTCATTGGTGGTCGTGGTCGCTTTTGGCATGTTCATGGCCAATGCCGAGAACATTCCCATCCCTTGGTTCCGGCAACGATTCCTGTACGGTGAATTCCCTCGTGATCTCGAACAATTCCATTCGCTTTCACGTGAGAGCGCCTTCCTCATTCGTACGCTGTTCTTCGTGCTCTTTGGCTTCAGCGTGATCATTTCCCAGATCCTCATTGTGGACATCGCGATCCTCGGCGCCATCATGCTGGTTGCGACCTACACGTTGCGTGCGGTCTTCCTGAAAGTGGCGTTGCGTGTGGACCTTGCCCCGTTGGTCTATATGACGCCACGTGGCCTGATCAGTATCCTGCTCTATTTCTCGTTGCCCGAGCACCTCAAGATCCCCGAGGTGAATACTGGGCTGCTTTTCCTTTTGGTCCTGGGCACCTGTTTGATCATGGCCATGGGATTGATCGCTTCCTCGGGCAAAAGCCCCAAGACCGGGAACGTGGGCGGTTCGACTTCTGCACTCCAGTGGCACAGGAGTGATGTGATCTGCAGTTGGGCCTTCAAGAACAATGGACCATCCCGTTGATGGATCGGATCGCTGTGACCCATGTTCCGTCCTTGATCGCCAAGTGATCAACAACACGGTGATCGCGTGAGGGAAGGTCCGTTCAGTTCGATCTCGCTTCTCCGATAGGGGACTTCAACTCCAAGGTATAAAGGTCATCTCTACGGTCCTTCAGGTTGCGCACACTACCATGGTGGTGCAGGTCCTTCAAAAGGCTAAGGTCCACATCGACCACGAGCACCATTTCGGTATTCGCCGTGGCCTCGCCTTTCACACCCGTGCTGGGGAACGCGAAATCGCATGGCGTGAACACCGCGCTCTGTGCATACTGGATGTCCATGTTGCGCACCCTGGGCAAGTTGCCCACGCTACCGGAGATCGCAACAAAGCACTCGTTCTCGATGGCGCGTGCTTGTGCGCAATGACGCACGCGTGAGAACGCGTTCTGTGTATCGGTCAGGAACGGAATGAACAGGATCTGCATGCCTTGGAGTGCCAGTATCCTCACGAGTTCCGGGAATTCGCAATCATAGCAGATCACCACTCCCACCCTTCCGCAATCGGTATCGAACACGCGCACTTGTTTCCCGCCTTGGATGCCCCAAGCGTTGCGTTCGTTCGGGGTGATGTGGATCTTCTCATATCGTTCGTACGTGCCATCGCGTCGGCACAGGTATCCGATGTTGTACAGCTTGCCATCTTCCAACAACGGCATGCTTCCGCAGATCACGTTCACGTTGTACTTCACCGCTGCCGCCAACAAATAGTCCCGGATCGGTTCCGTGTGTTCCGAGAGCAATCGGATCGCCTCGGCCTCATTCGAATCCACATATTCCGCCATCAGTGGCGCGTTGAACAGTTCCGGGAACACGGCGAAATCGGAACCGTACCCGCTCACCACGTCCATGAAATAATCCAACTGGCTGAAGAGCTCGTCGAGATTCTTGTAAGAGCGCATCTGCCATTGGACCAGACCCAACCTTACGTTGCGCGTCCAGCTACGCCCCAATTGTCCTTCGTTGTGGTAGATGTTGTCCCACTCCATCAACGTGGCGTATTCCATGGAACTCTTGTCGTCGGGTATGTAGCCCTTCAGGAGTTTCACCACATGGAAATCGTTGGACAATTGGAAGGAAAGGACCGGATCAGGATCTGCTTCTCCTTCACCATCTTGATGTAATCCTTCGGCGTTAGCTTATCGGAATGTTCACGGTAGTTGGGAATGCGACCGCCGAACATGACCGAGCGCAGGTTGAGCTCCTCACAAAGTTCTTTGCGTGCTTCGTACAAGCGACGACCCAAGCGCATGCCGCGGAATTCGGGATGCACGAAGACCTCGATCCCGTATAGGACGTTCCCTTCAGGGTCGTGGGTCTTAAAGGAATAGTTGCCCGTTACCTTGATGTAGTCGTGGTCGAGCCCGATCTTATCCATGTCCACTATGATCGTCAACGCGCACCCGGCGATCTTTCCGTTCACGAAAACGCCAAGCTGTCCTGCCGGGAACAGTTCGATCAACCGCTGAATGGTTGCCTTACGCCAGAGCATGCCGCTCCAACTGGGGTATGCTGCCTTCATCGCGGACGAGAAATCCTCGAACGTACCGGAGTCCAATGGTCGGATCTCCACCTGGGCTTGCTTCTTCTTCACTGTACCTGTCTTCTTCATGCTCCTCGTTGTTGCTCGCACAAAGGTACCCGCGTGTGATGCGCGATCACCATTTCCGATCTTTCTGTAGGTGTGCCAGTTGCTGTGACTATTCGGATGTAACTGCGAGTTTGTACCGTTGGCCATTCAGCTTGATACCTAACCAACGATCGAGTCCAGCCAACTTCGCAGTGTCCGGTGACGTGCTGTAATGTGCGGCCACCACCTTCTTCAGGCTATCACTTCCGGCCGCTTCCCCGGGCATGTCAGTGATCACCAACCACTGCAAGGTCGGATCCACAGCACGTGCTTCGGCCATGATCCGCTCACGTTGCCACTTGTCGGCGGAGAGGCTATCGTTCAAAGAGGATAGACGGGCCAAGACTGCACGCTGTTCATCCAGTTTCCGCTGAAGTCCCTCGTTCTCATTGCGCTCTTCATTCCCCAATTCCTTCAAGGAAAGACCGGTGGTAACCTGCAATTGGCAGTCCTTTATCCCATAGCTGACCAAGCGCCTATGCATCTCGTTCTCCACCACGGTATCGATCCCATTGCCCATGTATACCAATTGGATGCTGCGTTTCGATGGATCTATGGAATGGTCCACCAGGAAATTGTTCGGAACTACGGTCTCTTCCTTAACAAAACGACTTGCGTTCTTGGTAAAATTGTTCTGCTGCACCAGGCGCCATGCCAAATAGACACTGGGCACTGCCGTAGCGATCACAATGATCGTGGTGTAGCGTTTGATCTTGCGTTTCATGCTGGGACTCTCCCATTGCACCGTTGGGTAGCCTAACCAATTCACCGTTGCAAATGCTGCGATGCTGATGAACACCGAATTGATCAGGAACAAGTACATCGCACCAAAGAAGAAGGACCATTCGGCATGCGCCAACCCATAGCCTGCGGTACACAACGGGGGCATCAACGCGGTGGCGATCGCAACACCCGGCACTACATTACCTCGGTCCTTGCTCGCAGTGGCGATGATCCCTGCGAAGCCGCCGGACAATGCGATCAGCACATCCCAGATCCCCGGACTTGTGCGTGCCAAGATCTCCGATGCCGCATCTTCCAAGGGGCTCAACAGAAAGTAGAGGTACGAGGTGAGCAAGCTCGCTCCAACGGCGAATCCCAAATTCTTCAAGGCACGTCGCACCAGTTCCAGGTCCAAGACCCCGAGCCCTGCACCGATCCCAACAATAGGTCCCATCAATGGAGAGATCAACATGGCACCGATCACCACAGCCGCGGAATTCACGTTAAGACCCACCGAGGCGATAAGGATCGCGAACACGAGGATCATGAGGTTGGTGCCCCGAAATACCACGGCCCGCTCGATCGACTCCATGGCCACTTTCGGATCTTCGGCATTGGAACCAAGCCGGAAATAATGCAGCAACTTGTCGATCGTCATTTGCAATCCATCTAGATGGCACGAAGTTGATGATCATAAAGGGCCAGTGGACCCATTGATACGATGGGACATTAACAGTGGACTGTTGGACTTGGCACTAATGGGATCCTGAATGTCGAAGTCCCACAACTTATTCGGATCTCCAAGCATCGGCACGGGGGATCTCCGTTACTTCGTGGGACCCACTGCTACGATCGATCGACCCATTTGAACTACGCGATGTCCACATTATCAACAGTGACCCCACCCCATAAACCCAAGAAGCTCGGCCAACTGGCGGCCACCGCGATCTGCGGCAACGACATCACCAGCAGTTGCTTGTATGTGAGTGCACTCACCATCGGCTATGCGGGACCATGGGCGTTCGTAGCGCTTGCAATGGTGGCCTTGGTGCTTTTCCTTTTCCGGAAGATCTATGGCGAAGTGGTAGGTGCACTTCCGCTGAACGGTGGGGCATACAACGTGCTGCTGAACACCACGAACAAGACCAATGCGAGCGTGGCGGCTTGCTTGACCATCCTTAGTTACATGGCCACAGCGGTGATCAGTGGCAACGAGGCCATGCACTACTTGCACAGCTTGTGGCATTCCCTGCCCATCATGATCGCAACCGTGGTCGTTCTCACGATCTTCCTGTTCCTCACTATAGGCGGCATCGGAGAATCTTCCATCGTTGCGATCATCATCTTCATCATCCACCTCTCCAGTATGGCCCTATTGATCGGTGGCGGCATCTGGTACGTAGCGATGAACGGTCTTGAGATCGGCACGCTGAATTTCAGGTCCGAGCTTCCAATGGGCAGCTTGGCCGCAGCGCTTTTCTTCGGATTCAGCACTGCGATGTTGGGTGTGAGCGGCTTCGAGAGCTCTGCCAATTTCGTGGAAGAACAAGAACCGGGTGTATTCCGCCTTACGCTGCGCAACATGTGGATAGCGGTCACCGTGATCAACCCGCTCATGGCATTGCTTGCCATAATGGTGCTGCCCATCATGCAAGTGAACGAACATCAAAACGCATTGCTCTCGTTCATGGGCATGGAGATCGGCGGCAGTTGGTTGGCCACGCTGATCTCCATCGATGCCGTGCTGGTGCTCTGCGGTGCGGTATTGACCAGCTTCGTGGGTGTAAGCGGACTGATGAAACGCATGACCTTGGACCGGATCCTCCCGCAATTCCTGCTGAAGGAGAACAAGCGGGGCAGCTCGCCCCGGATCTTGATCGTGTTCTTTCTTCTTTGCCTCTCCGTCCTGTTCATCACCAACGGGGAACTGGGTGCGTTGGCCGGTGTTTACACCATCTCATTCCTGATCGTGATGGCCTTTTTCGCTTTCGGGAATTTCCTATTAAAGATCAAACGATCACGACTGCCACGACCGGAGACGGCAACGGCATTTGTCGTTTTCATTGCATTGATGGCCGTGATCACCGCCCTCTACGGGAATATCCGACTACATCCCGAACATCTGGTCGTCTTCCTACAGTACTTCGTCCCCGCTATGCTCATCCTCTTTATCTTCCTCAAGAGGAACGTTATTTTGGAATACATGGTGGTGGTGGTGAGTAGCTTCCTTGATTCGATGCAACGTTTGGCGACCTTGAGCAGGTTGAAGCTTTCAAAGACCATTCGGGAACTCACCCAACAAGAATTCGTGTATTTCACCAAGGGCGATGATGTCGCGGTATTGAACCAAGTAATGATGTACGTGGAGGAAAATGAGATCACCAAAAAGTTGCGCATTGTAACCGTTCTGAAGGAGGGCCAACAGGTCCCGGGATCCTTCGTGAGCGACCTGAACGTACTGGACCGCGCCTATCCGGATATCCATGTGGAATTCGTCCAGATCACGGGACAATTCGGACCCGACCTTGTACAACGCTTGAGCAAGGAGTGGAAGATCCCCACCAACTTCATGTTCATCGGTTCTCCCGGCGACCGTTTCCCGTATCGTGTTTCTGAGCTTGGTGGCGTTCGTCTGATCATTTGAACCACGCGCACGCTCGCTCGCTGCTCCGGTAAAGAGCCTTTCCTTTGTGCCATGTCCTACGACAAACCGGCCCATGGCGACCTGCGCAAGAAGGTGTTCACCGTCATTTTCGGAACGTCCACACCGATGGGCAAGTTGTTCGATGTGGTCCTGCTGTGGTGCATCGTGATCAGCGTGATCCTGGTGATGCTCGAAAGCGTCGTCGATATCAAGATCGAATATGGCAGGAGCTTGTACATCGCCGAACTCTTCTTTACCACCCTGTTCACCGTTGAATATGCACTGCGACTGTGGAGCATTCAGCGGCCCATGCGCTATGCCAAGAGCTTTTTCGGTATCGTGGACCTGCTCTCCATTCTACCGACCTACCTTGGATTGATCTTCGGAGGTGCCCATTCCTTGATGGTCATCCGTTCGCTGCGCTTGCTACGGATCTTCCGGATCCTGAAACTGACACGCTATATCACGGAAGCTGGCGTCCTTGGGAAGGCGCTGATGGCGAGCCGACAGAAGATCTTCGTCTTCCTGCTCGGCGTTGTCTCGATCACAATCGTGTTCGGAACCATCATGTACATGGTGGAAACACCCGAAGCGGGCTTCACCAGCATTCCGCGCAGTATCTATTGGGCCATTGTAACATTGACCACCGTGGGGTATGGCGATATCGCCCCGCAAACTGTTTTGGGCCAGGCCCTCGCTTCGTTCATCATGATCCTGGGCTATGGGATCATCGCCGTACCAACCGGGATCGTCGGTGCTGAGCTCGCGAAGAACGTGGACCCCGGCCAAGAGTGCATGAGCTGCCATGCAACCGGTCACCTGCCGGATGCCAACTATTGCAGGCGCTGCGGTGCGGAAATGCCGAAGGTGACAAAGAACCAATAGCACCACGAATTTCAGGACCAGGGCTCTAAGCACTCATCCTGGTCACGTTGCTGAAGAGCGATGGAATGCCAGGTCAATTGCCGCCATCCGAATTTGGACCGAGCACGAACAAGGAACGCGATGCCCTTACTTTTGAAATGATGAAGCACGCTCACCTTCTTGTTCTTCTTTTCACTACGTGCGCTTGCCCGGCATTCTCCACACAATGGCAGGTTGGGCCCTCGCAACCTTACACAGCACCAAGCCAAGTTGCGACGTTGGTTGGCGACGGTGATACCGTGAACATCGCTGCGGGCACTTACCCTTCCGACGTGACCAACTGGACAGCCGATGACCTGTGGTTGCGCGGCATCGGTGGCATGGTGCATCTGGAAAGCAATGGTTTGGCATGGGAACAAAAAGGAATTTGGGTGATCCAAGGCGATCGCACAACCGTTGAGCAAATCTAGTTCAGCGAGTGCAGCGTGCCGTACCAGAACGGTGCAGGAATAAGACTGGAAGGCCATCACCTTACCGTGCGTCATTGTTCCTTCCATGATAACGAGAACGGCATCCTTGCAGGTACCGTGAACCCGAGTACGATCCGCATTGAACACACGGAATTCGACCATAATGGTTTTGGTGATGGACAATCGCACAACCTGTACATCAACAATGTGGACTCACTGATCTTCCGCTTCAACTACAGCCACCATGCGCATGTGGGCCACGAACTGAAGAGCCGTGCCCACGTGAACGTGATCGAGTACAACCGGTTCAGCAACGAGGCCACCGGCGATGCCAGTCGCGAGATCGACCTTCCCAATGGCGGCACCGCCTTCTTGATCGGCAATGTGATCCAACAAGGACTGCTGGCGGAGAACAGTAACCTCGTCGGCTTCGGGTTGGAAGGGCTGAGCAATCCTACACCACACGAACTCTATGCGATCAATAACACCATGGTGAACGAACGAAGTGCGGGGAGTTTCTTCAGCATGCCTTCTGCCACCGCCTTCAAAGCCTACAACAACATACTTGCCGGACAAGGACAATTCGTGGCGAATTCCTTCCCACTGCAAACGGATACCGCTGGCAACTTGAAGGAGCCCGTGATCGCACTTGTCGGATTCGTGGACCCGAACAACAACGACTACCACTTCGCCGGTGATTCTCCTGCACAGAGCATCGGAATTCCGGGCGGTACATCGAACAGCGGCTACTCGTTGGTGGCGTGGGATGAATACCTACATCCACTTGGAAGGACCGAGCGTTGCCAGCATGCCTTGCTGGATGCGGGTGCGTTTGAGAGTTGCACCACGACAAGTCTCGAACATGCGACTAGCGACCCTGTGATCCAGGTATGGCCGAACCCTGCACAGACCGCGGTGTATGTGAGCGGGATCGATCGAAATGCCGTGATCCAAATGACTGACGCATCGGGCCGAGCAATACCCGCGCATTGGACACGGCACAGCGACCGTATCGAGATCCGGACAACGAACCTTTTGGCTGGTCCCTACTTCTTGCAGATCAACGATCGTTCCATGCCCCTCGTGATCGAATAGGTGCGAATTGACGGTGATCATTTGGGATCGTTTTCCTGGTTTTACCTTGGTTTGGCAATTGACCAGCCATGACCGACGCCATCAAGCTCATCTCCATCAAGCTCCTGCACACCGCGATCTGGATCTTCTTCAATGTCGTGATCTTCTACTTGCTCTTTGCAGTGATCACTGATCGCATCGACCGTTGGTTCTGGATCGGGCTCGGGTTGGTCGGATTGGAAGTGATCGCCCTCCTCCTCTTCAGTTGGTCCTGTCCACTTACGGTTGTCGCGCGCCGCTACTCCATGTCCACCAAGGCCAACTTCGACATCTACCTTCCTCTCTGGTTGGCGAAGTACAACAAGGAGATCTACACCGTGATCATGTCAGTTGTGATCGTTGGTCTGGTGTGGAGGTTGGCGGGATAACAGAGTGGAACGCACATAACGCGGAGAGACCGACACCACGAAATCCGTCGCCAACGACCCGCACCATGGTCCGAACAGGGTGACCACCGGTTAGGACAGCAACGTATTTTTACGCCATGCGCAGCCTGACCATCATCCTTCTCCTTACTGCTCTGCATGTGCAGGCGCAGACCTCCGTGCTCTTCATCGGCAACAGCTACACCTACGTGAACGATTTGCCCAACACCATGAAGCAGCTTGCACTTTCCCTTGGGGAGGACGTTACTGTTGCGAGTTCCGCACCAGGCGGCTACACGCTGTTCCAACATGCCACGTACGCACCCACGGCAACAGCGATCGGGTCGCGCCAGTGGGACTATGTGGTGATGCAGGAACAGAGCCAGTTGGGAGCGCTGCCCGTGGATGTGACCACCACCGAGAACGGTGCCCTCCAATTGCTCGCCGACATTGAAGCGAACTACGAATGCACCTACCCCGTTTTCTACATGACCTGGGGACGACAGGACGGCGATCCGGGCAACTGCGCCAGCTTCCCCTTCATGTGTACTTACGACGGCATGCAACAAGGATTGCGCACCACCTATCTCTACCTGGCCACAATGAACGACGCACATGTATCTCCCGTCGGCGTTGCATGGAAAACGGTGCGCGATACCTATCCGGCCATCAACCTCTATGATCCGGACGGAAGCCATCCTTCGGTGGAAGGAACCTACCTCGCAGCGTGCGTTTTCTACTGCACGCTGTTCCAACAGAGCTGTGTTGGGGCAACCTTCAATTCATCGCTGCCAGCCGAGACCGCAACGATACTTCGCACCATTGCAAGTGCCACTGTGTTGGACGAGATCGAGACCTGGAACCTCGATGTGCCCAACGGCACCGATGCACTCCTTGATGGGTATACCTTGGGACCGGATTTCGTGACCTTGGTCCACAACGGACAAGGAACACACCTTTGGACTTGCAGTAACGGACAATCTTTCACCACAGCGACCGTCACCTTCACCTTCGCAACGGCTGGCAGCTACACCGTAACACACACCTACGACGACCCCTGCGGCAACACCGACACAAGGAACTTCACGTTCGATATGTCAGTCGGTTTGGAAGAACAGGAAGCGGGGTCGCACTACAGTGTGTTGGCAAGACAACCGGGATCGGTGGAAGTACATGGTGTGCAAAGAAGCGCCACGCTCACCTTGTTCGATGCACAGGGACGAATGCTTTCCAAGGAGCGGATCGGCAGTTCAATAGCGCAAGTCGCTTGCCCATCCGGTCTGGTCCTGTGGACCCTTAGCGATGAAGAAGGGACGTTGCTGAAGGGGAAGGTGGTGGTGAGGTGAACATCGGTCAACAAGTGCGGGAACCGTGCGCCCATTTCGTCAAAAGTGAATGAGGGGTCGACCCAATACGCAAACGGGACTCCATTCGCTGATCGACCCGTACTTCATTGACTGCTCTGCGCTATTGTTGGTGACCATTCCCAACGCCAGCGTCCCAAAAGACCAACCAGCAAGCCGAAATTCCTGGGGCCATCACCGGTTTGCACATGCGCATTAGGGGCATCCTGTTCAGCGTGCTTTCGTCTTGCCCTTGACCCTACCACCATGCGCAAACTCCCGTACTCGTTTTGACGATCTGCCTCCGTGTTGAGAATGTGAACATGGATGGGCTCGTGAAGTACACCGGTAGCAACAACGACCGCGACCTCATCCTGCAGTCCATCGGTGGTCCGGTAGCGACCGCAACACGCATCCAACAGTTACCCTAAGGGCGACATGACGATCGGACACTCCCCTCCCGCTCCGTAGCCAACCAAGTTGCTTTGCTACTCCTGGCCTTGCTCCCCGGTCTTTCGTTGCACGCGGAAGATTGACGAATGTCAGCTTTTGGATACGTCGATCGGTGTTGTTTTGGATCGTATCCGAGATCCGGAATTCAGAGCCGCAATCCACGTATAGACCCCCACCCTTAACAGCAACACAAAACACATGAACTCCACCACCTACCAAGACATGTACGCGAGCATCGGCTATCTGTTCTACAGCATCGCCGCCAGTGATGGGCGCATCGCGAAGGCCGAAGCACAGAAGCTCAAGGAAGAGGTTTCCAAGCATTGGCTCCCCTTGGAGAACAGCCGCGACGAGTTCGGCACCGATGCCGCTCACTACATCGATATCAGCTTCGACTTTGCCAACGACGAGGAAATGGACGCCGAAGAAGCGTTCACGAAATTCTTGGACAACTACCATCAGGAACCCGCCCAGTATGACCATACCATGAAGGAATTGATCCTGAAGACCGCCTCGGCGATCGCCAGCGCCTTCGCTGGAAAGAACAAGGCGGAACTCGTGCGGCTCTCGCGGTTGCAGGTGGCGTTCAACGCGTGAACACATTGCCCTCGACAGGAACCAACCATCCCCCCGCACAAATGGCCCACATCCTCCTGCCTACGGACCTCAGCGCGAACTCTTTGCATGCGGCAGATTACGCCACCCTATTGTGTGGTGCCGAAGGTCATACCTATACGCTGCTCTGCGCTATTGCCAATGCCGCTGGTGATGGACCGGATCGAAGCCGGGATCTGCTACGACTGGCACGCCATGACATGCACACTTTCGCCGAACAATTCATTGCACGAACAGGTGCCACCGACGTGGTCCAGAAGGTGGTACACGGAATGCTCCCATTGGTGTTCACGAGTGTTGTTGATCAAGTCCGTGCCGAGCTCGTGGTGATGGGTAAACGCGGTGCGACCGGTTCGGCGTTATGGGGCAGCAACACCACGGGCGTGATCGAACGGTGCCAAGTTCCCGTGCTGGTTGTGCCGGAACTGGCTCCTCTGAAACAGGTCCGACGCATCGTGCTCGCAGATGATCGCAAGGGCGTAACGTCGGGCGCATTGGGCCTTCTGCGACAGTTGGCGTTGATCAACCAGGCAACGATCATGATCGTGCATGTGAAAGGCAACAACCCGGATTTCGACGGGCAATGGAGCCACGATGCCTACGCCGAAGCGTTCGACGGGATCGATCACGAATTCCATTATGCGCGTGACAGTGATGTGCAGGATGGCCTTGTCCATTTCGCCAAGGAGAACCACGCACAATTGATCGCTGTAGTGCATCGCGACATCGGTTGGTTCCGGCGCCTTTTCCGCCCCAGCCGTACCGAGGCCCTGGCCTTGGAGGGCGAGCTTCCGCTGCTCGTGCTTCAGGATCGAAAGCTCACCACCTCATAGGTTGCCACGCACCAACACTACTTACCGACACCAACAACGAACAACCTCAACACCATGGACATGAACTTCAAGGACCAAGTGGCCGTCGTTACCGGTGGATACAGCGGGATCGGACAGAGCTCGGTCCGGCGGGATCCGTTTGCTACGGTGACCGCGGTCACCATTTGTTGGGGACTCCGCGTTCAACCTTTGTCGCGATGAACGGCATGTGGTCTTCCAAGTGGATGCGTTTCGCGGGGTCTGCCTCCTGTGCATCTTGTTTGCCGGGGCCGTCGCACTGCTCATCGAGCGCATTCCATAACAACCAACACACTCACATCATGAAAGCCAATATGGGTTCCACTGACCGCATCATCCGCATACTGATCGCTGCGGTCTTCGCTGTCCTCTACTTCACAGGTACGGTCACCGGCACGGTCGGCTTGGTGCTGCTCGTTCTGGGCGCGGTATTCCTGGTCACCAGCGTTATCAGCTTCTGCCCCTTGTACGCGCCGTTCGGCATCAGCACCTGCGCAGTGAAGCAGGGTTGAAGATCCATTGGCATAGTCCTGACCCGATAGATCAAGGAACTGATGACCGTCAGGTCACGCCCCGTGCGTGACCCCCTACTTGCGCATTCGGAAGCGCGCCCGCATGACCAACCCCACTGTCCCATCCCACACATGAACATCCGATTTATCGCCATCGTTCCAGGCTTGATCGCACGATCGAACGGTATCGCTCAAGTGGGCAGGAGATTTCACCTTCAATGGACAAGTCAAGTACACCGGGGTGGACAATGATAGGGATCCCGTACTCGTTCGCATCGGGGGAGTGGTCGCTACCAATGCGGTGGACGGTTACTTCCCGGAGGATGTGAACTTGAATGGTCAGGTGAAGTACACCGGAACCGGCAACGACCGCGACCCGATCCTGCAGACAATTGGTGGTGGTGCTGCGACCAACGTGCGGTACGAGCAAGTGCCGTGATGTGCGCGAGGCTTTCGCATTGATAAGACCAAAGCGGATCACGACGAACTACTGTTGCAACTCAGAATACGGAAGATGCATCTTCCACCTCAGCGGACCAGCATGTTCACACGAACGGCTCCAACGCCCGTTGAACGGTGTACGCGGCCTACACCAATTCCACCAAGCCCATCAGCTCCTCCAACGCTTCGGTACGGCCTTGTACCTTCTTCGAAACGGCTTTAGCGTAGGCCGGCATCACCACCTGGCGCAAGGCGGCCCCTTCGTAGGCATTCAGGTTCAATTCCTCCCGAACGCGTTCGTTGAAGCGCTGGTCCATGACAAGCTGCAGCGCAGTGGCCTTGTCGGAATTGGGGATGCTGGAATAAAGAATGCGCAAATGCTGGGCGCAGGTACCGATGTGGCGTTCCACCACCTCACGCGTAACCGTAGCCGCCACTTCAATGCACTTGTTGAGCTCCTTGGTACCAAGGCCCATCTTTTCGATGGCGGCCTTGTCCACGCGCTTCAATACGTCCTTGTTCAACTCTTTCATCATCTGATCCTATTTTGCGTGGGACCAGAACGATGTTCCACGGTCCTGATCACACCCGTTCATTCCGAAAGCGAGCACAAATTTAGTGTTCTTCGATCAATATGGTGATAATGTGGTGGTTGCGTAGGAAAATGCAATGTGGAACGCAGTGGCGCAGAAAAGCGCAATGCGTTGTGATCCGCAGATGACGCAGATGGCACAGATGAATGCAGTCTGTTGGATATGGCAACAAGCGCAGTGCACCGACATGTTAAGCAGGCCAAGGCTTGTACTTATTGATCCCGTTCGACCAACCTTCGGTGATCTCCTTCAGGCCGTCGATCCCATTAATTGATCAGGCAACTAATTCGGGTAAATCTCGTCTGGATCAACAAGGACCTGCGTTCGAGAATACACCTTCATTTCCGCCTATATGAAGTTTCTTTCTTTTGTGCTCCTCTGCATCGGGACACCCTTGTCCCTAATGGCCCAGTTCTCGGACCCCAGCTTCGAGCAAGGCGGGACCGGTTGGGTCATCCAGTGTCCGGAACTCACCTGGGTCACCCCTTCCGCAGTGCCACACGGCGGATCGATGGCCATGGCTGTTCAAGCCACATCTACCGACTTCCCTCTATGCCCTTCGGTGGACCCAGAAGGTGGTTGGACGCCCGCTCCCAACTTCTATCAAACAATTCCGCAGGCTATACCCGGTGATGTCGTGCGTTTCAAATTCCAGGCCCGCTTGGAGGAAGGCATTCCTCAACCTTCCGGTTCCATTGTGGTCCCATACGCGATCACCGTGGACTCCGAAGGTGCATTGCACTACCCCATTACGGACGTCGCCTTGGGTGTAGATAACCCATCGCCAGTTGGGAACAGTTCCGGCCAAGTGACCGTGCCTACCCCTACCAACCGGACATGTATTCGCGATCGGATTCGGTGCACATACGTTCGGTGGAAGCAATGGGATCGTCCATTTCGACAACATGGCTATGCTGATCCAAGGCAGTGGTGCCCGCTTGAATGCAAAGGCTTGGTTGGATGGTGCGTACGTTCCCGGTGCGAACCTGATGCGCGACGATCTCCGTGCAGCGGACCTTATCCCAACTTCGCAACCTGTGTCACCCATTGGCGCGGCTACGACTCCCGCAGGCGGCGAAACGATCGCACCGGGCGTGTTGAGCATCGCAGGTCCTAACGCCATTGTTGATTGGGTCTGGGTGGAACTACGATTCGGCCGACCAGAGAATGCGTCAACAGGTTGGGGATGGAGCTTCTATGAGACTATGCCCTGCGCCATGCACTGGTACAGCGCGATGGAGATATTGTTGATATGGACGGGACCTCACCCGTGCTATTGCCCATTAAAGCAGGCAACTGCTACGTGGTGGTGCGGCACCGGAACCACCTCGGTGTGATGAGCGCGCAACCCTTGGCGCTCAACGCCACACCGGTAGTATTCGATACGCGAGCTACGAGTACACCGCTCTTCAGCATGCCCACGCCCTATACAGATGCTGCGCGAAAGACCGTGGGCAGCACGCGGACACTGTGGCCCGGCAATGCATGGACCTTGGGGGCACCCTATGGCATACTGTACACCGGACAAGGCAATGATCGCGACCCGATCCTCTACGCGATAGGTGGTAGTTTGGCTACCAACGTGCTGGGTGACTACCACCGTGCCGACATCAACTTGGACGGCGTGGTGAAGTACACGGGGATCAACAACGACCGCGACATCATCCTGCAGACCATCGGCGGGTCGGTGGCCACCGCGGTGCGTTATGAGCAGGTGCCGTGATAGATCCAATACTAACCCATGATCGATGACCCACTGCCCTGCCGTTCCGTTGACCGCCCTATTCTCGCATTAATGGATAGTTCGAGATACGGGCAAACGAACATGCGCAACAGTGAATTGACCGATCAACGGATCGCCGCCCCCTCACCTTCGCCAATTCGCTGATCGGCAAATGGCATCGATCAACCTTGCAACACAACCCTTTCGGACCATGCACGTCCTTTCAATATGAAGATACGCTTCTCCACTGTGGCCAGTGCCGCACTCCTTTCTCTTTTCGCGTCCGCGCAATTCGTCAACCCCGGTTTTGAGCAAAGCGGCATCGGCTGGTCCACGACGCATCCGCCATGGACCGGCACCATACCTTCCGATGCACCTTACGGGGGCTACGAATGCATGTCCGTTCGCACGTCGTCGCAGAACTTCGAGGTAACCGCCTATTTCTATCAACCCCTGCCTGCAGCGGTACCGGGAGACTACATCGCCGTCCACTTCACCTGTCGCCAGGGCATCTTTGAGGGAATACCACCGGTGACCGCCAGTGCCATGATCTTTCCGCTGGCCATTGATAACTTGGGCAACCCCACCATTCTGGAGGTATACAACGCCATGGTGCCCATGAACGGTTGGATGGACACACTGGTCACGTTCTACATGCCCAGCTTGCCGGCCGGGCATACCTTCGGTATCGGGTTCGGTGGTCATGCATTCAATGGGGGTGACACCTATCTCCATTACGACAACGCCCATGTCTCCATTGGTGGCACAGGTGCACAACTGCGCGCTGCGGCTTGGCTCGATGGCTGCTACGTACCCGCACAAGGCCTCATGCGCGATGACTTGCGCACCGCAGGACTGATCCCGACCACGAATGGCAACGCCGGTTCCTTGGAATCATGGTCGCACCTGCCCAACGCAGAGACCATCGCGCCGAGCGTGCTCACCGTTACAGGTCCCAATGCCATTGTGGACTGGGTGCGGATCGAACTCAGGATAGGCAGCCCGGAGAACGGGATGCCCCAAGCCATGCGCAACGCGTTGATCCAACGCGATGGCGACATCGTGGACACGGACGGTGTTTCGCCTGTGACCTTCGCCGTGAAAGGAGGGAACTATTACGTGCTCTTGCGGCACCGGAACCACTTGGGGGTCTTGAGCGCAGGCGTGCTTGATCTTTCCACCACCCCAACAGTGTTCGATACGCGTTCACTTGGCACGGCTCTTCGCCAACACCGGTGCTGAGGCAGGCCCGGCAACGAAGACCGTGGGAAGCACACGCACACTTTGGGCGGGCAACGCGTGGCGTATCTTCCAGACCGGACGCCATGTGCAGTACACCGGCAACGACAACGACCGGGATATGATCCTGCAGGCCATTGGTGGCTTCATCGCTACGAACACCATAACCGCTTACCATCGGGCGGATATCAACATGGATGGCATCGTGAAGTATACCGGCTTGAACAACGACAGGGATATCGTCCTACAGACCATCGGTGGGTCGGTGGCCACCGCGGTGCGTTATGAGCAGGTGCCGTAGGTAAGGGTCGATGTAGTGCCAGCCCCTGAAATGCACGAAGGTTTGAGAACAAGTCGCCTTTCTTACATGTGATCAGCGGATCACGCGGAGGCACGTCCTGCTGGCTTTGTACCTATCTCTTTGTGCCATAGCGAAGTGACCCTCGCCCATCCCGCCAGGTTGGACCCGGGTGTGGATGTATGCACCATCATACTCCCCACAAGAGCGGTACCGAGTGCCATCGGCGCCATCCCGCTTCTCGGGACAGGTCCTGCGGATGAAATGCATTCCTCTGTGGATCACCGATCCTTCCGACCTTAGCGCGCAATGCAACTACAGAACTTCATCGCCGGCCAATGGAGCCGCAGAGCGGAAGACTCAAGTTACAAGACACAAGAACCAAGACACAAGGTTCAAAGATCAATGTTCAAAGATCAAGGAACATGGCTTCTGAGCAACGAACACGCGACCTTCGCAAAATGCAACTAGAGAATTACATCGCTGGCTCCCGCGAAAGGCACAGGCAAACAAGCCGAACTCCTGACGCCAGCACTGGCGAACCTATCGCCACCA
>JADKFY010000014.1 GCA_016717305.1 Flavobacteriales bacterium
TGCAACACAAGCAATACATAACAGCAGCAAGCCGACGGATGCTAACCTCCAACGGTGCAACGTCAAGTAGACCAGTGCCAGCCCAAGGGTGAAATAGAAAATGCCACCTACTTCAATGGCCTTATGGAACGTAGGTCCCCACGCATCGGTTTCGTCAGCCCCGGCGAGTGCATGCCCTACCAAAAAGAACGGTAACTCTAGGGAGAGCAGCACCACAGGTATACTTCGTTAGGATCTTGTCCCGCTCAACGTCCACACTGAATCCCTGACCCGATACGCGAAGTACTTCCGCGCTGATCGCAGTTCCCCGCATGTGGTAGTGGAACACGCCCGGTAAGTAGATGTAGTACCCGGCAGCATCCGAACCGAGATCATGTTTACCAATGGCATATCTACCCGTTTGATGGTATTTGATCGAGTAAAGTGAGAAGAACAGGAAGAAGCAAAATGCAACAAGGCCGACTCCCTTGCTTGGGGAGGTCCATTTATCCAATGCAGGAAACTTACTGATGAGTTGCATGTGGCATTCCACTAAATAGCCAAGTGTATGGCTTTGCTGACAAGCTTGCGAACAGGTTTGGACACCACGATCCACTCGGTTCGAGTTGAATTGCACACCCCTCGGTACGACCGGGTAAGATGATGGGGATGGGATTTTCTCGACTTTGCAATAAACGGTTTCGGAACAGCGCGAAAGTACCCGGTCCAATGGTTTTCTCCGTCATCGATGCGCGTTTGCCCGTTCCAAGGCGATTTCCCAAACCAACTGGAGAGGCTTGGCATATAACGAACTTTTCCGAACAGGCTCAGTTTCCCGCCGCGATATTACCAACCACCTCAAGGACTTTCGGCCAATCCCCATCCACGGAGAAGATATCGAAGTCATAGTGCTCGATCATCCCGAAATTCAGCCGTATAAAGGCCCAGAGCAACACTGCGGTAAGGATCCGCAACGTCCAAGTACGCCGTATTACATAGCGGAAGAACCAGGCGAATGGAATGGCCACCAGGCCATACAGGTCAATAAACCCACGATGCCCATATGCCCCGCCGAGCCACCAGCACCACCATGCGCTGTAGGACAGTAATGTGAACACGAGGATCAGCAATATCGCGCGGGCGGGTCGCCTACCACGCCATGCTTCAACGAGCAATGTGGCGATCACGATAAGAAAGACGGGACTATACACGAACCAGCCGTTCCGCGGGCTGAATAGAACCAAGCCCGGCACCATCCTGTCGAATTCGAAATGCTCGTTGTTGAGGGCATACGGATTTGCATACCAATCTCCGGTCAGGTAGTGCCAATAGATCGATTGCAAGGCCCAGGGATCAGACCGAGGATCGAACCCAGCACAAAAGCACTGCGGTGGCCTACCAAGTTGTTCCATGCCCCGCGCACTCCCCGGCATTGTCCAAGCCAGCCAAAGCGGGAACAAGGCCACGGCGATATTCAATTGGCGAACGAGTACCATCATAGCACCCGAAAAGAGAAACAGCATAACATGCACAGGACGAGGACCATCGATGATGCGCAACCCGCACCAACAGAACAGGGATACGAGAAAATAGGAATGGACATGCGACATCAGTGGCTGGCTGGTGGCATAGAAGTACAGATTGCTGCCTCCATAGATCGTGATAACAGCTAGCAGTGCCGCCGTTGTGGTGCTGTACCGTCGCGCCAGCCGGAAGCTGAACACAGCACCTGCGCCAGCATAGATAGCGGTACTGGCCATCATGCAAACCGCGTTCGTTGGTGCGAAGCCGGTATTCGGATAGTCGAAAAACCATGTGAGCAAATGGGAGTCGGGTAAAATGGGAGCTCCAAGACCGCGACCCCCAACGAGTATGCGCAGATATCGCTGTGTTCTCGGAGACCTATGGCACCAGAACATCCAATCGAACTTCCCGGTGATGAACGCTGATGGTAGCCACTGATAATAGCCCAAACCGTCCCAAGCTCCCCAGAAGAAATCGTAAGTGTTCGACCCTCCGATTATCCACGCTTCCCGGAACGATAGAACGGCCACGAACATGAAGAGCAACCACTCCAACAAATGGCGGTCCCGCCAATTTACGTGCTGTGATACCATTGTTCGACCAGAGGAGCCGTATCTATTCCAATACAGACCATTTTGAGTCGACCAAAGTACGGTCAAGTATCTTACGAATTATTGACCCGAGCGACGGACAAAACAGCTCGATATAAACTACACTGCACGCAGACCCATGACCCTTGAACACGATCCGTCGGATCCTTAGGCCCACTACCGGCAATGGTTGGTAAGGATATTGGCCCTCCCGGTCCATTAGCGTCATAGCTGACCGAATCTACTACCCGAGAGACCCAACCCTTGATCTGTTCAATACCCTTCAATTGTCTGGACTTCTTCGGTACAGGACCGTGCCACATACTTCAAACTCCTTTATCAGTGTGAACTCCTCCAATTCCTTTGGGTCAACATCTTGTTTTACAAGGTATCTATAAGCATCATTCGGACCAGGCCCATTTCTGTGCATACGTTCTAGCTGTGCTATGCCCCAATGATCACGGTAGTAGTTGATGGTAGGCTCAAAAAGCCATGTAATACCAAGCTCCACACTCCCATCACTCAGTTGTTCCATGTCCATGTCATCCACGATCAACTGCACGGCTTCCTTTGTACACAGATCATACTGCCACTCAACACTTCTGTACGGCCCGAATTGTGGCCAAAGAACCACAATGGAGCCCAACCCAAAAAGCGCTATGAACACCTTATGCGTGAGGCGCACAAGACGACCGCGGAGTGCGGTACCATAAAATATCAAGGGCAAGAGCGCCAATGGTATAAGGAAAATGGCAAAGCGCGCAACAGGATAATCCACATTGAATAATAAGTGCTGTAGTACGATACTTAAGGATGTCAAGAACAACACCATCGCCAGCGCAATGAATGTTCTGCGTTCTTCGGTGAAAGCGCCGCTCCGCACCGATCCATTCCTGTAGCTTGCGATGAACATGAAAAGCGATACCGCCACGGCCGCTGCAATGATCCAAGGAAGCTGAACTCCAGCAATGGAGATCCCTGGAATACTGCTCGCCACTACGGAGAATACCGTGCTATCGAAAAAGCCTTCTTTGCCCCCGAAATCAAGTTTATTCCCACTGAGTGTTCTGGCTATTGGTATGACCAGAATACCCACGGCCACAAATATCATTACCCCGTTGAAGAAGGCCTCCCTCCGCAGTTCGGAATACCCGGTCCGATGGCGAACGATCTCGATCCAGCGCAAGATGAAATAGGTGCTGAAGATGGCCAAGTAGGTCCCGAACAAGACAAAGCTTCCGAGTACTGCTAAGATCCCTGCAAGATGGAACAAGACAATGTGCGATGGTCTCCTTGACCGTAGCGCTCGCGTAAGATGGAACAGTGCCATGAGCATAAAGCCGATCGATATTCCATACCCCCTTGCAATGCTGAACATTTCCAGAATGATCGGATTCGATACCAGTATGAGATACCCCAAACAGGCGACCATGGGGTCCAAGCGCCGGAGCAACAGAAAGGCGTAGGTCAGATAAATGATGAATGCGAGAATGTTCGGGGATCTCATGGACAACTCGCTCGTTCCAAAGAGTGCCCCTGCACACTTCATCCCGAAGGAATTCAACAAATGATTATTCGTAAAGGATTCTTTGTGGACCACGATATCCAGAAAGGACAACTGTGGGTAGTACATGAAGGAGTAGCTCTCATCATGTGTAAAAGAAGCCACGGTTGATCGGTGGAAAACGCATACGAGCACAGTGATGGCGACAATTGCCATTACCAGGACCTTGGGGTGGATGCGGTCTTTCATGTTACCGTACTGATCGAGTTCCATACCGATCGTCCGGAAAATTACAGTTCTTCATTGCCTTGGCACGGCCTGTTAATTGAACTTTTGTTGGCACAATTCACAGCTCGTCAAACTCTTGGTCCTTCTTCTTGGGAAACCTCATTCACAACGTACATCGGCCGACGCTTGACCTCTTGTGCGATCCGGTTGATGTACTCGCCGATCACGCCCAAACAAAGCAGTTGGATGCCACCAATGAACATGGTGCTGATGATCAAGGAGGTCCAACCCGTAACGACTTGGCCACGCACCAACATGGACCACAGTGCATAGAGGATGATGGCAAAAGCGATAAAGGACACCAGGAAGCCGAACAGAGATGCCAGCCTCAAGGGCAGGTTGGAGAAGGAGAAGATGCCGGCAAGGGCCAAACCGAACGACCTACGGATCGTGTATTTCGGAGATCCCGCTCTTCGTCCTTGCCGGTCGAAAAGGACATGGTCCTGCTTAAAGCCCAACCACGCGATCTGACCACGAAGGAACCGATCCCGTTCTTGCATATCGGCAAGGCTCAAAAGCACTTTTCGCGATATCAATCTGAAATCCCCGGTATCCAGAGGGATGTCAATTTGCGTAATGGCACGGAGCGTTCGATAGAAGGCATTCGCTGTCCAGCGTTTCCAGAAAGGCTCCTCCTGCCGCGACCGGCGTTTGGCGTATACCACTTGGGCACCGGCCTTGTACTTTGCATACAGTTCGGGGATCAGTTCTGGTGGATCTTGTAGGTCTCCATCCATGATCACCACGCAGTTTCCCTGTGCATGATCCAGTCCGGCAGTGATCGCCATTTGGTGTCCGAAATTGCGGCTCAAGGAGATGAACCGTATCCGTTGGTCCTTCGCACATTCGGCTTTGATCCGGTCCAACGTATTATCGGAACTGCCGTCATCCACAAGGACCATTTCCACCTGCTCCGAAATACCACGTAGCGCTGCGATAGAACGTTGCACCAATTCAGTGATGATCGGGGCCTCGTTCATGACGGGCACCACCAACGAAAGTTCAGGTCGATCCATCTCGTTTCCCTTTGATCAAATAGACGCGTACGTCATGGTCGCTGAACAAGGTCTCCGTTTCATAGTTCGCCTCTATATGATCATTGATCCAGTGCTCCACAGTAAAGACACGATCACCCGGTAGAAGGTCATCCTTCTCCTTTTTGTCCAGGATCGTTCCTGCATCCTTGTTCAATTGAACGTAGAACGCCACCTCATCGTGGCCCCAATCATAGCAGACCACGTTCGGTTGGACCTCTGTTTTCCCATGCCATAGGGCTTGGAGATAATTGGTGCACACATTGTATGGCACCTCCCAATCAAGGTCTTTCGGAAAGTAGGCACGGGCGACTACCGTCGAATACGGGCGAACAAAAATGAGGAAGAGGAAGAGCAGAGGTGCCGCATACGTCCGCACTTGGTATTTGGGTAGATCGTACAGCCAAAGGAACGGTATGTAGATAGCCAAGGCCGCTAGGCCGCATAAGATCGGGAATAGCGGTACCGCGTACCATTCCAGCTTCGTCTGTGCGGAGCTGATAACGTACAGATAGGTCGCAGCGATACAGGTAAGGAGCATGCTCCAGCGACCAACGGTCGGATCCCGATGGGCCAATCCCAGCACCATTCCACAGGGCACGAGCAGCCACCAATTTGCAAAATGATTATCCATCAACAACCGGACATAGAAGTCCCACTTTCCTTGATGGCCTTCGAGCACCGCACCATAACGCCCACCGAGTTCATTCTCCCAGACCGCTGTCAGATAGCCCGGGTTAAGGTGTTCGCGCAAGAAATAGTAACCCACCACAAGGACGAGAAAAACAGCGAGGCCTGCGTAGGTCTGTCGTTGACGAAGTAGGACGATCAATTTCCTTTGGAACAGGACGAAGAGGAAGATGCCCGGCAGGAACAAGAGTGCTTGGATCCCTTTCGTCAACGCAGCCAATGAAAGGAAAACAAAGAAGAGGAAGATATCCTTGGGCGCATCGCTGTTGGACCATCGGTAGATCGACCACACGGAAAGTGTCATGAACAGAACAAGCAAGGCCTCGTAATTTCCACTTCTGGCGGCGTGGATGGTGAGATACCCATCGGTCGTTACAAGCAGAAGTACTGCTATGAAGCCCATCCATGGTGCCGCCATGTTGTTGGACATGGTGCGGAACAGGAAATAACACGTGAGAAAAGCCGCAATGACCGATGGCAGCCTGAACGAGAACTCACTTGGCCCAAGGACCGAGAAGGAGAGCGCCTCGATCCAGATCAGCAAGGGTGGTTTGGTGTTCCACATATCCGGCGCACCTTGGAAATAGGTCACGAACGGCTCCCCGTTGTGCATCATTTCGTAGGCATTCCAAGCCAAGCGGATCTCATCCCATAAGCGGAGTGGCATCGAATCGAAATGGAGGAATAGCGGGAAATAAGCAATAACCCCGAGCACAAGGAGCATAAGCCATTTCGGTTCGCCCCGTAGAAAAGCATCCTGCGAACCACTTCGTTCCATCATTCGATCAACGGTTTCAGATCGCCATCTCCTTGATATCCCCTTCGATCACTAGACGGCCTTCGGTCTTGGCCTTGATCTCTTCAACGGAAACACCAGGTGCTCGTTCCAATAGCTTGAACCCATCAGGCGTAATATCAAAAACGCCCAGGTCGCTTACGATCTTCTTTACGCAGGCAACACCGGTGAGCGGCAAGGAGCACTTCTTCAGCAACTTGCTTTCACCGGCCTTGTTGGTATGCATCATGCACACGATGATGTTCTCCGCGCTGGCCACCAGATCCATGGCACCGCCCATGCCCTTCACCATTTTGCCGGGGATCTTCCAGTTGGCGATATCGCCGGTATCGGAAACCTCCATGGCACCAAGGACGGTAAGCTGCACGTGTTGCCCGCGGATCATGGCAAAGCTGGTAGCACTGTCGAATATGGCTGCGCCAGGCTTCAGCGTAACGGTCTGTTTGCCAGCGTTGATCAGGTCGGCATCCTCTTCCCCTTCAAAGGGAAATGGACCCATGCCGAGGATCCCGTTCTCGCTTTGCAATTCGACACTGATGCCTTCTGGAATGTAGTTGGCCACCAATGTTGGGATGCCGATACCGAGGTTCACGTACCAACCATCGCGCAACTCCTGTGCGATGCGTTGTGCCATTTGTGTTTTTGTCAAAGCCATGATCAATTATTTCGCTACAAGGGCCAAGGTAGGTAGTTGAGATTGACGTGAAGACATGTGGATAAAGCGCCTTGGGAACGACACTCCGTGGACCAAGATCATTCATTCACCGCATAAACCCGCACATGTACTTTAGGCAGGCTATACTCAACGCGATCGGGGTTGTACAAACTGACCACCGAATTCAAGGCTACGCTTTGATCGGCGGGTACTCGGCGGATCAAATGCAGGTTCTCATTGGCCCAAGTTGGCCGCAACGAAGTGAGTTCTACTCTGTCCCAATATGTAGGATCTCCCTCAGCTGGCCGCGAATCCGTGATCACCGATGCCGTAAAGAAGTTGGTCGCTTCAACCACCATGTCCACCTCCACGAAAAAGGGTTGACCGATGATCGTATCCGACGCATTGATCCGCCAGAAGTCCATGAACTCGCGGTCCGTTACTTGTACACTGAAAGTGGTGTCGAGCAAGAGCCTTTCATTCAAGGGTGTATCTCTGGTCCATAGCACCAGTCTGCCATTAGGTGCTTCGTAGATACGGTGGAACCCATTGGGTGCCGGAGTGTAATTCGGATCCGTTATGAGCAGGTCGCACAATGTGATGGGATGTTGCTCAAAGTCCAAGGGTGCGGGTACTTCTCCACGCAATAGGCGACCGAGGTTCCAAGCTTCCTCGCCAATGAATTTCGGGGCGTTGATCAAAACAGGTCTTGCGGTTTTGGCTTGTGCAGCGGCCACCAGATCGAACACCTTAGGAGCAATGCATTGATCCACCCACGTGGTGCTTTCCGTCGTGTTGAGCGTGACCAAGGTCTGAATGGGAAAACACACGACTACCAAGCTGGCCCATTTGGCCCAAGGCCGCATGGTGGCCAAGCGATCCAACGCGAATGCGAACAAAGCCAAGGCGAGGGGTAAGTAATGCAATGCGGTCCGTTGGGTTGGCCATGGCGTGTCCATTGTCCAAGCCATGAGGGCACGTCCCACAACTTCAACAAGCAGGACCATGGCAACAACTACCAATGCAAAGCGGGCCGGGTCCTGCTTCTTCCACAGGAAATAACCAGCTGCCCATGCGAGTGCAATACAGACAAGCAATGCGACCGCTCCATTCCACACAGAGGATGTGGCCCCGCTGGTGAAGAAAACGAGTGGACCGATCACATCATTCAGCAACCCGGTCGTCCCACCCCAATACAACAAGTCGCCTTCAGAGAGCAACGTCCCATACCACACCATCGATCCCACGGCAACACCACCCAAAAGCCACAGGACGAATTGCTTGGCCCGATCGTGTTCCTGATAAATGACAAGTCGAATGGTTGCAAGACCGAATGCTGCGCAGCACACCAACATCAGGGAGAGGTTGGAAAAGATGGCAAGCGAGAAGAAGAGCAGTGTTAGGGCCAATGAACTGGTCTCGCCCTTTTCCATGTATCGGATCAGGGTGAGCAACCCGAGCACCTCGAAGGCAATGGATGGTCCATAGCCACGGAACAAGGAGAAGAACTCGAACAGGAACGGCATGGTGAGCAACGCGATCCCGAAACACCAACGGATGATCCGCGCGTCGATCATCCGCATCAGGCCGATCACCCCGAACGCGTAGAGCGGATAGGTAAGAACCGGGAACAGGCGCACGGCCCACAGCTTGTAACCGAAAAGGAAAGTGGTCCATTGGCCAAGCAGCGTTACGAGCAAATGGTTACCGGCGTCCAGCTTGGCCAGTGGCGGCAGCAAATGACCGGAGTACACATAGAGCCTCATCACGCGGGCCTCGTCGTGTACCACGGGCACCAGAAAGGCACGCACCGAAATGTACGCGAACATGGCGGCGGCCACCCACCAAAGTCCAAGATCTCGGGGATCGCGGATCCGCATGGACAAGGATCACGCTTTGCGCACCGTGCGTTGCTCGATCCGCTTTTCGTAGTTGGTGCCTTGGAAGATCCGTTGCACGAAGATCCCCGGGGTATGGATGGTATTGGGGTCCAGTTCGCCGGGTTCCACCAGCTCTTCCACTTCGGCCACAGTGATCTTACCGGCCATGGCCATAACGGGATTGAAATTGCGTGCCGTGTGCTTGTAAACGAGGTTGCCTAGGGAGTCACCCTTCCACGCTTTCACGATCGCAAAATCGGGTCGCAGCCATTTCTCCATCACGTACATCTTGCCCTCGAATTCGCGGGTCTCTTTTCCTTCGGCCACTTCGGTACCATAACCTGCGGGAGTGAAAAATGCAGGGATACCAGCACCTCCCGCGCGACACCGTTCCGCCAGTGTGCCTTGTGGGATCAACTCCACATCCAATTCACCGCTGAGCATTTGGCGTTCGAATTCATCGTTCTCACCTACGTAGCTGCTGATCATTTTCTTGATCTGCCGCGTCTTCAGCAAGAGGCCCAATCCGAAATCGTCCACACCGGCATTGTTGCTGATGCAGGTCAAGCCCTTCACACCCATGCGGGCCATGGCGGCAATGCTGTTCTCCGGGATCCCGCACAGGCCGAAGCCACCGAGCATCAAGGTCATGTTGTCCTCTAATCCCCTTAAGGCTTCATCGGCATTGGCTACGATCTTGTTCATGTGTACGAGGTATGCTGGCGAAGATATACAAGCTCGCCACTGGCTGCTGGCTACTGGCTATTTGTTCTTAAAGGACAAACCCGCCACCCGAAAGTAGCGAATAGCCAGCAGCCTGTAGCCAACAGCTAGAAGCGTCCTAAAGGTGTTCAATCCCAATTCGGTTTCACCGTGCCGTTTGTGATCTTGACCTTGTTGCGGCAATTGGTCTCGATCGTGATGGGGCCGGAAGGGCGCTCGAAATCGCCGGTGCTGATCTCTATTTTCGGATCTGCGTAGACCTTGTTCATGTAGTAGCCGTAGATCGGCAGGGCCATGTTCGCGCCTTGGCCTTTGTCGGTGGTGGAGAAGCGCACGCTGCGATCGTCGGCACCGGTCCACACTCCAGTTACCAGATCAGGGGTTACGCCCATGAACCAACCGTCGCTGTTGTTCTGTGTGGTACCGGTCTTGCCCGCTGTCGGATACTTGATGTTGCCATACTTCGCTCTGTTGCCCCACCCCATCCGCAGCCGCATTCCGGTTCCCACGGTCTTTCCGGTGCTTGGGTTGTACGCGCCATCGGTCACACACTTCAGCATTTGTAGCATGACGTAAGCGGTTTGTTCATCCAGCGCCTCATCGGTCTTGGGCACTACGTCGTACACGGCGTTCCCATTCTTGTCCTCGATGCGGGTGAACATGATCGGTTCGATGTAAACACCTTTGTTCGCGAACGTGGCGAAAGCACCGGTCATCTCCATCAACGTGAGATCGGCTACTCCCAAACACAGCGAGGGCACGGGGTCCAACGGACTCTTCACACCCATATGCCGAGCCAGGACCGTAACGGCTTGCGGACCGTATTGCTTCATCAACCAAGCAGTGATGGTGTTCATGGAATTGGCCAGCGCATACTCTACTGTTACCATACCTCCGTAATTAGCGTCGCTGTTCTCCGGACACCATTCCGGCTGACCGGGCGGCATATCGAAACAGACCCGTTGATTGGGCAATTCGCGGCAGGGTTCCATGCCTTCGCGGATCGCGGTTGCATATACGAACGGCTTGAAGGTGGATCCCACTTGTCTGCGTGCCTGCTCCACGTGATCATACTGGAAATGTTTGAAATCGATCCCGCCCACCCATGCTTTGATGAAGCCCGTATGCGGATCCACGCTCAACAATCCGCTTTGCAGGAACGCCTTGTAATAACGGATCGAATCCATCGGGCTCAAGAGTGTATCCACCTCTCCTTTCCAACTGAAGACGCGCATCGGCACAGGTGTATCGAAGATCGCCGGGATACTGTCCTTCGGTACAATAGCCCAGTATGTATCGCATCCACCGAGATCAGGCCGGCAATGGAAATGTTTCGACCCTTCGTACTTTTTGGTCTCGATGTATTTGGACGGACGTTCGCAATTCGGACACTGTTTTCCGACCAAGTTCTTGTATCGCACACTGCGCTGCATGGCGGAGTTGAGGATCCCATCGATCTCCGTTTGTGTTACCCTGAAATCGAAGGGCTTGTTCTTCTTCTTGTCGATATCCTTGAAGAAATCAGGTTGCAGTTCGGTGCCCAAATGTTCGCGCACTGCAAACTCCCCATACTCCTGCATGCGGTGGTCCAAGGTGGTGTAGATCTTCAATCCGTCGGTGTAGATGTCGTAGGCTGAACCATCCGCTTTTGCAAAACGCAGGTTGCCTTCCTCGTCCTTTTCGGCCAGCATCGTCTGGAGTTTAGAACGCAGTACTTCTCGGAAGTATGGCGCTAATCCTTCAGCATGATCGACCTTTTGGAACTTGAGGCCGATGGGCAACACCTTCAGCGAATCGTATTGTGTGGTGGAGAGGAATCCGTTCTTCCGCATTTGGTCCAAGACCACCATGCGCCTGGTGAGCGTGGTATCGGGTCTACGCAAGGGGTTGAAGAGCGCGGGGTTCTTGCACATACCGACAAGCAGTGCCGCTTCCTCCACCTTCAACGAATCGGGCGTGGTGCTGAAGTAGACCCTCGCCGCACTGTGGATGCCCACAGCCTGATTGATCCAGTCGAACCGGTTGAGGTACATCGCGATGATCTCGTCCTTGGTGTACTGCCGTTCCAACTGCGCACTGATGATCCATTCCTGGAATTTCTGGAACGTGCGTTTCACGAAATTCGACGACCGGTTGGTGAAGAGCATTTTTGCCAGCTGTTGGGTCAGGGTACTTGCCCCTCCCTTCTTGCCCAAGTACGCACCCGCCCGTATGGTCCCGCGCACATCGATCCCGCTATGCGCACGGAAGCGTTCATCCTCGGTGGCGATCAAGGCTTCAACCACATTCGGACTGATGTCCGCATAATCCACGGGGATCCTGTTCTCCCGGTAGTACTGGCCCATTTGCGAACCATCGCTGAAGAGAATGGCCGTGGCCAGATCGCTGCGCGGATCCTCCAGATCGTCCGTGCTGGGCAGGTCGCTGTTGGAGGCGATCAACAACAAAACACCCAATCCCAGGACCGGTCCTAGCACGATCATCCACCAGATGAGCCATGCCTTGCTCCTTCTCTTCGGTGCCTTCTCCGTCATGCGAGGCCGAAAGTATTGCTCATGTTACGGTCAACGCTGCTTTGGTCAGGTGAATTATCAAGGACGACATGGTGGACACGAAAAATGTCCGTCGCATACCGGGCAATTTCTTCACCCTATCGACCCCTTTGGCTCAGTTCCACCGTTACGCCGACATCCAAAACGCCATTCAACTTTTCGGTGCGCATGGCCTGTTCCAGTCCGATGGAATAATGCCCGGCAGCCGGAAAGCGATCGCCCATTTTGTACAGCACTTTGGCTTGGTATCGGTCCGCGAAGATGAAGCCGAGCCCTTTCCCGTACCACCTTCCTGTAGGATCGGCGAGAAGGCATTCCACCGTATCACGACCCGTTCTTCCGTTCGGTCCTTTCAGATCAACGAACAGGTACAGGTCACTGAAGGGGTATTCGCCGGTGTGCCGGATATCCACGAAGAGATCGTGCCTGCTTACGGTATCGGCGATGTCGAATTCGAAGACCGGTTTGAAGGAGCGATCCCACACCCCTTCGGCAATGGGCACATCGGCTTGGTAGACGGTCGGTTCAGCGCAGGACCCCAGGAATCCTGCCAGCAATACGACCAACAAAATTCGGTTCACGCTGCAGGTGGTTTGGGTGCATCGGGACCTTTTGGTCCACGCGGCCTGTTGCGGTTTCGGCTGCGTTTCGGACGGTCCCCTTGTTGGCCTTCCGGACGTGCGCCTCCTTGTTGACCTTCTGGGCGTGCACTTCGTTGGCCTTGGGCCTGACCCTCCGGCCCGTTCTTGGGTGGCCCTTGCGGTCTTGGGTTACGGTCGCGTTGTCCTTGTTCACCACCACGGTTCTGCTGGTCGCGCACATGCACTTCACCGGGGTTACGATCTCGGTTCCCGCGTCCCTTTTTCTTGGATCGCTTCTTCGAGGTCTTGTTGTCGAAACGGGTCAATTCATCCTGCCCAACCACGTTCTCGTAATCCGGTGCCTTCACGATCTCCAGCGGCTCATCGACCATGTTCAGGTCCACCTCCGGCTCAATGCCTTCCTTGTTCTGTGCCAGGATCTCGCGTACCGTTTCCACCGGGAAACCCGCCATGATGAAGGGTGAACCCGGCTGTTTGAAACCGTACCACATCTTGGCGCTGAAGATGTCGGTCTTCATGTGCGCGCCCACCCCTTGCTTGGTCTTCAGCTTGGCATTGGCCGAAGGGTAGCTCTTGATGGCCTCGATGTACATATCGAGTTCGTAGTTCAGGCAACACTTCAACTTGCCACACTGGCCCGCGAGTTTCTGTGGGTTCAATGCCAGTTGCTGGTACCGCGCCGCACTGGTGGTAACGCTTCGGAAATCGGTTAGCCACGTGCTGCAACACAATTCGCGCCCACAACTGCCGATGCCACCGATGCGACCTGCTTCTTGCCGCGAACCGATCTGTTTCATTTCCACCCGCACCTTGAAACGGTCGCTCATGGTGCGCACGATGCCGCGGAAATCGATGCGTTGCTCGGCGGTGTAGTACAAGGTGGCCTTGGTGCCGTCCCCTTGGTATTCCACGTCGGTCACCTTCATGTCCAACTTGGCCTCGCGCACAAGGCTGCGGCTGGTGAACATGGTATCGTCCTCCAACTTACGTGCGCTGTGCCACCGGTCAATGTCCTCTTGGGTGCTCTTGCGCATCACCTTCCGCAGCTCGTAGGTATCGGCATTGCCACCCTTGCGTTGCATTTGGGCACGCACCAGTTCTCCGGCAAGGCTCACCATGCCGATGTCGTGGCCGGGCGCCGCATCCACCGTGACCAGATCGCCAGGCAAAAGCTGCAGGTTGGAAGTGTTGCGATAGAACGCCTTGCGTGTGTTCTTGAAACGCACCTCCACCCCCTCGAAGGGTTGTTGGCCACCGGGAATAGGGACCCCGGCAAGCCAGTCGTAGGCGGGCAGTTTGTTGCACCCACCACTGCTGCAATAGCCATTGCTCTTGCATCCGGTCGGTTTCCCGTCCGCCCCAGTACTACATCCTGTACACGACATCTTGTGGCGCGAAGATAGGTTGGGGGGTGAAAGGTTGGAAGTTCCTTGTGTTCTGAACCCGGGGTAACAAGGTTGAGTGTTCGCGACTTATAAGTACCTATCAAACATGCCAGCATACGAAAAGTGATCACCCCTCAAACCTTCATCCTCAATAACCCCATCATCCTGTAGCTCAGGTCGGTGAAGAGGATCTTGGGATTGGCGTTGCGCTCCACGTGCAGGTGGGCGGTCTCCAGTTCTTGCCGGATGCCATCGGCGTTGCGCTCGTTGAGCAATTTACTGAAATTCTGCACGAACTCCTGCTCCTGGCCCAGCACGCGCACCAGCTCGGGTACTTGCTGCCATTGCAGGGCGCATTGGCGGATCAGGTAGAGGCCGTAGCGCATCAGCGATTTCTGCTTTTCGCGACCGAGGGCTTGGAATTGATCGCCGAATTCGATGGCGTCGGCAACCTGTTTGAGATAGCAAGCACGGAGCCAATCGCGGAAGAAGACGAAGAGCATTTCCTCGCCTTTGTTGGCCATCTCCACCGCTTCCAAGAGGTCACCTTCGCTGCGCAAGGCGATCGCCATGGATTCGTCGTTGCCCAGTTCCGGGAATTGTTCGCGCAATGCTCCGGCGATATCAGTGGGCCGCAATGCGGGAATGCGTACGAGTTGGGCACGGCTCAGAATGGTGGCAAGGAGTTTTTCGGGATCGTTGGAAACGAGCAGGAACACGGTGTTCGGCTCGGGCTCTTCCAACACCTTCAACAATTTGTTGGCGGCGGTACCGTCCATCAATTCCGGCAGCCAGATCAGCATCACCTTGTACCCGCCCATGAAGGAACGAAGGCTCAGTTTCCGTTGTATCTCCTGCGCGATGTCGACGCCCATACGCAACTGCTTGTTCGCACTGTCCAACTGTTCCCGCCATTTGTCCACATCCAAATACGGCGTTGCAAGAACCGAATTCCTCCACTCGGGCAGGAACTGATCGCAGGTCTTCGGCTTCTTTTCCACGAAATAGATCGGGAACATCAGATGCAGGTCCGGATGTTCCAACTTGGCCATGTGTATGCACGACGGACATTTTCCGCAAGCATCTACAGCCTCACGATCGGGACACAGCAGGTACTGTGCATAGGCCAGCGCCATGGGCAAATTGCCAGCACCCCGCGGCCCCATGAACAACTGGGCGTGCGCCACCCGGCCTTCCCGGATATTACCGATCAGCTTGGCCTTCAACGTGGCATGTCCAATGACCTTGGAGAACAACATGGGATAAGAATACCGCTTTGGCCAAAGATCCAACTTTTCGGCTGCACGGGGATACTCGTAATGTCACGCGAATACAAAAAGACAAACCGTGAATCAGCGGGAATGAATGCCGATCACATTCACCTGCCTCATTGCCGACCTCCTTTGTTTTGACGCAGCGGTATAGAAAGCATCTTCTTCCTATTCACGTTCATTCACGTCCATTCCAAGTTCCTTCCTTCTTCCTTTCCCCTTCAATCCTTAACCAACTATTTTCGCGCCATGCAAACAATGACGACCTATTCCTTCAAGGACAAGAAAGCCCTAGTGCGCGTGGACCTGAACGTACCGCAGGATGCCAATGGCAACGTGACCGACGACAGCCGTGCCCGTGCCGTTGTGCCCACGGTGAAAAAGATCCTGAAGGACGGTGGAAGCGCGATCCTGATGAGCCACTTGGGCCGTCCGAAAGGCAAGGTGAACCCCACGATGAGCCTTAAGCCGATCGCCGAACACTTGGCCGGTCTTCTCGGTGTGCCGGTACAATTCGCCACGGACTGCGTGGGTCCCGATGCAAAGGCAAAAGCTGCGGCATTGAAGCCCGGTGAAGTGTTGCTTTTGGAGAATTTGCGTTTCCACCCGGAAGAAGAAGCGGGCGATGAGGGCTTTGCGAAATCGCTTGCGGCCTTGGGAGATGTCTACGTGAACGATGCGTTCGGAACGGCCCACCGAGCACATGCTAGCACCACCATCGTCGCGAAGTTCTTTCCGAAGGACAAGCTCTTCGGCAGCTTGATGCAAGCGGAGATCGACAGTGTGGGCAAGGTGCTGGAAAGTCCGCAACGCCCCATGACGGCGATCGTGGGTGGCAGCAAGGTGAGCAGCAAGATCGACGTGTTGGAGAACCTGATCGGTAAGTGCGACGAGCTGATCATCGGCGGTGGCATGGCGAACACCTTCGTGAAAGCGATGGGCGGCCAGACCGGTTCCAGTTTGGTGGAGGATGACCTGCTGGAACAAGCACGCACCATCATTGCCAAATCAGAAGCGAAAGGTGTGAAATTGCATTTGCCTACGGATGCTGTTGTGGCCGATGCCTTCGCCGAAAACGCGAACACGGACCAGTGTGCAGCAGATGCGGTGCCGGATGGTTGGATGGCGTTGGACATTGGCCCGGACAGCATCAAGGCCTTCAGCGAAGCGGTGCTGCGCAGCAAAACCCTGTTGTGGAACGGACCCATGGGTGTTTTCGAATTGAAGCCGTTCCAACAAGGCACCATTGCCATCGCCAAAGCGCTTGCTGAAGCCACGGAAAAAGGAGCGTTCTCGCTTGTTGGAGGTGGCGATAGTGTTGCCGCGGTGAACCAGTTCGGCCTCTCGGACAAGATCAGTTACGTGAGCACCGGCGGCGGCGCCATGTTGGAATATTTGGAAGGGAAAGTGCTGCCGGGTATTGCTGCAATTCGGGAAGCGTGATCACACTCCAATGCAGGAATAGCCCAGAGGCTTGACTTGTGGTAAGAAGGAATTTTCCAAAAGCCGACCTTCGCGCCGTGAAGCGCATCGCCATATTCGCATCCGGCTCTGGCACCAATGCGGAAGAGCTGATCAAACACTTCCACGAAAATGCCTTGGCGCAAGTCGCCTTGGTGTGTTGTGACCAACCGCGTGCAGGTGTGTTGCAACGCGCTTGGGACCTTGGAGTTCCGAGCTACTTGTTCAATGGAATGCAATTGCGGAACGGCACATTGCTGAGGGAGCTACAGGGTCAGCGGATCGACGTGTTGGTACTGGCTGGTTTTCTGCGCTTGGTCCCCGCTGAAATGGTCCAAGCCTTTCCCAAGCGGATCGTGAACATTCATCCTGCATTATTGCCCAAGTACGGAGGCAAAGGGATGTACGGTAATCACGTACACGAAGCCGTTATCGCCAACCGTGACAAGGAAAGCGGGATCACTATACACTTGGTGAACGAACAGTACGACGAAGGAGAACACTTGCTCCAAGAAAAATGCCCCGTGCTGCAGAACGACACAGCCGCAACACTTGCACAGCGGATCCATGCGCTGGAACATGCTCACTACCCAGCAGCGGTGGAAAGCATGATCCGGTCCTTTCCATCTGAAGTCAAAAGCGAATGACCCGACACATGTTCGACCTCAAACAGATCGGAAAAGCGTTCTTGATCCTCTTCGCAGTGATCGATATCGTAGGCGGCATTCCCTTGATCCTGGGAGTGCGTCAAAAGGCCGGAAAGATCTACCCAGCACGCGCTACGCTGGTGAGCATGGGGATCATGATCACCTTCCTCTACTTGGGCGAAACGATCCTCGCGGTGCTCGGGATCGATGTGCGTTCCTTCGCCGTGGCAGGGGCGCTGATCCTGTTCTTCATTGCCTTGGAAATGGTCCTTGGTGTAAAGCTCTTCCGCGAAGACCTTTCGGCACCGGGCCTAACTGAGGGGTCGCAGGACAACAAGGTGTACAGCATCGTTCCGCTTGCGTTTCCCGTGATCGCCGGAGCGGGAACGATCACCACGGTACTCTCGTTACGTGCCGAATTTGATCGACCGAATATCTTGATCGCGATCATCCTGAACATGATCCCTGTGGTGCTCGTGTTGCTCTTGACAACTCGTATTGAACGACTGCTCGGTCGTGTGGGACTTATCGTTATCAAGAAGGCGTTCGGTATCATCCTCTTGGCGATCGCCGTGAAGTTGTTCGCTGGTAATGTGACGTATTTGTTCCCCGCCCGATGATCTGTGGTAGATGGTACCGGGTACCTAGTACAGGGCACAGCATGTCGACATGCCCTGTACTAGGTACCCTGTACCCAATACCCTGTACCTCATTTCAATGAAGATCATGATCCATACCGACGGTGCCGCCAGCGGAAACCCTGGCCCGGGCGGCTATGGAGCCGTGTTGCAAAGTGGAAAGCACCGAAAGGAATTGTGGGGCGGTTACAGGCTCACCACCAACAACCGCATGGAACTGATGGCCGTGATCGCCGCGTTGGAAGCACTGAAGGCACCCGGCATGGATGTGACCGTGGTGAGCGACAGCAAGTACGTGATCGACCCCGTGCAACAAGGTTGGTTGTTCGGTTGGGAGAAGAAGGGCTTTTCGAAAAAGAAGAACCCGGATCTCTGGAAACGCTTCTTGGCCGTATTTCGGCAACACACCGTTTCCTTTCAATGGATCAAAGGTCATAGTGGTCACCCCATGAATGAACTCTGCGATCAATTGGCCGTGGCGGCCCGCAACCAATCGCAATTGGCAGTGGACGAAGGATACGAGTCGCAAGAGGAAGGCTTGTTCTAAGGGTCCCGCTATATTCGCCTCGCGCAGAGATCAACACATCCGAAGACCTTCGTCTAACTCATGGCCAAACTACATGCAACCGTAAACTCCAAAGAGATCTCCTTGGAACGCGCAACGCCCACTGCCCCCTGGACACCTTCCGGAGAATCCGCCGTGGATCTGGTTCGCGCGGGACCATCCTCCTTCAGTCTTGTGCGCAATGGCAAAAGCCACAGTGTGTTGGTGTTGAAGGAAGACGCGGAGAACAAGACCGTTCGCCTCCGTATCGGTGCCCACACCTACACCGTGGAGTTGCAAGATGACCGCTCACGCTTATTGCAAACACTCGGTTTGGACAAGGCGACAAAGAAGGTGAGTGAAGTCAAAGCACCGATGCCCGGCATGGTCTTGAACATCCTTGTGAAGGCCGGAGACAACGTGAAGAAGAACGACCCAATACTTGTGCTGGAGGCCATGAAAATGGAGAACGTGATCAAAGCTCCGGGCGATGCCGTTATCGCAACCGTGCATGCGGAAAAGGGCAAGGCTGTTGAGAAAGGGCAGTTGTTGGTGGGGTTTGCGTAGAGAAGTGAGGAAAGAAAGAAGTCGTTAGTCTCGAGTCGTTAGTCTTTTAGTCCTTAGTCCGGAGTGAAGAGGGTCGCTAGTCGAGAGTGATCAGTGGCAAGTAAGAGAGTGGCGAGTGAGAGAAAGGTTCGTATCACATCGCTCATTTCGATCCTTGAAAACTTGATAATTGTGAATTGAGTCCCCGCTGCGCAGGATTTCACCTTCGGCTCAACTTCCTTTTGCCTTTGCAGTTGCAGTTGCGCTTGCTCCTGCCCTTTGGCACTTCACACCCTATTCACGATCATTTTCACTGATCCACTAGGTTCCTGTCACATGGCTAATACCTTTACCGTATGGACCGCCAACAATTTCTTTCCCGCTCACTGAAAGTAACCATGGGTACTTTCCTTGCTGGGCCGATCTTGGCCGCTTCGGCCGGTTGTAGTACGCCTGAACCTGCCGACAGCGGTGGGGCCGAGGGCTCTCCGGAACCCATGCCGCCAGCGGCACCCTTGGTGCTTGCACAAGTTGCCTTGCCGTATGCGTACAACGCTTTGGAGCCTTCCATCGATGCGCAGACCATGGAAATTCACTACACGAAGCACCACACCGGGTACGTGAAGAAAGCCAATGCCGCTATCTTGGAAGAAGGGATCAATGTGAAGGATGAAGCCGAGTTGGTCGCCAATGTGGGTAAGTACAGCACGGGTATCCGCAACAATGTGGGCGGTGCAGTGAACCATAACTTATTCTGGGAAGTGATGGCACCCGGCGGTACGGGCATGCCAGATGGCAAAGTGTTGGATGCGATCAATGCCGGTTTCGGCGACTTTGAAATGTTCAAGACAGCCTTCACTGAAGCAGGCATGAAACGATTCGGTAGCGGTTGGGCATGGCTGGTGGAACAAGACGGAAAGCTGGCCATCGGCTCCACCGCGAACCAGGACAATCCATTGATGGACGTGAGTGACTTCAAGGGCAAGCCGCTCCTGGCCCTCGACGTTTGGGAGCATGCCTACTACCTCAAGTACCAGAACAAGCGCAACGAGTACGTGGAGAACTGGTGGAAGGTTGTGAACTGGGCGAACGTGGCGAAACGGATGGGCTAGTACGCGTCGCCTATGAAGGAATAGATGACACTAACCTAGTTGAGCGGTAGTACTTAGGGTTCAACCGCTCAACTAGGAATGCACTACTTCAACTTCTTGCACCGGCTCCCCAACGCGTCCGCCTCTATGATCTTCTTAAGCTCAGCGACCACATCCGTGTATTTCGTGCGCGGGCCGCAGTGGTAGAGTTCCTTCAGCGGATCGCGGTCCAAGATCATGGCCATCAACTCCGCTGTTGAGGGGGCTTTTTCAAGCGCCGCATATTCCGCATAGCCCATGCTCAAGAAAGCCACATTGGTTCCAATTCCCCGGTTGTCCAACCTGTAGCCTTTGCCCAGGTCCGTGGGTTTTGGAAGTCCATCGGACGAGCGCAGGTCCGTCGGATCCGGGTAGGAGACTATCGCTTTGCCATCGTCCGAAAGCATTACGGGCACATGGTCGTTGTGGTCCGTGGTAGTGCTGTAGACCAATACGGCAGGTCCGGTTTCGGCCATTGTTGGCTGGTCTTCCGAGGATGTTGCCTTGTCCGCGGTCCCTGATCCCGTTTGGCCATCCTTCTGGCAAGAGCAACTTGTGGCCAGCGCAATAACGCTGCAGATGAGCAAGGTCTTCATCTGCTTACTTGGCTATGATGATCCGCTCCGTGCGCACACCCTTGTCCGTTACCAAGCGAAGCAAGTAAGCTCCTTCGGTGTTGATACTGAGGTCGATCACTGCGCGCCCACCCACCTTGTTGCCAACAGAAACCAGTTTCACTTGTTGGCCTAGAAGGTCCAGCACTTCCACCTGTTCCAAACGACCGTCGAATCCCGAAAGATCAATGGTGAGGTTGTCACGCACCGGGTTCGGATACAGAGTGATGTTCGTGGTGGCCGCCGTTTCATCAATGCCCACGGACTGACCACGCACAATGTCCAATTGAAGTTGATAGGTGCCTACTTCACCGGCGAAGTATGGGGCTACATGGAAATAAACCGTTCCACCGCCATTCAGTACCAACGGACCGGAGCCCACATCGTCATAGGTGTCCGTCCAATTCGAGCCATCTGCACTTGCTGTCCATAAACCATCAACGGTGTAAGTGTTCCCGTTCCCGCTGTTGTACGAATCGTGTAGGCGACCCGTGATCGCGTAGTTGTTGCCCGCAGGTAGAACGATCTTGTAGAAATCCTGATCGGTGCCATTGTGCATGTTGGCGCCACTGGTAGTGACCGTTGCATTGTTGCCGGAGAAGGTGGCCGTTAGCGTCGCCGCGGTCGCTGATGTGTTGTTCGCTTCGTACTGGTCCGGCTGCTCGCCAGCGGCTGTTACCGTAACGAAGACCGGATTGGAGAAGTAACTCGACCCCGTGAGGTACCAACCGGTATTACTCGGGTTATGTTGAGTGGCCACTAGGTAGGTACCCGGTGGGACGGTTACAGGCACCGGCCCAAACGTGAGGAAAGGAGAAAGGTAGGAGTAGCCTGGTGGCAGTCCATTGGTTTCGTTGAGCGTTCCCACCTCCTGTGCAAAGGATCCATCCAAGTTGTACAATGCCACACCATACTGACCCACGAAGTTGTTGAAGCCGTCGTTCTGTATGTTCAGGTTGACGGAGATCTGTCCACCTTGTACCAAGTTAGTGCCCGGAGCGATCGTCATGGCAGCGGCCAATTCAATGTCGCTGGGATTGATCACGGTTACCTGTGGGAAGTTGGTATAGGCCCCTGCATTCGCAGCAACAGCCCATTCCCCACCCGTGGGTTTGTAGTAGATCCCGATGTAATAGGTTCCGGGGACCATGCTGAAGAGACCCGTGGTGGAAAAGACGAGGTCGTTCGTGTACGCGTTGTTGGGTGCCAGCGTATAACCGGTCAAGGTCTGCACGAACCCATAGAAATTGTTTTCAGCGTCAAAGACCGCCGCTCCAAAATCGCCACTGAATCCGTTGGTGCCTGTGTTCGCGATGTTACACGACACACTGAAGGCTTGGCCATAGTAAAGCGGGTTGGCCGAAACATTCACATAGTTGTAAAGCTCCATGGTGTTCGTGGTGGTCGATCCACCACCACCACCGCCACCAGTTCCCGGTGTAATACCAAGGATCGCCACTTGGCCACTGTTGTAACCGCCAGTACCACCACCTGTACCGGTGGATCCGGGATTGAGCGCGCCTATCTGGAAGTAACCGTTCACCTGTCCGCCCCAACCCCAATTGAAGTGGAACATGTTGTTGTCGTCGTAACCATCGCATACGAAAGCGTGGCCACCACCAGAACCGAACCCACCATAGAAGATGGGCTTGCTCGCATCCAGATCGGCCCGGAGCATGGTGATCCAATTCTGCTCCGTGTAATTGTCGCGCTGCTCACCGTGCAAGTTGGTGTTGTAGCCGAAGTAGGTCTCAAATGCGTATTCAGCGCAGTTGGGTGTTGGGGTCTGCGCAGAGATCACATACGCATTGCTCACTTGTGGACTGTATTGCATGTCCACGCTTACGCCGCAATGGAACATCAGGGTGGCCACCGCGTTGTTGGGTCCCGAGACCGTGTTGGGCATGCCTGTCCATTCGTATGTGGTACTTGCGAAGTTGGCCGAGAGCGTACCGTAGTTGGGTGCATTGTAGCTGTGGAAGCCAACACCGGTCGCTGGACTGTTGTGGTACTTCATGATCTGCGCCATGGCCGTGGCCACGCAACCGGTAACCGATCCACCGGGACAAAGTGCATTCACATTCGGGCTCTGGTCCCAAAGGGTTTGCATAAGGGGTGCAACGGAAAGAACATCGCGATCGACCATCTGTTCGTTGGACAGAAGGCGTTCCCATTCAGACGTTACGGAAGGCAAGGCTTGCATTGTTGTCGCTACAACTTGTTGCAATTGATGTTTGTACCCTTCAAACCATTTGGCCACGTTGGTTGGCAGGTTCTCAGCAGGAAACGAGCTTTCTGTGGAATAGCCCAACACTGGCAAGGCGACATCATCGCCGGCGATCATTACGAAGCCATGGTCGCCTGCGTTGAAGACACGGTACAGCACGGTGTTGGTTGTAAGGTCCGGCGCGATCGAATTCTCAACATACACCAACTGCAGGTCGGTCGAGCGAAGTTGCTCGAACCCCGTGTGGTGTGAAAGGAAACGATGGGCCACGGTTCGTGCGGTTTGTTCATCTACCGAGGACGCATGTGCCGCCCCCATGGAAATGAACAAAGCGAAGATCCAAAGCAAATAGCGCTTTGACTTACCGAATGAAAGGGAGAGTCCGTGTATTCTCATGATGAAGATGTTTTGCGATACCGTTACACTAGCACAAGATTAGGTCAGATGAGTACATACCGCAATACCCAAAAGTGGGGATGGGGGCGGGAGATCACCGGAAGGGATCCAGACACTTTACCGCGGGAGCCTTAGACCCGTCCAATGGCGACTTTTTCCGGGAACGGCCATTGTTGCTTCGCCCAACGCACACACGGGACCTCAATGGCTCGGTACAGCACGAAAGCCAGGACCTGGAGTGCCAATATCGTAGCCGGGAAACTTCCCAGAACAGAATGGATCGCCGAATAGAATACACCCATGTGGATCAAGTAGAACGCGTAGGAGCTTCGGCCCAAGACCTGGAACAATTTGGTCGACAGGAGCCTTCGCAACGCCGTTTCTTCTGTGATCAAGCCCCAGAAGAGTAAGCCCACCCCCAGCACGGGCAGCAAGAAATTCGAGATCACAACACCCCCGAAATCTGCATAGCCCCTATTAAAATGTGCCCTTACGATCAAACAGACCGCAATGGCGATCACACCTAACAGCGTGGTGTATCGGGTCCGAATGTGGCTTCCATACTTCCTGTACAAAAGTGCCAGACCGATCCCTGCGAAGAAGTCCGGTGCGCGGCCAAGAAAGGTTATCCCGAACATGAAGGAATTGGAACCCATGAAACCGTATGGCGCATTTCCATCAATGATGTAAACGAGCAGAAGGCCAAGTCCAACGAACACCAGCGGTAGAAAGACCACAATGCCCCAACCCCATCGGCGTATCACCGTGAAAAGAAGGGGTGCCAAGAGGTAGAACATCATTTCCGTCGTGATGGACCAGCCCTGTATGATCCCAGCGAATTTCAAGTCGTTGAACCATCCTTTCAGCATAGCGAGATCGATGAAGAAGACCGAGAGCAACTTGCGGTCGACGGGAACGCCTTGTTGCACCAAGGCCAAATAGGTGACCGTAGTAAGCAGAACATATAGCGGAGCTATGCGGCCGAGGCGCCTCATCAGGTAAGGCTTGTATCCGCTGATCGGCAGATCGAAATAGTGATACGTGATCACAAACCCGCTCAGCACGAAGAAAGGTGTAACACCCAGATTGAATTGGCCCAGCAACCCAAGTACGAACGGGTGTTGCAACATCGGGACGTCAGGTCCGAAATGGTGCAACATGACCATATAGGCGCATACCGCTCTCATGCCGTCCAAGGCAAGGAAACGGCTGTTGTTCGGATGTGGCACCGGTGATCCCAAGATGGTCGCCAAGGTAGTGGAGCAGAGCCTCTGTCTCCTCTATGCTTGCACGCTCGGTCAAGGGCTATCCTTCCACGAGCTCAATGTCGAAATCCACGAGGTCCACGAACTGTTGCACGCGTGTATCGATGTCCTCCCTGGTAACTTCCACAAGGCGCTCGATCCCGAATTTCTCGCAGGTGAAACTAGCCATTGCGCTGCCCACGATGATCGCACGCTTCAAGTTGTCGAAACTGTGATCCTTGGTGCGCGCCAAATAGCCGATGAAGCCACCGGCGAACGTGTCACCAGCGCCAGTCGGGTCAATAATATCCTCAAGGGGCAGTGCAGGCGCGAAGAACACGCGATCTTGACCGAACAAAAGCGCGCCGTGTTCACCCTTCTTCACCACGAGGTATTTCGGACCCATCGCAAGGATCTTGTTCGCGGCCTTTACCAAACTGTGCTCACCGCTCAACTGCCGAGCCTCGGCATCATTGATCGTAAGAATGTCCACACGGGCGATCACTTCCTTCAACTTCTCCATGGCGCTGTCCATCCAGAAGTTCATGGTATCCATCACCACCAAAGCTGGGCGTTCATTCATCTGGTCGAGCACTTTACCTTGAACGACGGGGTCCAAGTTGCCGAGCATAACGTAGGGAGCGGAACGGTAGGCTTCAGGAAGTACGGGGTCCAGGTCCAGCAGAACGTTCAAGCGCGTTTCCAAGGTGTCGCGTGTGTTCATGTCGTAGTGGTACCGGCCAGCCCAGAAGAAACTCTCCTTGCCCTTGAGCACCTCCAGCCCTTGCAGGTCCACACCGCGCTCTTCCAACTGCTTCATAACGACTGGCGGAAAGTCATCGCCGACCACGCTGATAAGGCCCATTTTCTCCAAGTAGCAAGAGGCCGCCAGTGAGATGTAGGTCGCAGCGCCACCTACGGTCTTCTCGGCAACGCCGAAGGGTGTTTCAATGCGATCGAATGCGACGGTGCCTACAGTGATGAGTTCCATTTGGTTCATTTGTTCTTTCATGTGCGATCACATCGCGAGCTTGCTTCCAACAGGACGGATCACAAGGCTCACAAAACAAGGAAGGCCGCGATCAGCGGCCCTCTATTGCTCCCCGGGCTGGACTTGAACCAGCGACCCCATGATTAACAGTCATGTGCTCTAACCAGCTGAGCTACCAGGGAAGGTACCCCGTTCCCGCAGCCTCATTCACTCGATCGGGTTTCGAGTTTGCGTTTTGCGGAAGGGACGGCAAAAGTAAGTGGTTGGCCGATATACGCAACAGAAATTTGCACGGAACCTTTTTACGGGACTTGAAGTTGCGAACTCACGAGGTACCAATTGACGCAGCTAGAATTTTGAAATGATCCAAGAACGCAACTCCTCTTCGGAGATCAAACGTTCGATAAAAGCTCGTCGCTTCTGGCGTTTGATGTGCGCCTCCACAAGCCTAGCGTGGACACGATCTCTACATTCCAGAGTGGCCTTCAATTCCCAGTCAGCGGCCCTACTGGTGAAGGCGCCGCGAAATGTGTGGACATTGTGTTGGGTTTGACGCACTTCGATATCCTCTGTCTCTCCAACGTAGTAGAGATCCAAGGATGGACTGTAAAGGATGTAAACGATGTTGACCACGGTATTCTGAAGGAAGGATAAGGGTGGTCTTTGGAGCGGGCTGAACTTGTCCCGCAGCACTTGCCGGACAGCGACCCCATGATCAACAGTCATGTGCTCTAACCTCCCGCTGCACTGCGGGATGAGCTACCAGGGAAGGTACCCCGTTTCCGCAGCCTCATTCACTCGATCGGGTTTCGAGTTTGCGTTTTGCGGAAGGGACGGGAAAAGTAGGATGTTTGGTGAAATATTCTAACCCCGTTCAATGTATTTTCTTTTTGGAGTGGGGCGACGAAGCGTTCCAGCACCACGTCTACTCGCTACACCCCACATCTTTTCCATGCGTATTCAATCCGCTCTTTTTGCACTGTTGATCTCATTCGCGTTAATAGGCCAAGAACCCTGCGACGAGTTCAACGCTGATTTCACTTGGACCAATACAGGGAACGGCGTTCAGTTCAGTAATGGCACGACCGGCAACGGCATTTCCACCACATGGCTGTGGTCGTTCGGTGATAATACCGGTCACACGGTGGCACAACCCTTCCACACATATTCCCAGCCCGGGACCTACGAGGTTTGCTTAACGGCGCTCAGCATTTACGAGCTACCAAATGGCGAATTCATAACCTGCCAGGATATAGCATGTGCTTTTATCCAAGTAGGCGGCGATCCGTGCAGCAGTTTAGAGACCTGCTTCGTGACCAACGACCTCGGCAATGGCAATTTCTTCTTCGACAATTGCACCAGTGGGCCCTTGGGTACCCAGTTGTTCTGGGACTTTGGCGATGGAACCCAAAGCACAACGACCAATGTGGACCACCATTTCGAGCCTGGTACCTACATCGTTTGCCTCTATGCCTACTGGCAGAACTGCGCAGATACGACCTGCACCACGATCACTGTGATCAATGAAGATCCGTGCGCTGACTTGCAGGCGATCATGACGTGGATACCAGGTGAAGACAACACGATCCAGTTTGTCGGGACCACCAACCTTCCGGTCGATGGTTTCGTCTGGGACTTCGGCGATGGCCAAGAAGGATACAACCTCTCAGAACTCCATACTTATAGTACTCCCGGGGAATACTTCGTGTGTTTTTCAGCCTACTTGTGGAACGCACAAACGCAGGACACGTGCTGGGTTGAACATTGCAACTCGGTCGTTGTCGGGATGAGTGATCCCTGCGACTTTTTGCAGGCCTGTTTCCAGCCGAGCCCTGCGGGAACCAATGCGTTCTTCTTCAACAATTGCACCGCGGATCAACCTGGCACCCAATTCGAATGGGACTTTGGAGATGGAACGTCGAGCGGCGTACTTGCCCCGACACATACGTACACGGCGCCTGGCACATATACGGTTTGCTTGTGGGCAACGTGGCAGAATTGCGCCGATAGTACATGCCAAACGGTCACCGTGGACGGAGGCGATCCTTGCCTTGGCCTGAACGCGGATTTCTCCGCGTTCACCACTCCGAACGGTACGCAATTTTCCAACGGCACAACGGGAGCCGGGATCCAAACCAGCTTTTCTTGGACCTTTGGTGATGGTAGCACCAGCACGGACGCGCAACCATTCCACACCTATTCTACTCCCGGCTCGTACGAGGCTTGTTTGCAAGTGCTCACCTATTTCGAATTGGCCGGTGGTGGACTGTATACGTGTGTCGACACTACATGCAATACCGTCATCATTGGCGGCGGAGACCCTTGCGATGATCTGGAAGCGTGCTTCGTGATCAACGACCTCGGCAACGGAACCTATTTCTTCGACAACTGCACCAGTGGTCCATCAGGCACTCAGCTCTCTTGGGACTTCGGCGATGGAGCCCAAAGCACGTTGACCAATGTGGAACACCACTTCGATCCAGGCACCTACACTGTTTGCCTATATGGGTACTGGCAGAACTGCGTGGATACGACCTGTACGACCATTACAGTTCTTGGAGACAGCCCTTGCGATAGCCTCAACGCCAACTTCATTTGGAGCAGCGGGAACAATGGGGTGAATTTCGCGAGCGAAGTGATCGACCTTACGTGGACATACTATTGGCAGTTCGGCGATGGTACAACGGCCAACGGTCCTAACCCCTATCACACCTACCCTGGATCGGGCACCTACGAAACCTGCCTTACGGTTTGGACCTGGGACCCGGTTGCACAAGACACCTGTTTCCAAGTTCATTGTGAATTGGTGGTGCTCAACGGCAACGAACCCTGCGACTTCTTACAGGCCTGCTTCCAGCCTACTCTTTGGGGAACCAATGCATACTTCTTCAACAATTGCACACCGAACGAACAGGGTACGCAATACGAATGGGACTTTGGCGATGGAACTACGAGCAACCTTATAGCGCCCACCCATATCTACACATCACTTGGCACCTACACGGTCTGCTTGTGGGCAACGTGGCAGAATTGCGCCGATAGTACATGCCAAACGGTAACCGTGGACGGAGGTGATCCTTGCCTTGGCCTGAACGCGGATTTCTCCTCGTTCACCACTCCGAACGGTACGCAATTTTCCAACGGCACAACGGGAGCCGGGATCCAAACCAGCTTTTCTTGGACCTTTGGTGATGGTAGCACCAGCACGGACGCGCAACCATTCCACACCTATTCTGCTTCTGGCTCTTACGAGGCTTGTTTGCAAGTGCTCACCTATTTCGAACTGGCTGGTGGTGGACTGCATACGTGTATCGACACCACCTGCAATACCGTGATCATTGGCGGTGGTAACCCTTGCGATGATGTGCAGGTATGTTATGTAACCAACCTCTTGCCAAACAACGGCGTGTTCTTGGACAACTGCTCCTCCGGACCGGCCGACATGCAATTTGCTTGGAGCTTCGGCGACGGAAACAGCAGTACCGTGGAAAATGCGGAGCATCACTATGGACTACCCGGTACATACGAGGTCTGTTTGATCGTCTACACGCTGGAATGCGCGGACACGCTTTGTACCAATGTGGTGATCGAAGGCTCCTCGGATTGCAATGGATTCACCACATCATTCGAAGTGGAGGTAACGGGAACGGCGGTGGTCTTCTATGGACAGAGCAGCCTTCCTGCCGATGGCATGTCGTGGTCCTTTGGGGATGGCACATATGGGGAAGGTAGCCCCGTGACCCATCTGTACGAACCCCCGGGACCCTACGAGGTTTGCTTGGATAGTTGGTATTGGAACGAAAACACCCAAGACAGTTGCTACGCGCAGAGCTGCCAAACCATTGACCCGTTCCATGTGGGCATTGGGCCGGTGGTCGCATCCGATGCCATCAACATATACCCGCAGCCCGCGCATGACCGACTGACCATAACCGGTGCGGCACTTTCCACGCCCATGCACGCACGGTTATTTGGCATGGACGGCAAGCTGGAACAACAAGAACAAGTGAACGCATTACCGCACCACGTGGATGTTTCCACTTTGGCACCGGCGGTCCATGTGTTGCAATTGGAGCTGGTAGGTCAACGCTTCAACTACCGCGTGGTGGTGGAGTAAGCAACCGAAGTGAACATGACCGAAGCGGAGGTAGTGCGAACTATCTCCGCTTCTTCTTCCCCCCAGCTGAACGGGATTTCTTTCCAGCGTGCTTGCCGGGCTTCGGTTTTGCGGCTTTGTACGCACCCTTTTTGCCGGACTTGGGAGCGCGACGTTCGAACTTGCCGGATGTAGTGACCAAGGGTTCGCCCGCCAAAACGAAGTCCGTGGTGCGGCGGTCCATGTCCACACTGCGGATGGTCACCTCCAATTCGTCGCCCAACCTGAACCGACGGCCCGTGCGTTGACCTGCAACCGTATACTTCTCCTTGTCGAACCGGAAGATATCCCCCGGAATATCACGCAAGCCGATCAAGCCTTCGCACTTGTTCTCCACCAGCTCCACATAAATTCCCCACGAGGTAAGGCCACTTATAATGCCCGCGAAAGTTTGTCCGATACGGGACGACAAGAATTCAGCCTGTTTGTACTTGATGCTCGCACGTTCCGCATCGCTGGCCTGCTTCTCCTTGAAGGAACTGTGCTTACAACTCAATTCCAATTCATCGCGGTCCAGCGGCTTCCCGCCTGCCAAATAGTGGGCTACGGCACGATGGACCATAAGATCAGGGTAGCGACGGATCGGAGAGGTGAAGTGCGTGTAGTGATCAAAACCAAGACCGTAGTGACCGATGTTCTCGGTGCTGTAGATCGCCTTGCTCATACTGCGGATCGCGACCTGCTTGATGATGTTCTCCTCCTCCTTCCCCTGCACATCCCGGAGCAACTGGTTGATCGCCGCTGGCAGATCGGCACCATCGGCTTGGGCCAATTTGAATCCAAAGCTTTTCGCGAGTGTCCGCAACTGGTCCACTTTTTCCGGATCAGGTAGATCGTGGATGCGATAAACGAAGGGCATTGCCTTGCCGTGCTTGGGTTTACCCACGGAGGCCGCAACGCGCTTGTTCGCCAACAACATGAACTCTTCGATCAACCAATTCGCAGGGCCCATCACCTTCTCGTACACGCCCAACGGCTTTCCGTCCTTGTCCAGTTTGAACTTGACCTCGTTGCCACCGATCTCCAAGGCTCCATCCGCAATGCGCTCTTTTCGCAGGATTTGCGCCAAGCGATGGAGGAGCAACACTTCCGCTTTGAAATCACCCTCGGCCCCATCAATGATCTCTTGGGCTTCGGCATAAGCGAATCGGCGGTGGGAATGCATCACGGTTCGACCGAACCATTCGTTCTTTAATCGTGCTTGATCATCCAATTCGAAGATCGCACTGAAGCTGAGTTTGTCCGTTTTCGCATGCAGCGAACAGAGGTCGTTGCTCAGTTTTTCCGGCAACATGGGCACAACACGGTCCACCAGATAAACGCTGGTGGCCCGGCTCGCCGCCTCCATATCCAGCACCGAACCGGGTGTTACGTAATGGCTCACATCGGCAATGTGGATACCGATCTCCCAGTTGCCGTTGGGCAGTTTCTGCACGCTCAACGCATCGTCAAGGTCCTTGGCGTCATCCGGATCGATCGTGATCGTGGGGACCTTGCGCATATCGCGACGCTTGGCGATCTCTGCAGGTGTAACGCCATTGCGGATCTCCTCGGAAGCCTTCAACACGCTTTCCGGAAATTCCAGTGGCAAGCCGAATTCCGCAAGTATGGCGTGCATTTCCACCAAGTGCTCCCCAGCCTTGCCAAGCACGCGCAGCACACTCCCACGTGGCATGTCCCGCGCATCCTTCCACTCGCCAAGCTCGATGATCACCTTCTCTCCTTCCTGTGCGCCGTTCACCTCGGTGGGCGGAATAAAGAAAGGACGTTGCATCCGTTGGTCATCGGCAACCACGATCATGCGGCCTTCGCGCTTGTGCAGGGTGCCGACGAATTCGGTGCGTCGGCGCTTCAGGACTTCCAGTACGCGGCCTTCCATTTTGCCACCGCGCCCACCTTCTGCCTTGATCAACACCCGGTCCCCGTGCATGGCCATGCCGATGTGGCGCTCGCTCACGTACACATCGCCAGCTTCACTGTCCAACCGCACATAACCCGCCCCACTGCTGATGATGTCGATGTTCCCTTCCATTGTATCCCGACCACCGACCGCCACGTACCGGCCTTTCTTTCCACTTTCTATCCGGCCATCATCCAACAAGATGTCAATGGCATCGAATATCAGGTAGCGCTGGTCCTTGTCCTTTATTCCCAACTGAAGCGCCAACTGCTGGCTGGTTACACCTGCTTGGCCTGCGGATCGCACCGCGGCGAGCACCTCATTCTCTAATTTCCCGGGGCCATTCCCCTTTCCTTTTGTTCCTAACATGGGGCGAAGGTGGCGAAGATCACGCATCGGGATCCGGGTGGTTGACTGAACTTTTTAGCTACCGTCCTGTGGATCCAGGTGTTGGGTCGGGCGAGGCAGGTCCTTCAGCCTACAATTTGGCAACCCGCAAAGTCGAAAGGAAGCCGGGGAGAAGCCATACCGTTCATGTGGATCCATCGGAACCGACATTGGGCCTGAAAGAAGACTTCACCGACCCCAGCGAAACCTGTTGATAACTAGCAGAAGATCACTACATTTGCAGCCCTTTTCCGCCATGGATGCTATTTCATGTTGGCAAAAAGGAACTGGTCCCCACGACACAACAATGCAGGAAAGCGCCAAGATCTTCAGCGGTACCGCTACCCGGTACTTGGCCGAGAAGATCGCTGCCAGTAGTGGTGAGCGGCTTGGCGAGGTGACCGTGAACCGCTTCAGCGACGGTGAGTTCCAGCCCAGCTTCGAGGAGACCGTGCGTGGCGAATTGGTATTCGTGATCCAAAGCACTTTTCCGCCAAGCGACAACCTGTTCGAACTGCTGCTCATGGTGGATGCCGCCAAGCGGGCAAGTGCCAAGCGCATTGTTGCCGTAATGCCGTACTTCGGCTTTGCACGTCAGGACCGAAAGGACAAGCCCAGGGTCAGCATCGGCGCCAAACTGGTCGCCAACATGTTGACCGCCGCTGGTGTGGACCGCATCATGACGATGGACCTGCATGCAGATCAGATCCAAGGGTTCTTCGAAGTACCCGTTGACCATTTGTTCGCCAGCAGCATCTTCCTACCGTACATCAAGGAATTGGGACTGAATGACCTGATCATGGCCGCGCCGGATACCGGTGGTACCAAGCGCGCCAATGCTTACGCCAAGCACCTGAGCTGCGACATGGCCATTTGCTACAAGCAACGTAAGGTGGCCAACCAGATCGATAGCATGACGGTGATCGGCGAAGTGGCCGGTAAGAACGTGGTGTTGGTGGACGATATGGTCGATACCGCCGGTACACTGACCAAGGCCGCCGACATGATGATGGAACAAGGGGCCGCCAGTGTACGTGCCGTTTGTACCCACGCCGTGCTCAGCGGCGATGCCTACGACCGCATCAACAAGAGCGCACTTACCGAACTCATCGTTTCCGATACCATTCCACTGGACGCCTCCAAGGCCAACGTGACCTCTAAGATCAAACAGCTCACCGTGGCCGGCTTGTTCGGCGACGTGATCAAACGCGTGCAAAGCCACGAGAGCATCAGTAGCCATTTCATAATAGCCTAACAAACACCATCGGTCATGAACAAGATCGCGCTTTCGGGCACTCCCCGTACCGACATCGGCGGCAAGTACGCTGCACAACTCCGTCGCAACAAACAGGTTCCCTGCGTGTTGTATGGCGGTAACAACCCTGTACACTTCAGCGTGGATGAAGCTGCCCTTGGCAAGCTGATCTTCACCCCGGATCTGAACGGGATCGAACTTGCCATCGGCGGTTCCACCACCTTGGCCATGATCCACGAAAAGCAGTTCCATCCAACAACAGACCGCGTGATCCACGTGGACTTCTTGGAGCTGGATGAAAAGAAGGTAGCCACCGCGACTATGAGCGTGCGCCTGAAAGGGCAGCCGATCGGCGTGCGAAGTGGCGGAACACTGAGCCAACCCATGCGCAAGCTGCGCGTGAAAGGGGTACCCACCAAGTTCCCGACCCATTTGGAGATCGATGTCGCTGATCTCGGTCTGAACAGCAGCATCCTTGTGAAGGATCTGAAGTTCGACGGGCTCCAATTGATCGACCGCGCCGACGACGTCGTGGTTACCGTGAAAATGGCCAAGAAGGCTGAAGAGGTGGCCGCAGTACCAGGCGCTCCGGCAGCTGGTGCGGCTCCGGCAGCCGATGCCAAGAAGGCCGAAGCAAAGCCAGCAGCAAAGAAATAATTGCAACGACCCAATACAGGGGCAGGTCCGGTCATTTGATCGGACCTGCTTTGTTTTGTGACCTCGTTGATGTCGATCACTCCGGAACAAGAGCCCTCTTCGCATAGGCCCAACAAACTCCCATCCCAATGAAATACCTGATCACGGGCCTTGGCAATCCTGGAGCCGAATACGCGGGCACCCGACACAACATCGGCTTTCAAGTGCTGGATGCCTTGGCAGCAGTAAAAGAAACCGCCTTCGAGACCGCGCGCTATGGAGACAAGGCCGAGTTTCGCCACAAGGGCCGCACCTTCATCCTGATCAAGCCAAGCACCTTCATGAACCTAAGCGGAAAGGCCGTGCGCTATTGGATGGACCAAGAGAACATTCCTGTGGAACGCACCTTGGTGATCGCCGATGACCTGGCCTTGCCCTTCGGTGCCATACGGATCAAACCATCCGGTGGGGCGGGTGGGCACAACGGTCTTTCACACATTATCGAAACACTGGGGAACGATGTGTACCCACGGCTACGGTTCGGCATCGGCAACGATTTTGCACGGGGCCGACAAAGCGAATACGTTTTGGGAGCATGGAGCGAAGAGGAACAGAAGACCTTGCCCGAACGCATTGAACTCGCCTCCAAGGCCGTGCTGCAATTCGGTATGCTGGGGGTGGACCAGGCGATGAACGGGTTCAATAAGAGGTGATACTGTGAAGCAGAAAGTTGCAGGCGGCTGAGGATTGAGGTGGTTGGATGTTGATTACCTCCTGCTGAACAACGCACCCTTACCTTTGCGACCCAAACAAAACTCCCATGCTAAGCAAGAAGATCGAAGCAGCGTTGAACCAACAGATCGCGATCGAGGCCATGAGCAGTCAAGCCTATCTCGCGATGGCCTCATGGGCGGAGAACCAAGGACTGGGCGGCACGGCTGCTTTCCTTTACAAGCATAGCGACGAGGAGCGCATGCACATGCTCAAGCTCGTGAAATTCGTGAATGAACGCGGCGGAAAGGCTGTGATCCCAGCGTTGAAGCAGCCGGGCACCAACTACAAGGACATCACCGAGATCTTCAAGGCCCTCTTCCAGAGCGAGACCAAGGTAACCAACGAGATCAACGGCGTAGTGGACCTTTGCCTGAAGGAAAAGGATTACTCCACGCACAACTTCATGCAGTGGTACGTGAGCGAGCAGATCGAGGAAGAGGCCCTGGCACGCACACTGATCGACAAACTGAACCTGATCGGTAACGACAAGGGCGGCTTGTACCTCTTTGATCGCGATTTGTTGGGTATGGGCAACACTCCGTTGAAAGGGTAGGGTTTTAAGGTGAGGATGTGAAGAGGTAGGGATGTGAGTTCCGGGTCGGAGCCCGGAATGGCAGCCTTGGCGGTGCCGGGTCTGGAGTCCTCTTCGCCAAGTTGCCTAACAATTTCACACCTTTTTCGACTTGTATTGACAAGAGTTTCTGTCAAATAGACAAAAGCAACGGCCAACGAACATGGCACGCAGCACGCAAGTGAGATGAGAAAGCGAGAAGGTTCCGGGAAGAGCCTCCTCACGTCTTCACATCCTCACCACTTCACTACTACTTGCATTGGTCCCGCACCAGTCCAGCCGCTTTGCGTGATCCCACTTGCGCGGCTGTTCGCCAATCGGAACATGCGTTTTCGGGATCCGTACTGAAGTGGTAGCTGAGACCCCGGTTCACCAAAATATTTGTGTCCTGTGGGGTGTAACCGAGCGCGGTGGTGAAATCGGCGATGGATCCAGGATAGTCCTGTAACATGGCCTTGGCGTTGCCGCGGTTGCGGAAGGCATCGGCGTAACCGGGGCGATAGTTGATCGCCAGGTCCATGTCGCGGATCACCTTTTGCATATCACCCAATTCCTTGTAGGAGAGACCGCGGTTGAAGTAGCACGGCGCACAATCCGGTTTGTACTTCACGCACGCATCGTAGTCCGTGATCGAGGCCTTGTAGTTCTTCTGGTAGAAGTTCGTGAGGCCGCGGTTGTAGTGCGTCAATCCATCTTCCGGGTACTTTGAAAGCATGTCGGCGAAGAGGCTGAAACTATCCTTCCACACGGTGATGCGCTGCACGGTGATCCCGGTGAAGATGATCAATGTGATCGCCAAAATTGCGGCTGGTAAGTACGGCATCCAACTCGAACGACCCGCTCCGGAACGCCACGCATCGACCACCAGCCGGGCCACGATCAATGATAGACCGATGTACGGTACGTAGGTGTACCGTTCGGCAACGATCGCACGCCCGACGGGCAGGAATTGCAATACCATGGCGAGGGTGATCAGGAAGAACAGGATGCCCGTAACCGTGAGCCGCCAATACCGGCGATCACGGTAGGCGAACCATAAGATCGACCCCAATACGAGAACCACGCCGATGGCCGGACCGACAAATGGAGTGATCGCTTCTCCCGGGTCGATCGGATAGGGATGGATGGCACTGAGCCCGTAGGGGAACACGAAGCGCACCACATAGAACGCAAGTGCATATCCAACCACCAAGGGACGCTGCAACAACGGAAAATGCGGTGCGAAGTTCTCCTGCATGGCACCCGCCTGCGACGAAAGCGCCACTATACCGAAACCGATGGCCAACGCGAAGTAAGGAAGTTTCTCAAGCACCAACCGGACTGTCAATTTGCGGCCAAGCCAATAGTCGAGTACAAAGAGCAATGGGGCCAACGCAGCTGCCGCCGATTTGGACATCAACGCCATGGTGAAAAAGACCAAGGACGCCACCAAGGCCCCTGCATTCTTCCCTTCCGCGTAGCGCAAATAGGCCAATGTGCTCAGGAGAAAGAAGCAGGTATACAACACGTCCTTACGCTCGGCGATCCACGCCACACTTTCCACATGCATGGGATGCAGCGCGAACAACAAAGCCGTGATCACACCACCCCAATGATCTTGCAGGAGCCGCTTGCCCAAAACATAAACCAAAGCCGTGTTCAGCGCATGCAGGAGAATGTTGGTGGTGTGCATCAACACAGGGTCGATCCGCCCTGCGACCGCGTACTCCAACGCATAGCTCAGCAACGTGAGCGGATGGTAATTCCCGACGAGGTAGGCGGAGAAAATGTCCTTGATCCCTGCCCAGCTCAAGTCTTTCAAGTAGGTGCTGTCGGTGATGTAGAAATTATCGTCCCAATTCAACAGGCCATTCGCGGTAGCTCCGCCATAAACGAACAGGGTCAATACGGCCAAGACCAACATGGTCACGGGTTGTTGCCATGCGGAAGTGGGGGAACCGATGGCTTTCCCGGCCTTGGCATTTGGGCCCTTGGCGGAAGTTGGTGAGTGTTGCTTGCGTTGTTTCATCGGAAGGACCGCCGCCAAGTTAGCCGTAGTTTTCACCGCATGAATTGGTTGGATTGGTTGATCATTGCACTTCTCTGCCTTGGAGCATTCAAGGGATTTTCGCGTGGTTTCATTGTCGAAGTGGCGGCGCTCGTGGCCTTGGTCTTGGGTATTTGGGCAGGTATCCATTTCAGCGATCGGGTAGTGGAAATGATCGGACTTGCACCCAAGAATGCTGCGGTTGCATTCGTGATCACCTTCGTAGTGATACTGGTGGCCGTGCATCTGCTTGCCAAGTTGCTGACCACTATGATCGACATTGCGCAATTGGGTTTGCCCAACAAGCTGGCCGGCGTGTTGTTCGGTGCATTGCGCAAGCTGTTCACCCTAAGCGTTGTGTTGAATTTGTTGGCTGGATACAGCGCAGAGGCCCAGCCCTCCATCGCGGTTCGCGAAGGGTCCACCCTTTACGCACCTTCACGTGCATTCGCTCCTCTGATCGTGCCCGTAATGGGAGAAACGAAATGGGTGCAGCGTGCAATGGATGTGGTGAAAGATGAAGTTGGTGGTGCACTCCAATAGAGTGCTTCGGTCATATGTTTCGGGTCTGGGATTTGGCCATGCGAAAGCACGATCAGCCGTCGATCACTCATCCTTAGGGCAAAAAGAAAAGCCGAGCTACTTGAGCCCGACTTTTGCACTTCTGTTGTTGAATGTGGTCGGTAGCTTCAGCCTTTGCGCACCTTCACGGCGTTCATGCCTTTGGGTCCACGCTCCAATTCGAAGATCACCTTGTCTCCCTCACCCACTTCCTCCATCATACCACTTACATGGACGAAGTAGCGCTCTTGGCTGCCGTTTTCGCGAATAAAGCCGAATCCCTTTGAGGTGTCGAAGAAGTCGATCTTACCTTGATGCTCCGGATCCACCTCCACCTCTTCACGCTTGGGAATGCCCAACTCGATCTCAGAGGCATCGATCAGCACGCGTTTGGTCGGGTCTGGTGGCGTGTCGGTGATCATACCGTTCTCGTCCACGTACGCCATCATATTGTCCAATCCACCACCGGGCGCATTTGCTTTACGCTCCTCCTTGCGGACGGCTTTCTCTTTTTGTTTCTGAAGGCGCTTCTTTTCTTTTTCGCGCTTGCTGAAGGTTGCGGATGATCTTGCCAAACTACTAGTGGTGTTAGGTTTCCCCTCCAAGTGACCATCAAGTCATGGACTTGGTCATTTTCCTTAGCGAGTTGTCGTAAAGGTAATGTACGGGAAGAGAACGCAATGAAATAGGCCATGTCATACGGTTTTCCACTCGTGACCTCGAAGATCATTAGCGGTTCGGAGGACTCAATGTCGCTGATCCACGCATCCTTCCGACCTTCACCCCATGGCCCTGTCCCACCCCACCACCACCTACGCGCCGAACCGAGTTCCGGAACAAGAAGTCATCGAACGGGCGCAAAAATTCTATCGCCAAATGGACCAACGCCGCACCGTCCGCGATTTCAGTCCGGACCCGGTGCCGTTCGAGGTGATCGAAGCCATTGTAAGTGCGGCGAGCACGGCACCAAGCGGCGCCCACAAACAACCGTGGACCTTCTGTGTCATTGGCAATGCCGATCTGAAGAAGCAGATCCGCGAAGCGGCGGAAAAAGAAGAGTACGAAAGCTACCATGGTCGCATGCCTGCGGAGTGGTTGGAAGACCTTGCTCCGATAGGCACGGACTGGAACAAGCCCTTCTTGGAGGTGGCCCCGTACCTGATCGTTGTGTTCAAGCGAGCCTATGAGTTGGATGCTGCTGGCACAAAGCGGAAGAATTACTACGTGGAAGAAAGCGTGGGTATCGCCTGCGGCTTCTTGTTGGCAGCCTTGCACAATGCGGGCTTGGTCGCCCTAACGCATACGCCAAGTCCAATGAATTTCTTGTCCACGCTTTTGGGCAGACCAGCGAATGAAAGGCCCTTCCTGCTGATCCCCGTTGGCCTGCCACTGCCCCAATGCCAAGTTCCAGCACTGGAAAGAAAGGCCATTGAGCAGGTGTTGGTGCACTATTAGTGACCGAGGCCTTCGAGGTACTTCGACCCCAAAATGCCCTCTCGGAACAAAGTTGGTCATGTGCATTGGAAAATGTGTTTCCTTTGCGGCCTCAACATTAAAAACAACGTACATGTCGGATATTAAGTCAAGGGTCATCGCGATCATCGTGGACAAGCTCGGTGTAGATCAGGGCGAAGTCACTCCTGAAGCGAGTTTCACCAACGACCTTGGCGCTGACAGCCTCGATACCGTAGAGCTGATCATGGAGTTCGAGAAGGAATTCAACATCGCCATTCCAGACGATCAAGCCGAGAAGATCCAGACCGTGGGTCAAGCGGTGGACTACGTCGAGAAGAACGCGAAGTAATTCCACATTGAATGGAGCTCAGACGCGTGGTTGTCACCGGTCTGGGCGCGCTTACCCCTTGGCAATACCCTTTCGGCGTATTGGGATGGATTGGTAAGCGGGCTTAGCGGAGCTGCGCCCATAACGCGCTTCGATGCCTCCAAATTCAAGACGCGCTTTGCCTGTGAGGTAAAGGGTTTCAATGCCGAGGACCACTTCGATCGGAAGGAGGCCCGGAAGATGGACCCCTACTCACATTTCGCATTGATCTGCAGCGATGAGGCCTTGGCCGATAGCGGCCTGCTCATGGACGATCCCGACCGCGAAAGCATCGGTGTGATCTGGGGCAGTGGCATCGGCGGGCTGAAGACCTTCCAGGACGAGTGCATCAATTTCGGCAGAGGTGATGGCACCCCGCGTTTCAATCCGTTCTTCATTCCTAAGATGATCGCGGACAGTGCAGCGGGCTTGATCAGCATGCGCAACACGCTCTACGGCCCCAGCTACGTTACAGCTAGCGCATGTGCCAGCAGCAACAACGCAATGATCGATGCGTTCAACTACATCCGTTTGGGCACCTGCACCGCAGTGGTCACCGGTGGCAGTGAAGCAGCGATCTACGAAGCGGGCGTGGGCGGTTTCAATGCGCTCCATGCCATGAGCACGCGCAACGATGACCCGGCCACGGCCAGCAGACCCTACGACAAGGACCGTGATGGTTTCGTGTTGGGCGAAGGAGGCGCTGCGATCATACTAGAGGACCTGGAGCATGCCAAAGCGCGTGGCGCCAAGATCTATTGCGAGGTGATCGGCGGAGGCATGAGCAGCGACGCCTATCACATCACTGCACCACATCCGGACGGACTGGGCGCGGAACTCTGCATGAAGCACGCCTTGAAGGAAGCGGGCATCTCACCGGCTGAAGTGGACTACATCAACACCCACGGCACCAGCACTCCTATCGGGGACCCCCAGGAGATCAAGGCGATCCAACGGTTGTTCGGCGAACATGCATACAAGCTGAACATCAGCAGCACCAAGAGCATGACCGGCCATTTGCTGGGCGGTGCAGGTGCGGTTGAAGGCATTGCTGCGATCATGGCCGTACACACTGATATCGTGCCGCCGACGATCAACCATTTCACGGACGATCCTGACGTGGACCCCAAGTTGAACTTCACCTTCAACACGGCGCAGAAGCGCACTGTGAACGCTGCACTGAGCAATACGTTCGGCTTCGGCGGGCACAACACTTCGGTGATCTTCCGCAAGTACCGGTAACGGCTTTGATAGATCGCCTGTTCAACCGAGCACGCAACCCCGAAGAGCGAAAAGTTCGGGCATGGTGCCGTTCCACCTTGGGCCTGACCCCGGGAAACCTTCCACTCTACCGCCAAGCTTTGCGCCACGTAAGTGCCGTGCAGGACGAACGACCGGACCTACCGGACAACGAGCGGCTCGAATTCCTGGGCGACGCCATTCTGGACGCCATCATCGGCGAATTGCTCTTCACTACCTACCCGGACCGGGGCGAAGGCTTCCTTACCCGCATGCGTAGCAAGCTCGTGAGCCGCACACAACTCAACATCTTGGCCAAGGAGCTGGGCATAGAACGGGTCATGGAAAGCAACCTCGCCCGGAGCCACGAATCATCGGTACCGGGCAATGCTGTCGAAGCCATCATCGGAGCCATGTTCATCGACAAGGGCTTCCAACGCACCCGCAAAGTGGTGGTCACCTTGGTGCAGCGGCACTTCGACCTTACCGAGGTAGAGAAAGAGGACAAGGACGGCAAAAGCCGACTACTGGAATGGGGCCAAAAGCGCCGCAAGAAAGTGGAATTCCGTGTACGTGAAGAAGGCGGAGGCCGCGGCAAGCATTACATAGCCGAGGTACACATTGACGGCAAGGTCCGAGGCACGGGCCAAGGGGGCAACAAGAAGTCCGCCGAGCAGGATGCCGCACAAAGTGCATTCCGCAGCATGCGTTCCCGCAAGCCGCACGCGCCGAAAATGACGGCGGAGAAAGGTCCGCCTGTTGCACGTGTGTCGCGTGCCAACGGGAAAGCGTCGCATTGAACGGACAACATGGTTCTTCGTTACAAGATCTCGCACCTCCACCGCTACCTTTGATCCCCTCTTTGCAAAGAGGCCTTGGATCCAAAGCGATCCTCCCCAATGGCCAAGCTGAAATTGGATATGGACCCCGACCCCGAGATCACTGTACTAGGGATCAGTAGTCATGTGAATGACTACCGCTTGTGTTGGGCCGTGAACAAGGCGCTGGACCTTTCCCTTACCCGTAGGCGGAAGAACATTGAGGAGGAGATCGATGGGGTCCTCGCCAGCTATTCGGCATACGACCACGTGGACCCGGAAACTCAAGCGCGTTACACCTTGATCAACAACCACAGTGGCGATGGCATCTTGCTTCGCGAACAACGCCAAGCGGACTATTTCCTAGTGGTAGACAATGAATTGGCGGAACAATACCCTGACCTCGTTGGCCGCGTGCGCAAGGCAGAGCTCGTGCTTACGGCTTTTGAAATACCCTTCGACGACCTGCGCGAAGGCCACAAACTTTTGCTTTGAATGACCAGCGCGGATCTTCTGCGCCACGAACCATGATCGACCCAAAGACCAAGATCGTAGCCACCATTGGCCCTGCTTCCGCACCCAAAGAAGTATTGCGCGAAATGATCAAGAGCGGCTTGGACGTGTGCCGCCTCAACTTCAGTCACGGCAGCTATGCGTTCTATTCGGAACTGATCGCGACCATTCGGGAGTTGAACCAAGAATTGGGCAGCACCGTGGCCATCCTTGCGGATCTGCAAGGCCCGAAGATGCGCGTGGGCGAAATGGAGAACGGCCCCATTGAACTGGTCAACGGCAGTGAATTGGTGATCACCACTGATCCGATAAAAGGGAAGCCTGGAATTGTAAGTACGGCCTACGCCGAATTCCCCAAGGATGTGCAGAAGGGTGAATTGGTATTGCTTGACGACGGCAAACTGCGCTTGGAAGTGATCGCTACCGATGGCAAGAAGACCGTGACCACCAAGGTGATCCATGGCGGTCCGTTGAGCGCGAACAAGGGCATCAACTTGCCGAACACCAAGATCAGTTTACCGTGTCTTACTCCCAAGGACAAAGAGGACCTGAACTTCGCTTTGGACCACGATGTTGATTGGGTGGGCTTGAGCTTTGTTCGGCGTGCCAGCGACATCTTGGAGTTGAAGGAGATCATCGCGCAACAGGAAAAGCACGCGCGTGTGGTGGCCAAGATCGAAAAGCCCGAAGCGTTGGAGGAGATCGACGGGATCATTGACGTGAGCGATGCACTCATGGTGGCACGCGGCGATCTGGGCGTGGAGATCCCTATGGAAAAAGTGCCGTTGGTGCAGAAGGACATTATCCGGCGTTGCTTGTTGAAACACCGTCCGGTGATCGTCGCCACGCAGATGATGGAGAGCATGATCACCAGCATAACACCAACACGAGCTGAGGTGAACGACGTCGCCAATGCGGTGCTCGACCATGCGGACGCGGTGATGCTGAGCGCAGAGACCAGCGTAGGCAAATTCCCGGTGGAAGTAGTGAAGGCCATGAACCGGATCCTGCTGGAAATGGAAACCAGCGACACCATGTACAATGTGGCCCAGCCGAAACTTCAGGAGAGTGAGCGCAAGGTCACCGATGCCATTTGTATGGCCAGTGTGCGCATGGCAGCGGGCATGGACATTGCCGCCATCGTGACCATGACGCACAGTGGCTACACCGCATTCAAGATCAGCAGCATGCGGCCCAAGGCGCACATCTTCGCTTTCACCAGCAACAAACGCATCCTCAACATGCTCAACTTGGTTTGGGGCGTGCGTGCAGAATACTACGACAAGACCGTGAGCACCGACCACACCATTGCGGACATCAAGCACATCCTGCGCAGCAAGAAATTGGTGGACCGCGGCGATCTCGTTGTGAACGTGGCCAGCATGCCGATCGCCGAACAAGGCATGGCGAACATGCTGCGGTTGAGTGCAGTTTAGGGTGAAGGCACAGCGCGCCTACGCGCCAAGCTTCCGTCCGAGCATAAGGTCCATGTAAAACCCCGGTTTCTTCAATCGTTCGCGGAGGTCGATGTCGTTGAACATGCTACTGATCGTATCGGCGAGTGCGGGGTTCTTGTTGGCGCGGTCCACCACGAAGTCGAAGAGCCATGGTTTATCGGCCATTTGTTGAAGGCGTGTGCTAATGGCTAGTTCCTTGCCGAGTCGTTTCCAAACGCGTGCATCGTAGGCTTTTGCTGCGTTCGCTGAAAGGTCGCCGTTCTGGAGCATGGTCGTTGCAACCTCAGCCGCATACACACCGCTGATCATGGCATGGCTGATCCCTTCGCCGGTAAAGGGATCGATCAGGTGGCCTGCATCTCCGACCAAGAGGTATCCGTCGCCACTCAGCTTCTGTCGTTTACTGGCCAAGGGAAGTCCCATTCCCTGTATCGTGCCTTCCATATTGGCCTCGGCGAACCGTTCCTTCAGTTGTGGATGTTCGGCGATCAATTCACTCATACTGGCCTTCAGGTCCAAGCGTCTCTTCTTTACCACATCACTACGCATCCCCATGCCCACATTGGCGCGCCCATCGGGAAGCGGGAAGATCCAGAGGTAGCCGGGCAAGAGGTCTTTCAAAAAGATCAGCTCGATAAAACCTTGTGGGTCAAGACCCTTCACCCCATTGAAATAGGCCCGCACCCCTGCTGCGTGGTGACGTGGCTCCATAGGCAAACCGGCCACCTGCCGTGCGAATTGCGAATTGGCGCCGGACGCATCGAGAATGATGGAGGCCGTGATCTCGATCTCCGAGTTCGTGAATATGGTCCAACCGTCAGCATTTCGCTGGAATTTCTTGGCGGTAGCTCCTTCGATCATGGAAACACCTACCGCCTTCTTGGTCCTCTCGAAGAGCAGCGCATCGAAGTTCAACCGCGGCAGAATGACACCTGGCGCCTCCCCTATCCCTGTTTTGCGGGAAAAGGGAACACGCAAGGCCCGGCCGCTGGGTGCAACGAAAGTGACACCCCAGCTGGGCATGCTGTGCGCATCATTTTTCACCTTCTCGGCCAAGTCCGTATCAAGCCGTTCCAGTGTCCGCATCACTTTTCCGCTCAACGCATCACCGCAGACTTTATCGCGAGGAAAAGTGGCTTTCTCTAGCAAAACCGCCTCAACGCCAAGCTTGGCCAACTGCAGTGCGGCTGTGCAGCCCCCCGGACCGCCGCCAAGGATACACACCTGTGTTGTCAGCATGTTGGACATTGCTCCAGTGAGGATCGGATCCCGGGCACCGCTCAGGACCTGAACGGCGCTGCCTTGAATTGTTCCAAGAAGCGCACGTCGTTCTCCCAATACATGCGCAGGTCAGGAACGCGGTAGATCAGTTGCGCAATGCGTTCAACACCCATACCGAATGCGAATCCGCTGAATACCTCCGGGTCGATCCCGCAATTCGAGAGCACAGCAGGGTCCACCATTCCGCAACCCATTATCTCCACCCACCCGCTGTGCTTGCAAATGCTACAACCCGAACCACCGCAAATGGAACAACTCATGTCCACCTCAGCACTGGGTTCGGTGAAGGGAAAGTAACTGGGGCGCAATCGGATCTTCACTTCTGCGCCGAACATGCTCTTGGCGAAATGGTCCAATGTGCCCTTCAGGTCTGCGAAACTCACGCCTTTGTCTACATATAGACCTTCCACCTGATGGAACATGCAATGTGCCCGTGCGCTGATAGCTTCGTTCCTATAGACACGCCCCGGTGAGATCGTCCGGATCGGTGGTTTGCTGTTCTCCATTACACGAACCTGAACGCTGCTGGTGTGCGTGCGCAAAGCCCGATCGGCTCCACTCGTTCCTTCGGGACCAGCGACGAAGAAAGTATCCTGCATATCCCGCGCTGGGTGGTCGGGAGCAAAGTTGAGCGCACCGAAGTTGTGATGATCATCCTCCACTTCCGGGCCATTGCTAACGGTATAACCGATACGCGAGAAAATGCCCACGATCCGTTGCCGTACGATGGTGATGGGGTGTAAGCTGCCAGTAGGTTCGGTCAAGGAGGGCGCAGTAAGATCGATCTGCGGTCCGGTCGCAATGGCGGTTTCACCTACGCCATCCTTCAACTCCTCAAAGCGAGCTTGTGCGAGTTGCTTCAGCTTGTTCATCCGTTGACCAAGCAGTTTCTTCTCTTCAACGGCGACCGTCTTGAAGGCATCGAAGAGTTCGGTCACTGCTCCGTTGCGGCCCAGCATGGCCACGCGAAATTGTTCCACTTCCTCGGCTGTTCTGGCCTTGGCCTTATCCAATTCGGCCTCCAAGGCGGCCACGCGATCCATTAAGCTCATTCCATTGTGCGTATGAACATTCGAATATCCTTCAGCGGGCGGTCCCATGCATTGCAAGGTTGTTTTGCCAGCGCGTCGATCACCTCCAACCCTTCCAACACTTCACCAAAGACGGTGTAACCACCGTCAAGGCGTGGTTGGCCGCCAAGTGAACTGTATTCCAAACGGTCCTCATCAGTATAACTGAATGGAGTTCCCAAGTTGGCATTGCGTTCGGCCACTTCGATCAGTTCCTCTGCGGTGTAGGGTGTGCCTTGCACAATAAAGAAACGACTGCGATGGGAAAGGCCCGTGAATTCGCGTGTTTCACCAGCAGGTGCTGCAGAAAGAGCTCCTTTCTTGTGGATCAGACCCGGTACGACTTCCAGGGGAATGCCCAGTGTGTCAGGCACCTGGCCCAACTGAACACCGGGCTCGGCATATTTGCTTGTCGGGTCGCCCCCTTCGATGGCAAAACCAGGCACAATGCGATGGAATAACAGGCTATCGTAGGCTCCGGTCCGGACCAATTGGAGGAAGTTATCGCGGTGCACGGGCGTCTCATTGTAAAGGGCCACCACCATGTTGCCCAACTCGGTTCTGATCTCCACCAACGGACGCTTCAGGTGTGTCGTTGGCTGTGCGGTGAGTGCTGCGGGCAACCCCGGCCAACAAAGAATGGTCAATAGCACGGCCCGGGTCAATGGCCCGATGATACTTCCCTTGCTTACATTTGACATCCTTACCCTCGGGCCTTGGCCTACGCGATCAAAAGTAACCCAATGAAAACAACCACCTTCCGACGCGTTCTTACCAGCGCATTGACGGTAGCCGTGCTTCGCATTCGCTGCGTGCAATAAGGAAAAGCCCACCACGGCCATCATTACGGTGCATGATGCCGACGGTGACCCGGTGGATAGTGCATACGTGAAGCTCTATGCGAACCCGGCAGTTCCGCGTGCTGAACTAAGTCGTTTATTGAAGGAGGGCATGACCAACGGTGCGGGTCGCGTGGAGTTCGACTACACGGGTCTCTTTGAGCAAGGCCAAGCCGGATTCGCCGTGATGGACATCCTAACCTTCAAGGACAGCAGCTATGCTGAAGGGGTTATCAAGATCCTGGAGGAAGAGACCAACGAAGAAACGTTGGTGATGCAGCCGATCCCGCCACAATAGGGCGCGTTCTCTCCAAATAATTGGCCTTCGATCGGGATCTCAGCTCGTCCAACTTGATCTCTTGTGACTTGCGCCTTGGGTCTTTCTACCCTTCCTCAAAATAACCCAGCACAGCTTCCTTCATAAGCCGCTCTTGCTCTGCCGAGGCCAGCGGTGGTAGCTCTTTGGCGGGTTCAAAGTGCGGCCAACCATCGGCATCGCGGCCTAGCTCCTTGTAATAACCGTAGGGCAATAGCACCACGCAGATGGCGATATGCATCAAGCCCACCTTCTCGTCTTTCTTGAAATCGCGGGCATGTTGTCCCAGTTCTTGGACACCGATGAGGAAGAGGATGGCATTGAGATCCAAGGTGCCGCCATCGAACCGATCGGATAGCTTCTTCACCAAGTCGCGCCAGCGTTTATCGAATGTGAGGTCCACGGGAAAGGAGTTGAGTAGATCAGCGAAAATAGGGTGATAACGTGCAACGGCCTCCGAGCTTGCGCGTGAGTTCCATTCAATTCCAAGGCCAGTCGCCACCTATGCGCAAGGGCCCCTCCAGTCCGGCGTCGATCAATCGCGTTTTCAGATTCTCGGGGGTGAAATGTTCAGGTAGTTCGTTCGCTGCAGAAAGGGCGATCATCAATGCACCCACGAAGCGAACATTGTTGGTCATGGCCTTCGGCTCCACAAGTTGGATATCGTCGCAATTGCTGTGGTAGCAGCCGTATACATGCTTTCCAAGATCACTAAGTGGGTAGAGCACCGGTACGCCTGCGAGCAGAAAGGGTTGGTGGTCACTGTGCAACCAAACATCAGAACTTGTCCTACCCTTGAAGGATGCGCTGTCCAACGAGCGAATTTCTTGGCATAGGCCGGTGACCAGATCGTGCCAGTTCCCGGGTCCTGCAACTCCGAAGCCTTGTGGGTTTCCGCTCATGTCCAAATTGATCATACAGCGGATCTTTTGGATCTCTCCGGACAGGGTATAGCTTGATACGAGGTCGCGAGAACCCAACAAACCTTGTTCTTCACCCATAAAGAGCACAAAGCGAACTGTGCGTTGGGGTCGAAAGGGCATGCTTGCCATTACGCGCGCCAGATCAAGGATCGAGAAGGACCCAAGACCATTGTCGGTAGCACCGGTGGCCAGATCCCAGCTATCGAGGTGCCCGCCTACAATGATCACCTCTTCCGGATGCTCCGTCCCGCGGAGTTCGGCGATGATGTTCCGTGCCACAACGCGATCACTGGTGTTGTGCATTTCCAACCGGGCGGTCACGTATTGTCGATCGGCCAATTGCGCCCGAATGTCCACCCCGTCTTCCGTTGCAATGCATGCAGCAGGTACACTGATGAGCTTCCCATCGATCGATGCTGTGCCTGTTAGAAGGACGTGGCCTTCGACCTGGTTCACGAATACAATGGCTACGGCCCCGGCCTTTTGCGCGAGCGATGCTTTCTCACTTCTATGCAGATTCACGCTTCCCTCCGTACCGGCCACCAGGCCGATATTCACCAAAAGCACCGCACCCTTGGCTCGATCACCGATCCTTTCCAGATCGGCTGGCAAGCCATTCCCGGCATCAACGAGCGTAGCTTCCACAGCACAGTCCAACGGGGTGTTCGCCAATGCAACACACGCCATGTGTCGTGATCCCTTCCATCGCCGATGGTCAATTTCACGGACCCTCGGGACCAGGCGTCTGCTTCGAATGGGTGTAAATAGACGGTGTCCAAGCCGTCCGCATGGAAAATGCTATCGGCCACTGTCTCTGCCCTTGCACCATTAACGCTGCCGGTAAGTCGATGTCCTATATGGTTGGTTGCCCAGGCCAATCGTTCATAGGCCATGGTACTTTTACCAGCAACCTCCTCAAACGCATTCATGCGGTCGGCGGTCGTTTGTGCGTCAACACACACATGTTGACAGATGCCCAATAAAACCGCGAAGTGCAGGGTGGTGACGCCGCTACTTTGCAGCATGGAGTTTGGTTCTGGCACGCGATCGGTTAGGCATGGCGCCAAAGCTACGCCCTGCGCGATGCCCGCCACTCGGCTCTTCCGCATACTCTTGCTCACGCCTTTCTTCCTTTTCGCCACGGTTCCACAGCAACCTCGTGATGCGGAGAAGGACACCACGGCCATCCTTCAGGCGAACTATTTGTACAACATCGCCAAGTTGGTGGAGTGGAAGGATACGTCGAAGCGAAGCGGAAATTTCGTGATCGGGATCATCGGAAGTGAGAACCTCTACCAAGAACTGATCAAGCAATACGGAACGCGTACCATTGGAAAGCAGCCAATAGAGATCCGGAAATTGCCCCGCAGTGCCGATGTGGAAAGTTGTCACATCCTTTTCGTAGGTCGGAGCGATCTAGCCTTGTTGCCCGATATCTACAAACGAATGACAGGAAAGCCCACCATGGTCGTAACGGAATATGCTGGAGCCTTGGAAGATGGTGCAGTAGTGAACTTTGTGAAGGTGGACAATTTGTTGAAGTATGAGATGAGCATGATCAACGCGCAAAAGCATGGGCTGGTCATGGGTCTTACCTTGAAGAACCTTGCACATCGCGTGGAAGAATGAACATGGTACAGCGCATCCTCATAGCCGTTCTGCTGACCGTTGTAGCGTCGTTCGCAACAGCGCAGGGGGACCCCTTGGTCGAAGCCCTTCGGAAGTACCAAGCGGGCGATGTGGCTGCAGCCCGCACGCTTATTGACGAGGCCGTTAAGACCGATGCACACAGAGAGGACCCCGAAGCGTGGTTGTTGCGTGGTTTCGTTTACAAGGACCTATACAAAGGCACGGCGGAGATAGGCGAAGGCGACGTCCTGCGCGACGAGGCCGTGGCCAGCCTGTATACCTGTGTTGAGCTGGATACGGTAGGTACGTATCGCGATAATGCGACCCAGGCCTACGACTATCTGGCCAGGACGTACTTCAATGATGCTGCGAAGGCATTGAATGAGATGGAGGACGAACGCGCCTTGGTCATGTTCAGCAAATACAAGGAATCAGTCTACCGCTTGGATCCCAAGGCGGACCTGATGGCCCGGGAAGTGGAGTTCCATAACGCACTGGGGACGGTCCATACCAAACGATTCAACCAGGACCGGACCGCGATAGATCGGTTCGACAAGGCCATTGAGGCGTATAAGAAAGTGCTGGAATTGGACCCTGAGAACTATGGGGCGAATTACAATTTAGCGACCCTATATTTCAATCGCGGGGTTTACCAGATCCGAAGGATCAATGCCGATGACGAGATCCCGAGCATTCTGGAAATACAGGCGGCGAGTCGTGAGCACTTCCAAGAAGCACTGCCCTACATGCTAAAGGCCCACGACATGGATCCCGCCCGTCGGGAAACTTTGCTGGGACTGGAGGGGATCTACTACAGCTTGCAGGACCAGCAGAACTCGGATAAGTTCCGCGAGCTATTTGAGGAACTTCCGCCGGAGGAAGACCGTTGAACGGAACATGAGGAATGTGCGCTTGACCATCGGACGCAAGATCGCGATGGGCTTCGGCCTGTTCATTTTCTTCGCGTTGGTGGTGGTGTTGCTTACGAATAGAACACTAGAGCGCAGCCGAACGATCAACGACCAGATAACACAGGTCTATTCTCCCTCTGTTGATGCATTGGTGCGTTTGCGCAACCTGACCGTGGGTTCGCATATGCTTATCAAGCATTGGGCCCTGCTTGAAAGTCGCACGGATGCACCGGAAAAGACCACCTTGGTGGCCATTACGAGCCGTGAGCTTCCACAATTGTTGGACCGTCTGGATACGCTCATGGGCGAATGGGACCACCAAGAGGTTGCCCTAATGGCCCAGATCACTACGGACATGCGTTCGTTGTTCGACCTGCACGAACGGATCAAGACCCTGCTACCCTCCTTGGAAAGCTACAGTGATCCATTTGTGCACATGGAACGCAATGACCTGGCCGAGGAGGGCGGGCTTCTTGATCAGCGTACGCAGAAGGTCCTGGGTGATCTTGATCGATTACTGGACATGCAGGAGAATAAACGGATAGCACTGGGCAGCGGTATGATCCGGAGCTTCGACTCGTTGAAATTCATCGTATTGTACTTGGGCATTGGCCTAGTCGCGATCGGCGCGATCGCCGGCTTCTTTATTATTCGCGGCATCGTAACACCCGTGCAACGATTGCACCGCGTATTGAAGGAACTAGGAAAAGGCGTGTTTCCAAGCAAGGAGGTGCGCACGACCAACGATGAGATCGGCGATATGAGCAATGAGCTCAATTCCTTGGTCGCCGGCCTACGCCGCACCACGGACTTCTCACACGCCGTGGCGGCCGGGAATTTCGATGCCGAATACAAGCCACTGAGCGAAAAGGACATGCTCGGCCATGCCCTGTTGAAGATGCGCGATGAGCTCGGTCAACGTGAGCGCATGTTGGAAATGAAAGTGAAGGAGCGGACCGAGGAGGTCGTGCTCCAGAAAGACAAAGTGGAAAAAGCGAGCAGGGAGGTCAACGAGCTGCTCAAGAACGTTACGGACAGTATTCGATACGCCCGTCGCCTGCAAGATTCCATACTCCCGCCGGTTCGGCGCATGCGCGAGCTCATGCCCGAATCCTTCGTGTTCTATCAACCCAAGGATATCGTTAGTGGAGACTTCTATTGGGTGGAGAAATTGGATGAAAAGATCACGTTCGCTGCGGTCGATTGTACGGGTCACGGCGTGCCCGGGGCGTTCATGAGCCTGATCGGACACAATGGTCTTAACCAAGCGATGAAGGAGAAAGGGCGTTCCCGCCCAAGTGAGGTTCTTCGGGAACTCAATTCGATCGCATACGCGGCGCTGAACAACGGACAAGAAGAGGGTCGCATGCACGATGGAATGGACATGGCATTGTGCAGCTACGATCCAACGCGAATGGTTCTGGAGTATGCCGGCGCGAATTCGCCCTTGTACGTTGTCCGAAATGGAGAGGTGCTCAAGTTCTCACCGGACAAACGTCCGATCGGTGGCATAGAGCTTCCCGGGCAGCAATTCACCGACCACAGGATCAAGCTGGAACAGGGGGATATGGTCTATTTGTTCTCCGATGGATATGCCGACCAGTTCGGAGGTGCCCAAGGCAAGAAGTACATGTACCGACGGTTCCGTGAACTACTTGTGGAGATCAGTCGTTACCCCACAGAGCAGCAAAGCAGCATGCTTGAGCAGGCCTTCAACGGATGGCGTGGCGGCTATGAGCAGGTCGACGACATTCTGGTGATCGGGATGCGGGCCTAGCAAGTGGTAAGTTGAACTAGCCCTGCATCGTCCAGCCGCTGTTCACACCGGTCTCGATCGGCTTCATGCACATAACGGGGATCATGGCCTCATTGGCAATGATCTCCTGTTCGTATGGCACTCCGAGGATCCCGAAAATATTACCCTCTGTCAGGTTCATGATGGTGATCAGATCAGCATCGATCCCATTAGCGTACTTCACCACGGCCTTCACGAAATCACCACTGTCGCTATCGGCAATGGTCGCTTCATGCTCAATGTTCCTTTCGCGCAGGTAATTCTCGGCAAAAGTGATGTTGTTCACCAGTTGTTTGTGCAAGAACTCATCATCTTCCTTGGGGGTGATGAGGTGTACCTTGCTTTTGAACGTTTGCGCCATTTGGGCAACGATGGTAAGCTTCTGTCGTGTCTCTTTATGCAGATCCAGTGGCACCACGATATCGTTGTATCCCGATTCCTTGATCTTCCGCTCTTGCACCACGATAAAGGGAACGCTTGACCCCATGATCACGCGCAACGCTCGGCTGCCTGTAAGGAATTGCATGCCGCGCATACCGTGAGTGCCCATTATAATGAGCCCGGCGCCCTCCTCAGCAGCCGCATCCCCGATCTCATCATAAATGGAACCCACTCGAACGATCGGTGTAACCGATACTTTGTTGTTCCACTTTCGAGCACGTTCCGCTTCCAGACCTAGTTTAACGCGTGCCTCCTCAGCGACCGAAGCCTTATCCACCACGTGCAACAGGAATACAGCAGCACCCGTGCTGCCGGCAACGGTCATAGCGTGGTTCATGGCACAATCGGCCACTTTGGTGAAGTCGGTAGGCACCAGGATCTTGTCTGCTTTCTGCGTCATACGTCAAGTTTTCTTAGCCCCGGGTCACGAACCATAAGGGCGATCAAAGATAGGAAAGAGGTTGCTGGTGGGATCCTTTGTGGCTTGAGCATTTGGACACCCTCATACTCGTTCAACAAACGACTGCCAACGCGTACAAACGCCTATAAACGAAAATCGACCGGATCACGCTCGCCGGTCGCCGGTCCTTTGCATCGGTCAACAACAATTAACTTAAAACCCGGACCACGATGAACATTTCAATGAAGAACAAGGTGCAACTGATCGGACACTTGGGAGCGGACCCCGAATTGAAAGAATACGCCGAGGGAAAGTCCGTACTGCGCTTGAATCTTGCGACCAACGAACGTTACAAGACCCCTGCAGGTGAATGGAAGGACAACACGGAATGGCACCCATTGGTAGTGTGGGGCAAGTTGGCCGAGACCTTGGCCGGTCAGGTGCACAAAGGGTCCGGATTGGTGGTGGAGGGTCGCTTGGTACACCGGACCTACGAGACCAAGGAGGGTGAGAAGCGATACACTAGCGAGGTGGTCCTGAACGAGTACCACTTGCTGAACGCCAAGGTTGCGGAGGGGGTTTGAGAGGCTACACCTCCAGATGCACAACGCCTGCGGCAATAGCCGTGGGCGTTGTCTATTGGGAGGACTTGATCACCTTGGTTCGTCGGACCTTGGTTGGTCCGCTGATCACCATCAGGTAGGGGCCGGGAAGTAAATGACCCGTTTGGACCTGCACGTTCCTTGTACCTTGGACCTTGATGGACAACACCGTCCGGCCCACCATGTCCATCATTTGGATGAAAGTGCTCTCTGCATCGGTGCCAAGATCGATCCGGAGACTTTCAGTAAATGGGTTGGGGGCGATTGAAATAACCTCATCACTAAGCTCCAGTACTTCGGTCGCTGAATACGGATAGATCGTTCGGCAGGTCAGGGCAAAACATGAATCCAATGCTGGAGCGGTGACCGCTCCTAACAAACAGCACGCCTGATACGGCCCTGCATCTGGATACACATGGTAACCGTAGTACGTCGTATCGATCACGCCATCGCCATATGACCAGATATAGAATACAGGTACTACATCGTTCGTTACGATCTCGGGAACGAATTCTACGCCATCCCCTGTGTAGTTCGGCTCAAAATCCAAGAACAATCCCGGAGGTGCGCAGGTGGTAACGTTACCATCCACAGCAACCCATTCGCCATGGGTCGTTGCACAGGAATCATTCCACTTTGTTAGGCTTACAAAGTGCGCTCCCGGGAGGAACCAAGTGTGCGATGGAGCATTGGATTGATCCGTGACCCCGTCACCAAAGTCCCACAGGGTATTAGCCGCGTCCAACGGTTGTGTTGCATCATAGAACGTAGCTGCGTTCGTTCCTGCAAGGCTCCATTCGAAATACGCGTTGACCGGAACAGCGCAATTGGAAGCAACCACGACCACCGAGCGACAATTAGTAACGGCACAAGGCAAGTCCAAGGCAGTGAGGGTAAGGCACACGTTATAGATACCTGGCCCTTGGTAGAAATGCACAGCATCAGCCGTTACGGCCGAGCCATCGCCAAAATCCCATGTTGCGGTGGCTTGTATTCCGAATGTACGTGAGCTGTCTTCCAATTGCACGACCAGGCCATTTGCGGAATAGGTGAAGGCTGGCTTGAGCAACACTGCGCAAAGGGGCTGGGCTGCACAAGGTGTAGGAGACAAAAGCCCAAACAATGAAAGTAGGGCCCAGAAAAGTCGGTTAGAGTTCATATTGGATCCGTAACTGAAGCGTTGGTCGAGTGAGCCATGGCATATCGCCGTTGCCACTGCTGTAGATCGGTGAAGTGACCATGGGTTCAACATAGACATCGAAGTGTTCGGTAATGGCATATCCCAGGGAAAGACCAGCGGTTCCGTGTACCTGCATACCGAAACGATCTTGGACCTTGTTATCCTGAAGGGCGATCGTGCTTGTAGGACCATCCGCGTTATCGCGTTGCAAGGTCAAACCTTTGCGTTGGGTCGGGATCCACGCCAACACGCCGGCGAATGCTCCGTACCTGAACCGGCGCACCCCCCCATGCCAACCCAAGGTGATCGGGACCTGCAAGGCGGTGTATTGGTTCCGGGCATCACGGCGCAAGGATCCTTCGGTTCTTTGGACCTGAAGGGTATCGATGTTCCACGTGTAAATAGTCGAGCCCGCGAACGTGCTGTTCTCCCATGTTGTATCCACCTCGGAGAAGTTGGAAACCGATCCTTTCTCATCGTATCTGAACACGCTTCTCACCCGACTTGCTCCAAGCCCCACAGAAATGTTCCAGCCACTGCGCCAGACACGGCCTAATTGCAACCCACCCTGCAAGGTGGACTTCCAGCGTTCTGCTTGGTCCAAGTCACCGAGCTGATCCCCTTTCCAGTGACCGCTAACGATCCCCATTCCTACAAAGGCCCCTATCCACCATGTTCCCTTGGGCAGAACATACTGGAGCGGCATTTTACGTGTGGCGAGGTCGCCCGTGGCCAGCTCTGTCAAATTCGCGATGGTCAACGGATCCAAATATTGGGCCGCCAGATCCTTTTCGCCCCACGTTCCTGAACCGATCCCAAGGTCGCTGTTCGGTTGATCCAGTTGAAACGTAGCCGGAATTGCACTTCCTGTTCCTTGTGATAACGTAGCGATCGGTCCAGCCGTGGGTTGAACAGGGGTCGGAGAAAAAGATCGTTCACCCGATGGAGAAGTGGAACCTTGAGCCGCCTGTTCTGATGCATGTTCGGCAGCAGCTCCAGATTTATTTGTGGTTCGCGTATTCCGAGCAGCAATGGTGTTCAAGCCCACGTGTTCTTTGCTCTCAATAGGCGAGGCTTGCCCAAGGCTTTTCTTGGAAGATGATGTTTGCAAGGCGGAAGTGGACACTTGCAAGCGTTCAAGTGGAACTGACCCATTGTCATGGTCCGACTCGGCTTCAGTTGCTCTTGCTGTTTGTTCACGCAAATGGTCGGGATCGGAATTTGCGGTCACTGGCAAGGGGCCATAGGGCACTTCACCCCCGCTTACATCCGTAACACCTTCCGCATTCCTCGGCGCCAACGCCTTGGTTTCGGTAAGTGCAACAAGGCCAACCTGTTCATCTGTGTTCCAAGACCACACGGCAGCACCAGCACCAACTAGCCCAATGACCAGCATAAGCAAGGGTAAGAGACCCATTGCGCTGCGCGTAGAGTCGGCCCACCCCAATTCATGGCCAAGCGCATTCCGCACCGCTGTCGGTGGTGTAACCTCTGCGTTGAACAGGGTTCGTTCGAAGAGGTCGTCAATGGGCTGCTTTTCCCGCATAGTGCAGTATGTCTTTACGTTCAATACGTTTCTGTAGGTAGTTCCTGGCCTTGGAGAGTTGACTGCGCGAGGTGCTTTCACCACAACCCAACATGGTCGCTATCTCCGAATGGTCGTAACCTTCTATGGCGTACAGGTTGAATACGTGTCGATACCCATCAGGCAACTCCGCTATAATGGCCATGAGCTCCATTTCACCCAGATTGTCCAAGGCCAAGGGGTCCACGGGTGCTTCAGGCAGGTGCTCCATGCCGAATCGCTCCTGTTGGAACGCTTTCTTTCGGTAGTGGTTGATCGAAGTGTGTACCATGATCCTGCGGACCCATCCTTCCAATGAACCTTCCATCCGGAACGAAGGCAATTTTTCGAATACCCGAATAAATCCCTCTTGCATCAGGTCCTGGGCTTCGAGTTCATGCCGGGCATAGCGAAGACATACGGCGTACATACGCCGTGCGAACCGTGCATACAGGTCTTCCTGACAGCGTCGGTTACCGCCCAAGCAACCCTGGACGAGTTCTTGCTCACTTAGTTCTCCCAAATCAGGTAGGCCTTACCTCCAACAAGACAGTGAAATGGGATCGAACGCTGCTTGTGTTAGGCCAAAGACCAAGTTACGCTACTTAAAGGCTGATCTACTGTCCTTCCTCGTTTAGCCACAATTTACCAATGAACAAACGACAGCAAACAGCTATGAACGATTACAAATGGGTACCGACCGAATAAAGTTTGCGGACCGGTGAAGGTTTGCATCGCCGTAGGGAACAAGCCCCGGTAAAACAAACAAACCCAATTCCCATGAACACGCTGAAGAACAAAGTACACCTGATCGGCAACCTCGGTTTCGATCCTGAAGTACGTGAGGTGGCCGAAGGTCGCAAAGTGGCCCGCATCTCCGTGGCCACGAACGATAGCTACCGCAATGCCCAAGGCGAACGTGTTACGGATACCCAATGGCATACCGTTGTGGCATGGGGCAACACGGCAGATGCAGTGGCCCGCCTGTTGCGGAAGGGGTCTCCCGTGGCCCTGGAGGGCAGGTTGGTCCACCGCAGCTACAAGACCAAGGATGGTTCGATGCGCTACATCACGGAGGTCGTTTTGAGCGACTTCCAGCTTCTACCGAACTCGGCGGAAGCAGCCGCGTAAGTTGAACTTTACAAAGAGAAGGGGTGCCTCAATTCGAGGCACCCCTTCTCTTTTGCGCCAGATGATGTCATTTCCGATCGGGGAGCATTATGCACGGCACGATCAATAAGCCGGATCCGAAATGGTGATGAACTTGGTGACAAGTACTTCGTTACCTGGCAAAGGGTCGAGCAATTCGAAGGAGCCAGCCTTCAACTTGGTACGTTCGTTTTGGGCGCCCAATTGCAACTTGCTATGACTATGGGACACGCTTATCCGAGGCGAATTCACACGGGTGGCGATCACAAAGTTGTTCATCCACCAAGGTATTTCGGTAAGGTTGAGCTGTCCACGTACATAGCGGATCACCGGTGCCGTTTGGCCGAAATTCCAATAGACATTGCTAAGGTGTACCACTGCTTGCGCTGGCATATTCACCAGAATGCTCTCTTTACGAAGTGCGTGTTCCACATGAAAATTTTGCAAGGTGAACGACCGCACGGCGGGGTTGTTCGCAATGCGGTCCTCCTCGTCCGAGGTAACCGCGCTCAGGTAGATGTCACGGTCGGCCTCTGCACCTTCGGAAACACAATCGACCATCCGGACACCACCCGTATTGAGTATCGTAAAAGCATCCGTTGTGGTGGTCGTGCAGAACACGCGGCATTGCTCCAGCACCGAGCTGTTGCTCTGGCTGTTGATCGGTGTCGCGCCGGGCCAGTCTCCATCGCGGAGCACAAAGCCCTTGTTACGCGGATTGGTCACCAATACGTTCTGCAAACGGGCCATTAGGCAGAAGCTCAGATCAATGCCGACCTCTGTTTGGCCCGTCAACCTGCAATTGGTAATTGTACTGCCCAAGGTTGCCTTCAGGTCGATCCCTTTCAACCCGCCTTGGATCATTCCGAAATCGCGGATGGCGTAACGGCTGGCCATTTTGAACATGGCTTCATCCTGATCCTTCACCGCTCTTGTGAACCCGTTGGAGTTCGGTCCCAAGTGCAGTTCGCAGCCTTTACCATCGATCACCAACAACCGACGATCCGGTAGCGGGATGTCGCCTTGACTGCTGTACTTGGCACTCGCGGAAAAGAATACGGCCGTGGCATCTTCGGGCAGATCCCTGAAGAAGACACCGACGTCCGTTCCGGCAGGCACCTCGTATTCAGTGGCTTGGCATGTAACCGCGGCAATGCCAAATAGAAGTGTGAAAATGTATCTGAGAGCTGGGGTCGCCATTGATCTGCAATGACCGTGTGACCTCCAAGACCGTGCCATCAAGGCAAGGGCTGACCTTAAACTAGATTCAAGCGCTTTGCCAGATCGTCCTTGTAACTACCGCCGATCGGGATCACTTTCTTATCGTTCTCCAGGATCAGGTTCGGTTGCTCAATGGCCACGATCTTGTCCAAACGAACAATGAAGCTGCGGTGTACACGAATGAAGTCACTTTCAGGCAGTTTCGCCTCGATGTCCTTCATGGTACTGTGGATCGTGTAGCGTGTGTTCAGTGTATTGATCACCACGTAATCCTTCAGCGCTTCCACGAAATAAATGTCTCCCGTTTTCAACTTGACCAACCGACTGTTGCTCTTGACGAACATGATGTCACGCCCGGTAGTGTCCTTGTTTTCAACAAGGGAATACAGCAGGTCGCGTTCTTTCAGCACTTCTGTTTCCTTCTTGTGCTTGTACAAGGCCATCTCGATCGTCGTGTGGATGTCGATCTCCTTGAATGGCTTGATAATGTAGCCGTACGGCTGGGTCACCTTCGCTTTGGCCAAGGTACTTTCGTCGGCGTATGCGGTGAGGAAGATCACGGGAATATTGGTTTCCTTTCGAATGGCTTCAGCGGCTTCGATACCGTTCATTTCACCCTTGAGCATGATGTCCATGAGGATGATGTCCGGCATGTGCTCCAGAGCCAAGGACACAGCCTGTTCTCCCGTATTGGCGGCACCCACAACATTGTAGCCCAATTTCTTCAGGCTGTGTTGGATGTCCTTGCTTACGATGCTTTCGTCCTCAACCACGAGGACATTGGATTGCGCCATGTGATCTACTTGATACGCCCAAAAGTAATCAAATAGCTGACCCCTGCACCGGACGTCACTTTCAATGTTCCATCAAGCTGTTCCACCAATGTGCGTACGAGTTCCAATCCGAGGTTGCCATCATGAAGTGCGTTAAGTCCTTCCGGTAATCCAACACCATTATCCGAGACGGACAACTCGACCACCTCCTTATCCATTGCCAAATCAATCTTGACCTTTCCGTTCCTGCCATCGGGGAATGCGTGCTTTACGGCATTGCTGATCAGTTCATTCAGGATAAGTCCACAAGGAATTGCCTGGTCCAATACCAGATGGACCTTTTGGAGCTCTTGTTCCAACACTACTTTGCCGTTCAAGCTATAGCTCATCACGAGGTTCCTGCTGAAGCCATCGATATAATCGGCCATGTCGACGGAACTAAAGTCCTTGTTCTGATAAAGACTTTCATGGATGAAGGACATGGTTCGGATACGATCGCGGCTTACGCGAAGCAGTTCCAGGATACGCTCGTCACCATCAACGTATGCCGTTTGCAAGCTGAGAATACTGCTGATCACTTGAAGGTTGTTCTTCACACGATGATGGACCTCCTTGAGCAGCACCTCTTTCTCCGTTAGGCTCTGTAGCAGTCGCTGTTCGGCCATTTTCCGATCCGTGATGCCGTAAGCCATGCACGAAAGCTCGGTTACTTTTCCATTGGTCATGATCGGGTTCAGAAAGGTTTCCACCCAAACGGGTTGGCCATTTGTCCCGACCAGTTCCGATTCGAACTGCTGTGGTTTCCCGTGCAGCGCTGCCTTGTAATTCCCCACAGAAGGATCGCCCTTGCCTTTTGCGAGCTTCACTTGCATGCGGCCTACGAAGTCATCACCTTGGTTGAATTTAAGTCCCAGATTCCGTTCGGTAGTGCGCAGGAAGTGGTCATTGAACGAGGTGATCTTGAACTTGCGGTCCAAAGTCCAGATCATCACGTTCGCGGCGTTTTCAAAAATGGCTTTTAGCCGTGAAGCCTGGTGGCGCACTAGGTCTTCTGCCCTGATCTGTTCGGTGATCTCGTGCCCAATACCGAACACCGCCGTCACTTTCCCCTCAACGTCGAATACGGGGCTCAGGAAGATCTCGTTGCAAACTCGTTCGTGCTGTTGATCAACAAGATCGGTCTCGAAACGGATGGGCTTACCGCTCAATGCGATGGCATACTTCTCTTCCCAAAGATCATGGTACTCCGGTGTGGCGAACTTGGCGCGTGGCTTGTTGGGGTCCAAGTTGACTTCGGGTGTTCGGCCATGGAGGCGTTCGATCATGTTGCGATACCCCACGTTGCAGGATGTGATCTTTATCTGCGTATCCACGGTCCAGAACATGTGTTCACTGCTTTCGAAAAGTGCACGCATCTTGGCCTCTTGCTGTTGCAGTTGCTCACGGGCCAAGTGTACATGTGTAATGTCCGTGAAGATGCTTCTGGATGCGATCGGTCTTCCATCCACGCTACGCACATTGGTGGTGCCTTCCACATGCACGCTGTTGCCCTTCTTTCCTACAAAGACCGTGTGTATCCGCTCCACTTCATTGCCGGCCATTGCGCGTTGGAACCGATCCATATAAGCGGCCAAATGGTCCGGATGAATAATGTCTTCCAGCCGCAACTTCGCCACCTCATCTTCGGTATAGTCGAGCGCTCTCCGCCAAGCATTGTTCACATATTGGATACGACCATCGGGTTCAATGCTTTGGATAAGGTCAGTGGCATTCTCGAAGAGGTCTCGGTAGCGTTCTTCGCTGGTACGCAGCGCATCTTGGTCCAGCTTCATCCGGGTAATGTCCCTTGAAACGCCCATTACCCCGAGGAATTCGCCGCTCTCGTCGTGTATGCGGGAGGCCGCCAAGAACGATGTGAACACTTTTCCGGTCTTGGAAACATTGCGTATTTCACCGGTGAATGTTCCGTAGGTGTCCAGCTCCTTTTGCACATGCTCGAACTCTTTAGGGTCGGCATAGAGCATTATGGTCTTCGTACCCAGGATCTCCTCCGGTTCATAGCCGAAATGAAGACTTGCCGCCGGGTTGTACTCTGTGATCACGCCAGTTGGATCGGCCGCCATGATCATGTCCAAAGAGCTATCGACCAGACCACGTGCAAATCGTTTGGAACGTCTCAATGCTTCCTGTGTGCGCCGGTGCTCATTGATCTCCTCCCGAAGCACGTTATTCATTTCTTCGGTCAATCTCAGTCGAAGGAGCTTTTGTCTTTCTTCTTCATCCTGTAAAGTCAACTGTACCGCAGTAGCTCCTTCGTGTATGGCATAGGCGGCGAACAAGTTGATCGCCCTGCCATCTTTGGCCAAATGCACCAACCTGGGTTGGTTGCGTCCATGGGCCGGGTGTCCTGGTACCGAAAGTTCAAGCACTGTGGGCCGGTCCGCTTCCACGAAGATCAGAGCAACTTCTTTTCCTCTCAAGCGTTCGCCAAGCATGTGTTCCGCTGCCGGGTTCGCATACATCACTCGCCCCACACTGACGACAAGAACACCATCACGCATGTGTTCCACCAAGCTTCGATAGCTGGAGGTCAACGCCGCCTGTTCGATCTCCGCTTGGCGCATTGCGGTAATGTCGATGATAGATCCTTGGATGGTCGTTGGCCCATCATCGGGTTCTTCCAGGAATAAATTCACGATGACCTCTATCGCACGACCATTTTGGTGTTTCAAGGTGATCTCGAAATTGATCAACTTTTTCTCCGTTAAGAGCGCATTGATCAAGCGTTCACGTTCCGCTAGCGAGGCATACAACTCTATGGCCGAAATGCCCATCAATTCTGCACGGTCCGAATAGCCGAATATCCTGGCCATGGAATCGTTGCACTCCAAGAACCGACCCTCCATCGAGGTTCGAAATATTCCGGCCGGACTGCTTCCTACGAACTTATCATAATCCCGCTTCAGGTCCGCGTAGGCCCGTGCGAGGTCATCAACGTTCGTAGATGGTACTTGACTATCGTTGTTCAAAGGATCCACGCTACGAAACTACGGTCGCAGCGTGGATCATCGAAAGGGGGAACGTGTTGGGAACGTGTATCCAAGCGAAGAACCGGTACAAGATCTTCGTATGATGGTCCACTTCCTCAAGTACGGGGTCCGCCCAGCAGCATATGGCCTTCCTATTAATGCCCTGCGCTGACGAATTTAAAATTGACCCGGGACCTTGTTGCACATGGACCGACCGGAACCGTTAAACAACCCCATGTTCTTCCCACGGTGATCCAAGTTCCTTCTGGATCAAGGCTGTAAGACTTCGTCCGGAAAATAGGGCGCTGGTATGCGTTCACCGTTGATCTGGACCTCCGCTCCATCCTTGAATTTTACGACCGTCACCGGATAACCCTGTTCATTGTAATGGATGAAATCGCCCTGTGCCAAACCGGCCCTATACCGACCTTCAAGCTTCACCTGACCGTTCGGCCACCACCATTTGTGTTTCCCTTCCGGCTCGCCGTTCACGAATCTTCCGGTGAAGTATTTCTTGCCACCATCATAGGTATAGACCCAGTCACCATCCTTCAAGCCGTCCTTGTAGGCGCCCACTTCTTGGTGGTCACCCACTTTATAGAACCATTCGCCATCCTTCAGCCCATCGATGTAATTTCCCTTTACGATCACGGAACCATCTTCTGCTACCTCCACTGACTCGCCATCCTCCTTCCCTTTCCGGTACAGTTCTTCCCGGTGCGGTTTACCGTCCATGTAGAACCACTTCCATGTTCCTTGGGCCGAACCATTGAGGTATTTCCCTTTTTGTTCAACAGGGCCGTTGCGGTGGAAAAAGGTCCAATCGCCATCTTTCTTTCCATCCTTGTAAGTCCCCTCTGCCCGTCTTTCACCGGTCGCATAGAATTCTGTCCAGGTGCCTTCCAGTGCTCCAACATTGTTCACGGCTCCACGGCTAATAAGTTGATCACCCATATAGATACTGGCTGAATCCAAAACCCCTTCCCTCGTGTACTCCCTGAACAAGCCTTCCTTTTTCCCTTCGCGTGAATAACTGCCCATGGAAGCCACCTCCCCATTGGAGTGATAGGTCCTTTTAATGTCGATCATCTGTGATGCGGCCGCCTTGGTATCAACCACTCCTACATCATATTTCGCCATGTCCTTTAAGCCTCCCAAGGCATCATACTCTTTGAATAGACCTTGCTTGCGGTCATCCACAAAGCTTCCCTCCCACTTCACTTTTCCGTTGGCGTAGAACTCCTTCCACGGACCTTGCTTCAGGCCCATTTTGTCCAATTTATTGATGTCTTCGCGTTTACGGAGCAGCCCTGCTCCGTATTGCAGTAGTGCTACAATACGACCATCTTGGCCGTACTCGTAACCCCTACCCTCCTCTTGCCCATTCTTGAACGGAACCTCTTTGTGCAGTTCGCCGTTGGCATGGAAGTACTTGGCCATTCCCTCGCGTTGGTCAGCCACGAAATTCTCTTCGCTCATGACCACACCGAGTGTGTCGTACTTCAAGGATGGTCCGTTCTTCTTGTCATCCATGTAGGTGATGGTACTTACCATACGCTCTTGGGGGTCATAGAACCGCCAGACACCTTCCAACCTTGTGTTCCTTCGGTCCCCTTCACTTCGCAGCGCACCGGACTCGTAGAACGTGCGCCAGAACCCTTCTGGTTTTCCGTTGACCAATTGTCCTTCGCTGCTTACTTTTCCATTGGCGTGGTAGTAACGCTGTACGCTGTCGTTCTCTACCTGTGCACAAAGGTCGGCACCCATAAAGCACAATACAACGAACACGACCTTCCTTATCGTCAACAGTGTATTCATGTATTCGGTTTGAAAATTCTTAAAGTATGATGATGTAGTTGGTCGGTTCGATCTGTTGATGATAAAGTCGCAAAGGATTTGTTCTTACGGGTTATCAAAATTAACGCACATTGATCGAACGATCCCACAGATCAAATATCGTTCTAATGTGTTGGGGCTCCGGTGTGAGATACCAGGTTATCAACGATCGTTCATTCCCGTTTCGCATGTTCATGGTTGAGATCCAGTGGCCGAAAGTACCCCCTTGGATCGTGTGGTTGGTGTGTACAGATGATCCAAAAAGAAAGTTGCGGGAATGCCGGGATCTTAGATGAGGAAATGGGCATTGTTGATAGACCAGATGTTATCCCCGGTTATCAACAGAGATCCGGCGGATCCAACGATCCGATCGTTGGATCCGCACCGGTGGACCAGCAAGGGTATCTTTGACGTTCAACCACAACGCATCATGCACATCCTCATTGGCAGCGACCATGCAGGCCTCGATCTGAAGCATCACTTGAAGGAACGACTTCGGAGCTTGGGCCACACCGTAACGGACAAAGGCACACACGCAAAGGAAAGCGTTGACTACCCGGACTATGCACATGCAGTTGCTGCAAGCGTGCTTGGAGAAGCCGGTTCATTGGGTATAGTGATCTGCGGAAGCGGAAATGGGATCAACATAAGTGCGAATAGGCACCGCGGCATTCGTTCGGCCTTGGCATGGAAACCGGAAGTTGCTGCATTGGCCAGGGAACACAACGACGCGAACGTGCTGGCACTGCCTGCCCGTTTCGTAACAGAGAATGAAGCCGATGCGATCGTGGATGCATTTCTTGGGGCCGAATTCGAAGGCGGAAGGCATCAACGGCGGGTACAGAAGATCGAACTGGATAATGAGTGAGGGATCGATCCCACTCTTTTCATGGAAACGGTTCTTTAGTCGTTCTCTTGGCTCGGTCAGCAGTGTAGTATTATTGGTGCATCTGGTGCCTTTGGCGCTTAGTGCTCAACAGGATAGCTTGGCTTTGCGATACGCCGCCACGATAACCGAGGCGGATATGCGGACCCACTTGACCATTCTTGCGAGTGATGCATACATGGGCCGTGATACGGGCAAGGAGGGCCAGAAGATGGCTGCGGCCTACTTGAAGTCACAATTCCAAAAGGACGGCATTCCGCCGGTACCTGTCGATCGACCGGATCTTATTGAAGAAGGGTATTTCCAAACCTATCAGCTCGTAGAGGAGAAGAAGGGATCCATTCGATTGATGGACATGCGCGATACATTGACCCTGGGCAACGGGTTGATCTATTTTGGCGAGGACCTACGGAGCGATCGTAATGTGAAGCAGCTCCAGTGGCTGGGAAATGGGGCTTCGGAAAGATCCAAGAAGGTTGACCCGGTGGTGCTTTTGGTGGAAGACGGGAGTAAGGAAGTGACGGAGATGATGGTATGGGCCGTTGCGCGTATGGAGAAACTGCGTGAGAAGGGTGCAGAAGTGATCATCATCGCGACACCCCGGATGGCAGAGTTGGAGGCCAAGCTCGGTCACCAACTTTCCGGAAGTCGAGTACGCCTAGCGGATGGTCGGAAGAAAGTTGATGCGACGAGTACCCAGTTGATCTTGATCGATGCCGTTCGCATGGAGGGCTTATTTCCCAAGACCAGCTGGGCAAAACTTTCAAAAAGGAAAGGGGAAAGAGTAGTGCCGGTCGACCTCACCTTGGTGTACACCCCACAGGAGGGGGAATTACAGGCAGAGAATGTTTTGGCCTACATCGAGGGCACGGATAAGAAGGAAGAACTCGTTGTGATCACAGCACACTACGACCACATCGGTGTAGAGAACGGCGTGGTATACAACGGTGCCGATGACGATGGATCCGGTACGGTGGCGCTCCTAGGGATCGCAAAGGCCTTGGCCAGAGCCAAGGCCGAAGGGCACGGACCCCGTCGAAGTGTGCTCGTTATGCCGGTAAGCGGCGAAGAGAAGGGTTTACTTGGATCCCGTTACTACAGCGAACACCCGGTTTTTCCTTTGGAGAACACGGTTGCCGATCTTAATATCGATATGATCGGTAGAACGGATAGCGCCCATATGGCCAAAGCGCCATACGTGTACGTGATCGGCAGTGACCGATTGAGCATGGGCCTTCACGATATCAACGAGGCCGCCAACACGAACTACAGCAAGCTGGACCTGGATTACACCTTCAACGCACCGGACGACCCCAATCGATTCTACTTCCGAAGTGACCATTACAATTTTGCCCGAAAGGGGGTTCCGAGCATCTTCTACTTCAGCGGGGTACACGAAGACTATCACCAGCCAGGAGATGATGTGGAGAAGATCCAATTCGATCTTTTACATCAACGGACGCTTTTGGTGTTCCATACGGCTTGGATGCTGGCCAACATGGAAGAGCGGATAGCTGTGGATAAGGCGCTTAAGCCGTGATCCCTATCGCAAGGCTACCCTGTTGGCGTGTGCAATGGGCTCCTCAAGCAACTGCTGCACAAAAGCATCCAAGTTGCGCTTGTAGGTTACGTAATGTTCACCGGTGCTAGGGCCGTAGAAACCGGTTCTGATACGGCGTACTTTACCGTTCCGGTCCACGAATATACAGGTGGGGTAGCTCATGATATGATCGAGAAAGGGAAGCTTCTCAGCGGTATTCTCCTTGTTGGCCACCCCTCCGTACAAAAGCGTGTGCCTAACGCCCAGAGTCCGCTGAAAATGGCGGAGTCCGGCCATTGCACGCGTCGTATCAGGATATCGCTCGAAGGCAATGGCGATCACCTCTAGACCCTTGTCCTTGTAAGTGCCATATAATTCATTCAGGAGGTTGGTCTCATCCACACAATTGGGACACCAGCTGCCCATGATCTGCACCATGAGCGCTTTACCTTTGAAAAGTGGATCGGTCGGGGAAACAAGCTGGCCATCAAGGTCCGGAAAGCGGAAATCTACCATTTCGTACCCTTCTCTCAGCGAGGTTAGGGAGTCGGGGTTTTGCAATGCATAAGCATCATTCCGTGTAGCTACCCATGGCTCTTCCCAATGGTTTCCGCTGCGGAAACTCCCGACAAGGCTATCCCCTTCAAGGCGGCCAGGAACAGGAATGCGTGTGATCCGTCGAAGCAGGACAGCTTGAGGGAATCATTGTGTACGATCCCTTCCAGATAACGGTAATCGCCGGTTTCCGTGAGGAAGGTACCCGTTGCTCTTCCGTTGTCATGCTGTTCAAAAAGGCCAATGGCGTTGTAGGCATCGTCCGTGCCCATGCTGAAATGTGTTTCCCAAGTCCCAGTAACACGCGTTTTTCCGTTGCTGGGCCCCGGAAAGCGGTGATCGGTATGTGCGGAAGCAACAAATGGGATGTGATACTGGGGGCCCTTTAAGTAGTTGAACCACTCGCCCTTGATGGTACTGTCGTTGAGAAGAACACCCCGGAATTCGGAATCGAAGAGCGGCATGCGCAAGAGAAAGCTATCATTGCGGAACTCGACATCATCCACCCTGATGTCCTCTGCGCCGTTGTGTACGTGGGCGACCCACGCACCATTGTCTTCTTTCTTCAGGCTGAAATTGAACGGCAATGGGTCTCCAAGAAGGTCAAGTTCCATCCGCCAAGTACCCGTATGGACCCCGGTTTTGGCAACTGGTGCTGTTGGACCACAACCAGAGGTGCAGACCAGTATCGCGAAAAGCAAGATCCGTATAGCAGCACGCATAGCGGCGCAATATACCGGTGAGCCTGCACTGATAGGTACACGAAGTAGCCCGATCCTTGCGATCCGAAGCGGGTACTAGCGGAACGAAGGTTATAGATCGAACTTGATGCCTTGTGCCAAGGGCAACGAGGAACCGTAGTTTATCGTGTTCGTTTGACGGCGCATGTAGGCTTTCCACGCATCGGAACCACTTTCACGTCCACCACCGGTTTCCTTCTCACCACCGAACGCGCCACCGATCTCTGCCCCGCTGGTACCGATGTTCACATTGGCGATGCCGCAATCGCTACCCGCCGCGCTCAGAAAGCGTTCTGCCTCGCGCAGGTCTTGGGTCATGATCGCGCTGCTGAGCCCTTGTTTTACCCCGTTCTGTATGGCAATGGCTTCATTGATGTCGCCGGAATAACGCAGTAGGTAAAGGATGGGCGCGAAGGTCTCCTCTTGGACGATGGTCATTTCGGGTTTTGCCTCCACGATCGCAGGCTTCACGTAGCAGCCGCTTTCGTGATCATCGCCACTAAGCACACCACCCTCGACCAGGATGGTTGCACCTTGCTCCTTCGCTGCTTTTAGGGCGTTCTGGTACATGGCCACAGCCCCCTTGTCGATCAGTGGTCCCACGTGGTTCTTTTCATCCAGTGGATCACCGATCCTTAATTGACCATAGGCCTTCACCAGTTTGGTCTTGAAGCTGTCGTACACCTTATCGTGGATGATCAAGCGACGTGTGCTTGTGCAGCGCTGACCGCATGTTCCCACAGCTCCGAAAACAGCTCCTATCAGGCTCATGTCCAGATCCGCTTTATCGCTGATGATGATCGCATTGTTCCCGCCCAATTCCAACAGTGATCGGCCTAAGCGTTGGCCAACTGCAGCAGAAACCGCTTTTCCCATGCGCGTGCTTCCCGTGGCGCTGACCAAAGGGATATGCGTATCGTTCGCGAGCCACTCACCCACCTCGCGCCCACCGTTGATCACGACTGAAACACCTTCCGGTACACCGTTGCGTTTGAACACTTCCGCGGCAATGTGTTGGCATGCGATACTACAAAGTGGGACTTTTTCGCTGGGCTTCCACAGGCACACGTCGCCGCTTACCCATGCAAGAGCGGTGTTCCAGCACCACACGGCTACTGGAAAGTTGAAGGCCGTGATGATGCCGACCAACCCGTAGGGGTGCCATTGCTCGTACATGCGATGGTCAGGGCGTTCGCTGTGCATGGTAAGACCATGGAGTTGGCGGGAAAGGCCAACTGCGAAGTCGCAGATATCGATCATTTCCTGCACCTCACCGAGTCCTTCCTGATAGCTTTTGCCCATCTCATAACTCACCAACTTTCCTAGATCCGACTTGTGCTTCCGTAGTTCTTCTCCAAGTTGCCGAACCACTTCACCGCGCTTTGGGGCGGGCCAAGTGCGCCACTCGGTGAAAGCCTTTTCAGCAGTTACACGAACAGCCGCATACTCCTTTTGCGAAGCACCACGGACACTGCCGATCAACGCACCATCCACTGGGCTGCGGCTTTCGATCAGCTCACCCTCTCCGGCAAGCCATGTTGCGCCAGTACCAACTCCGCTGTTCAGCTCTTGTATGCCCAAGTTCTTCAATACGGCCTCGATCTTATTCTGCGGAGTTGTCAAAGTGGAGCTCATGGGATTTGTTTGATCGTTGTGGTTCTTGGAAATCGGGTGCAAAGGTAGTACGGTCAAAAATTCGATTTCTGTTAAGGTCGGTAGGCGAAGTACCCAGGAAGATCATCTTCGTTGCCGGAACTGGACAAAGCATTGATTATCAACAAGATATATCGACGTCGATAATCGCGCCCAGAATCGCTTTCGCATACATGCGATAGGTGGAGTACTGCAAAAGAGCACAAAGTGCTTTAAACGTTCTAAAATAGGCCTTCTCAGAGCTCCGCCTTTCTCGCAATGTACAAAGTGCTCGAAGTCGGTCGCCCCGAGAGCACACTCATGACATTTGACCAAAGACCCTTGACGGTTCCGATCAAGAGCGCCCATGGCTTTCTAGCGCCTAAATAGGTTTCGCTGAGCAAGGAGATATACGGTGCATCCATCCACATCCGCTTGGTCTCCACCAATTGGAAGCCGTGTTGGTGCAAAAGTGTCCGTATGTCTTCCTGTCGAAAATGTGTAAGATGGCGAGGAACGTCCCACGCGGCCCAATGGGTGTCGTAGTGTGCACAATCCCAGCTGCCTCGATCTGGCACGGCGATCACTAAAACGCCTCTATCGGCGAGCAGCGCAAATAGTCGTTTGAATGTACCACGAAGGTCAGGAAGGTGTTCAAGTACGTGCCATAGGGTAACTACTTGGAACTGCTCCTGGGCAGGGACCAACTCTATTGAAGGAACCACCGGAATGCTAAAGTTGGCAATGACTTGTGCACGAGCTTGTGTACTTGGTTCTACGCCTTGAACGAGGTAACCACGACTCATCAAATGCGCGAGGAACTCTCCGGTTCCGCAACCCAAGTCCAGCACTTTGCCGTTGGGTTGGAGAGCGTGAATAATCTTATACTTACTATTGAGTGCCCATTTCCGGGCTAATTTGTACAGCTTATCCTGCAGTGTGGCTGAGGTATTCGAGTGGGAGATGTAGTGCTCTGCTTCGTAATATTTGCCTAGTTCGCTACTAATGGGTCTTGGATTTGTGAAGCGTAGGCCACATACCGCACAATCAACGAGTTGGAAGGTCTCTAGGGAGATCGAATGATCCCTTACAGAAAGGGAGGGGTTCAATTTTTCAGAACCACATGAGGGGCAGGATTTGAGCTGTTCCAAAGCGTATGTTCCACGTGGAACGATCAGGTGAATAATGGGTTCGGATCGACGATCAGCGTGCGAAATTTGGGGTCTGTAGTATGGAAGGTTTGGCTATGTTCATCGACCAAGATAGACCATAAGCACGTTAAGGTCGGAAGGTGATACGCCGCTGATCCGTGATGCTTGTCCAAGCGTTCCGGGTCGCACCTTATCCAGCTTGATGCGAGCTTCCATAGAGAGGGAGGTCAGCTTGGCGTAGTCCATCTCAAACTCAAGAGGGACGTTTTCCAATCGGGTTACCTTTTCGGCCATGTCTCTCTCTTTTTCCAAGTAGCCATCATACTTCACGTTGATCTCAACTTGTTCGATCACCTCTGCTCGGAGTTCATCTGATCCATCCGCCACCTCGGCAATTCGATCAGAAAGAGGTTCTAGGTCGGCATAAGTGACTTGTGGCCTACGAAGCAATTCGTAGAGCTTAAGTTTCTGCTTCACTGGAGATGTTCCACGTGGAACGATCACCTCATTTGCGGCTTCTGGACCAACGCTTTCGGCCTTAAGCGCATGTACCAATGCCTTGCTGCACTGATTCTTCCGTTCGACCCTATCCAGTCGTTCATTACTGGCGAGACCGATTGCATTTGATCGCGGTGTTAAGCGTAGATCGGCGTTGTCTTGGCGAAGCAGGATCCTGAATTCAGCACGGCTGGTGAACATGCGGTATGGCTCCTCTGTCCCTTTTGTGATGAGGTCATCTATCAATACGCCTATATACGCCTCGTCCCGTCGCAGGATGAATGGATCCCGCTCCTTCAACTTCAAATGCGCATTCATCCCCGCCATGAGCCCCTGGCATGCGGCTTCTTCATAGCCCGTGGTTCCATTGATCTGACCTGCGAAATACAATCCCTGTACGAGTTTGGTTTCCAACGTATGCTTGAGTTGCGTTGGGGGGAAGTAGTCGTATTCCACCGCGTAACCCGGCCGGAACATACGTGCATGGGCAAAACCCGGGATCTTGCGCAAGGCGGCCAATTGAACCTCTTCCGGCAAGCTGGTGCTGAAACCGTTTATGTAGGTTTCCACTGTATCCCAACCCTCTGGCTCCACGAAGATCTGATGGCGGTCTTTGTCGGCGAAACGGTCGATCTTGTCCTCGATGCTCGGGCAGTACCTAGGTCCAATTCCTTGGATCCGACCATTGAACATAGGGCTTCGGTCGAACCCGGTACGGAGGATGTCATGCACCTCTGTGCTGGTATACGTGATCCAACAGGGCAATTGCTTTTGGGCTGGAAGGGTAGTCGGTGAGAAGCTGAATTTACTTGGGTTCGTATCACCTGGCTGTTCTTCAAGAACGGAATAGTCAATACTCCGGCCATCTACTCGTGGTGGTGTCCCGGTCTTCATACGGCCAGATTCAAAGCCTAGACCCACCAACTGCTCAGTGATCCCATGACTGGCCTTTTCACCTGCTCTTCCCCCACCAATTTGTCGCTCTCCGATGTGCATTTGGCCATTCATGAACGTGCCGCTCGTAAGCACGACAGCACGACAATGAATAACTGCCCCGAGACCGGTTCGCACTCCGACAACCACTCCAGCTTCGATCTCTATACCAGAGACACTATCCTGCCAAAAGTGGACATTGGGCGTTTGTTCGAGCATTCTTCGCCACTCTGCGGCGAACAAGTTGCGATCATTCTGGGTACGAGGGCTCCACATGGCCGGCCCCTTGCTACGGTTCAACATCCGGAACTGGACCGTGCTACGGTCGCTTATGATCCCGGAATAGCCTCCAATGGCATCTACTTCCCGCACGATCTGGCCCTTCGCAACACCACCCATTGCCGGGTTGCAGCTCATCTGGCCAATGACGCCCATATTCATGGTCACCAGCAGGACTTTCGATCCCATGTTAGCAGCAGCAGCAGCGGCCTCACAGCCGGCGTGCCCACCTCCCACTACCACAATGTCGTATGGCTCCGTATTGTTCATGTGTTCCACGTGGAACGATCTTTTGTGGATCCCTGATCTTCAGTGGTTTAAGCCTCTAAGGTAGGGATAGGTCCCATGGGCGCGGCAAAGGTAGATCGATCCATAGCGAAGTTGGATCCGGTTTGCACCAAAGAGCAAAACTGCCTTCAACCCATATCTTTCGCTCATACCGGACGAACGGGAACACTTCACACCAAGAACATGGCAGATAGTTTTGATCTATTGGACGAGCTCGGCGACGAGAAGAAAGTGAACGAGTTGAAAGCGCGCATCCAGAAGAAGAAGGCGAGCGATGTGATCTCCAAATTGGACAGCATCGAAAGCGAGATCGAGAGTGCCGCATCCAACAACAAGAGTTCGGAGGACATCGTTTCGGGCATCATAAACGCCAAATTCGAGAGCCTGAACGGTGATGTTGAAAGCACGGAAAAGGACCTTCAGGAGTTGATGCTTCACCTCCGTGCCATGCTCGATAGCTGTGGTGGTGAATTCGCCAATCTGCAAGAACTCAACAAGGGTGAGCAGGGCTTGGTGAGCGGTGCGAAGGCCAAGTTGCAGGGCGCAGAGACGGAGTTGGAAGAAGCCAAAGCGATGGGTGACGCCTGGAACATCTTGTTCGGTTACAAGAACAGCAAGGTGAGAAGTACCACCAAGCAATTAGACGCCGCAGAGCAGGGCTTGAAACAGGCTGAGCAGGATGCCAATCGCATGTATCGCGAACGGTTGAAGAATGCGGATATCGGGGAGTCGCTCAACCGCATCATCAGCCAGGTACAAGGCCTGAACGGCGTTGTGGAAGACATGATCTTAGAGGTGGAGAAGCAGATCGACGCGCTGAAGAACCGCAAGGAATTGGCTTTTGAAACGAAGGAGAAAGCCGCTAGGGTGATGGAAAGCCGCAAGGCCGAACTGGAGAACCTGGAGGCGTTGATGAAGATGGAGGAGAAATCGTTGGAAGAACTGGCCAACAACAGCCCGGAATACACCGAGCAGCAGAAGAAGGTCGCCGATCTCCGCGAGCGCAGAGCCGAGGTGAAGGGTAAGTTCAACATCGCCCTCGGTATCTTCCAGAGCAAGGAGCGGTTCGTGGACCAGATCGTGATCCACTTGGAAGCACAGACCATTACCAAGAACAACCTGAAACAGTTGATCGGCCAGCTGAAGAGCGATACCGAAGAGCGTGTGACGACCTATGAATCGGGCCTACAGCTGATCCGTTCTGCCACCGCACAGGAGGCTGCTTCCATCTACGAGGAGGCTGGAGTTAAGACCGACCAGAAGATCACCGAGATCGCGGCCAAAGTGTTCGTTTCGAGCGAGCGCGATCGTATCGATCGGGTGAAGAAGCACCCGGACCGTATGACCGAACTGCACAAGGTGCTCGTGGCCATGGCCGAAGCAACCGCGCAATTCAAAGCAAAGGATGCCGAGATCATCAAGGCCCACAGCAACAAGTTCGGGATCGATGTGAGCGAAACCTTCAGTAGTAATCACGAAGGCGGCACCGGAACAGGCGGAACGCCCGTAACGCCAAAGAAGGACGGCGGGGTGAATGATCTATTGTGAGAGTGAAGTGCACCGTTTCATCACCACGCAAGTACGCCACCTGTCCTATCCGGATCGATCATAAAGATCAGCGTCATCTGCGTTCCCCTTTACCATGAAGACCATCGATATCGAAAGTCACTTCACGGAATTGGACCGTTCCATTCTGGTGAACAATGTGGAGTACGAGCGCTATTTCGATTTTGTGACCCATATCCTGGACGCCTTCACCGCGGCCTTTGCACCAAAGAACGGAGTGCAGGAATATGAGGTACACATTGTTCAGGATTTCGCTTTGCGGTTCTTGCACACCCTTCGGACATTGAGCTTGAAATACCTTTTCGAGGATAGTGATCAAATGCGGATCGACGTTACCGCAAGCGGGTTCCCGAACCACTTGGAGATCCGAAAAATAGCCGCGGACCAAAGCCTCTTAAAGGCCGGGAGCATCCCAGCAGTGAACGAAGAGACCTTGAAACGCCAACTGCTGGACAAGCTGATCCAAGGCGAAAGCGAACCACGTTCCACACTTCAGAAATTGGCGCTTGCTCAATACCATTCCACCATCGAAAAAGGTGAGCTGTTCGGGGAATTCGTTCCGGGTAATTTGCGCGAACTGAAGACGTTCGACGACAAGCGGAAGACCAAGCGATTTCTTTGTTCGTGGGCATCATTCGACACCGTTACCAATCGTCCTTTCGTGTACTTGATGGTGTTCGACAACGACCCTGATCCGGAAGGGGAGAAGACCCAACAAGTGGACAAGGACCCCCACTTCGTGGACATGATCCGGAAGTGTACGCACAACACCGCACCGCTGAAAGTCGTGGCATCGGACATCGATGAAGCCTACGCTTGGGTGCATCCGAAAGTGCTCAAACGCATCGACATCGGCCCCATACTGGGCGCATATGACAGGACCGAGGATGAGCAGGCCGTGGAGATCGGAAAGCACATTCCGCCAGGACACTTCGTGATGCACGTGACAACAGAGATCATGTTCTCTGTGGGTCAAGAGAAGAAGAACATGGGCCTGCTTTCCAAGAGCGAACTCCGCGAGGTGTTCCACGTGGACGAAACGAACAAGGATTGCATGGAACGTATGGTGAGCGAAGTGCAGAACTACCTGTTCACCACCCATACCGTGATGCAATACCTGAGCGATAGCCAGAAGGAAATGCTCAAGGAATTGAGCGCTCCACCATTCATTTGCCCACCCGTTACCTGACATGGAAAAGAGCGGAGCATCGCAGATCCCCGTTACCGAGGAGCAATTGAACGCCTACAAGGAGGAGGTGACCGCCTTACTGAAGATGGTGAGCTGGTCGCCGGACCACCGCAATAGGCCCGCCAGCAATACGCAACTGGACGCTAGCTTCCTCATGCACGTGGGCAAAGCGCTCAACGTTGGGGAGACGGACGAACTCTCTGTGCTGAAGAACGCGGTGCGGATCAGCGACGACCGCACGATCCTCACCAACACCACCAACGTGGTTCTCAATGCGATCCGTAAGGGTTTCTGCATGGGCAAGCACTTGAGCGTTTTGTTCGAGCGCAGCAGTGGCCTGGAGTTGCTACAGCAGAAGAACAACGACGGCAGCTTGCATCAGAGCGAGATACCTGCGTTCCACGACAAGTTGCAGACCGCCTCGGCGATCCAACTCTTCGTCGCATCGTACTACATCACCTACTTTCTCAGCAACGTTCACGCAGACGAACATGCCTCCATAAACATCGATTTCGGCGGCATTCCGGAAGTGAAATTGAGCCGGCCAAGCCAAGCTGTGCAATGTGCCATGTACTACTACGCGGCCTATTTGGAGCGCAGTGGAGTTGTGAAAAAGGACTTGGAATTATTGAAGATCACACTGCTCTATTTCGAGCGATTGAAGGAGGAGGTCCTTATGCGTAAGGGCTCGTTGAAGGATGTCGAATTCTTCACCTCGCAGAACTACAAGTTGGAGCATTCGGACTTCACCGTCCAGGGCTTCGATGTGGCCTATTCCACTCAAGTGAAAGGGATCGAGTTCAATGCCACGCGCATGGAGGAGATCGTGGCGAACGAAGAGGCCAAACACATGTTCCGCCGCTTCGCAGAACGCCTGCTTTGCTATGACCTCATCGAGCAGAAGAACCCCATGTTGGTGCTCGGTGGCATGCCCAGCATCACCATGGCCGATGGCAAACCGGGCACGGGCAAGAGCATGCTGATCGCGGCAGTGGCCACCATGCTGAAGGAACGTTGCGAAGTCCTGAATATGCCCTTCCTTTTCTGGCCCTTGCCGGAGAACATTATCTCCACTTTCCAAGGCGGTTCAGCGGAACGTGCGATCGAATGGTTCCGGCCAATGCAGGACACTGGCAAGATCGTTTTTGCACCCATTGACGATGCCGAGAACAACTTGGAGGAACGCACACGCCAAGGGGTTTCCGCCGGTGTGCGCGAATTCATCGGAGTCTTCCTGCGCAATACCGAAGGCGCCTACGCGGTGAACCACGGCAACCGCATGATCAGCCTGTTCACCAACATCCCGGACCAGATCGACAAGGCCGTGCTTTCGCGCATCCAGGTCCGCGTGAGCATGGAGGGGGCGAAGCGCTTCGAGGACTTTGTTGATCAAGACCATTTGTGGTGGAAGAAGTACCGCGAACTCGATCCGAAATTCATCAAGGACGCCGGTGTGAAGGGCTACGAATTCATGAGCGCACAACGGCAGGTTGGTTCGATGAACGAGTTGCTGAACAAGGGAACCGGCGATTTGCAGAATGCAGAACTGAAGACGATCTACGAAGCGAGCCTGAAGCAGCACGATGCCGGTACGCACGAGTTCTTCGGCACGTTCTACGCGGCGGTATTGGCGCGTTTCCCGTTCTTCTCTTCGCGCGATCTGCGCAACATCCAGAAGGCGGTGGATGCACGTGTCACGGACTTCGATCTACCGAGCACCTGGTGGGACAAACCTGATGAGTTCTTCTTCAAGGACTATGCAACAAAGCTTTCCATGTTGAAGGAATTGATGCGTTCCAACCTCGGCCACATCAGCTTTGAAGAGGTGCGTTTGCAGGAGGCTATGAACTACCTCGACAACGCGATCCGGATCAACGAGACCGGTATCGATCGGCAGGTGGAACGCCGCGCGGAGGAGATCTATATCCAGCAGAAGGCGCTGGAGTTGCAGGCGAAGAAGAACGCGAAGAAGTGATGCTGAAACTCATCCAAAGCGGACTTTTCGGTGGGCAGTTGTTCCATGTGGGGACCAAGGAATTGGTTGAACGTTACAACGAGTGTTTGGATGATATCGGCTTGCCGCGAACGGACCTGAACGAGTTCCACATCGATGGGTGGGGCTGGAGCCCGGAGATCGCCGAGGAGCTGCAGGACAAGCAGTACCTCTCGCACGGAAGTGCCAACCCGTACTCGATCATCATCACACCGGATCAGCAACGCGGTTCACTGTACTACCCCTACCATTCATTCGATTGGGACATCCATCACCAGGTGTTCGACAAGTATGCCAAACAGATCGCGGATATTACCACCGAATGTGGCCTTTGGTTTTCGTTGGACCATGACATAAGCACATACCGATCACCGCAGGACCTGTTGATGATAGACGTGGTGAAGGTGCAATTCAAGACCACGAAGAACCTGATCACCGCTGCACGTGAGCAACGGGAATTGGTGCGGACCTACTTTGATAAACCCGCAGCTTGGGCTGATCGCGAACTCCGCCAAAAGATCAGCGCTAGCGGAAAGGAACATGGGGATCTGCGCTTCCGCAATCTTGAAGTGCTTCCTTTTCCATACACCGATATACGTGCGTTCTATACCACCGCCTTTGATGGGCTCTATGTGCTGCGCGATACGGTGGTCGGTAAGCCCGTACTCGTTCTACAGAACAACTCTTCAAGTGTTTCCGGAGAGTTGCAGCATGCGCACATCGAATTCAACCTGAATGATCCTTCGCTGATCAGTTTCCTGTTCAGCAAGGGTTTGGTGGAGCATTCCTACGCGCACTTCAAGGAGATGCCCGAGTTGTTGGACCACCAGATCGACCTGCTGCTTGCGAACGCCAGTTTGAAGCTGGAAAAGTCGGTGGAGTTGATCGGTCTAACGGACAGCAAGAAAAAGGGCTTGATCCACACGTTGCAAACAAAAGGGTTGTTGGGCGAAGACTACTTCGAGCTGGAAGAAGTGCGTCGTGCGCTGCAGCGAAATGAGCCGGTGAAGGCGGAAGGTGAAGTACTGATCCGCGACCACTTGATCCACCCCGTCAAGGACCAGAACGTGCAGGTACGCATCATCATCTGGCAGTTGATCGCGAACATTTTCGGGGTGAACGAACTGATACGTTATACCTTCAATAAACCGGACTTCTACCACCGCTATAAAGTTTGGCCGGAACAGTACCAGCGATGGGTGATCAAGGAATTGCAGGACCACCACGGAATTTTTGGGAAACTAACGGCATAGGAACATGGACACGTTGCTCACCTTGGCGATAGCCTTCGTTGCAGGCATTGTTTTCTACTACATCGACCTGAGCAAGGGTCGTCGGTGGAATACGCGATGGTACGATCTCACGCACCAACACAAGAGCCCAATTTTGTTGGACAAGGGGCTGGTCCATCTGCAAGCGTTCCAGCAGAAATTGGTGATGGCGATCGTGATCAGCGGCCTCTTCACGGCCGTTGCCATTGCGGTGGGTGGTGCACACGCGTTGCTGGACCTGGTCACCGGGGCCATTGCCGTGGTGGGCCTGATGCTCGGTTTCTACGCCGCCGTGCTGATCTTCAAGAGCCGATTCAACATGGCACCCGTGCGCGAGGTGCTGGACAAGATGGACCGGATGGAAGCCTCCGCGCACGGAACTGGAACATCGTCACCACGCAGCGCTGATCCCGTGCTACGCCCTGACAAGGCCGCACCGGCGGGTGGAGCACCGAAGGAAGAGCCACCGACCGAGGACAAGCCGTCCCGCAATGCTGCGGGATGGCGGGCGGGCATCAAGAAGATCATGGACAAGAAGTGATGCGCACTTCACCGATGCCCGTAGAACAGGACGACGATAAAGGCCAGCTCTACTGGCTTGTGTACAACGTGCGCAAGGGGATCACGCGCCGCGTTGGTTCATGGATCAAGCGTAAGCCTGTCGTTGCGCTGATCGTGTTCCTGGTCGCGTTGTACAGCTTGTTCGTGATGCGTGCCATGTACCAACCGGTCGTGTTGGGTTTCCGCAAGTATTTCTTCTGGATCCTGATACTTCTTTTCCTGATCTGGTTGGTGCGTAAGCTCTTCCGTCGAAGCACGGCATGGAAGAAGGTGATGGGTTCACTCGTCAGCCTTTTGCTCATCATGGCCGTGGCTTGGATACTGCCGCGTCTGGTCCACTATGGATCGCAATACGTGTACTACAACGAGCTGAACAAAGTGCAGGTGGACCAACTCCCGATAACCGGTCACGAACGCATCCAGCCGATCAGTTCCATCCATACCCTCACGGACCAAGAAGCACTTTCCGAGACCGAGGATGCCACCATGCCGCGCTTCGTCCGCAACAGCGAAGGTGGCTATGGATACACCACGGCGATCGGTCCTTCCAAAGCGTACAAGGTGCAGCAGTTCTCCAAGGACATGTATGAGGTTATCAGCATCCCCGGCGATCTCCCTTCCCCGAATTTCTCTTCCGATTACCGAGATAAGGTCGAATTCGAAGTGGGCGAATTCCTGCTCTTCAGCAAGAACACGCATACCGCCGTTGTAAAGCGGTTCGATCCGTGGAAGTACTGCACCATGGAGCCTTCCGATCCGGTCTATCTCCAGAACGATGATGGCGAATGGGTGCAGGTGGTCCCCCTGACCAAATGGGTCGGCTTTGTATTCCCGCGCCCGGTCTTCGGTGGGGTCATGGTGATCGATCAACACAAGTCGACCGACACGTATGCGGAACGCTTGTTCCTTGGAAAGGGATCCTTCATATCCGCGGAGGCAATTGCTGACCACCCTTTCCTGCAAGGGCAAGATGTGATGCCGCGTGAAGTGACCCGTTACATCGCTGAAAGCTTTCGTTTCCGGCGAGGCTTCATGGCACCCATGCCGGGCTATCACGAAGGCGACATACGCGTGCCGCAATTAGCGGAAGGGCAGGACCCGCAACCGTTCGTGGTCTATTCGGAATTGAAGGGCGCAGTGGGCAAGCTGCACAATTACTTCGGTCTGGAGCCATTCGAAGAAGCGAAGAAGGGGTTGAGCGTAAGCCTCTTCATACCGGGCGATGGCATGGCGCAGGTCTACTTCATTGACCATACGATGAGCGGTACTGCATACATGGGCAGCAGCGCGGTGGGCGCCAAGATCATTGAGAGCCGGAAAGAATATGATTGGTCGCACAGCTATCCTGCGGAGACCCGTCCCTACATCCGAACGATCGGTGGGGTGGACCGCCTGTTCTGGTTGAGCACGATCGTAACGCGTGCAGGCGATGGTCAAGGGCGATCCATCGGCGGAAGTATGCCCGAGATCACCATAACGGATGCTGTTACGGGCAAGGTAACGTGGATACCACAAGATCTGTTGAGTGCACCAGACCGCTGGATCGAAAAGGTACAAGCGGGCACGGTAGACCACAGACCACGGGAAGAGTAGGCAGAACACCCGCTACTAACGTGTCAACTTGAACAGGAGAACAGGAAGGGGTTCACACCTGCACGCCCTTCACCAGCAAGCGTTGCCATGCGGTGTTCCGGCGGAGATAGGTCTTCACGAATGGGCAGTATGGCACCAGCTTCATGTTATTGGCAGCCACCCAATTCAGCACCATTTCGGTAAGGATATTGGAAACATCCTTGTCCTCGAGTTGCATTGGTACGTGGATGTTCGTCAGGAAAATACGGTCACCACCCCGATCATATTCCATGCGGGCACGGTGTCCGTCCACAACGATCACGAATTGGCGGGACTCTTCTTCGTCCATCAAAGGAAGCTTGCTGATGTCCATTACTTCGGTAGATGCCTTGGATGCCATGCCGCAAAGGTACCGCTATTCGATCATTTGTGGAACTGGCGGTATGAGCGGACTCAGAAGTTCAGGGTGGCGCTCAGGAATGGCAGCCCGACCGCTGTGATCTTCTTGGTGTACTCCTTGTCGTACGTCAACCCCACGTCAATTGCCAGGTTATCCCCAAGGATCCGCACTCCTAAGCTGTGGGTATAGAAGGATCGGTCCGGGTCCGTAAAGATCCAGTTCTCGGTCATCAGCATGACATTGGTAAAGAGCCGAAGTGCACCGCCAACATTGAGCACGGGGCTTCGCCCGGCGTCCTTTCCATCGTGTGTCCATCCCCCGGCCACCGTGATCTGGTTGTTCATGCTGCCAATGGTGATCATGGCCATGCCCAAGGCGAAACCGGAGCGCAGTTTGGTCTCGGGCGGCACTTCGGCACCAACAGGAACACGGGTATTGATGTACATGCCCGAAACCCCGATATGGATGATCTCCGAAACACTGCCGCTGGCTTGTAACCGTGCTGTGAAAATGGGTCCACCGGTACGGGCACGGATCAAGGAAACCAGGTCCAATGCGGCACCCACCGATACGTGGTTCGTAAGGCCATACGCAACGGTATTGAGCGAGACCATGGTGTTCTTGTAATAGCCATCGCGCTTCTTCAGTGGGATCGCCGTTGTGGTCAGGAAGTAATGTGAACCGTAGGTGTTCTTCGCCCTGCGGAGGCGCGATGTGGCCCTGCGTGGAGGAACACCGTTGAACAAAGCGGGTGCGTCAACAACTTCTGCAACCGCAGCAGCGTAGGCTGGGAAATGCGCAATATCAAAAAAGGCAAGGGCGATGACGCAAAGCCACCGCCAATGGGCTATCCGGACCCTTGATACAAGAGAATGGGAGGGAAGAGGCGCGGAATGCATCCGGGGTAAGACGGGGTGCTGTGCGAATAGATGCCTTGGAACTAGGAGAAAGTGCGGTCAAGATAGGCTGGTTATCATTTCCAATGGCAAGCACTAGCTTTCCGCCGCATGGAAGGTTTGTTCGTCTTGCTCGCACTGATCCCGATCGCCTTGGTGGTGCTCATGGTAAGGTTATTGGTGCGCATGGGCGCGTTGATGCGTGACTTGCGGCAGATGCAAGAGCAGTTCACGGCTTTGCTGAGCCGCCCAGAAGCACATCGCAGTGCCGCTGAAGCACCCTTTTCTACGCGTACGGAAGAAGATCTGACAAGTGAACAATTCGTTTCCGTTCCACCACCGATCATCACTCCGCCACCGACACCGCCAAAAGTGGAAGAGGAGCCTGCGATCGAACACATGTGGGAACTGGTCCCGGAACCGATCTTGTTCGCGGACACTATTGAACAGATCCGACCGGACCCGATCCACGAGGATCCCTACCACACCATTCCGCCAGAACCGCCCCGAACACCCAAGCCATCCTTCTTCGAACGACACCCGGACCTTGAGAAATTCATTGGGGAGAACCTGATCAACAAGATCGGTATTACAGTGCTGGTCATCGGTATCGGACTGCTGTTGAAGTATGCGATCGGGCAGGGAATGATCAGCGAGACTGGACGCACCTTGATCGGCCTGGTTGCTGGTGGTGTGCTGTTGTTCTTCGCGCACCGATCACGTAGCGGGTTCCGAGCCTTCAGTTCGGTGTTGGTCGCCGGTGGCATTGCGGTGTTCTACTTCACCATTGCCATCGCGTTCCACCAATACGGCTTGATCGGGCAATTGCCGGCGTTCGGGATCATGGTAGTGATCACGGGGCTCGCCGTGTTGTTGACCTTGTCCTACGATCGCAAGGAGCTGGCGGTGATAGCGTTGCTTGGCGGCTTGGCAACACCCTTTATGGTCAGCACCGGTGAGGGGAATTTCCGTGTGCTCTTCACCTACCTACTGATATTGGACGTGGGCATGTTGGTCCTGGCGAATTACAAGAAATGGCACATCATCAACATGATATCGTTCGCGGGCACGGTGTTGATCTTCGGCAGTTGGGCCACGATGCGCTACCCCGACCTTGATCCACAACCGGCTTTGCAAGCCTTCGCCTTCGCAACGGCATTCTTCCTGGTCTTCTTCGGCATGAACCTGCGTTACAACCTGCGCCATAAGGAGGCATTCGTGGCACTGGATCATATCCTGCTGTTATTGAACACGGCGCTTTATTACGGAGTCGGCATTTACCTGTTGAGTGATCTCACAGTTCGGGTAACGGGCCTCTTCACCGTTTTGTTGGGTCTTTTCTACATGGTGTTCGCGTGGTACTTCCATCGGCGGGAAGGCATACCGAGCGCGTTGAAATTCCTGTTGATCGGCTTGGTGCTCACTTTCATCAGCTTGGCTGCTCCGGTTCAATTAGAGGGCAACCACATCACGTTGTTCTGGGCTGCGGAGGCTGTGTTGCTACTATGGTTCGCCCAGCGTGCGGGCATCCGGTTGGTGGAACGCGGTGCGGTGCTTGTCATGGTGCTTATGCTCTTCAGTTTGTGGATGGATCTTGAGCATATCTATGGCTGGGGAGGAGCAGAGAACATGCGACCACTTTTGAACAAAGGCTGGATAACCGGCATGGTGGCGGCGATCGCGTTGGGTGCGGTCACCTTCTTGTTGCGAAAACGCGAACCGGAACACCTCGTGGTTCGCGGCATCCGTGCATCCGTTTTGGCCCAGGTCACCGCCGCCATCGGAGTGCTCGTACTCTATGTCGCCAACTATTTGGAGCAGCGCTATCAGCTCGGTCGCACCTTGGACAGCAATGTGGTGGACATGGCCCTGATGGCCTACACCCTGCTATTTGTATTGGTGCTGGAAGTGGCCACCCGCAGCGCGATCCTTCTTGTCCGCAGCGCTGTTGGTTTGTTGTTGATCGTGTGCGGTTTCGCCTACATCACGCAATTCTATTCCAGCAGCAGATGGGCGCTGGAGATGGCCCAACACGGGACTGGCGGCGGTGGTTTCCTTTCCTTCCATTACGTGGCCATGGTGCTAATGGTGATCGCGACCGTACGGATCACGCATGTGGCAAGGGAGCGCATCGCACGACCCTCAAAACCGTGGAATATCTACCTATGGTGCATGTGTGCATTCATCGTGGTGTTCGCCAGCCAAGAGTTGGACCATGCCATGTTGCTGGGCCGAACAGGAACCGCAGCGATGTTGGACAATGCACGGCGCGTTGGTTACCCGATCCTTTGGGGCATCTGCTCCTTCACAATGATGTGGTACGGCATGAGGGCACATATGCGAATGATGCGGGTGATCGCCCTCACGCTTTTCGCGATAACCCTGCTCAAGCTCTTCTTGTTCGACCTCGGCGAATTGAGTGAAGGCGGTCGTGTGGCGGCGTTCATTTTCTTGGGAGCGTTGCTTTTGGTGATCTCCTTCATGTACCAGAAATTGAAACTGCTTTTGGTTGAAGACGCTCCTGCAGGTCTCGGTCACGAGGACGCGGCACCGATTGAAGGTGAAGGGTCTCAAAACGAAGGAAGTTGATGGTTGCATGTCGATCAACCCGTGATCAACAACCGATAAAAGGCGCAATGCAAAAAGCCATTCTATTCAATCTTGTCTTCCTCGCCGGCATTGCCCAAGCACAGCAATGGCAAGCAGTCCTACCGACCATCGAAAGATCCGGCCTACATGCGATCATTTTGGGTCCGGAATTGATCGGAGCATCGCGCGAAGACATCGGTGATCTGCGCCTAGTGGACAGCACCGGACAGGATGTGCCCTACTTGTTGCGAATGGCCGGATCGGGTCCCGTTCGATCACGTTTTGTGCCCTACGAATTGGTGCGCAATGAGGTGTTGCCCAAGAGCACGGTGGTGGAGATCGAACGTCCGCAAGACCAACAGATCGATGAGTTGCATATCTGGGTCCGTCCGGTTGAAGTCCGCAAACAAGTGCGCATAACGGGCAGTGACAACGGCACAAAATGGTACATGGTGAAGGACGATCATGTGGTGCCGCAAGGAGCCCGGGGCGAACCACCACACCAAGTCTTGTTGCTCGAAGTCCCGCGCAGCGACTACCGGTATTTGCGCATCACCTTGAACGATTCGTTGACCGCTCCCATGCAGATCTTGGGTGTAGGCCGTTTTGTTGAACAAGCACTTCCTGCGCGCTACACCGAGGCTACGATCAATTGGCAACAACGCGACTCAGCAGGCACCACCACGTTGTATGTAAGCGCCGAACGGCCGGTCCTGGTTGAACGCATTTCATACGCGGTGCGCGACACGTTGCCATTTCACCGTTCGGGTCAAATGAGAGCGACGCATTCAACCGAGATCCGCGACCGCAGAAAGCGACGCACCGTGGAACAGGAAATGACCTTGGCATACTTCACCCTTGCCTCTGACCTGGACCACGTCATCACACTACCTGGTTCGCAGGAAAAGGAATTCGACCTGCGTATCGACAACCGCGATGATCGACCGCTGCGTTTTTCGGACCTGAAAGTGTACCAAGTGGAACGCACGATCTTGGCCAATTTGGAGCCAGGCATGCGCTACCATTTCACCACCGGTGATCCCGAACGGCATGCGCCCAAATTCGATATGGCGCACTTTCAAAAGGACCTGCTCGCACCCGTTGCAACCATAGACCATGCGTCCCTGCAAGCCATGCCAAAGGACAAAAAGGCGGGTCCTGCCTTTGATCCTGCGAAATGGTGGATCTGGGTGATCATCCTCGCGTTAATGGTGGGTATGGGGTTGATGGCGGTGAAGATGTTGGGGAAGGAAGGTGATGTTGCTTCACATTGAACTGTTCGCCACCCCGGGTGTACCTTAAGGGTGCCACCCTTGGCAAGGTCGTAACTTTGTGCAACAAGAACGCGGCACGCCCGTTGTTGTGGAACCATTTATGCATACCGACAAAGACCATTTGATCAGCAAACTGGATGCCTTCATCCGCAAGTTCTACAAGGACCGCCTGATCCGTGGGGTGCTCTACAGTGTGGGGTTATTGGTGGCCTTTTTCCTGATCGCCGCGTTGATGGAATACGTGGGCCACTTCGGCACCGGGGCACGTACAGCGCTGTTCTGGGGCACCGTGGTCGCTGGCCTTTTTGTGGTCGGCCGCTTCATTGCATTGCCTTTGGTGAAGTTGTTCAACTTGGGGGAAGTGATCTCGCACAAGGAAGCGGCGCGGATCGTGGGCACGCACTTCAGCGAGGTGAAGGACAAACTGCTCAACACCTTGCAACTGCGCGAAATGGCTTCTGCGCAACCCGACCAACGCGAATTGATCGAAGCCGCGATCGCCCAACGCAGCCGCGAACTAAGCCCCGTTCCTTTCGCCAACGCCATCGACCTGAGCAAGAACAGGAAGTATTTGAGGTACGCATTGCCACCCTTGTTGTTGCTGGTCGTTCTGCTCTTTGCGGCGCCGAGCTTGATCACGGGTCCCACCAAGCGATTGATCGCACACAGCAGTGAATTCATCCCCGATGCGCCGTTCCGTTTCGTGCTGTTGAACGACTCGTTGGAAGTGCCCGAAGAGCAGGATTTTGAAGTGACCGTGGAGATCCAAGGTCAGGCCATTCCCCAGCAAGTGGACCTGGAAATAGACGGCCAGAAGATCCCGCTGGTGAAGAAGGACGCCGTTCGGTTCACGCACCGTTTCCGCAATGTGCAGGAAGCGGTTGCCTTCCGTTTTTCCGCTGAAGGCTTCAACTCAAAGACCTATACGCTGAATACCATTCCCGACCCGTTGCTTTTGGATTTCAGCCTGTCGCTGGATTTTCCCGGCTACCTCGGCAGGCCCAACGAGACCGCCAACAACACCGGTGACCTCACGGTTCCTGCCGGCACGCGCATTACCTGGAACGTGAACGCACGCAGCTCCGATGCCTTGGACATGGTCTTCGACGACAGCACGTACACGCTAACTCCTGTCGCCACCGATGCAGGCCGGGGTGGAGTTGGCAAGGCAGATGTGTTCCGCTCTTCGCGCCGTTTCATGCAGAGCCGGACGTACAAGATGTCGCCGCGTAACGGTGCACGTTCCGCCCGCGACCCGTTGCAGTATCGTGTAGAAGTAGTGCCAGACCTCTACCCCACGATCAACGTGGAGACCAAGACCGACAGCACGGCACTGAAGCGCATGTTCTACCGCGGCGAAGTGGGCGATGATCATGGCTTCAAGCGACTGCTCTTCCACTACCGTTTCGTAAGCGGTGGCGACAGCGTGCCGGAGAACTTGCGCACCGGGGTGAAGGAATTGCCGATCGACGCGCGCAACACCCGACAGGAATTCTTCCATAGCTGGGATATGTACGCCTTCACCATAAACCCCGGCGACAAGATCGAGCACTGGTTCGAAGTGTGGGACAACGACGGTGTGCATGGCAGCAAGAGTGCGCGCAGCACCCCGCAGGTGTTCGCCGCGCCCACGTTGAAGGAACTCGCCAAGCAAGAAGATGCGCAGGCGGAAGCCATCAAGGGCGGATTGAAGGAGAACATCAAGGAGGCGCAAGACCTTCAAAAGGAATTGGACAAACTGCGTCGGGAAATATTGGAGAAGAAGGACGTGAACTGGCAGGACAAGCAGAAGCTGGAGAACGTGATGCAGCGCCAGCAACAGCTGCAAAAGGAGATCGAGAAGAGCAGCGAACAACTGCGCCAGAGCCAACAACAGCAGCAGGAATTCCGTCCGAATGATGAGCGCCTATTGGAGAAGCAGCAACAAGTGCAGGAACTCTTCGAGAACGTGTTAAGCGAAGAAATGAAGGAGCTCTACAAGCAAGTGCAAGAGCTGATGGAGAAGTTGGACAAGGACAAACTGCAAGAGCAATTGCAGGATATGAAATTGGGCCAAGAGGACATCGAGAAGGAGTTGGACCGTGCATTGGAACTGTTCAAGCGGATGGAGGTGGAGCAGAAAGCCGACGATATTGCAAAGCAGTTGGAGGAGCTTGCGGAGAAGCAGGAAAAGTTGAGCGAGGAGACCAAGGAAGGCAAGACCGATCAGGAAGAATTGAAGAAAGAACAAGAAGCCTTGAACAAGGAAATGGAAGAGCTCCGCAAGGAGGTGGACGAGCTCGAGAAGAAGAACGAGGCCTTGGAAGAACCCATGGACATCCCCAAGACCGACGAGCAGGAGCAGGGCATCCAGGATGAGCAGAAGAAGAGCGGCGAAGAGCTCGAGAAGAAGCAGAACGGCAAGGCCAGTGACGCGCAGAAAAAGGCCGCCGAGCAAATGGAGCAACTCGCTTTCCAAATGAAGAGCGCAATGCAAAGCAACGAGGAGGAGCAGAGCGAGGAGGATATGGACGCGCTCCGGCAACTGCTGGAGAACATCGTGCAACTGAGCTTCGATGAGGAAGCCCTGATGGAGGATCTGGCTACCACCAGCACCAAGGACCCGCGCTTCGTGGACCACGGCCGAACCCAGCGCAAACTGCGCGACGATGCCAAGGTGATCGAGGATTCGCTCTTCGCATTGAGCAAGCGGGTTCCTCAATTGCAGAGCATTGTGAACCGGGAAATGAACGCGGTGAACGACAACATGGACGAGGCCACCAAGTTCATGGGCGAGGCACGTGCCAACGAACGCTACAAGCCCATGGCCGCGGACAAGCAGCAACACGCCATGACCAGCTTGAACAACTTGGCTTTGCTGCTGGATGAGGCCCTTCAACAGATGATGGCCCAGATGAACGCACAAGGCAAACCGGGCAGCGGCAGTTGCAAAAAGCCCGGCGGCAGTGGCAGTGGCAAAGGAGGGAAGAAGATGGCCAAGATGAAGGCGAACCAGGAGACACTTCAGAAACAGCTGGAGAAGATGCGTGAAGCCATGGAGAAAGGGAAGAAGCCCGGCGAAAAGCCCGGTGAGCAAAACCCCGGAGGCATGGGTCCCGGCATGAGCAAGCAGCTCGCCCAAATGGCCGCGCAGCAAGCTGCCATCCGCAAGGAGATGCAGAAGCTCGCCCAAGAATTGAACAAGGATGGCAGTGGCGCCGGTAACCCCTTGAACAAGCTCGCCGAGCAGATGGAGCAGAACGAAAAGGACATCGTGAACAAACAGATCACGCCGGAGACCATGCGGCGCCAGCAGGACATCATGACGCGCCTGTTGGAGCACGAGAAGGCCGAACGGGAACGGGAGCTGGACCAGAAGCGCACCAGCAACGAAGGAAAGGTGACCCCGGCCGCCGATCCGGCGCGCTATTTCGACTACCAACGGCGCAAGGCACGCGAGGCTGAACTGTTACGAACAGTGCCACCGGGATTGAAGCCGTACTACCGGGATCGGGTGAACAGCTATTTCGGTACTTTTGACCGACCTTGAAACGCCCATGGCAGCCCTGACCGAAGAGATGGAATTCACGCAACGGATAGAATTCCCGGCAAAAGCAGAGAACATCGCGCTTGCCGAGAAGATGATCGATGAAGCGTGTACCAAGCACAACGTGCACGAAAGCCACTACGGCGATATCCTCATCGCCATTACCGAGGCGGTGAACAACGCCATCCATCATGGCAACGCGTTGGACCCGGCCAAGAAGGTGCATTTGGCCTACGTTGTGGAAGGTGACCGGATCATTTTCCGTGTACAGGATGAAGGCCCTGGCTTCGATTTCGAACACCTACCGGATCCCACGGATCCTTCCAACTTGGAGCGGCCACACGGTCGCGGTGTCTTTTTGATGCGTGCCTTGGCCGACGAGGTGGGCTTTGAGGACAACGGCGCCACTGTGACCATGGCATTCGGCTTGCAGCCGGTAAAAGAGTGACGCATGGGAGCGATCGCGTTCAAGGCCGTGGATGTACCCAACGCCTTCCGTGATCGGACCGCCCTGCGGAAATGGCTCCACGCCGTGGCTCGCGACCATGGCCACAGCATCGGCGAGCTCAACTACGTATTGCTCACGGACAAGGCCCTGCTTGAATACAACCAGCGCTACTTGGACCACGATGAGTTCACCGACGTGATCACCTTCGATGGGCAGACCGGAACCGGTGTCTCGGGTGATGTGCTGATGAGCTACGACCGCATCAAGGAGAACGCCACCAGCTTCGGGGTAAGCGCCCAGAACGAGCTGCGCCGCGTAATGGTCCACGGCCTTTTGCACTTGCTGGGTCATGGTGATAAGACCAAGGCCCAGAAGCAGCAGATGCGCGAGCTGGAGGATCGGTGTTTGGGGCGGTTGTAAGGCGGCTTAGTGAACGAGGAACGGTTGTCCCCGAGGACTTGCTAAGGTCTAGTTTCGTCGAAACGTATCACGGTCTTTCACGCTCAGTACTGGATGCAAATTGCGATGAGGTCTTTGAAACTGTGGGTAATGGGTCTCGGCGCGTTTGCCGGGACCCAGCCCGCTTTTGCACAAGGCGGTTTTATCAAACACTACGGCACGGAGCAGGCGGGCTACGGTGCCTTAGCCAAGGCAATCAGGCCTATACCTGGCGGATATCTTTTCTTCTGTGACCAAAATCAAGCGACGGTTTCAACCGAACACATGCCAGTATAAGACGGTTGGGTCTTGAAGGGAATGAACTCTCTTTCTTGACTTGTTCCATGGCAGGATCTGCAAGCTAATATCGACATATGGCGATACGTATGTGGTCGGATCGATTGATTCTTCCTTTCATGCCCATCAAGTGAACGCGATGATCTGGAAGATCAATGATTCCGATCAGGTCGTTTGGGAAAAGGATTTCGGTATCGATAACCAATCACACACCGGCATTTCAGTAGAGGAGTACATGGGTAATGGAGTTGCTGTTTACGGTTATAGAGGTCAACCTTCTGCCCCATTGGATGCGAATTTTCTGTTACGGGTGGACTCCAATGGAACTGAACTGTGGCGGCGGTATTTCGGGAATCGGTCGAGTGCCAGTTACGGGGTGGTGAAGCAGACGAACGATGGAGACCTGATCACGTGGTGTACTTACCGTGAGATCGACTACCCTAGTTATGAATGGGCACAATTGATGATCACCCGTTGGACACCGGATGGGGACATTGTATGGCAAAAGAAGAGCCACTACGGATTTGGCACCGCTTCTTTGGATCTGGCCGTTCTACCGGACAACTCCATGATAGGCTCTTGCGGTCTCAATTGGGACGGTGGCTTATGCAAATTCGCACCCAACGGAGATAGCCTTTGGACCCGAACATTCAGACCATTCATTGGAGTAGGGGAAGTGGGTATGTGGGATGTGGAACCCACGCCCGATGGCGGTTTCATAGCGTGTGGGGAGATCACCCAATCCATGAATGACCCCAACCCTGGGCTATACACGGTTTTCATTGTAAAGACCGACAGTTTCGGGTGTGTGGTACCGGGCTGCCAGAACATCGATACCGAGATCTATGAATTGGAGCTACACGACAAATTAGTGCTGGCACCCAACCCGGCACATGATCGGGTGCGTTTCGAGCTGCCCTTGCCGGGTGGCTATCCTTTGGTTGGAACCGTGCAAGCCATACTGTTGGATGCGCAAGGCAAAGAGGTTTTGCGCAACACCATTGGCAACACCGGCATTGGTTTGAACGGGAGTTTGGATGTTTCTGTGCTGCCGAGCGGGATGTACTTTTTGCACTTAATGGATGCGGAGAAATGGTTGGCTGGCGGGAAGGTCATTGTCGAATGAACCGCAGTAAACCAAGACACTGAGCACTCGCGATGAGCTTGTCGATGGGTGCGGAAGCGTAGTAGCTGAGTAACCTCACTCATTTGACTGACCGCATTGGTCCTTTGTTGTCAAACACATCCTGATCCGGTACTGCTGCAGGTGTGAGTTGGTAGCTCTAGCACCCAACAAGAAAAGGGGCCGACCCTTTCGAGGCAGCCCCTTCACTTGTTATCCGAAGTTGGAATTCCGGTATTACTTCTTCTCTGGGCTCAATTGTCCCTTCAGTTCACCGAGGGTGGTGAGGCTATTGGCGTTCACTTCCTTTGCCTTGGCGAAGATCTCTGCGCTGTTGCTGGCATCGGCCTTGGCCACCATGTTCAGCTGCTCAGTGATGTTGCCTTCAATGCCTTTGGCACCGTCGATCACCTTCATCAAGCGCTCCTTGTCGGCTGCTTCGCCGATGGAAGAGAGCTTGTTGGCTTGTGCTGTGATCTCGCTGGCCATGCCGGCGGTGGTCTTCAGCTCTTGTGAAATGGCGCTCTTCTCTTCAGCGAGCTGGTCCACTTGGGGAGCAGCTTTCATTTCGGTGGTCTTTGCAGGGGCCGGGGCGGCCTTGTCTTGTGCTTGGGTGCTGGTTGCGCAGAACAACAAAGCTGCAGCGGTGGTCAGGATCAGGGTACGCATGTGGTTTGGGTTTAGGTAGGGAAAAATGAAATTGTTTTTCGATCGGCCACCCATCAACCAACTTCGTGCCGAAACCAGGTGCTTCTTGCACGTGGATCCCATTTGATCGTCCAATGAAGTACTACTTTCGACCAAACTCCGAAAAATGTGTCGTTCACTCCTTTTGACCACAGCGTTCATTTCTTCCATGTCCTCCTTCGCCCAATCGGGCACCTTCACCCTACACGCCCCAGAGTTGGGTGGGCAGGCCACACTTCAGGAGGTGTTCAACGGCATGGGCTGTACCGGTAAGAATTTGAGCCCTGCACTTTCTTGGACCGACGCACCTGAAGGCACCAAAAGCTTCGCGATCACGCTCTATGATCCAGATGCACCCACCGGCAGTGGTTGGTGGCATTGGGTGGTGTTCGATATTCCCGCTACCACCAAGGAGTTGCCCATGGGCGCGGGCACGCCCAAACAAGGTAGTCTGCCGGTTGGTGCAGTCCAGAGCATGACCGATTTTGGCGCTCCGGGTTACGGTGGGCCATGTCCACCTATTGGTCACGGCCTGCACACGTACACGTTGACCGTTCACGCGTTGGACGTGGAGAAGCTAGGCCTCGATCAAACTGCCACGGCGCCCATGGTAGGCTTCAACCTGAGCATGCACACGTTGGGCAAGGCCACCCTGGTGTTCTACTACGAGCGCTGAACGATCACAAACGCATGTTCAGATAGTACCGGGGTTCACCTCCGCAGTAGGTAGGACAAGGTTGCGCACAGGTGTAGCTTGGTGCGCCGGCGATAATAGTAGCCTTACCACCCTCGATCCTTACGGCGTAGGCTGTCATGGTGAAGTAGTCTCGATCATCCAGTTTATTGGAGACCAGCTGTATCCCATTGCTCCCTTCGTGGTCCAGAAGTGTTTTGATCTCGTCCAAGCTGAAGTTTGCGGCGAACATACTGTCGTTCACTTGTTCGATCCAGCTCAGGTATTGTAGGGCTTGTGCTTCGTCAAGGTCCCGGGTCTCGGTACCATTGGCGATCATGCTCAAGCTGATCACGTATGGACTGGTGTCCTTTTCATACAAGTCCTTTCCGGCTTCGTCGGTACCGATCATGATCGCCGTCCCGTCCACGTCTTTCTTGAATTTTCTAGCTGCATAGAATCGAAGTGCCGTTGTGTTGCTATCACGATCGATCACTGTTCGGACATCATCCGCATCGAACACGGCTTCCTTCATTCCGGGCTGACCGCCTTTATCCCAAAATGAATACACGGCGTAGGCGGCACCGGCAATGGCGATCACAATGATCGCGGGCTTGAGCATGTTCATGGTAGGTGGGTTTGGTACATCGAAGCTACATCTTGCAGTGATCGGTCCAGCGAGCATGAAGAGGATTACCTTTCTGACATGTTCCCGGTGCTTCGGCCCATACCTCGCATGGTCTTTCTGATCCACTGCATCCTGTTAAGTGCATCGGTCGTGGCACAATCCGATCCGAGAACCTACCAAGTGTGCATGGACGGCTGCGTTACCGCGGAAAATGCAGGGGATCACCAGAAAGCATACGACTACTTGCAGCAGGCCGAAGAATTGGCTTTGGCCGAGAATGACCCGGTGAAAGTGGGCAAGGTGTACCTGAAGCGAGGTGAGATCCTCATGCGCTTGGGCGAATACAGTGTTGCATTGGACCTGTTCTACAAAGCCCTCAGCCGCTTTTCCAAGGTGGGCGAACAAGAGGGCATGGCCTCGGCTTACAACAACGTAGGGGCGATCCACCATTACGACAAGAATTATCAGAAGGCCCTGGAATACTATAAGCGCAGTATGCAGATCCGCCGATCAATGGGCAACGATCGCAGCGTGGCGCAACTGCTGAACAACTTCGGCACTGTGTTCGAGGACATGGGTGAACTCGACAGTGCGATGTTCTACCACCGCCGCTCGTTGGCCGTTTGGGAGCGCTTACAGGACATCTCGTGGATGTCGGTGTGTCTCAGCAACATGGGAAGTTGCCATACACGTTCCGGACAACAGGACAGTGCCCGGTATTATCTGCAAAGGTCCATGGAATTGATGCCTCCGTCCAAAGATCGGAACCAGTATGCCTATGTTGCTGGACTAATGGGTGCGACGTATTTGGCACGCGGTCCTTGGGAACGGGCTTTGCACTGGTGCGGCGAATCGCTTCGGACCGCTGAGGAGATGCAGCAAATGTTCGTTGTCCAGCAGCAATGCGAATGTTTGTACAAGGCCTACGACCGGCTTGGGGACGCTCCAAAAGCACTCGCGATGTTGAAGAGGTCGGTGTCGGTCCGCGATTCGCTGTTCGGTCAGGAGCACGCCAAGGAACTCACACGGATCGATCTTACGCACACTTTCGAGGAGCAGCAGTTTGCCGATAGCTTGGTCGAAGATGACCGCCGCCGCACGGCTGAACTTGAATACCGGACAGGTTTGGCAAGGGAGCGCGAGCAGCGCAATGTGTTCTTGTTCTCGGCTGTTGGCGTGGTTGTATTGGCCTTGGGCTTGTGGAACCGTTTGCGTTACGTGCGTCGATCACAGGCCACGTTGTTGCACGAGCAGGAGCGGAGCGAACGTTTGTTGTTGAACATCCTTCCGCACCATGTTGCTGAAGAACTGAAAGATGGGGGAGAGGCCAAGGCCCGGGATGTGGACGGTGTCTCGATCCTCTTTACCGATTTCCAGGATTTCTCCGATCACAGCGCGAAGATGAGCGCGCAGGAATTGGTGGCTTTGCTGAATGCGTACTACACCGCTTTCGATGCCATTGTGACCCGATACGGATTGGAGAAGATCAAGACCATTGGTGATTCGTACATGGCGGCAGGCGGCCTTGGCGCGCCAAGCGAGAACAGTGCCATGGACACGGTGAACGCAGCCCTCGATCTACAGGCCTTCGTCCAAGGAGAGATCCTGGACCGCGCCCAAACAGGCCACCCGTCGTGGTCCATGCGCGTGGGCGTCCATACGGGTCCTGTGGTGGCAGGCATCGTTGGTAAACACAAATTCCAGTACGATATCTGGGGTGATACGGTGAACGTGGCCAGTAGAATGGAGAGCAGTGGGGCCGTTGGTCTGGTGAACATCAGCGCCGATACCTACCGCCGCGTCAAGGACCTGCCGGGTGTCCGCTTTACCGAACGAGGACTGATCAACGTCAAAGGCAGGAGCGCGATCGGGATGTACTTCGTGGAACGCGTCCGGTGATCACCGAACGAAAATTTTCCCTGTCTCCAATTCGCCGTTCTTTCCGATCAGGTGCCAGAGGTAAATACCGGATGCAAGGCCGCTGAGGTCCACCGTGCGACCATCGGACATGGCCGCTTCCTCCAATTTCAAACCGCCGTGCATATCGAACATCCTGAAGTGTGAACCATTGAACCCTTCACCCGTCCGCCACAGGCCTGAACCATTCCCGTTGACGATCAACTTTGGTCCCAGGGATGCGGTCCGCTCTTGAACACCCAATGGCAAGGCCCCGACGTTGATCCCCACGAGTACTGGATCGTGATCACTACAACGGAAGGCATTGGGCTGGTACCGGCTCAGATTATTATCGGAGTAATCGAACTTCTGGGGTTCGTCACTGTTGATGTTCCACGTAGCGGTTTGTGCCAGCGCGTTCACCATTTCCAAAGAGCCGAAGGCGTGGTCCAATGAGCCGAACGTTCCCCGGTAGAAATAGCTATGATCACCTTCGGGTAAAAGATGTTGAAGGCCACCTGCCCGAAGAACGTCCAAGGGGTCTTCTTCAGTATAAGAGTTGAAATCGCCCATGATCAACTGCGCCGCGATCCCGGTGCTGTTGCGTAGGCCTTCCCAGTGGGCCACAAGCGCGTTGGCCTGATCGCGACGATTGGAGTTGAAGCACCCTTGTCCATCGTTCTGGTCCACATTGCCGCCCGTTGCATTGTCGCACAATTTGCTCCGCATGTGCGCGGTGCTGAACAGGAACCGCCTCCCATCAGCATTCACCTGGAAGCCCTGGGTGATGTGTGGGCGTTGGAACGGAAAGTCATCGATCACGAACAGGTCGGTCACCGGTGAAAGGGTTGTTGTGCGGTAGAAGATCACGCTCTTGGTGCCTCCGGTCCCGAATGCATCTTCTTCCATTCCGGCATAGGTGCCTGTGCCCACTTGCGCGTTCAAGGCGGCAAGCAGATCGGGCCATGCTTCATCGTTGTTCTGCATTTCGTGCAGCGCATAGACGTCCGCATCCATGGCAACAAGAGCAGCGAGCAACTTGGTGCGTTGTCGACCCAGTTCCCCTGCGTTCGCCGCGCCCCAATCACCCAGCGTAGTGAAGTAGTTCAGCAGGTTCATGGAAGCGGCCCGGATGTCACCACCCACATCAGGGACCGTGGGCCTTGGGTCGTATGTCACGTTCACTGTACCCACGGGCTGGATCCGGTATTCGTCGAAATTGTAATGCAGCACTCCGGTAAGTCCGGTGATCGTGCTACCGGACCGCAGTGTTCCCTGTGGACCGGCCCATGGTAAAGGTGTGGGGTAGGAGTTCGTTCGGCCATCATCAAGCAGGATGTAGCTGCGCAACTGCAGGTCGTATTCCGCATTGACGGCGGCCGCATTGGTGCTGCCCGTGCTGGTCGTCCCGCTCGCCACTGCGTCGTTCGGATCAATGAAGTTGGTGGGGGTGAAGAAGCGTTGCGGAGCAAGGCCCAGTTGGCCATATTGCACCCAGCCTTGGTTGTCAGTCACGGTCAGTGTGGCGGGAAACCGAAGGAGCATGCCCTCGTACTGTTCCCATTGGGAGGCCGAAGCAAGGGGAAGTGAGATGTCCGTGGGATCAACCGTGCCACTACCGAGCACAACAGCGGATGGGTTGGTGATCTCGGTAAGTCCGTTGAATTCGGCTACAGTACCGGTTACCTGCACACGCATGCCCACGGCAAGTGCACCGGTGTTCTGTGTATAGACCAAGATCCCATTGCTCGTCATTGGATCGGCATCGCAATCGGGTTGTTCAATGAAATAACCGCCCACAGTTCCAGAACCGGAGAAGACGGCGGTGATGATCCCTTCCGTGTTGATCGACTGTCCGACGAATGGACTGTTGGCTCCGTTCCCTTGGATCTCGCAGATCGATTGGGAGAACGTGCTGTTGCCCATGAGCACCAGCAGAGGCAAAAACAAGAAGCGCAAAAAGGGAAAGGAGCGGAAGACCATGGGGGCAATAGTGAATGCACGAAAGTACGGTTATCGCAGCGCGGATCGAGCCTGATGGTGCGGCGAGCCGGGGTGGATGGACCTGTGTGCACCTATCTTTCCGCTGAGCAAGGACAGATGACCGTTCGATCGAAAGCGTTCCCCATTCCTGCATTGACTCCTTCAGAAGACCGGAAGCCGCGCGTGCTCCCTGATGTTCACGCTACCCAAGGTCGACCATGAAGCGAAGCACGGCATATCTATTCGGTTTCGGTCTTCTGAATTTCGTGTTGTTCATGGGTGTCTTCACACTGTTGCAGCGGGAAGGTTTCCATAAGCACACGTTGGGGAGGGTCGCGCAGAACTACGAGCGGACCGGCGATTGGAACAACTACGAGATCAAGCGGACCGCGAAACCGTTCAACGCATTGCGCAACGATGATCTGGTCACGTGGGATGCGGCGATCTACAAGTGCATCAGTGAGCGATCATACGCAAAAGAGGGGGCGTGTTACGGTACGGTACGCGGAGCTTTCTTTCCGCTTTTCCCCTTGCTCTGGAAGGCCACAGGGCTAACACCCATCGGAATTTCGATCGTGAACTACATCCTGTTCATGGCTTCCGTTGCATTGCTGCTGATGTACTTGTTCCGATCGTCAATGACCAATACACTGCTTCTGTATTTGGTCTTGATCACTCTACCGTCCGTGGTGATCTTTTGGATCCCGTATTCCGAATCCTTGTTCATGGCCACCTTCACCCTTGCTGCATTCGGTGTGATCCAGCGCCGGTACTGGGTCTATGGCATTGGCGCCTTTGCAATGTCCATGGTCCGTCCTGCAAGTGTATTCGTATTGCTGGCCTTGCTCTTCACAGAACTGTTGGTGCTGCTGTTCCACAAGGACGGACCGGCATTCGTGAAGCGCGTGGTCTTGCGATCGGCACCATGGCTCATGGGCTACGCGGGTACCATGGCCATTCAGCGGTACTCTTCCGGCAGTTGGACCACTATGGTCGATGCGCAAGCGGCATGGTCTGGTGGTGTGCAAGTGATCAGTGGCATTTCGGATTGGTCCGTTGAAGGATTCGGCTTGTCCGTATTCAGCATTTTCGCGGTGTGCATTCCGTTGCTCTTGACTGGAACATATGCGCTCGTCCGTTGGAGCAGCCCTGCGGTAAAGCGGGTCTTGGAAAAGCTGGAACACACCGGAACGGAATATGTTGCGGTAGTATGTGCTGCATATCTGGTGGGCATTTTCGTGTTCACGCTGCTCACCTCGGGTGGTAACCTGCACAGCTTTTTTCGGTTCACATTGGCCACGCCATTCTTCTATGTGCTCGTTCTGGTTTTCATGGACCACCTTCGAACGCATCCGATCAAGCACGCGCTTACAGGCTATGCGATTGGAGCGGTCCTTTTTATGCTGGTTCCTTCTTGAAGTGGAGTTCGGCGGGTCGCGCACCGACTTCTCCTTCTTCGGCATGTACCTGTCCATGGCCACAGGTTTATTCTTGGTCCTGTTCCACAAGTTTGCGTTGCCGATCAGGATAGCGTTAACGTGTGTGCTCGTGCTGTTGAACACGGTGTGGAACGCCTATCTCTTCAACGCGTTCCTGTGCAATGGGTGGTTGTTCACCTGATGGGATCATTGCTCCCTGAAGGGTGTCGCAGATGAACGAACTGCTTTCCATTGCTCACCCTTTTCTTTGCGCCCCACATGCGCATTCAACCATTCTTGTTCTTCGTTTTCTGCACCGCTGAGCTTTTGGCCCAGCCCGTGTTGGAGTACCCTACTGCCATTCCAGCCTTCGGGCCACACCCTGTCGTTGCTCGCTCGTACGGCGTGGTGCCCGGCATCGTGCAAAGCGGCACGGACGTGCTTTGGGATCTGAGCACGGTGAACTTCACGGAGATCGGTACCACCACGGACAGTGTACTTGACCCTTCGACCACGCCCTACGCAACAGACTATCCGGATGCCACGCACGCGGTTCGGCTCGTGGACCAGTTCGGCTATTACCGGGTGGATGCCAACGGGGTTGAGGACCTGGGCTACCGGCTCGGTCCAACCAGTTCCTCCTTCATCTATTCGGACCCGGCCCGCGTTGTGCAATTCCCCGGCGAGGTTGGGGAGAGTTGGAGCGATCAAACACAGAGCGGAAGCACGATCACTACGTTGACGGTTACTCTTTTGGCCGAAGGAGAATTGCGCTTGAATGATGGTTCGTTCTCCGACGCTGTGCTGATCCGCCGCGAATACGTGGGTTCAAGTTCCACCGCGACCAGCACCACGTGGTTTCGCAGAAGCGATGCGTTGCGTCCGCTTGGCAACCTCTTGGCAAATGGAGCCGTGATCGTGCGTGCTCCCATCGAGCTGCTCACCACCTTGAAAGAGCATTCATCCCCAACAGGGATATCCGCTTTTCCCAACCCGTGTTCACACCTGCTCACCGTTGCATTGCCGGGCACAGGGTCAGCGGCTCTGCAATTATGTGATGCCACTGGGCGTGTTGTATTGAATTCGCGTGGCAACGGGGACCGAGTTCAATTGGACCTTTCAAGCCTTGGCAGTGGGCCGTATTTCTTGCGCGTATCACAAGCGGGTTCCGTCCACATGCAGCGCTTGGTGAAAGAGTGATCTGCAGATCAATGTGTTGGGAGCTTTGCCACAAGCTCTTGTGTCATGGCAGAGGCTGATGGGCCAAAACCATTCACCAGCACACCCTTGATACCGTGCTTTACAGAGCTGATCGCGTAAACGATGCTTTGATCACTGGGGTTGGAATCCCCTTCGAAACGGTGGAACTCGTCGATGTGCAATTCCGCTGGCATGATCTTCATCCTTCGTGCATTGCACAACAAGCAGTGACCTCCGGATACCAGCTCATCGGTGTAGCCGCGCCGCTGCAGATCGTCCACGGCTTGTGAAAGGGTGTCGTAGCTGGGCATGGCATGAAGGTAGGAACAAGAACGCTGGGCGTTCACTGTTCCCCGGCCGCGGCTTCGCTCACGTTGATCACGTGGTCGCCCACCTTTTCACACGACGAGAACAGGTCGCTGTACACTAGGCCGCTCTTCACATTGTGATCGCCGGCCTCGATGCTCTTGAGGTGGTTGTCGCGCAGTTCGTTCCGCCGGGTGTTGATCAACTCTTCCATCTCCACGGCTTCATCGTAGTACATGGAATCCTCCACGTCGAGGTTCTTGCACATGATCTGCAAAGCGTTCTCCAGAAGCGTGAACATACCGAGAATGTTCTGGCGTTGTTCCGGGGAGAACCACAGCTGTTCCTCCTCTTTTCGTTTGATCACCATGCTCATCTGGAAATAGATGTCCGCGATCCGCTCCATATCGTTGACCTCCGATAGCATGCCCCTGATCCGGATCGAAAGGTCCTCGCTCAATCCGCCCTGTAAAACCTTGGTGAGGAAGTTGGCCACCTCCACTTCCATGCGGTCGCTGATCTCTTCGTACTTCTTCACCTTATTGTACAGCTTGGTGCGCGACTTGGTCTCGGTCTCGGTGATCAAACGGCTTACCATCTTGTTCATCTTAGAGACCAATTTCCCGAAGCGGGCGATCTCCCTGCTGGCCTCGATCACCGAAAGCTCTGGGGTGTTCACCACACCCGTGCCGATGTGCTCCAAGTGGAACACCTCATCCTCGTCCGTCCTGCTGGGCACTGACCAGATGGATGCCTTCACCAATGGTCCCACAAAGCCGATGAGCAACAACATGTTCACCAGATTGAAGAACGTATGGAAATAAGAGAGCGCCAATGGGATCGCGGCGGGTGACAGCGTCGCCTCGATGTAGGGACTGTCGTTGCCCATGACATCCACAGAGAACCAAGTGATCAGCGGTAATACGTGGGGGACCAATATGACCATCCAGCTAACGCCGATGATATTGAACAGGCTATGGATCCGTGCGGACCTTTTCGCATGTACGTTACCGACCATGGAAGCTATTTCTGCTGTGACCGTTGTCCCGATATTTTCGCCCAGGATCATGGCAGCGGCCACCTCAAAGGGGATCCAACCATTTGCCGTCATCACGAACGTGAGGGTCATAGCGGCACTGGACGATTGAATGATGATCGTAAGCAATGCTCCCACACCAACGAACATCAAACGGGAAAGCAAATTGGGGTCAGCATATGCGCTCAAGAATTGCAGAACTTCCGGACTTTCCTTCAGGTTCGGAACCGAATCCTGTAAGGCGGAAAGACCTAGGAACAGGATCGCGAAGCCCATCAGGAATTCGCCCCAGGACTTGATGGAGGCTTTTCGGAAGAAGATCATGGGCAAGGCAAAGGCCATGAGCGGAATTGCAATGGCGGAGATCTTGAACTTGAAGCCCAAGTAGCTTACGATCAACCCCGTGATGGTGGTGCCGATGTTCGCGCCCATCATTACACCAGCGGACTGCACCAAGGTCAAAAGTCCGGCGTTCACGAAGCTCACGGTCATTACCGTGGTGGCCGAAGAGGATTGCAACAGACCTGTGATCACGAAGCCGGTAAGCACCCCGTAGAAACGGTTGCGCGTCATGGTGCCCAGGATCTGCCGCAATTTCTTGCCTGCCGCTTTCTGGATGCCCTCGCTCATCACCTTCATCCCGAAAATGAAAAGGCCCAGCGACCCAAGGATCGTTAGAACGCTTACGAAATTGCTCCAAAAGTGCGAGAGTTCCATGGGGATGGCTGCGAGGCCGCGAAGTAGCGACTGTGATATGTTATGGGTATGTTTCCTATGTTAAGGTTGTGTTAAGTGGGTTCCTGCAATTTGTTTGCGATCAACGATCCGTACCACAACTTCTGCCACGAATGGTGCGTGTACCACGAGAAGTTCGGGCATCATTTCGGTGCCGAAACACGTCCTTGGAGCAGTGACCTTGATGCGCGCTCTTGTCCCAACCTTGGTTTGTTTGCTGCTCAGTTGCGCTGTAAAAGCCCAGCCGCAGCACGCGTTTTGGCCCTTCGGTTCCAATGCCGGTTTGGACTTCACGGGTGGTGCACCGTCGCCTGTTGCAACACCGATGAGCACCGATGAGGGTTGTACCAGTATCAGCGATGGCAACGGAAACCTGTTGTTCTATACCAATGGTGAAACGGTTTGGGACCGTGACCATGAAGTGATGGATAATGGTACCGGGCTCAACGGATCCTTTTCCTCCAGTCAGAGCGCGCTGGTCGTTCCTTTTCCTGATGATCCGGATCGCTACTACATCTTCACTTCGCCGGCCGAGGCGGGGATGTGGGGCGGTCAACCGAACGCAGCATACAGTGTAGTGGACCTATCGCAGAACAATGGAGCAGGGGTGGTGGTGAACAAGAACACCTTATTGGAAGGACCGGTAACGGAAAAGCTCACGGCAGCCCGTCATGCCAACGGACGCGATGTGTGGGTGCTCTACCACCGTTGGCAAAGCGATGAGTACCTGGCCTATTTGGTCACGTGCCAAGGCCTTGAGGGTCCAGTTGTAACGGCCATCGGAAAGCCCATGATCAGCAATCCCGACGGTTCCGGATCGTCCATCATCGGGTGCATGAGATTGAACCGCCAAGGCACACGGCTTGCCACTGCCTGGGGGCAAACGGTTCCCATAACGAGCAGTGAATGGATAGGTACGGCGTATTTTGATGTGCTGGACTTTGATAACGGTACCGGCCAACTTTCCTCGATCATGAGCGACTCTGCAGGCGGCACCCCCGAGCTGTTCCTTCGGAATTACGGAGTGGAATTCTCACCGAACGGATCAGTAGTGTACTTGAGCGACCATGGCCTGTTGAACGGTGGAGCATACAGCACCATCCTGCAATATGACCTCACCAGCCCCGACCCCATGAACAATGAATTTTTGGTGGCGAACGGATTCCAGGCCTTCGGATCATTGCAGCTTGGGCCCGATGATCGCATCTACAGTGCGCGACTGAACGGAGCCACCTACCTCAGCGCGATCACCGATCCTGACGTCGTGGGAACGGGCTGCGGCTTCGTGGACAATGCGGTGAGCACTGGAACGGATCCAAGCACATGGGGCTTACCGAACCATTGGGACACCTATCCCGACCCGCCACTTGAAGACCCGGTCGCCTTGCGCGACACCATCGTTTGCAGTGCTGCGGAAGGCATTCTACTGGACGCAACGTGGAGCCACCCGTTCCACACGCCGAACTATTTGTGGAGCACCGGTGGAACCACAGCCAGTATATCCGTGAACACCACGGGTACCTATGTGGTTGAGATACAGTTGCCATGCAGCACCATCACCGATACCATTGACATTACAGTGGGTGGTGTGCGAGTGGACCTCGGCGGTGATCGATCCATTTGTGAAGATGGCTCCTTGTTATTGGATGCAGGAATAGGTGCATCCATTGTACTCTGGAGCACCGGTGATACCACGCACTCCATCGCGGTGCATGAAGAGGGAACCTACACGGTTTCCGTAACGGATGCCGAAGGATGCACAAACACGGATGCGGTCTTCGTGGAAACGCGCAATTGCGAATGTCCACTGTACCTGCCAAATACCTTCACCCCGAATGGCGATGGAGTGAACGATGTCCTGCGTGCTGCAATGGATTGTTCACCCACCGCATTCGAGCTCATCGTGTACGACCGTTGGGGACATTCCTTGCATAACACCACCGACCCCGACATCGAATGGACGGGAGATGGGCATCCGATAGGGGTGTACACGTTCACGCTGCACTACGCGTGGATGGGTGGGCAAGGTCTTCGGAGCGAAGATCGATCAGGAAGCGTGACGTTGATCAGGTAGGTGCGGTGAGTTGATCCTCGATCTTCAGTAGCTCAGCGTGACCCACAAAATACATCACGAGTTCTTTCTCTCCGCTACTTGATCAACGTTACGTGTCCCGTTAATTCGCGGACACCTCCGGTGCTGATGATCTGGAACACGATGCGATACGGGTAGACACCTTGTGGGAGCACTTCGCCCCCGTTCTTGAAGCCCCCGTTCCAACGCATCTTGGGTTCCGTGGCCTCGAAGACTACACCACCCCAGCGATCAAATACGCGCAATTGCAGTTCCTTGATATCAGCGATGTTCGCGTACAATCCCCAATCTTCGTTCACTCCATCGCCGTCAGGTGTGAAGGAGTTGGGTACATAAGTGAACAACACATCATCGATGACCACATCGTGACACACCGTATCCGAGCAGGCATGAGCGTCCGTTGCAACAAGGCAAACGTTGTAGGTGCCCGGTTCCTTGTTGGTAAATGTGAACTCTGTGTTCACATCCGTGGTGCTCATCAGTCCATCGATATCCCAGAGGTAGCTCACCGCGTTCTGCGATAGGTTGTGGAAGCTGATGGTCGGGGCGTTCACGTTCGCCGGTATGGGACCGTGCCCGAAATCCGCAAGAACGGCAGGAGGTTCCGGCACGACCACTCCGCCGGTCCCCACGCAACCTTCGGCGTTACGGATGATCAGGACATAGGGCCCTGTGCAGACCGCTTCAAGTAAAGGCTCCGTTTGGAATGTGGCCCCACCATCGAAACTGTACTCCACCGCTGCGAGGTCGGTCACAAGGATGCTTCCATCGCAACCACCATGGCACCATGGTTCCACATAGGACACAGAATCGATCGTTAGTAGTTCCGGTTGACCTAAACTGAAGTCGGTGCTTGTGGAGCAGGCATTTTCATCTGCCACGGTGATGGAATAGTCGCCTGCACAGATATCTTGGGCAACGGTTGTGTCGGCGGCCAATGCATCGCTCCAAGTGTAGGTGTAAGCTCCATTCCCACCGGTCATTGTCACCACCGCAGTACCGTCGCAAGCTTCGAAGCAAATAGCATCGGTCGGTGTGATGGTGGCCACCAGTGGTTCTGTGAAAGTAACTGTGACGCTATCGATCAAATAGCATAACACGCCATCGTCCTCGGTCCAGAACAGCATGGCGGGACCACTGCCCGGCGCTGTCACTTGCGATTGCGGGTCACCCGCATTTGCGAAGGTGTACCCAGGCGGCCCGGACCATTGGCCCACTCCCGTATTGCCCGGTGATGCGTTGAGGCCATAGGTGAGCGTGCAGATCAAGGAGTCAGGTCCCGCATCCACCACCCCGCAGCATGTGGGATCACTGGCAGGCAGGATCTGGATCTCCAGATCGGCCGTCCCGATACACCCTAACGGAGTAACAACGGTATATGTATAGATACCGGCCATATCCAACACCGGGTCGAAAGTGCCGGGCACTACGTTCCCGTTCGCGTCGGTCCATGTTCCGCCAGTTGCCGGTGTGCCACCGAGCAGATCGATCAACTGGAACGAAGGGGGAGTAGCGCACAGGATCACCAAGGAATCCAACCCGGGATCCAACCCGGGATCCAAGCTGATGCTCACACTGTCCGTGGCCACGCAATCCGGATGCCCCGTGATGAAGGCCGTAACGAAGAATTCCGTAGGACTCGAAACGTTGACCGTAGGATCGGATATGGTGGGATCGGACAGGCCCGTGGTCGGCGACCATTGCCAAGTCATTCCCCCTTGGCCCCCACACGTGACAATACCGCTCCATACTGGACCGATAGCCGGGTCGGGACCGTCCTGGAAGAGGATCGCTCCTTGATCATCGAACAGGACATAGCTCACTTCGTTCTCGAAGGTGCCAGAAGAGTAATCCAAGCTGATCACATCGCCTCCTTGAACAGCCAGTATTTCAATGGTCTGATTCCCGTTACAATTGTAGGTGTTGGCATCTCCATTTATCGTCACAGTGATAGCAGCACCATTCCAGCCGTCACCAAAAGAATCGTCCATTTGCAAAGTCCAATTACAGGTAGCGGAGGATCCGACGATCGTCGCGCCCAACTGCAGCGGGGTACTACAGATCACACCATCCGGACCAGCCTCTACCTCGAAGGGCTCATTCACTGTTAGGGTGATGGTCGTATCATACGTACAACCAAAATTGTCGATCACTTGATAAATGAATGGATAGTCTCCTGGTGAGGTCGCTAGGAATTGAATGGTATCTCCATTTGCCGAGATATTGTCCGGTGTCGTGCCGCCGGTCCAAAGGGACGAGTCACTATCAGCACCGATAGTGGGTGTGAACTGTGTTACATCGGGAATGATCGAAGGATCGAAGTTGATGGACCATGAACAAATGAAGCCATTGTCAGCTCCCCAAAGATCGGTGCTTTGGTAGGTCCATTCACCGTTCAATGGGCATCCGATCAAGTTGCTGATGGGCTGCACGCTTTCATAGGTGCCAGGGTTCAAGGACCCATTCGCCGGCGTGCCGGCGTTCGTCGTGTTCATCAGGTTATCGATCCATGTGCCGTTCGTAGCTGTGGGCGACCAACAGTACTCCCAACATTCACCGAATATCGGGTCTTGATTACTATCGAAATCGTTCGGGGCGCCCAAGTAGGTGCCTCCTCCTCCCTGTTGGTGAAGGATGGCGGTCTGGCCATTTGGACAGATAACCTGAAGCACCAGATCGCCCATGAAGGTGTGCTCCATCTCCACACAGATGGATTGGATATTGCTGATATCGGTGATGACCTGGCCAAAATTGAATTGCTCGAAATTCAAGGTGGAGGTGAACGGTAGTCCCACATCGTCCGGTAGGAATATGCCCTCTCCGAAATTGGCATCGGGTATACCTGTCCAAGTTACAGGCTCGGCGTGCCCGAATAATTCTGCTGTTTCTCCGAAGCACACCTCGAAGCTTGGTGTGGTCTGGTTGAAGGTTGGTGTAGTGCTCACCAATACCTGAAGGTCAACGAGGTTCAAATTGCCGCAGTCGTTATCGTCCGTAATGAACAACTGGACCACGTGCTCCCCATCATCCAAGAACGTATGGCTCACAAATTCGCCGCTTGTGCTGTCCACTGATCCATCATCAAAATCCCATAGATATTGGACAATGGTTTGGGTTGATTGGGGGTATGATCCGCTTCCGTCGAAATCAAGTGTTTCACCTTGGCAGACCATTGCAGGGACCATCTCGCTCATGGTAGCCACCGAAACCGGGTTCTGACAAGGAACAGTGCACTGGAAGCCGGCGGCGAAATCACCGATCCCAGCACCATTACTATGGAATACCAGCGTGAGGCAGCCGGATGTATTGAAGACCGTTCCGCTAACAATGAGGTTCTGGAGCGCTGAGCCGGAATAAGAACCCAGAGAGGTTGCACTGGTATTGTCGCCGTCGTAGATAGCAAGGTTATCAGGACCGGGTCCTTGCGTGCTGAGGTTGAACACGAACCAAGTAAGGTAGATCACATTACCGGGCACATCTGGACAGATGGTGAACGTGAAATCCTCTCCGTCGGAATAGGAGCCGCTCGGCCCACCGGAATCCTCGATCACCCCGGAACAGCTTATGCCGGAACCTCCTGTGATGCTTAGTTGCTGGGCCATTCCAAGAAATGGCGTGGAAAGCAGAAGTAGAAGGAACCAAAGACGGAGGGAGCTCATTATGAATGTCATTAAAAGCGAGCAAAGCTGGACCAAGTCGTGGAAGTAGGCCATTCCGGACCGGATAGAACGGGCATTGGAGTCGATGGAGCGGGCAGCATGCAGAACAATGTTGGCTTCAGGGATGGACGTGATCCCCAAAGGGGACGCATACGGACATCCAAAGGTTTACTGGTAATTCAACGGAAAGCACGCTTTGTAGATCGAACATCATCGAATACCAGTGCGCCGAGAGGTAGGACCTGGCGGTTAGTTCACCGCGGAATAGCCGATCACCTTCCGTGTTTCCATCACATCCTTGGGTAGAATGCGATCCCTTTGGTGAAATTCCCATATCCATAGGTTGTGTCCATACGCGCTCATGTGCCGGTCATGCAAGGAGGATGCACTTTCGGGAATGGAACGCATCAGCGCACACATATTCAATTGGACCACACCGCATAACCCTTCCGTCGCAACTCCAAGGTCAACCCTTTCTCCACGGCCAATGCTTCTTCGCGGCCCATGGGACCGATATCCTGATACAAGCTCGGTCGCAAGTAGAGACCGTACTTCTTCACAATAGCGGCAGAGAGATCGTGTCCTTTCGCATTGCGATAACCGGTCTTGTGTTGGTTGAACCGTTCTTGCGGTGTCTTGCTCGTCATGCCCACGTACAGGCATTGCTGCACGCCATTGAATTGCGGGTTGGCCTCACGGAATTTGCGGTCCTCGGTAAAGACCTTGCGAGAAAGTTCGATCACGTAAACGCGGTAGGCGGTGGGCATGGGATACCGTGGAAAGATATTGCCCAGCAGCAATTCTTGAAAGTTGGATGTGAAGATATCAACCATCGTTTTGAGAACGCAGCTCTGGATCATTCTGTCCATTCGGAAGAAAGTGAAGAACAGCGCTGCCGCCAACAGGACCGAACCATCGATGCCCAAGAACGCATTCTTCAGAACCGTGCTTTTGAATGTGCCTGACAAGGTGGCCAAGCTGAATGTCATAACTACCAATGCATAGAGCGGAATGCGCCTTGGATGAGGTAGCTGTACCACTGCGTCATCCAATAGATCAACACCCCTGCGGCAGTGGCGGCATTCACGAAAGGGACCAATGGAAGAGTGCTCCAACCGCGAGCGGCAACAATACCCACGGCCAAGTGGAGGACCAAGAAGATCCACGTAAGGGCCAGGATGACGGGGTCGCTCATGGAACGAAGCTCGGAAGAAGATCTGTCCTCCCAACGGCGTCCCACCAAGTGTTTTCGCTACCTGTCGACCTCCCGATCAGGAGATCCGCCAGATGATGGTGGCGGTGATCTTCACCGAGGCCTTGGAACCCGCATGATCGCTCATGTTCGGGCCCTTGTTGATGCTGGACATGGAGGTGGTGAAGACGATGGGGCAAGCCGTCCTTCTTCATGTGGGGCGCGCAGAACTGGCCAGCCGCCAGCCGCTGAAGACGTTGAGTTCGAAGGCGCGGTTGACCGTGCCCAAGTCGATCTTGAAGAGATCCTGGCGGCCGCCACCGCCGCCACCCGCATTGTTGATCAGGAGGTGGATGCCGCCCAATTACTTGAACGTGCTGTCCACCAGTTTCACGAGGTCTTCATCCTTCAGGACATGGCATTCCACGGCGATCGCCTTCACGTCGATGGTTTCGATCTCTTTGGCCGCTTGCTGTGCGTTCTCCAAATTGAAATCGCCGGTCCTTGATACAGCCGTGCTTCTTTACCCTACACCGCCAACTTCGTCAGCATGCCGTTGAATACCAGGCCATGGAAAGGCAACACCGCATACCAGTAGAGCCGCCCCCAAAGACCCTTCGGTCGGAAGGTCGCCGTCTGTTGCAGTTGACCGCCGTCCATCTTGAATTCCAACCAAGCCTCGCCCGGTAATTTCATCTCGGCGAAGAGCAGCAGTCTACCTTCCTCTTTGTTCGCATAGAGCACGCGCCAGAAATCCACGGAGTCGCCGGCCATGAGCGTATCCAAGTGTGTGCGGCCGCGGTTGAGGCCCACACCACCGACCAGCTTATCCATGAAACCGCGCATGCGCCACAACACGTTTCCATAATACCAGCCCGTTCGACCACCGATGCGCCAAATGCGTTCGCGTGTCCGTTCCCTGTTGCCCATCGGCTTGCTGCGCTGGTCGGTGAAACAACCGAAGGTGGGTACCTGTAAGAACTCGGAAAGGTTTGCGGTGAACGCACTGCTGGTGAAGGAATCGGTCCAACCGGAAACCACTTCGTTGCCCTCGATCTTTTGCAGTGTTGCTTGCAGGGCAGTTGGGTAATCGATAGGCGTGATGCCCAGTATCCCGTTCAGCTCCGTGTTGCGGCACACCACTTCCACTTTCATGCTGTCCACCAACGAAACGGCCAGTCGGTATGACGTGGACGTAACGAAATACAGCCAGTAGGAGGAGAGCCGCGGTGTCATTACGGGCACGATGCCGATCCATCGCTTTAGGCCGCGCACCTTCGCGTAGCCCAGCAACATTTCCTTGTAGGTGTAGATGCCCGGTCCACCGATGTCGAAATCGCGATCGTAGGTCGCGGCATTGCCAAGTGATTTGGATAGGAAGCTGATCACATCGCGGATCGCGATCGGTTGGCAGCGGGTACGCAACCAGATAGGAGCGATCATGACCGGCAGCTTTTCCACCAGATCACGAATGATCTCGAACGATGCACTGCCCGAACCGATGATGATGCCCGCACGTAACGACGTCAGGTGATAGCTTCCGCGGTTCAGCTCTTCTTCCACGGCTTTGCGCGATGCGAGGTGTTCCGAAAGTTCGTCCTCATTGATGATGCCGGTGAGGTAGATAACCTGCTTCGCCGCAGTGCTGGAGATCGCCTCGCGGAAATTCACGGCCGACCGCAGTTCCGCTTTTTGGAAGTCGGTGGATGAGGCCATCGAATGCATCAGGTAGTAGGCCGCATCAATGTCGGCGGGAATTACGGCCAACGAAACGCGGTCCAGGAAATCCAGCTCCACCACCGTCACGTGGTCCTGGAGGGCAACGGGCACATGGAAGCGATCCTTGTCGCGCGTGCAGCAGATCACGTAATGCCCTTCCGCAACCAATGCAGGGAGCAGGCGTTTGCCGATGTAGCCCGTGGCACCGGTGAGCAGAATGCGCATTGCGAAAGGTATGGGGGTGGTCCGGTGGAAATGCGTGGGGCGATGAAGCACAGCACCTAGCTGTACAGAACAAGATGGACGGTTCCTTTGTTCAGTTGATGACCCACGAATCGCAGACCGACCATGAAGATCTTCTCCATCATCCTGATCATTGTGTTGATCCTGTTCGTGGTCTCACAGATCTGGGCCCAACGCCAAGTGAGCGGCATTGAAACATATCCCTACCGCGTGGTCAAGACCTACGATGGCTTCGAGGTGCGCACCTACGAGCGGGCCAACTTCATCTACGTCACCATGGATGCGCGCAGCTATTCGGAGAGCTCCAGCAAGGGTTTCAGGATGTTGGCAGGCTACATCTTCGGCGGAAATGACCGCCAGCAGAAGATCGCGATGACCTCTCCGGTGGTCATGGAAATGGACAGCGATGTGACCATGAAATTCCTCGTGCCGGCGCAGTACAAAATGGATGAACTGCCGAAGCCCGAGAACGCGGAAGTGCGTTTCGCCACGGAGCAGGAACGCACCGTGGCCGCGATCACCTTCGGCGGTTTCGCCAACGACGAAAAGATCCTGGCGCAGAAGGACGAACTCTTCAAACGCCTTGCCGCAGTTGGCATCCAACACACCGGCCAGTGGAGCTTCCTTGGCTACGACCCTCCTTTCAAAATGTTCGGCAGGAAGAACGAGGTGGTGGTGGAAGTGCTGCCGTAAAATGGCATCCGTGGTTCCTTCGTAGTCACATACAAGCGCTGTCAAGCGCGGAGGGAAACCCTGTAGCCGAGCGCATGGAACAGCCGAGGAGGACCTGCTCTTTTCCAACTCCACGCTGCACACATACATTGTGCGCCCGAGGGTGAAGAGCCTCCCGACCGTTGGGGTCAACGGACCATCCTCACACCAAGGGAAGACGTTGCGCCAAGCGGGTGCGGATCACGGGTTGCAGCATGGAGCAAACGACACAAGGAACAGTTTGGAAACTCAGGTTGTTCGTTGTGGGTCATGTGGCCAAGGGCGTGGTGTTCTGCTTGATCGGCGGGCTCGGTACCTACGCGGTTGTTCGGGGAGGCGGTGACCCACGAGGCATGATGGATGTGCTGATCTGGCTACACGCGCAAGCGTTCGGTTTGGCCATGGTCATGATCCTTGGCTTGGGGCTCTTTGCCCACGGCGTGTGGCGTTGGTGGAAGGTGTTCGGATCAACTGAGGACAGCAAGGCCAAGGTGGTGACCATCGGAGAACGTATCGGTCATGTCGTTGGTGGCGCATTCTACATCCTGCTGTGCGTGTTCTCCTTCTCGCTGTTGTGGATCGAACCGCAGACCAACTCGGACAACGGATCAACGGATCAAGTGCTCGAGTTCACCTTGAAGATACCGTGGGGCGAATGGATCTTGGGACTGATCGGCGCCATCATCATCCTGGTCGGCATCGTCATGGCGGTGCAAGGGTCCAAGCGGCAGTTGATGGTGGAGTTGGGTGGCGCGGACATGGCGAAGTGGGAGCGAAGGGGTTATCGCATCATCGGCATGGCTGGATTCCTCGCGTGGGGAATGGTCAATGCCGTGATCGGCTATTTCCTGATCCGCGTAGCAATGACCAGCGACCCCGATAAATACAAGGGCATCAAAGGCGCTTTGGAATTCGTGGGCGGGCGCACGTTCGGAACGCTCCTATTGGGCAGCGTAAGTGCAGGGCTCTTGCTCTTCGGGCTCTTCATGTTCGCCAAAGCGCGGTATGAACGAACGGAGTGAAAGGACCACGGCCTTGTACTTGATGGTGGTTTGCTGCATGCCTATTCCCCCTTCTTCGGCTTGCTCCAGTGGTTCTCCAACGAAACGTTGCAAGCGTTCATCAGGCTCATGCCTTCACGTGCCAGGTCGTAATAGTCGTTCTCGCCACGGCGGTAGAAGCGCGCCATGTCCTTGAACTGGATCATGGCCGTCTCCACGGCGCTGTCTTCAACCAGCGGCAGTACGCCCCAGTAACAGGTGCGGAAACGCTCCAGACAACTGTCGAAGGCCAAGGTATCATCGGCACTGATCCACTGCTGTTCGTCGTGCGGCACCACCAACAGGTCGCCCACCGCCTTCCCTACTTCCTCATAGGCCTGCAGCTTCTTGGTGTACATGCTGCGGCTGAACTCCATTTTGCTTTCATGGCTCATTTGGCTGGTGAACTGCCAAGCACCGACCGAGATGCCCAACACGGTGAGCAGCGGTGCCACCGCCTTTGAATAGTCGGTATTCCTTCCCGTTTGCGCGGGACCTGTGGGCTTCGGGTGCTGGTCGTCCATCAGTGCGCAAGGTAGATGCTGCGCGTCGCATCCGTCTTGCCATCGGGAACTGTGGTCAGCCGCACGCAATGTGCATTGCCCTTGCAAGCCGGAGCGTTCGCAGGCAAACTCTTCACCTCATACTTGGCACCTCCGAAGGCGATGCCGCTCTTGCCACCGGCACTCCACGTTTCCAACACCTCGTTGCTGCTCTTCCATGTTCCACCTGCGCATTCCTGCACCACGACCTGCTTTGCACTGAACGTGTAGGTGGCGTCACCGGGGCTGCACTTGGGTGCGGTGGCGTTGCCGATCACTTGCCATTGCTGACTACCGCCGCCGGTGAGCGTGCCGAGCGCGTCTTGGGCGTTCACAAGCATACCTAGTACAAGGCCGAGAAAAAGAAATGAAGTGCGGAACATATGTTTGTGTTTATGGATGGACATGCAAAGAATGGGCCCGAAGTTCGGAAATGCGGTGGACCTTGCCATTGGTGACATCTTCCATTTGCGTTGACCGCGTTCGCCATTGCAGCTGAACCTTCGTTGGTTGGGCGTTTATTCCCCGCGCAGTGAACCCGAAGTCATGCCGGAAAGCGGGCGCTGTGCAACAGCGTAGGTCCCGCTTATCCGGCATCTCACAGATCTCGATAGACCAGCACCAGGCCCAACGACCCACCCTTCAACAGAAGGCGTCTGGTCCTTTCAACGGCTCAGCGCTTCACAACCTGATGCACGGCGACACGTCCTTCTTCCAACACCACCACTTCATAGACCCCGCTCGCAGGCAATTCCACTGCAATGTTGGTGGCGGCGGTACGCATCTCCTTTACCAATTGGCCCAGCACCGAACGCACGGTTATGGTGCGCATAGCAGTATTGGCAAAGCGGATGGTGAAGGCATCGGTGGTCGGATTCGGAAAGAGGACCAGGTCTTCCTTCTCGTGGTGCGATATGCCGGTAACGATCAATGGCTCCGAAGGAATGGAACAGTCCACCTCGTAGGTCACATCCACGGTGTAGGCACCCGACAATACCGGGTCTATGCACTCCGTGTCCAAACCATCCAAGGGCACTCCATCCACGGACCATTGGTAGGTCAACCCGGGCGGGTCGGCACACAGGGATCCTCCGTTCTGCAATAGGGTGGGCTGTGTTGGTGGAATGAATTGGACGGTAAGTCCGAAGCCCAGGTCCTGCATGTATAGAGGACAGAGCGAAGGTGCCCCGCGCACGCTGTATTGGCCGGCCTCCAGTACCAACAAGGTATCATTGGTGGCGCCCGGTATCGGGAGGTTATCGAAGCCCATGGTCCACTGGATATTCGTGTCGTACGGATCGTTCAGGACCAGCAGCAACGTATCGCCACTGCAATACACGGGACCGTTCTGGGTGAAGTACAGCGGCTCGGCCCCTGCAGAGATCACCGAGATCGGGAGGAAGACCCATCCGTCCACCAGCACGTTGGGCGAGCGCTCGGTGCATCCGTCCAAGGTGGCCTCTACACTGAAGTTGGAACCCGCATCCTGGAAGGCATCCACCAAAAAGCCGGGGTCCGTGGCTCCAGGTACCGGTGCGTCGTCCTTGTACCATTGGTAGCTGTCGTAGACCTGCGTGGCCAGCACCGCTTGCTCATTCGGACACAGGATCAGGTCCGGAGGCAGCACGGTCGGATCGAAAGGGCATTGCGCTTGCACCTCGAAAAAGGGGAGCGAAAGAGCAAGCAGGAACAGGGTCGGCAAAGGGACGTGTTTGCGCATGTGGGTGGTGTTATGCCCACTGGACGCTTCGTGCCGGACTGATCGTTGCCTCTCCGCGCCAGCGAAAGTGATAGGCGGTTGATGTGGGGTCGAATAACAACCAAGTCCACGTTCACTTCAGTAAGAAATGGGATCACTGATGGACACGGATCAACATGTTCAATGCCTCCTTGCGCTTTGCGAGAAGACCAAACCATCTGCGTTCATCTGCAGACCCATGCGGGATGCGGCTGGAATTTCCCCGCCGAACACCTGTGATCGCTACTCCTGATCGGTCTCCTGCACACCGTGCTCCGCATCCTTGGGTACGGTCTTCACCTCCTTGATCTTGAAAATGAAATTCATGGCACTGGCCTGTCCTTCTGCGATCTCGATGGTCTTGCCCTCTACCATCTTGGTATCCCCAGCGCCGTGGACCACTTGCACCAAGTGCTCTCCAACGCCGACGTCGTACATGAACGGGGTGCTCGCCACAACTTCACCCACGGCGACGCTATCCACCAACACCTGGCCGGTAACATTGGACAGGACCAAGATCTTGCCGGTGGTTTGCGCGTTGAGCAACCCGGAAAGGAAGAGGGAGATGATGATCAGCGGTGTTCTCATGGGGTGATGGTGTTCTCAGAAATGGTGGGTGAAAGGTAGGGGGGATAATTAGGGTCGTCGGTGATCGACCAAGACTGTTGGGTTTTCCCCAGCGCCAAATGGCGCATTAAGAAGAAACAAGAGGAACCGCAGATGAACGCAGATAGACGCAGATAGATCCGCTTGCTTCAAAACGCCATCACCTTGAGCTGCATACAAGTGTTACGAGACCTTACCTTCCTATCAAAACGCCATCACCTTGAGCTGCATACAAGTGTTACGAGATCTTACCTTCCTGCCATCGCCCTGTCCACCTATCTGCGTTCATCTGCGTCCATCTGCGGTTCGCATTCTCACTCCATCACGCCCGCCATATCGCGGTCAATGCCCTCCGACTACAACTATGTTCAAAGACCGCACCTTTTCACCGGCGCGCACCGTGATCACGTAACGACCTGCTGCGGCATCGGGCAATTGGATCACCTGGACCGGGCCGTTGCGTTGCGGTCCGTTCCAACACAGCCGGCCGCCCGGATCGAACACACTGATGCTCGCCTGTTGCATTCCCGATGGAAGCACCAAGTTGAAACGCCCGTTGTTCGGATTCGGAAAGGCGATGATCACTTCCGCATCGGCTTCCTCTTGCAGTGCAGTGATGATCAACGCGTATTCGTCAGTGAGCGTGCAGCCCGTTGCGGTGTTCACCATAACGCTGTAAAGACCACCTGTTGCGGCCACCACGAAAGGGTCGTCCGCGCCGGGCAAAGGTTCGCCGTTCAAGCTCCACAGATAGCTCTCGAAATCGCCTTGCACCAAGAGCACTTGTCCACTTGCTTCAATGGTGATCGACGGGCACACCACGATGGTATCGCTGTTCGCGGTGCACCCGAACGCGTTCGTGGCCACACCCCACCAAAGGCCGGTGCTGTCCGTGGGAACGCAGGGGCCGGTCACGCCGGGCACCGTGTCGCCGTCGTTGTACCAGACGTAGGTCAATGGTATGGTGTCCGTGGCGCAGAGCTCTGCTGCTGCGGTGTCGTAGCTCGTGGAAAGATGGGGTGCCGGGAACACGCGAACGGTATCCGTATCGGTGAAGGCCAGTTGCGGTTCCACGCTAATGGTGAGACTGCCGAATGTGCCGTTGCCCAACGCGAAAGGCACCGCGCCGTTGCTGCCGGGCAGGATGTTGAAGGTGCCGAGATCATCGTCCTGGCTCACGGGATCTTCATCGAAGAAGGCGATCGAATACGGCGGGTTCGCCAAGAGTTGTCCCACGTTGTTCCAGTTCTCGCTCGCACTGTTGTCCCCGCTGCTACTGGTGGTGCTGTTGCCGTTGCCATCGGTGAGCACGTAGTAGAGATCGGGGTCGCCCGTGCAGGCACCGAAGAGGGAAGGTTCCTCCACATCGCCGCACCAATTGTCGCCCACGCCGCCCAGCACCACATCGGTAAGCACGAAGCCGCCGATGGTGGTGGTTAGCGTTACCACGTGATCACCCGGCGTATCAAAACTGGCGCTCGGTGTGGCGCTGTTGCTCGTGTTCCCGTTGCCGAAGTCCCACGCATAACTGGTGGGTGCCGGACTGCCATCGAGCAACGCGGTGAATTGCACATCGGCACTTCCGCAACCGCTGTTCGGTGAAAACGTGAAGCTCGCATTGCCACCGCTGCCCGCTTGCACCACCAAGGTGACGCCGAACGTTTGCGGCACGACCAGGGTGAAGCCGCTCGCCTCCACCTGTGCACTGATGTTGATCGCGATGGTATACGTGCCGCTTCCGATCGGTGTGCCGCACAACCGCGCGCAACCGTACTGGTCCACCTGCGGATAGTAGATGCCCAGCGGTTCGTTCGGCGTAAGCTCCATGCCGAAGGGCAAGCCGGTCACACTGGTGATCGTCATCTGCAAAAAGTCGACGTTGGTGTTCGTGTTCGGGTCCGTGAAGTTGGCCGGCAACCAGAAGGTGATGTCGCTCGCGTACGCCACCCCCGCCGTGGCATCGGGCGGTTGCAACGGGCACAAGGTGGGGTAGGCCGGCGTGGCGGAACACGTAGCATCGATCGCGCAACTGGTGCACTGCGCACGTGCGCTGCCCAAAGCGAGCAGCGCAATGGAGAGGAGTAGGGTTCGGAGCATGGGGTGATGGACCGCCCGAAGATCGGGGTTGCTGGGGGAATAGTGCAAGGTCGCAGCGAACACCATGGGGCCGATCGTGTCGTCCCATACCTAGGTCAATGTTGCGGTGACCGCATCGCAGCATTCGGCGGCGGCCGTATCGCATCTTGCTGATAGCTGACCAAATGCGGTCGGCGAGCTGGGTGCGTGCCCTACTTTCGCCGCATGCACACGCCTGCACTCCTTCGGAACATGCTGGTGGCGCTGGTCGCCATGGTGATCCTGTACCTGGGCCGCACCGTGTTCATCCCGCTCCTCTACAGCCTGCTCGTGGCGCTGGTGCTCTATCCCTTGGTGGCGAAGCTGGAGCGCGGGGGTGTGCCGCGCTGGCTCGCCATTGCCCTGGGGCTGCTGCTCGTTGGCGTGGTCTTCGGCGGACTGCTGGGGCTCTTGGCATGGCAGGTGAACGGGTTCCTCGTCCAATTCGCCGAACTCGACAGCGCCAGCGGAACAGGTCTACAAGCGCTGTGGGACTGGGCCAACGAACGCTTTGCCGCACTCGGCCAAGATCACCGGAATGCGTGGTGGACCAGCGCCCTGGACAACCTGCCGGGCCGGATCACCCCCTACCTCGGCGTCCTCCTGAACGGTCTTTTCGGCATGCTCTTCAACCTCTTCATCATCCCCGTCTTCACGGCCCTGCTGCTGTACAACCGGGGCACTTACGTAGCGGCGATCACCGCCTTGGTCGGTGCGGCATGGAAGCCGAAGCTGCCCGTCCTCCTGCAACGTGTGGTGGTCAACTACGCGCGCTTCGTCCTGGGCATGGTGCAGGTGTACCTCATCGTGGGCGCGCTCAACACCGTCGGCTTCCTCCTGCTCGGTGTGCCCCACGCCCTGCTCTTCGGCCTGCTCACCGCCGTGGCCACCATGGTCCCTTACGTGGGCATCCTCTTCAGCGCGCTGCTGCCCATCACCCTCGCGTACACCACCACGGGCTCCCTGTGGACACCCGTGGGTGTCATCGTCGTGCTGGGTATGGTGCAGTATGTGGAGGCCAACCTCATCTTCCCCAAGGTGGTGGGTGGCAAGCTCGGCCTGAACACCCTGGCCTCCTTGGTCATCATCTTCTCCGGTGCCCTGCTTTGGGGCATGGCCGGCATGATCCTCTTCCTGCCGCTCATGTCCATCGTTATGCTCGTGAGCAAGGAGGTGCCCGAGTGGAAGGCCCTGCGCTTGGCCCTGGGCGATGGTGCAACGGCGGAGGGTGAATAAGCGAAGACGTTTGTTCCCGACCCGATGGAGCTCCGCCCCGTAAGGCCGAACGCGTTCAGGCCGCGGCCCCAATGTTCCAGCACGACCAGTGGGGTGCGGCCGTGCATGGCCAATTCCTTGGTCACGCTGCTGTGGAAGAGGCTTTCCAAGAGCCCCGTGTGCCGGTGCAATACCGCCACCGGATCGGTGTTCTCCCGCTGGCGTCGGCGCTCAGGGCCAGCACCACATCGTCGCCTGCTCCATCGACATACCGGTACTTCACGCCGACCATGGCCGCACCGTGATCCCGTGGTGGCCGACGGCAGTTGGTCCGCGTTCTGACCAGAGCCCATCTCAAAATAGTCTTTGGAAGCGAGAATGATGGATCTCGTGACCATGCGAGGCGCCAAAGTCGAGCATAGCGGTGGTTATGTGGGACTTTTGCAATGAAGCAGGGGCGTGAAAGACACATTCGCAGCCCGAAGGATCATTTTGAGATGCGCTCTAGGACAGGCACTCGATCCGTGCGCTATCACGCGCTGCCCTTCAAGCCTTCCCAGTAGGCCATGTACAGCTTGAAGTAGCTTTCGAACAAGGCCTTCCGATCCGCTTGTTCGGGTGCCGTGCCGGGTTGCTGTGCGCGGATCGCATTGATCTTCATGCGCACATTGGCGCGGTAGAGTTTGTAGAAGAGGTAGAGCTCCTCCTCCTGCGCCGTGCGCATCACCGGGAAGGCGCTGTTGTAGGTGTGCATGAGGTGTTTGCCCAGCTCCGGGTATCCGGCGTGGTCCAGCTCCATGGTGAAGAAGGCCAGTTCGTTCAGCAGGTCGATCCGCCGGTAGTGCGCGTCGAACTCGATGCAGTCGAAGAGCATCGGCGGCTCGGTAAGGAAGATGTTGCCGGCATGCAGGTCGCCGTGCACATCGCGGATGAAGCCTTCGCGGTCCCGCGCGGTGATCAACTCCGTGTGTGCCTGGAGGAAGCGCTGCGCAAAGGCGATGCTCTCGGTGAGGAACGTGGCTTGTGCAGGCCCCAGTATTGCCGCGCAGAATTCCGTGATGCCCGCCACATCCGCGAAGTCCGCGTACAGGTCGGCGGCGCTGACCTTGCCCCGGATGATGGTGGCCCCTTGGTGGAAGGGGATGAGCACCTCCAGCACGCGGTCGATGTCGGCGGTGTGCACCAGTCCGCGCTCCAACATGCGGTCCATCTCCAACGCGCGGTCGATGCGCTCCATTTCCAGCGCATGGTCGATCACGTTCCCTTCCCCTCCGATCCGGTAGCGGCCTTCGTACTGGGTTACCGGCCATGTGCGCAGGTACATCGCCGGGCACAGCCGTTGGTTCAGGCGCAGTTCCTCTTCCACGAAATGCTTCCGCTTTTCCACTGTGGAGAAGTCCAAAAAGCCGAGGTCGACGGACTTCTTGAGCTTGTACACTTTGGTGGTGCAGAGGATGACGAAGGAGATGTGCGTCTCGATCAGTTGCTCCGCGGCTTGTCCCTCCGGAAAAGTGCCATGGGCCACGAGCGCTTCCACCTGTTCGCGTGTCATGTGCGCGGTGTGTTGATGTGTTCCAGTGCGGCCGCGAGGTATTGCTCGGTCGTGCCCGCGTCGGTGTTCAGCACGAGGTGGTCCTGCGTGATCGGTTCCTGCTCCGCTTTGATGGTCAAGTAGACGGCGAAGTCGGCATCGCTGTCCGGTCGTTTGCGGCCCACACGCTCGGCGATGATCGGTTCCGATGCTTCCATGACGATGAGGTGCACGGGGATGTGATGTTCTTGCGCCCAGTGGAGGTAAGGGTCGCGGTAAGCGGCCTTGGAGAAGGTGGCATCCACGATCACGGTGCCTCCCTGCGCCAGCGCTCCGGTGACCCGCGTGAACATGCGTGCATAGACCCCCGAGCGGTCGCTGTCCGCGTAGTGCGGTTGCGCTTCCTCTTCCTTGCGGATGCGGTCGCTGTTGAAATGCGCGGCACCCATCCGCTGTGCCAAGGCATCGGCGAAGAAGGTCTTGCCCGAGCCGGGCAGGCCCATGACCATGATCAAGTGTGCGGCGGGGGTGGGCATGTTCACGTGAAGGTCGGAATGAAGGTAGTGCCTCGCCTCCGCTTCGCACCTGATGATCGTTCAACTGCTTCGGGTAGTGCGAAGTACATGCTGGGAAGGGGCCACGCGCAGACCGCCTGCCGATAGGGTTGGCGATGGACGTTCGTTCGTGCGCATCGCGTGCTGCAGCGTCATACCGGAAAGCGGCCGCTGCGCAGCAGCGAAGGACCCGCTTTTCCGTAATCGCAAATGCGCCGCTCGCACAGGTCCGTGCGCTATTTCGCGCTGCGCTTCTGCTGCTTGCTGCTGCGCGCCTGCGGATCCTTGTTGCTGCGTGCCGACCCTTGGTGGGGCACCGTGCTGTTGGGGTGCATGTGTTTTTCGCGCTCCAGCTGCGAGCCCTTGCGGTCATGCGCCGGACCCTTCGCATCCGTCTGACCCGGTTGTCCGGGCTTGGTGGTCGTGGTCTTCAGCACGCGCTTGGTGGCAGCGGGCTGCTTCGGCACCAAGGGGTTGGTCTTCGCTACCGCCTTGGGAGTGGGTTTCTTCGTTGGCATGGTGTGGAGTTATCGTTCAAGTTCCGCCGCTGATCCGTGCGACACGCGGGCACCTTGGGTGGCATGGGGCGGAGTGCACGTGCCCGCCAGCACCCGATGAAAGGCCCCCCGGGATCGAGGGGCCTTTCACGGAAGGTGCTTTGATGGCTCAGCTGATGGCGATGTGCTTCGCTTTGCGTTCCGGCACGGCCTTGATCTTGGCCACGGTCAGGTGCAGCACACCGTCGGTGAATTTGGCCGTTACGTGCTCGCCATCCGTGTTCTCCGGCAGTTGGAACGAGCGGGTGAAGGAGCCGTAGTTGTACTCGCGGCGGGTCCAGCCGGCCTTCTCCTCGTTCTTCTCCTCTTCGCGCTCACTGCTTACCGTAAGCAGCCCATCGTTCACTTCGATCTTCAGGTCCTCTTTCTTGAAACCGGGAACCGCGATGTCCAGCTCGAACTGCTTCTCGCCCTCCTTGATGTTCACCTTCGGAAGGTCCAACTCCGGCATGGTGCGCATGCCGCTGGGCCCCTTGGTGAACCACCCGGTCGGGAAGTCCCATTCGTCGTTGTCGAAAAAGCGGCTGATGGATTTGGGACGATGCATCAATGTCTTCATGGTGTGTGAGGTATTGGTTAAGCATCAAAGATGAAGGCACACGCCGTTCCTTGTAATGATCGGGATCAGGTCCGGAGCAGACATTCGTCATTGGAGCTGCATTCCGCAGCCCACCGACCGGTGCTTGCCCATGGAGGCCGACCGACACGCGTGTGTTGCGCTGGTAAGCCCTCCGCCGACCCGTTGTCGAACACCGTCGGCAGCAGGGCCGGCTTGCTTTGAACCCGCGCAGGGTGCCCGTTCCCTTGTTGCCCCAGGATCCCTTGCAGGAGAGATGGCCGAGGTTCGAAAGGATATGGATCGTGGCAGGTACTGTGGTGCTGGCAACTGGCCTGCGGGGGTTCGCATGGAGCGATCGCCCACCTGCCATGTGCGTTCCGACCACTCCTGTGGTCACTCGAACACCACCCGCTCTGTCGCTGTGCGCCCCCGGTCGATAAGGGTGAGGCTGTAGATGCCGCTTGCCACCTGTTCCGCATCCACCGCGACCTTGCCATTGAAGATCGTCGGGTGCATCGGGACCAGCCGACCCTGCGCGTCGTGCAGCACGACGAGCGTTGCTGCGGACCATGGGGTCGCAGCCTCCGCAACGAACCGCCCATGCGAGGGGTTCGGTGCTATGCTTAGGGATACGGTTCCGATCGCTGGGATGGACGTGGTGCCGGGTGCGGTGAAGCGCATCACGAGCATGTCGCTCTCGGGTGCTCCGTTGTTGTTCTCGCCGGCCACCACCACTTTGCCATCCGCTTGGATCGCGATGGCCGAGGAGTTGTCGTCGTTGTTGATGTCGAAGGTGGCATGGGGGTCGGAGCGTTGGCCGAGAGGCGCAGCACCCGGATGTCGTTGAAGGTCTCCTCGACCGTGCAGGTGAGCACGAAGCCGCCCTCGCTGTCCTGTGCCACACGGTCCACTTCCTGGTTGTCGATTGCTTCCAGCACCACCACCCCGTTGGTGCCGAACCCGGGATCGAAGCCGCCGCTGGTGGTCAACATCACCGCGAGCAGATCGCGATCGGAGTTGGGCGAGGCGTAGCCCACCACCAGGATCCGACCATCCGGGAGCAGGATGAGGTCCGAGGCCTCGTCCTCGTCGTTCGAGATGTTCACTTGCAGGATGCCATCGCCATCGAAACTGGTGTCCAGCTGTCCGTTGGGAGCAGCCGCACCTGGCGATCTCTTGGTGGCCGGGTTGTGCGGTGCGACCAGCACTGAGGATCTTTCCGTTGGGCTGCACAGCCACCGCCAAGGCACGTTCATTGTTCGATCCGATGTCCGTGAGGGCCACCCCACCGGTGCCGAAGGCCGTGTCCAATGCGCCATCCGCCAGCAGCCGCACCGTCATCATCTTGGAATTGAAGCCTGCGACATCGTCACCGCTCATGAGCACCTTGCCGTCCGACTGTAACGCCATTGCCCAGAAGCTGCCGCCCGTGGCCGAAGTGGTGGGGGTGCTGATGCCATCGGTGCCATAGTCCGGATCCAACGCACCGTTCGGTAGCAGCCGGGCCATGAAGAGATCGGCGCCATTGCCGATCAATAGGTTTCCTCCCACCAGCACCTTGCCATCGGGTTGCAGGGCCATGCCTTGGATCGCAGCGAATGCCGGCAGTGTCAGGCTCACCCGACCACCGGTGCCGAACGCCGGATCCAGCGTGCCATCGAAGAGCAAACGTGCCACTATCGGACGTACCTCCCCGTCGATCGTGCCGTAGCCCGAGACGAGGATGCGACCGTCCGGCTGGATCAGCATTTCTTGGGCGTCGTCGTTGTCCCCATCAAAGTCGATGAGGACCTTGCCGTTGTTCCCGAAGGTGGGGTCGAGGGTCGGTTGGGCCGTGGCGGACAGCAACAGTCCAATGGTGCTTAACAGCGAAAGGGAGAGTGTTCGCAACATGGGTGAGCGGTTGGGCGGTCAAGATAATTCGGGCGCATCCAAAGTGCAGTAGCATGTGGTCGGTGTCCGCAGCTCCACGTCTCGGAAATAGAGAGGCCCCGGCGCTCGTTGACCCGTTCTAGAAAAGGTTTACGGATCCGGGTTGATGTCCGAACATCGGTTCACGGTTCATCGCTCGTCGGGATGAATGACGCACCTGGCGACCCTTCGCCTCACACCCCCTCCAGCACCTCCAACACCTTCACCATCGCCAACGTATCCATGCCGCAATACGCGAGCAGGTCGCGCCGCACCTGTTCCACATCGCCGGTGAATGCGCCGCTGAGCAAGGCCTCGAACAGGCGGCTCGCCGCCATGCCTTCCTGTACTTCCAAGCCCGCATAGCTCATGTCCGGCACCAGGGCGGGGAGCACCACTTTGATCGAGGAACGGCCATCCATGGCAGGCGCATAATACCAGCCTTTCTTGAAGGGCGTCTGCAGGTCCTTGATGCGAGCAGCTAGGGCGAGCAGGGCAGGGGCGTGTTGCGGGAAGTCGCGCGCCAACCCGTGCAGGCAACTGCGTTCGAAGGGTGCGTTGTAGGCCAGGATATCCCCCTCCGGACCGATGTCCTGCAGCAGCTGTTCCACCAATGCTTCGCGTGGGTCGCCATGGCCATCGCCGAGGTGTTCGAAGTGCATGGGTTCTGCCCCGCTCGTGTGCTGCACATGCACGCTGTATTGGAAGGGAAGTTGCTGGTAGGGGTGCGTTCCGTCATAGAGCGGCACCGCAGGCATCACCGTCTCGAAATCGAAATGGTGCAACGGGTACCGCATGTCGGCGAGCCATTCGCGGATCGCTCCTTGGTCCACGATGTGTTGGCCTGTGCGCCATCCGTTCACTTGCCGTTGTTGGCCGGTGTAGAGCGGCTCGTTCGCCGGAATGTCCGCCATGAGCAGGATGCCGCGTGCGTACAATTCCCATTCCTTGCCTTGCGCGTTGGTGAGGTCCAACACGGATCCGGTGGGAGGGATGTGCGCCCAACAATGCCCCTTGAAATCGCAGGTGTACGGCGACTTGCAGTGCGGACCGATGCCCACGACCGGTTCCTCCGCAGCTTGGACCACCGCCTTCAATTGCACGATGCGTTCGGCCACTTCCGCTTGCACATTGCGCACCTGCGTGGTCACATCCACCAGCTTGAAGAGGCGCTGTGGATCGATCGCCCCTTGGCGCACGTAGCTGGTGTCGATCACCATGATGTGCATCGCCTTCACGCGCACACCGCTCGCCGTGATCACCTGGTATTGCAAGGCCGCATCGGCCACGAATTGCTCCTTCACGCTGGTGGCGCTCTTCACCTCCACGGCGATCCATCCATCGCCATCGCGCACCAGTATGTCCAGCGCGGCCAGCACCCCATCGTGTTGGAAGGCCGCCTCGTAGATCACCGCCGCACCAGCGGCCATGGCGGCTTGCGTGGCCGCCAACGCAGGACCGTAATCGTAATGATCCTCGGGTGTGCAGTCCACCCCGCCGGGAAAACGCTGCTGGGCCAACAGCCCCACCGCGGTGCCATTGTCGAAGATCGCCTGTTGCGCTTCTGAAACCACAGGCCGCAGCTCCGGACGGTGCTTGTACAACCACAGGGCCTTGGGGCATTGCTTGCCCCGCATGTAGGTGGATTTGGAGAGGAGGTGCATGAGGGGGCACAAAGTTCCACATGTGCGGCCGAAGGGCACTCCGTGGTGCGGAAGGAGTGGGGTCAGTCGGACCGCAACTCCCGTTGCAGCAGCTCCAGCATGGGCGACGGACGCGGATACTCCGTCCGGGCACGTTCCTCCAATGCAGCGGACAGGAAGGGCGTTGCGCACCACGCCGTGTCGGCGCCATGCGCTTCCGGCATCGGGGCAGGCTGCTGGCTGGCCAGCATGGCACGGAGCTCATCCCGCTCCGCGCGCAGCACCGCTAGCCTGCGCCACAGCACCCACGCCAATAACAGCGCAGTGGACAGGAGGAGGGTGAGTAGGGCGACCATGGACAGTGTGCTTCAAAGCTAGGCGATCGGCCGGGCCTGTTGGGTGGGGTCCTGGGTGCCTCGCTGCCGCATGCGGCCAAGCGCATCAACCGGAGTAAGTAACGGGCATGCATGGTGGATGGTGTTCGGGCACACTCCTTCACCGGTGCGTGGGCCGCTTTGGTCGATCAAGCGATCGCCAAGGTGTTGCCGTAGGCGGCCAAATGCTCGTAGGCCACGCGCACACTATCCGTATCGGCCAGGGCTTCTTTGCGCTTGCTCCACAACTTCATACGTTCTTGGATAGCGGCGACATCCAGCTGCGCATCGTCGTTGAGGATGTAAGCCACGGAGGCCAGCAACTCCAACGCGTAGGTGGAGCGGAAGCCAGCAACCAGATCGGTGAGCCGTTCCAAGCGGGCATGCTGGTCCGCATTCAGGGTGCGACCTATGTAAGCCTCCACTTCTGCACGGCGCGCATAGTTCAAGGACAACTCTTCGAACGGCTTGGCATCGTGCTGCTCCAGACCTTGCAGGTAGGCTCCGTTCAGGTCGTAGAGCACGTGTTGTACTTGCACCGAGTAAGGCCCATAGCTGGCGGCTTTGAACTCCAATGGTTGCAATTGTTTCTCGCCCAAGAGCTTCAAGAAGAAGGCGAGCTTATTGGCCACGAAGAGGCTTGCCGGTTCGCCCAAGCGCTCGAAGTTGAACAGGGCGTGCAACAACATGGCCCGGCCTGGGGTCAACTTCACTTCCCGACCTGCTTCCTTTTGGAGCACTTGCTTGATCTGCGCAGAAGGTTCGTAGACCACCACGCTTACATCCAAACCACCGAGGTGCGCCTCGATCATCGGCTTCACCTTGGCCCACTGCAGGCCACCGTTGCCGCATCCCAGTGGCGGCAACGCAATGCTCTTGATGTTGCGTTCCGCGATCAATGCGACCAACGCATTCAATCCATCTTCGATGTACGCGTAACTGGAGCGGTGCTTCCAATCCTTCTTCGTGGGGAAATTGATGATCAGCCGTTCGCCATGCAGGTCCGAGTCCTTCACGGCAAGCAGTTTGCCCACGGTGAGTTCACCGCTCTTGCAGGCCTCCTTGTACAGTTTCAAGTTGGTCTTGAAGCGTTCTGCGAATTGCAGGGCGATGCCCTTGCCCATTACACCAACCGTGTTCACGGTATTCACCAAGGCCTCGGTATCGGCCTCTAGTAGATTGCCTGTGGTATAGGTGATCATTAGCTGAAGAACCACTTGCGTTGCTGATCAACCATCACTTTGATGTCCAGATCACGTGCGCTGACCAATGCCTCCATTTCCGCTCTTCGTTCCGTGTCCAAAACTAACAACGCGGCGATACATGCGACCGGTACATGCCCATGCACCAGGAATTCCGAATGCTTGCGTCGGATCCGGTCCGGACCATGCTCCGCGATCCGGAAATCGTCGGACCCGATCGCGTCCCAGTCCAGTTGGTCCATTTCGCCGAGTTCAGTGTACGTCTTGGAGATATTCACCTTGGCATTGCCATCGGTGTAAAAGTACCGGCAGCCCGCCTCCAGGATGCGCTGTAGGGGGCAGTGGATAATAACAAGATCACGTTGGGCGCGCCGCGGTAAACCGTGCTTGCCCGTGATGATGTTGAGCAGCATGGGTGTATGCCCACAGAAATAGAAGGGTACGTAGTCGCCGAGCTCGCCGTAGCCTTCAATGCCTACCGGCTGTGCAGTGCGCTTGCCTACAATTTCCGGATGCCCGATGTCCACGTATGCAGGGTCGAATTGCGGGTGGCCCCGGTTGCATATTCCATGCTCCAGAATGTGCGCAATGTTCGCATGGTGGACCATGCGGAACAGATCGATGCGTTCTGGGTACGGTCGGTTTGTCTTGTAGGTCTTCACCCAACAAGTGATTTGCCGGAATAACGTTTCCTTCACGCTTCACCTCCCCCTCCGTGCACATCCGGCGCTGGCGTTCTCGGGATCGGGTGCTCCATGCGGGGGTGTACCGCAAGGGGGGTTTGTGGAGGGATGTTGGAGCGTGATGCGGCCAGGGTTGCCTCATGATTAATGCAAGAATGGTTGTCGGTTCGGTTACCACTGGTTCGGGTCCAAAACCACAATTGGACAGGCGATCATGATCACGATGTGTTCGAGCGCGTGGATGTATGTTTGAGCGAGCATAGCGATAAACATGGCATACAAGATCACGTCGCTCTCTTTCTCCTCGTTTCAATACTGTCGTGCTCCGCGCAGGACACCATGTATCTGATGAATGGGGATACCATGGCCGTGAAGGTGACAGAGGTGTCCGAAACAGAAGTGCGGTATAAGCTGCAGAGCAACTTGAATGGGCCCGCCTATGTGATCGCGAAGACCAAAATATTCATGGTCGAATACGAGAACGGGAGCAAGGATGTATTTGCGCGTGAGAATACCACGACACCCGCACCGAGAATGGGAGACCCCACAGTAACTGCGAAGAGAACAGAACTAGAAAAGTTGCATAGGCGAAAACTTGGAGGAGGGATCGCTGGGGTCATTTGCGGAAGCGTGGGAACGGCTGTTGCGGGCAGTGCATTTGCTTATTCGCTCACAGCTGATCTTGAACCACCTAGCCGTGTGGAAGACAAAACTATTGTCTTTGGTTTTGCAACGTTGTTCAGCATTGTGGTCTTATCTGCTGGGA
>JADKFY010000015.1 GCA_016717305.1 Flavobacteriales bacterium
GCAGGTAGGGTGCGTTCGTCCCGCTCAATCGCGTGGGGCGCCATCGCTTTGAAGGCAAGGTCCGTATGATCGATGCTTCCGGAACCTGTTCGCCAGCAAAACTTCTGATGCGCTCCGGTGTGATCGCGGGTCCGTGCAGTTGTCCGGGGCGCGTCGTTCTTCCGGCAACAAGCTTACCACTTGTGCGGTAAAGAAGTAGCGTTTGAATTGGCCACCCGACGGGTTGGATCTCTGGGAAATATGCCCAACGCTTTCCGGTATGCGTGCCGTGCCCGTGGGGATTGAAGGTGATCGTTCGGAAATTCACGAGGCGCACCGGCGCTCACTGCGTAAGTCTTGCCCTCGTTCGACACCGGTTCCATGCGAACGGGATGCCCACCACGCACGCAGCTGCCCGTCACCATCGCTGCAAGGGTTGCGGTCGAGGGCTTGGAAAGATCACCCGAAAGGTGCGACCGCGGTGCGTGATCTCAGCGATCGCTGGTCGGTTACGAAAGAGGTCCGAAGCGATGCGTCGGCAAAGTGCCGGCTCTGCTCAAAACTAACCGCCCGTTCGATACGACCAATTGCTTCTTCGACACGCAGCTGTTTTACAGCCGACGAGTTGATCGCCAAGGCATCGATCTCAAGCATTGAAATATCCACGCCCTTCATGGTCCGCAGGCCGGTCATCAGACGCTCATTGGTGCGTTGGGCCGGAGTCAGCTCCTCACTGGTCAGTAGGATGCCATTGGAAATAGCTTTGACATACGCGGCATTGTTGGCGACATTCCAGCGCCGGTGGGTTCCGTTGAACGAATGTGCCGCCGGTCCGGTCGAGATAAGTCACACCTTCCCAATAGCTGTTGTTGTGGCGTGAAAAATGGCCGGAGCAAACCGAGTTGCTGATCTCGTAATGCACGGGTCCAGCTTTCTCCATGCGCTCAGTCGAATGGTCCAACTGTGCGCTTTGGTCATCGTCTTCAGGCATCTGTACCGCGCCCTTCTTCACTTGGTGGGCCAGCGCGGTTTTGGCTTCAACAGTAAGGCAATAGGCTGAAAGGTGCGGCATGCCGACTTCAACGCTGTGTTGAGTTGTTCGTCCCACTCCGCGATGGTCATCCCCGGCAGCCCGTAGATCAGAGTCGATGGTCCAACTTTCGAAACCGGCTTTTGCGATCGGCTCAATGCTCTTCAATGCTTGCTGCGCATTGTGTGCACGGCCCGACGAAACGCAATCGATGTCCCGGAAACTTTGGGTGCCGAGGCTCAGTCGCGTAATGCCCATGGCTTTCCATGCAGCCAGATTCTCCGGTGTGATGTCATCCGGGTTCTTCCAAAAAGGTGATCTCGGCGTTCGGTTTGTATGGTGAACTGTTTCCGAGCATCATCCGGAACTCAACGATCGCTATGGGTTGCAAAAGGCTAGGAGTTCCACCACCGAAATAGATCGTTCCTACGGTCGTTTGGCAAGCTCTTCGGCACGATCATTGCAACTCCTTCCCGATCAACTACAAGTTGATCGGTACTTCGGAGGTTCGTGCTAAAGTGGAAATCACCAAGTAAGTACAAGCCTTGCGGCGAAAGGAACGTGGATGTAAAGTCCTGCCATTGACCAGGATGTCAAGCTCTGGATGGGTTACAAGCTTGTCACTGAAATTCCCCTTCGCCAGTGTGATCGCAAAAGTGGTCCCAACCCCCGGCGTGCTTTTCTTCACCATGATATGACCGCCGTGGTATTGTTCAATGATGCGTTTGCTCCAATGGAAGACCTAATCCCCATCCGCGTTTCTTGGTGGTGAAGCCGGGCTGGAACACCGTACGCTGTTGGGCCAGGAATGCCTTTGCCATTATCCGTTACATCGATGTACGTTGGAACCATCGGGCACCAATTCAATGGTGATCGACCCTTGTCCTTCCATGGCATCCACAGCATTACGGATCGATTCTCGATCGCCCAGCTGAACAGTGCACGGTTCAATGGCACGAGCAATTCAGGATCGGCGGGTTGCACCACTTCGATGCAGCCTTCGAAGGGTAGACGTGGACGTAGGTAAAGCACTGTAGCGCGCAAGGTGTAGTACAGTTTTTCGGGGGTCAGGTCGGGTGCCGAACCGATGCTTGCTGAAGCGTTCGTTGATGCGCACTCCAAACGGTCCACGTCCTTGCGCATCTCATTCAAAGGCCATTGGGTCCACACCTTCGCTTTCAGCAGTTCCATCAAGCCATCAACGAACTCAAGCAGGTGCCCAACTGGTGCGCGGTCTCCTTCGCCATGCCCACCCAACCTGGTTCTGCTCGGCATTACGGAAGATACTGAACAGGGCATAGGCAACGTTCGGGAACAGCGCAAGAATGCCAAAGTGCACGTATGGGAAGTAGCGCAGTTGGGTGATGAAGTGACTCCTCGTAGAATATATAATTGCGGCCTTGTCCCGGCAAGCTGATACGCGATCGGTGTATTGGCCTTTTCCATGGAAGGGATGCGCGCTTGCGCCCGGCCGCACTGTCTTCTTTATATGGGCTTCGATGTGCACGCTCTCGATAAATGGGTCAATTGCTGTCGGTGTAGATAACAGGAACGGCAGCTGTGCTCATAACCGTTTCGAAATGAACGAACGGATGATGCCGTCCATCACTTCTTGCAATTCGTTGAAGACCTTGGAGTTCTTGTAATAGGGCAACTGTTTCTCCACCCCTTGTATGCCGATCTCGATGGGGTCGTGCAGCGCAGCCATGTCCTTGACCTCCTGTTCCAACCGTTCGGGGTGTTTTGTGATCAGGGTGTCCACATTCCGATCGAAACGCAATTGGCCCTCGCTATCGGTAATGATCACCGGCACCGTGGTGTTGTCACTCACCACCCGCAGGTAGAAGCTGAAGTCCGTTTCGTCGCTGCTGCCCAATCGCTGCATGGCCTCGGCAAGGAGCTGCACCTTCTTGGCTTCTTCATCGCGCAACCTGTTGAAGAGCTTCTCGGTGTAGTTCACCAGTTCCGCCCTATTCTGCACGGCCTCCGCCCAGAGTTGGACTTTCTTCCGTTCCTCCAGCCTTACGCGGTCCGATACGGTTGCTGTACCAGAGGGATGCCCCAACGGTCGGTATGGCCATTACGGCCAGCACCAGTTTCCAGCGTTGTTTTGCGCGAATGAGGTCCATGCGGGCGTGAAGTTCGCCATTGCCGGGAACACAGCCGCCGGAATGGTGCAAGGATATCGGATCAGACCTCCTTCATTAGCAGGACATACATGACGTGTTTCAACCGTAAATGAACGTGAATTGGCGTGAATAAACCTGCTTCCGAGGAACTTGGACACTGCACGATCTACCTATTCCCGTTCATTCACGTCAATTCACAGTTCCTTTTCCCCATTGATGGTGATCAGCTCCCATGGACAAAGCCGACTAAATTCGCGGTCCGTTAGAATGATCCTTCCCACGCCATCAAGTAGTAAAGACGCCGCCCGCGTGGAGGACGTGGTGGGCGAGTTCGTCGCGCTGAAGCGGAAAGGTCCTCGTTTTCTAGGGCTTTGCCCGTTCCACAACGAGAAAACGCCTTCTTTCAATGTCAGCCCGCAGCTGGGCATCTACAAGTGTTTTGGGTGCGGCGAGGCGGGCGATAGCATCACCTTCCTTACCAAGCACGAGCACCTCAGCTACGTGGAAGCGATCAAGTGGTTGGGCAAGCGCTACAACATCGACCTGCCGGAAGAGGAACAGAGTGCCGAACAGGAACTTGAGCAGAGCGAACGCGAGAGCCTTGCGGTGGTGCCGACTTGGGCACAGCAATGGAGCACGGATCAATTGTGGAACACCGAGGAAGGGCGTAACATCGCCTTGCGCTATTTCCGGGAACGCGGCTTCACCGATGCCACCATCAAGAATTCCAATTGGGCTATGTGCCGGAACGTGGCAACCAATTCGCAGCGGCCTTGGTACATGGTTCAAAGCGGAACTCTTGGACAAGGCCGGGTTGGATCGAACGCCGCGATGACGGCACGCCATGGGATTCTTCGCCGGGCGGGTCACATTTCCCATACATGGGCTTAGCGGACAGGTGATCGGCTTCAGGCGCGCACCTTGAAGAGCCGAAGAAGCTGCCGAAGTACTTCAACAGTCCGGAAAGCCTGTTGTACGTGAAGAGTCGCTCGTTGTACGGCATTTTCCAAGCCAAGAAGGTGATCGCGAGCACCGAGCTCTGTTACTTGGTCGAAGGCTATACCGATGTGATCAGTTTGCACCAAGCGGGCATCACCAACGTGGTTGCCAGCAGTGGCACCAGCCTTACCGAGGAGCAGGTGCGATTGATCAAGCGGTACGCGCCCACGGTTTGCATCCTGTACGATGGTGACGCGGCAGGCATGAAAGCCAGCCTACGCGGATCGAATTGGTGCTTCGCGAAGGGTTGAACGTAAAAGTGGTGACATTTCCGGAAGGAAGACCCGGACAGTTTTGCAAAGAGCCACAGCAGCAGTGAGCTAACGGCGCACCTGACCGAAAGGCACAGGACTTCCATCGTGTTCAAAGCGGGTCTGCTCATGGCCGACAGTGGCGATGATCCAGTGAAGAAAGCCGGTGCGATGCGAGATCGTCGAGAGTGTGGCCCTGGTGCCGGACCTGGTGTTGCGTTCGTTGTACATCAAGCAATGCAGTCGCTTGTTGGAAGTGAACGAGCAGGCATTGTTGAGCGAAATGAACAAGGTGCTGCGTAAACAGTACCGCAAGAAACAAGGAGGGGAAGAGGTTCCGGAAGAACGGCTCTCTTCGGACATCGCACCCGTGCAGCCTACCGTGGAAGACTTGGGCACTACTCCCCAAGAACGCGATCTGCTACGCATGTTGTTGAGCTATGGCCACGAGCGGATCACGGTAAAATTCCAGAACGTGGACGATAGTGAGGAAGAAGAAGAGACAAGTGTGGCGGAGCTGATGTTCGAACTGTTGGCACTGGACGATATCTTGTTCGACGAGCCGATCTTCCGTGCCATTTATTTGGACTACCGCCACCGCAGCAACCTGGGCACCGCGGTGAATGATCAACAATACGTGGGGCATGAAGATGAAAGCTGGCGGCGTACGGCGATCGACCTGCTCACGGACAAATACCTTTTGAGCAAGAATTGGAAAGAGCGCCACAAGATCCGTGAAACGAGAGAGCGAAGCGTTGAAGGATGCACTGGAAGAAGCCGTGGACATCCTCAAGGAACGAAGGGTGGACCAGATGATCGAGACCGACAGGAAACCTTGAAGACCTCGGATGAGATACGTGTTATGGCAACTTTGCAGGGAGATCATTCAACTCAGCGAGGCCAAGAAGAAATTGGCCAAGAAGACCGGACGCGTGATCGTCGGATGATCGATCACTTCGCGGATCCAGCTTTCCTTTTCCCCTTGTAGACCTGCGATCCGGGCAACGAGGTCGGTGTGATCGAAGTCTTCATCCTATACCTTCGCTCCCATTGGACCGTAAGCTTGTACGGAAACAAACACGCCTTTGCCCAACAAATCACCTTCATGAGATCATTCGCCGCTCTCTTTTGCCTCTTCCTCTCCTCCGCTGATCTTCGCACAATCCACCTGTGATTGTTGGATCGAACCGGACAACAGTTACACCTTGGCTCTCGGCGCCAGCGACGATGGGTCATCGGGACAGATCGCCCCTCCTTTCAACTTCAATTTTACGGCGATGCGTACAGCTCGGTGTTCATCAACAACAACGGGAACATCACGTTTGGTGGAGCCTTCAGCTCGTTCAGCTCCACTGGGTTTCCCAATGCCAATAACGTAATGATCGCTCCTTTTTGGGCCGATGTGGATACGCGTGGATCAGGGCAGGTCTGGTACAAGGTAACGGCGACCGCCTTGTACGTGAATTGGGTAGATGTGGGCTACTTCAGCTCTCAATCGGACAAGGTGAATACCTTCCAAGTGATCATCACCAACGGCTCTGACCCAATTCTAGGCGTGGGCAACAATGTGGGTCTTTGTTATCAGGACATGCAGTGGTCCACCGGCAATGCCTCCGGTGGCAGTGGTGGTTTTGGTGGTACCCCCAGCAGTGTTGGGATGAATCGCGGGAACGGTATTGACTATTTCCAGATCACCCGGAATGACCATGCGGGTATTGATTACGATGGCCCGTTCGGAAATGCGGATGGTGTTGATTGGCTGGACGATAAGAACTTCGTGTTAAGTACATCGACCACCACGGTGAACGTTGCGCCGCTTGCTGCAGGCACAGCCCAATGCGATACTGTCGTGGTTTGTACCGGGCAGCTCACGGATATTGAATTCAGCTTCCTTTCCCCCGAGAACGGGCAAGTGACCACGGCAACGACGATGCACCCATGATCCCAGATTGGACAGGTCTCGAACGTTGTGGGTGTCGTGGCTTCGGTGACGGGACAATTCACTCCTACCCAACCTGGGATATTCGAGATAACATTCACAGGAACGGACAACGGCACGCCGAACTTGAGCACCACGGTCACCGTGGTCGTACAGGTGATCAATGGCCCCACCACACCTCCTGCGATCTCCGGGACCAACAACGTTCTGCGCAGGGGCATCCATCACCTTGATGGCCAACGGCACCTTCAGCAACTATGTGTGGAGCAATGGCCTTACTGGGCAGATGATCACTGTCTTCGCACCCGGAACGTTCACGGTAACGGGTGGCACGGGGAGCTGCGAATTGACCTCTTCCACCTTCACGGTGGCTCAGATCACTCCGCCCGTCTTGCAGATCACCGGTAGCCAGGCATTTTGTGGCGACTCGGTGACCGTATTGACCGCTTCGTCCGGCTTTTCCGGCTATAGCTGGAGCAATGGGCTCACAGGGACAAGTGTCACGGTTCCGGAAGGCAGTTATACGGTTTCTGGTCAATTCCAAGGTTGTTCGGTCACCTCGCCACCGTTCACTGTATTCTTGATCGATCCCGGAGCACCTGCTATCCTCCGGGAACACGGAGGTATGCGGCAATGTGGGCACCACCTTGGGTATAGACCCCTCTCCCTACGATAGCTTCAGTTGGAGCACAGGGGCTATCACACCCTCCATCACTGTGGTCGGGCCGGGAGTATATTCCGTGTACGCCGTTTTCGGTGATTGCGACTACACCTCCGAAATAGAAGTGGTGGACCTTGCAAGCACGATCCAGTTGATCGCGTCGTCGGACCAAGTACCATCACCGGTACGGATCCGGTGCAGTTCACCGCAACACCGTTCCTCCTGATGCGGACTCCATCGTTTGGACCCTGCCCAACGGTTGGGTCTGGGGCGATGACCTGGACCACTTCGATGCCGAAGCCTTGGTCATCCCAGCATCGGATGCGGGGAATACACCATCTGCGCAACCTCATATACGGAAGGGTGTGCGGGCAATGAGTTGTGCTACTCGACGCTGGTCACGGGCATGTTCGGGATACTGTCCAACAACATGGACGTGCTCGCTTACCCCAATCCTACCACTGGTCTTTTCACCATTTCCTGCAGTAGCAATTCCATCCCGACTGACTTGCGTATCACAGACCAATTGGGACGATCGGTCACCACAAAACAAGTGCGCCGAACTGCGGGCAGCTTGCAATTGGACATGGATGGATTGGCCGAAGGACGTTACACCATCGAGTTCCGCGTTGATGGAAAGGTGATCCGGAACGCTGTGGTAGTGGGGCGTTGAACTCACCTTCCCGATCGGCCTTAATGGAACGGCCCATGCACGAATGAGATCGTGGATGGGCCGTTTTCGGAATGGCAATGAGCAAAAACGGCTGATCAGCCCGTTGCACGGTTCCTTGCACATCCTTCTGATCCGACGGTTGGACAGTTAGCCTCAAGCCGTGCGATCTCAAGTTCGATTTGACCCGGACAGTTCCATAGCACGGGTTGGGGAAGGTCAACCTTCACCGAATGGTGAGCGTGCTAACCGATTGAGGACGATAGCGGTTTCTCAAGACTGTTTCACAAAGTGAAACGGTCAGTTGACCACCAAGCTAGCCTATCTAGCCATCCTCACGACCATTTCCGCCGTCCACGCGATCGGGCTGGCGGCAGGTGGCGTTGCCTGAATTTTGGCCTCAACGAACAACCAAAACCACTCACGGAACAAACAACTCAACCCATGAAAAAGCTCACCAACATCCTCACCGCGATCGCACTTTGGATCGCCTTTAGCACAACCGTTCATGCACAAGAAGTGCTCACCAACCAAGACCTGATCCAACTGGCCAAAATGGGCATGGGCGACGCCATCCTCCTAAGCAAGATCAAGAACGCGAACAACGATTTCGACGCCAGCACCGCGGCATTGATGGCTCTTAAAGCCGCTGGGATCGGCGATGCGGTATTGGCCGAAGTGATCACAGCTGAAAGCGACCCCGCACGCAAGACCGTGGATGCGAACGATCCGTTGGCACCGCACAAGCCGGGCGTTTATTACCAAGATGAGAGTGGCCAACTTGTTGAGCTGCTACCCGCAGTGACCAGCCAGAACAAGGACAAAGGCCGCATAACCAACATCCTATCTCAAGGTTGGGCCAAAACCACCGCGATCAGCACACTCTCCGGCGCAACAGCCCGTGCGCAGTTCTACACTCCCCCACCTTTCTATTTCTATTTCAACCAACAGAACGTGCGATTCGAACAGAGTTCGATCGGCTACTACGGATTTGTTCAGGCTACCAGCCCCAACGAGTTCACCTTGGCCAAGCTGGACGAAACCGGGTCCAATCGCGAATTGGAGATCGGAGCGTACAGCAACATCGGATCGGAGTCCGGAATCAGTGAAAAGCACAGTAAGCCTTTCGCCATCGAGCAGGTCGCACCCGGCGTTTTCAAAGTGACCCCCAGCTCGCTCCCCACTGGCGAATACTGTTTTGTGTACGCAGGATCGGCTCCTGCAGCGGGCAGTTTGCAGCGGGTGTTCGACTTTGGGGTGAATTGAGACAGCCTTTCTGCTCCATATATCTGAACCAAAAACGACACAAACCCAAACCATCAAACCAATGAAAACCCTTTCACTCCTCTTCGTTCTCAGCATGTTCGCAGGAACGGTTGCTGCACAAACCGAGGTCATCACGGTGTTGAGAAATGGCCAATCGTTCTTCCATTACGATGTCAGCCAATTGGCCACACTCATTTCCACAACATCTCCGGACCACACCATGCCGGGGGACACCATTATCCTGCCCGGTGGGGCAATCTCATGCCCGAACATCGGTATCGACAAACCACTTACGATCGTCGGCGCAGGAATTCTGCAGTCCGGGGCAACGGTCACTGATGTTACGCAATGGACCAGCACTACCCCGAACCAAGGATCTTCACCAGGATTCTATATCAATAGTGGTGGGGCCGGGAGTTCATTCCATGGTATTGTTTTCAACTCCGCCGTACGTTTCTCCGGCGCAGGGAACAACGCCACGACATTCAGCGCCTCGTTCGAGCGCTGCTCGCTTCGGGGTGGACCGGTTCTAAGCACGCAAGGTCTATTCTCGTCGGTCGGCATGCCCAGCGAACCTAACTCTCAAACAATGCTTGATCACTGGGATATACTACGGAGCCTCCAGCACACCCGTAACGAACCTCCAAGTGCTCAACTGCTTCATCGCTGATGCAGTAGGAATAACAGGTAACGGTGCGGCTTCTTCAACCCTCGTGAACCAGTGCGTTATCCTTGGTGCTGGTTCACATTCTTCGAATTCCGGTGTTGTGTTCAGCAACAACATCTTCGTAAAGAACACCGGAACATTCAGTTTCCAAAATTCCGGTGCCACGTTCTACAACAATGTGTTCGGAACGCAAGCAGGAGGAGCCCTTCCAATATTCGGTAGCGCTTTCGCAAGTGGTAACGTACCGGCAGCCAACACAACCATCTTCCAGGCGTGACGGACTTTACATACTTCTACCCTAACTTCAACTATCAGATCCCAGTGCAAGCCCAGCCTATGGCGTGGGTCAAGCAACTATGATGCTGGAGTGCATGCAGGTCCAGCAGGGGAATCCATGGAAATCCAACGCTATCCCCTTTAATCCACATTGGATCAGCCTTTCGCCCTCTTTAGGCAACAGCACCGACGGCACCATCAACGTAAACTTCACGGGCGCGGCCCAAGAAAATTGAACGAAGATGGCACACAAACTCATCCTCCCCTTCTTCCTTGCGCTGATCACATACGGCGCAATGGCACAAACCGCGAACATCGTCGGCTTCGAATACTGGTTCGACCAGAGCGACTCTTCGCGCATCTACGTTCCTCTCGCTCCGAATGCGACCGTGAACCTCACCAACCAACCTCTGAACACCACCGGCCTTTCATTGGGCGAACACATCGCTCACTTCCGGTTGAAGGATGTGCAAAACGGGAACGTGCGTTGGAGCGTGGTGACCGAACGCGCACTCACCGTTGGCCAGCCGGGTCCTTACGAAATAGTGGCCATACGCTATTGGTGGAGCAATTTGGCTAACCCACCATTGGGCACGGACATGCGCTACAAGTACTTCGACACACCTCAGCCGATCATTCAATACAACGGGCCGCTGGACCTGTGCGGATTTCCAACAGGATCGCAAATGTTGAAATTGCAATTGTTGGACAACCACAACCAATGGAGTTCGGTGGTTACACGTCCGGTGCAGATCAACCCAGCGGGCGCCTTGTCATCACAACCATCAGTGCGAACAGCATGAATTTCTGTCCGGGTGATACGGTCACCTTCACGGCCATGCCACAAACCGGTGCTGGTTTCGCAACCCCAACCAGCTACGCATGGACGGTGCCCACTGGGTGGGGGGCGCTGTGGCATCTACCGAACAAAACATTACCGTCACCATCGGTAACGCTGCTGGGAACGTGCAGGTAACCGCCAGCAATCATTGTGGAAGCAGCGCACTGGCTTCATTCGCAGTGAACATACCAACGTTGCCTGTACAACCGGGCTTGATCTCTGGTCCGCTGCAAGCCTGCGCGGGTAGCAGCGCAACATTTAGTGTTCCAGCGGTCGGCAACGTGACATACGCATGGGCCATCACAGGTGGGTGGTCAGCAACAGGTGGGCCGGGGGCCGCTTTCCAAACAACGATCGGTCCAACAAATGCAACCATCAGGGTAACACCCGATCGACGCCTGTGGTTTTGAAGGAATATCTCGCGTGGAACAGATCGTGGTCACCACACCACCGGACGCAGGTGCGGAACGGAGATCCAGCACTTTGCAGCAACAGTGATCCTGTGGATCTGTTCACCGGGCTCAATGGGAACCCGGAAACAGGCGGCACGAGGTTGGCCAGCCCGACCACCGGTTCATTCGACCCCTCCAGCATGCAGCCCGGCAACTATGTATACACTGTGGCCGGTAGTGGTGCGTGCGACGATGCGACAGCAACCGTAAGCGTTACAGTGACCCAACTGCCGAACGCTGGCGAAGACAGCACATTGCAGCTATGCAGCAATGCAGGACCTGCAGACATGCGCTTGGCCTTGGCTGGGGTTCGGACAGTGGCGGGGTCTGGAACGGCCCAAGCCCTACGGCCGGCTCCTACGACCCCGCAAGCATGGACCCGGCCATCTTCCGCACGGTTAGTGGCAATACAGTATGTCCTGATGCCAGTGCATTGCTCAACGTCACGGAACAAATGGCCCCGAACGCCGGGATCGGCGGGGCAATTGAAGTGTGTCGAATAGCAACACCGATCGCGCTTCTGAACGAACTTGGTGGCGACCCGGACGTGCAGGGCATATGGACTGGTCCAAACGGCATCTTTATAGGGATCTTCGTTCCGACATCGGATCCTGAAGGGAACTACCGGTATGTTGTTCAAGGTACAGGTGTATGCCCCTCCGATTCAGCAGATCTGTTTGTGAATGTGATGGACCTTGACATCTCCAGCATCATTGGTCCAACTGAAATTCTGGAACAAGGGCAAGTGACCTACCAGATCGCTCCGGATATTTCTGATGCCGACTCCGTGGTTTGGGCCTTCCCGACTGCATGGTCTTGGGCAGGTGATGATGCGGACCACTTCGACGCGACGGCAATACTACAGACCAGTGGGGCGGCGGTCAATGACTTCATCTGTGCCACTGCTTTCGGAGGAGGATGCACAGGACAAGAGTTCTGTTTACCGATCAACTTCACCGTGGGCATTGACCCGACCGCAGGCCAGCTAAATAACGTGAGTGTATACCCCAATCCGAGTACTGGGCTTTTCCACCTTGCTACGGATGCTTCATTCTCCACAAACGACATACTCATCTTTGATGCCGTCGGAAGACGAGTACACATTCCAACAACACGCATGCAACAAGGCCGGATCGTACTAGACCTGCGTGGCGAAGCGGCTGGGGCGTATACGTTGCGGTT
>JADKFY010000016.1 GCA_016717305.1 Flavobacteriales bacterium
AAGCCGACGGTCGTGTTCTGTGCGAAGTTGGTCCGTTCCACTTTCCACTTGCGTTGGATGCGGGCTTGGACACCAGTTGGTAGAAGGGTGAAGCAGGCCGGGTCGTTGTGGATGCTTTGGTGGCTCGCGCCGTCATGCCCCCAGATCAAGAAGGATCGATCCTGCGAAAAAGTGCTGGCATTTGCCGCGTTGCTTGTTGCGATAGTTCCCAATGCCATCGTAACACTGCCGGACGCGTTGACACTGTTGGATTGTTTTTGCAACAAGGCGGTCGCATCATCACGACCAATACCGGCGATGTCGTTGTTGTATCCAAGGTTGGTCGTTTTGTTCCAGATCGTAGCGCCGAAGGAGTTCAGGTAATTGTAGGTTGCGCTGGTCCCGGAATTACCACCGAGCGTGATCCCGTGTTTCAAAGCGAGGTAGGTCTCCACTTGTTTCTGCTCCGTAGCGCTCAAGGTCTTTTTGTACCAGATCACTTCCTGCAGGTCACCAGGTAGTGCGCCCGCGGGGGTGAGGTTGCCATACCCGATCATCAGGATATCACCGGTCATGCCGCCGCCAGCGGTGAAGGAGGTGGTATTGTATTCGCCGTCCAAGCCAACACCAAGTGTTGTTCCAGCAGTATAGGCGGAGAAGACACTGGAACGAACAACTACGGCATCCAATGTACTGGTGAACGTAGTGTTGCTGGTGGTGATCCGGTGGAATCGTGGACTCGCGTCGAAGATGCTCAGTCCCGGATCACCTCCATTGAGGTTACCATCGTCCATGCCCATGATGCGACCATCATTCGTGGCGTGGTTGAGGCGCGTCACAGCGAACATGGTCATTTCCGTGGAGACGAAGGTGTTCGGTGGAGCAAGTGAACTGTTCGAGTCCTTGAAGTGGCTTGTTGAACTAAAGCTGTCGAAGTAAGGCTGGAAGTTATGATCGGCATCCGAAGCCCGGAGCGTGCGAGTTCCAACCGATTCAACGGGGTTGTTGGAGCGGGACAGATCATCCCAGTCCGGTGCGTTGCTGCCCGGTGCAACACCAGCTGCGTCCGAAGCGAGCCAAAGGGATAGGCTGGAGATCACACCTCCCGGTGCTACCACCATATTGCCGAAGGTGAAGAACTGTCCAGTGGTGAGGTTCACACTGGCTTGGCGGTAGGCCGTGCCGTTAATGGTGATGGCGGTCGTGGCAATGGCATTGTCCGATCCATTGAACACGGCATCGTTGCTCACGATCAATTGGATGGAAGGGTCGTTGTTCGGCCATGCGATCGTAACGGTACCCACGGTTCCCGTCTCCTGCACTTTCCAAATGCGATCCAATCGTTGGTTGATCCCTGCAAGGCCGGTGAGGTCGGTGGTGAACGTAACCGCACCATTGTCCGATCCGGCGATCAGGAAGGACTGGTTGGTGGTCAGCGCCGTGCCTGAACTGTTCAGGGCCACCAGCGTGGTTCCATTGGCTATCACTGGCTGCAGCCCGGTGTTGATCGACACGCTTTGGCGTTGGCTCAATCCGCTGCCGTTGTCGAGCGCGATACCGAATATGTTGTTGATGTATCCGGCATTCGTGGCCGTGCTCCAGACCGTTGAGGCTGCGCTAGAGAGATAATTCGTACCGCCGTTGTTCAGGGTGATGCCGTACTTGATCGCTAGGTAGGACCACACCTGCTGGCGCTGCGCTGCACTCAGGTTCACGTTGTACATGATCACCTCTGCGAGATTGCCACCATTGAAACCGTACGCGTCCCCATCGTACCCGACGTAGAGCGGTAAGGAGCTGTTCGTCTTAGTACTGTTGCTGGTAGCCACTGCAGTTCCATTGTTGCAAACAGAGACCACATTCGTTGATGCGCCGCTGCCGAAGCCACTAGCGATGTATGGTATGGTGGTGGAGGCTCCACCTTGCTTGGCCACATTTCCGCCGCCGGTCCCGACCCAATCACCAGTGGTGAATCCGATGTCGGTCATCGGGCTCGACGTGGCGAGCACCCATCCTTCATCCCAGAATTCGTTGATCGTTTTGGAAACGAAGGGTGAATAGGTGCCACCACCGGGCAGGCCCACAGCGAATACCGAGATGGCGCCGCTTGTTGTGTTCAATGCGGCGTTATGCGGCACCGAGAAGTAATTGGATGAAGTAAGTGCGGTGGGGACACTCTGGAAATTGTAACGTGCCGTGGTGGCTACGGTTCCGGACTTGGTCGCATTGCGACCGTTACCGCTGGCATCGGCCCAGGTAGCGCCGCCGGTATAGCCCTCAGCACGCAGCCAAAGTTGGAGGTTTGTACCAATACCGCCAGGTGTTTGTCCGTAAGCCGATACAACGAAAACCAAGCAACCCAGTGGGAGGAGAGCTCGACGCATGAAGAGATTGTTCCAGATCGTACCGGACGGGGCTTTCTACGCCGGTTCGTCGATATGGTTCTGGTCTTCGTCCACACTATTTCTCTGTTTATGGTCCGTGAAGTTGATCATGTGCTGGTCCCTTGGGCCAAGTCCGGGTCAGGAGGGCGTGCCTTTTCCACCGCATTCCATGACTCCAAGGCCGGGTTGTAACTTCGCCTTCGAACCACGCACTCCATGGCCAAGACCGCAACCAAGCCTTCCTCCACATCCGCCAAGGCCGAAAAGCCTTCCCTCAACGGCCACGCCACCAACGGCAGCAGCACCAAAGCGGCGAGATTACCGGTGATGAAGACCTACAAGATCTACATCGGTGGAAAGTTCCCCCGCACGGAAAGCGGGCGCTACTACCAGCCCAAGGGCACGGATGGAAAACCATTGGCGAACATTTGCCAAGGGAGCCGTAAGGACATTCGCGAAAGCGTGGTCGCCGCCCGGAAGGCATTTGGTGATTGGTCGAACCGCAGCGCTTTCAATCGCGGGCAGATCCTCTACCGCATTGGCGAAATGCTCGAAGGCCGCAGCGCACAGTTCGTGCATGAACTCATGTTGCATGGCGCAACGCAAAAGCAAGCCGAGGCCGAAGTGAGCGCTGCCATCGATTGTTGGATCTACTACGCAGGTTGGTGTGATAAGTACCAAGCGATCTTCAGCAGCGTGAACCCGACCAACAGTTCGCACTTCAACTTCAGCGTGTACGAACCCACGGGAGTTGTGGGCTTAATGGCTCCTGGCACTTCCGGCCTCATCGGTTTGGTGAGCACCGTGGCACCGATCATTGCGGGCGGTAATGCCTGTGTGGTTGTTGCCAGTGAGGAACATCCATTACCCGCTGTAACGTTCGCTGAGGTTTTGGCAACGAGCGATCTCCCTGGCGGTGTTGTGAATCTGATCACCGGCTTCCGCAGTGAATTGCTCAAGCCGTTGGTCACCCACATGGACATTAATGCCGTCGTGTGCGATAAACCTTCCAAGGAGGAGCGGTTAATGTTGGATACCGAAGGCGCTACCAATATGAAGCGCATCGTCGTTCCGAAAGTGAAGGATTGGCTGCAGGAAGAAAGTCGTACGCCATACATGATCCTCGATGTACAAGAGGTGAAGACCACGTGGCACCCGATCGAAAGAGGGCAGGGTGGCGGTGGGGGTTATTGATCTATGGCACGATTGAAACACACTCTTTTTCTGATTCTCTTTGGAGGCATGACCGCTTCCCATGGATTAGCATGCTCTTGTGATGGTCAGCTGGACATAAGGTCATCATGGAACATTGCAAGCTCGGTGTTCATTGGAAGAACGATTGCGATGGATACGATACTCGTTCCGCACGCCGATCCTTATTCCTATGTGCGACAGCCAATTGTGCGGTATAGGCTTATTGTTGATCGAGTTTTCAAGGGGGATATCAGTTCGTCGGATACGATAGTTGTATTCACGGGGGTCTCAACTGCGGATTGTGGTGTCTCTCTGCGAATGGATCGAAGTCACATTGTCTATGGGCATTTCGACGGAGCGGTTATCGTTAGAAAGAATGACTTCGATAGTGGTGCGCGCTCTTCGACTGAAGTCTTGTTCGGGCTAAGGACCTATTGGACGGACCGGTGCGATCGCACGAGGGAATATGATCAGGCCGAAGTAAGAGAACTGGAAGCATTGAGGTGACCTTTTAGACGAGGCTGTTCAGTAAAGTGTGTCAGGTTTGGAATTGCCAACTTAACCCATGCTTCCGCGGATCTTTAAGCCTGTGCTGGGTCTCACGCAGTGGACCCTGCACCTCTCAGCCCTGATCACTGCCCACTCGGCACCACCTCCTTTACGATCGCAACCACCTTCACCTTCGTCGCTGTCATCGTCGCATCCATCGCGAACGCCTTCTTGAAATTCGTCAACGCGTTCAGGGTAGCGCCCTTCGCAAGCATTTCATAGCGCAACGAAAGGGGCCACGGAATTTTCTTGGTGCAGATCTAACATTCAACCAAAAGGATGAATATATTTGCCCCCATGTCTGCACCAAGAACACTTGACCGAACACTTCTCGCGTTGGCCGATCCCACCCGCCGTGCGATCCTGCAGCGGTTGTCCAAGGGCGAGGCACGCGTTACGGAAGTGGCACAACCATTCACCATGTCCTTGAACGCGGTGAGCAAACACATCCTCGTGCTTGAGCGTGCCAAGCTCGTGAAGCGCCGAAAGGTCGGTCGGGAACATTTCTTGAGCTACCGATCCGAACCCTTGGAAGCAGCCACAAAATGGATGGACGAAACGCGTGCATTCTGGGGATCGCGTTTGGATGCCTTGGAACGATTGCTGCGCGAAGAGAACGAGAACACGAAATGAACAACAACTCACCAACACTTGAAAAGATGGACAGCTACGGAAGGGTCACAGCACCGAATACCATTCGCTTCGAACGCCTTTTACCTGGACCTATCGAACGCGTATGGGCCTATCTCACCGAATCGGACAAACGTTCGAAGTGGTTGGCCAGTGGTGAAATGGACCTGCGCGTCGGCGGCGAGGTGGATCTCTTCTGGTTGCACAGCACCTTGGATGCCGCACCGAGCATAACACCGGAGAAGTATGCTGAAGGCCATCGAATGAAAGCCAAGATCACCCGTTGCGACCCCCCGCATGTGTTGGGCTATTCGTGGGGTGCTCGTGAATATGCCTTGTCGGAAGGTGTCTTCGAATTATCTCAACAGGGCAGTGATGTGTTGCTCGTGCTCACACATCATCGCCTACCGAATACCAAGGACCTGCTAAGTGTTTCAGGTGGTTGGCACACGCATCTGGATACGCTGGTGGAGCATTTGAATGGTCGTACGGCACCAGCATTCTGGGACAAGCATGACAAGCTCAATGCCGAGTACCAACTCCGTTTAAATAAAGCTTGAGGTGTCAATTGCTCTAGATCGCAGTTGGTTGTATGGTAGGTCGATCATTGAAGACAGCCAAGCAAAGGCTTGCAAGCTTGGGGTGAAGTTGGCATCCGGCCAACGAATGTGATCCTATCTTAGTGCAATGCACGGAGCGAGTTGGAGCAATGCAAGCAGCGGTTCGGTTCCGCGATCTGTGTCTTCGAACCAATGGCTTTTCGTGCTTTTGTGCATTGCCTTGTTGATCGGATCCGCAGGGTGTAGGAAGGATGAGCAGAACGTTCCAACGACCGGAACCCGAATGCCCTACTTACCCGCCACGGGTTATAGCTATGCGTTACCGGTCATGCCCGCACACTTCAGCGCGCAGTTGCAGCAGACAGCGGCATCGACCATGGCGGGCAATCCCATTACGGATGCTGGAGCAACGTTGGGCCGAGTGCTGTTCTACGAGCGTGGGTTGAGCGCGTCGCGCACCATCAGTTGTGGCTCCTGTCACCATCAGGAACAGGGATTCTCGGACGCATCGGTACGCAGTACCGGACATACTGGACTTCGGACCCGGCGGAATTCCATGCACTTGGTCAACCAGTTCTATTCACGCCGACAGTTCTGGGACCTGCGTGCCACCACCTTGGAGGCGCAAGTGTTGATGCCCATTCAGGATGCCGTAGAAATGGGGTTGACCTTGGACGAAGCGACCGAACGATTGCGTGCCTTGCCCTACTATCCGGCGTTGTTCACGGAGGCGTTCGGGGATGATAGCATCACCACGGATCGAATGGCACTTGCGTTGGCCCAATTCGTTCGGTCCATCGTTAGTTACAGGACAAGGTATGATGAAGGGGAGGCCAACGGGTTCGTGGACTTTACGCCTTTGGAGGTCGACGGAAAGAACTTGTTCTACAACGGCGCCACGCGATGCAACCAATGTCACATGACGGCGAACTTCAACAACCAGGATGCGCGAAATACCGGCTTGGACATGGAGTACACGGACAATGGTCGTGGCGAAGCGACAGGCAATTCCGGAGACCAAGGCAAATTCAAGATCCCGAGCCTTCGGAATGTAGCGCTAACGGCCCCTTACATGCACGATGGTCGTTTCAATACCTTGGAAGAAGTGGTGGAGCATTACAACAGCGGGGTTCAGCAACACCCGAATCTGGACGATCGACTGACCGTGGATGGGACCATTGGTGGTGAGCCTTTGCAGATGGACTTGAGTGCGAATGATAAGCAAGCATTGGTAGCTTTCTTACGAACACTCACGGACGAACCCCTCATTGCGGATCCTCGGTTTTCCGATCCGTTCCAGCAGTGATCGTGATGCCTATTTTGCTTTCGTATGCATGACCAAATGGAAGGGAAGACCATAACGTGGGACACCTTCGAACAGGTGTTCCTCTGTGTTGGAACAGTGTTGTCCGCAAAGGAGTTACCCAATGCCAGAAAACCGGCCTACGTGCTCCTGATCGATTTCGGACCGCATGGCACCAAGCGGAGCAGTGCGCAGATAACGAAGCACTACACGAAAGAGGTGTTGGTCGGAAGGCAAGTTGTAGCGGTGATCAACTTCCCAGAGAAGCAGATCGGGAACATCATGAGCCAGTGTTTGGTTACCGGTTTTCCGGATGCGAATGGCGACATTGTGCTCACTGCCGTGGAGCGTAACGTGCCCAATGGGAGCCGATTGATATGAACGCGGATCGAACATTCGATCCATAGGTTTGTTATATTCGTACTTCTCCCAGATAACGCGAGCTTAAAACTTGGAACGACATGCGCTACTTGCAACGCACCCTCATCTTCGGCCTGTTGGTCGGCACATTCCAGATCAGCGCCTATGCGCAGAAGAAATGTCCCTTGTCCGGTGGCGAATGTCCTTTTTCCCAGCATGTTCCGGAGTTCGGCAAGCAGGAGATCGGCCTGAATGCGGTTTCGTGGATCAATGCCGATGTGGGCATCAAGGGGCCCAAGGGCGGCAACTGGAGTTACGGGAATGGCCTGCTCTATAAGGCCCATTGTGATAAAGGCGCGTTACGTGCAGGACTTGACGTGTTCCACACGAACTACGAATTAGGGAGCAAGGTGAATGCCACCAACGAAGCCGTTCCGGAATTTTACAAGGCCGGAAAAGTGACAACCATTGAAGCGCGTTTGGGTGTAGAGCGAACGCTCTGTACGTCGAGGTTGCAGCCGTTCATTGGGGTTGATATGTCCTACAGGAATTCCAGGAATAGCGGTGAGTACAGGAACTACGGTGGTCCTTTGGCAGAGCCAACTTCCGGCGACATTAACACCGCTACTCGTCAGTTCTTGTTGTCCCCATTGTTCGGAATGCGGTTCCGTGCTTCGGAGAAGTTCTCTATTGCAGCAGAAGCAAGCTACTCAGTTGGTATCAGCAACACACGAGACAATGTAGCGGCCACCAACGGCGAACCTGAATTCGTCCACTTCGCAAATCCGTTGCGCACACTTTCCGTGAATTACCATTTCTAGTACGTGTTCGAAATTGGCAGATCGGGTTTCTTCAGCAGCGCCACGAAATAGGTGTCTTTTCTGAAGTGTTCCAGTTTGACGATCGGTGCCAGTTGCTCCAATTCCACCAGAGTTCGCATATCGGGATCGCCCAGTACGGTGGCCTCCAAGAATTTGCGGATCAGCTGCAGCACTGGCTTGGTAAGGCGGCCCAGTTTTGGAGGCAATTGCGCATCGAGTACGACCAATCGCCCACCGGGCAACAGCAGGTCCCAAGCGTGGTGCAAAGCTTTGGAAGGTTCCCCGAAACTTGTTAGGGAAAGACTGAAGAGCACAGCGTTGAATTTATGTTCAGGTTCGAACGTCAGAAAATCCTTCTTCACCAAAAGCACGTTGCCCAAACTGTGCTCGACCAGGTGGGCATAGGCATGTTTGAGCATTTCGGTACTTAGGTCCACACCCACGACATTTCCGTATGCCTGAACACCACGCGACAGCGCTTTTAGTGCCTTCCCTTGACCGCAGCCAACGCTGAGCGCACGTTCGCCGGGTTGCAATTGCAATAGATCCACTGCACGTTGGCGGGCTGTAGGAGGCAACAAGAAAAGCCTTTCGAAGATCCAATATGATCCAGCGATCCGGTCGAATCGTGCTTCGACCCATTTGCTGTTCAAACGGCGTTGTGGTAGAGAGGCTGGCAAATCGTTGTTCCTTGGAACAAAATTAGGATGCCACCAGATCGGACGTGGAAAGATCCGGATCAATGGACCATCTACCGGATCCAACCCGTTGCTTAACTTTCCCGTGGACTATAACCATCACCATGCGAACAAACCCTCATATCCTGACCGTAATTGCTTTCCTGTTATTCACCATGACAACGTTGCAAAGTGCAGCGCAGCAGCCACCCCGTAGCCCTGGAGACGACGTGGTCGAAGTGGTGTTCACCTCGCAAATGCGGATGGATGACTTGAACAAGCTCAAGTACGACATGGCCCGAACAGGCATCTCACTGCAATTTGATAATGTAAAGTTCAATGAAGCAGGTGATCTTGTCGGGCTCAACTTCAGGGTTCGTGATAACAATGGTCAAAAAGGGAGTGCTGGTACGGATGACCTCTTGAACGCGGAAAAATTCGGCTTCCGCGTCGATCGGTCCAAAGGGGCGAAGACACCATTCATGGTGGGTTCCTTGGAACAAGTCACGCCAAAGGAGTAACCAGATCTCAGTGCTGGACCACGAACGACCCGTCGATCATTTTACCGGCTGTGGACACGTTGAAGAAGTAGGTACCCGCCTCTAGCTCCGATACGTTCAACCGGACTTTGTGATTCGCAGTTCGTTCTTGATGAACGGTTCTGCCATTTGCATCCAAGACCTTGACCGTGGCGGCGGATCCTGTGATCGGCCACTCCAAGGTCACCTGCCCCACAGTTGGGTTCGGATAAACGAGCACGGATCCCTTGTTCATGTTTTCAGCAAATCCAACGTTCGCATCGAAAGCGTAGATGTAGATCGTTTGGTAGGCGAAGGCGCTTCCGCCTTGTCGGTTCGCGATCAGAAAGAGGTTGGTCCCATCGTAATACATGCCACGTGGCGACATGTCATTGTCGATCGGAGTGTCCGGTAGTTCCACCCAACCGATATCGCTATCCGTGTTCAGGTCATAGGCGTAAATGCGTTCAGGGTCTCCATTCAGGTCGTCCGTAACATAGAACAGCGTATCGCCTTTGAGGGCGATCCCGTAAGGTTGTTCGCCGTGCAACGGTACCGAGTCCAGTGGTGCAACGGTGCCTGGTATCCATTTGTACGCAGTGGCATATGGGTCGACATCGTTGTCCGGATAGTACAAGGTGTACCACACCGCCTCGCCGTCCGGACACAGGTCCCCGATCCCGCTGGAATTCCCGCCGTTCACATCCGGAAAGATCCAGCTGCCCAATGCTTCACCATTGAAGCCGATCTCAAAAAGTGAGGCCCCGTTGGTGGTATAATCCTCTGCGATCAAATAGGAAATCGGTTTGCGCACCAGCCCATGGTTGAAGTTATGCCCTGTTGCCAATTGTCCAAGTATGTTCCCAGCATGGTCGCTGAAGATGATATCCCCAGGTCCATCAGCACCTAGGAAAAGGGTGTCCGCATTCACCTCAATGCCCCAGAAACTGAAGTTGGAATTTGGATAGGGAATGCTGTCGACCAAGACTTGTGCGTGTAGTGATAGCAACGTATTTGCGAAGAGAAGAAGGGTAAGGGTATGTTTCATGGAAGGGTTCGATCTTGCACATCGAAAGTAGCAGTAAGTTTTGGTTTGACCGATCAACTCTTGGACAACGAATGGGTTTATTGCGCTGCGCCTGTTGATAACCCGTTCAGGTCATTCCGGACAAGGCGATTACCTTGTGATCCACAACTCACCAATTAAAACACGAAACTACCATGGCAGCAGCAGTTGAAGCGTATTGCGTAAAGTGCAAAGCGAAGCGCAACATGAAAGAGCCCAAAGAGGTTGTAATGGCCAACGGCCGCAAGGCAATGAAAGGGACTTGTCCAGAGTGCAGCACGGGCATGTTCAAGATCATGGGCAAGGCCTGATCGGGACATCGTACTGTTCCAGGAACGGACCCTTCCCGCACGATCGGGGCGGGTCCGTTCGTTGTTCCAACCGGTCTTGAACAAGACCCGTTGATAGCTCGGCACGCGACCGGAAGAAACGCCCCTTACCCCGGTTACATTTGCCGCGAAGAATGCAAGAAGAACACGTACACCCGCTTCTCGGTATCGCTATTGAGGCATGTTTGGCGGCTGGAAAGGAGATCATGGAAGTCTATGCAGGCTCATTTTCCGTGGATCACAAGGACGATAGATCCCCGCTCACCGAGGCCGATCGGCGCTCGCACACGGTAATTGCCAATATCCTTCGCAGCACGGGCCTTCCCGTGTTGAGTGAAGAAGGTGGAGAGATCGCGTGCGAAGAGCGAATGGCGTGGCAACGGTACTGGTGCGTGGACCCGCTGGATGGCACCAAGGAATTCGTGAAGCGCAACGGCGAATTCACGGTGAACATCGCCTTGATGGAACGGGACGAGCTTCCCGCCGGCCCGATGGGCAGGAGCAAACCGGTGCTCGGCCTGCTCTACGCCCCAGATACCGACGTGCTCTATTTCGCTTGGAAGGGAGCAGGCGCATTTCGGCAGAAAGAGGCGGCAACCCGAACCGGTGTTTCTGCGTATGAACGGATCGCCATGAGCACCCCTCTACCCGCAGAAGCGGACCGTAACACGTACATTATTCTCGCGAGCCGCTCTCACCGCAGCCCCGAAACGGATGCGTTCATCAAGAGCATGGAAGAGAAGCGCGGCGACATCGCCATCAATTCCATGGGCAGTGCATACAAGTTCGGCTTGCTGGCCGAAGGCACCGCCGATGCATACCCCCGTTATGCACCCACCATGGAGTGGGACACCGCTGCGGGCCAGATCATCTGCAACGAAGCAGGAAAGGAACTGACCGATGTTACCACCAACGCACCAATGCGTTACAACAAGAACGAACTCGTGAACAATTGGTTCATCGTACAATAACAGAACATGATCAAGAAACAAAAGCCAACAGGCAAACCGGCCGCTATAAAGATGGCTTTGGCCAAGAAGCCGAAAGCCACAAGATCCGTGAAAAAGGCCAAGGAAGTTTCGGCCAAGTTGTCCAAAAAGAGCAATACTTCGCCCAAGGCCACAGGTGGCCGTAGGAAAGTTGCCTTGATCACCGGCGTTACCGGCCAGGATGGTGCGTATTTGAGCGAATTGCTGCTCAGCAAGGGCTACGAAGTGCATGGCATAAAGCGCCGTAGCTCATTGTTCAACACCGACCGGATCGATCACTTGTACCATGATATGCATGAGAAGGGTCGTCCATTCTTCCTGCATTACGGCGACCTGACCGACAGTGTCAATTGCCTTCGTTTGGTGAAGGAGATCCAGCCGGATGAGATCTACAACCTGGCCGCCATGAGCCATGTGGCCGTGAGCTTTGAACTACCTGAATACACCGCCAATGCTGACGGAATTGGTACGCTTCGGTTCTTGGAGGCCATCCGCATTTTGGGCATGGAGAAGAAGACCCGCTTCTACCAAGCCAGCACCAGCGAATTGTACGGCGGTGTGTTGCCACGTGCGCAGAACGAGGAAACACCGTTCTACCCTAAGAGCCCCTATGGCGTTGCGAAGCTCTACGGATTTTGGATCACCAAGAACTACCGCGAGAGCTATGGCATGTTCGCATGCAACGGCATCCTCTTCAACCACGAAAGTCCGTTACGTGGGGAGACCTTCGTAACGCGAAAGATCACGCGTGCCGTGGCCAAGATCAAATTGGGACTGCAGGATGCGCTCTATTTGGGGAACATCGATGCCAAGCGCGATTGGGGCCATGCCAAGGACTACGTGGAAGGCATGTGGCTCATGTTGCAAGCGAAGAAGCCGGACGATTTTGTCCTTGCTACGGGCAAGACATACACCGTCCGCCATTTTATTGATCTGGCTTTCGCCGAGGCGGGGATCAAGTTGGAATGGAAAGGCAAAGGAGTGAACGAAAAAGGCATCGACAAGAAGACGGGCAAAACCGTGGTCGCGATCGACAAGCGCTACTATCGACCAGCAGAAGTGGACCATTTGGAAGGTGACCCGTCGAAGGCCAAGCGCGTGCTGGGTTGGAAGCACAAGTACGACTTGAAGGCCCTGGTGAAGGAAATGGTGCACAGCGACATTGAATTGTTCAAGCGTGACGTTTACCTGAAAAAAGGAGGGCACAGCATCCTGCACGAACAGGAATGATCACCAACGGTGGTCAACCCTATTCCGTGTAACGTCGACCCACTGGGTCGACCGGTAAGATCAAGAAAAGATGAACAAGAAAGACAAGATCTACATAGCAGGCCACCGCGGAATGGTGGGCAGTGCCATTGTGCGGAAGTTGAAGTCCGAAGGATTCGACAATATCGTTACACGCGGTAGTAAGGAGTTGGACCTGAAGGAGCAAAGCGCCGTGCGGGAGTTCTTCGCCAAGGAGAAGCCGGACCATGTCGTGTTGGCTGCGGCCAAAGTGGGCGGTATCCAAGCGAACAACGTGTACCGTGCCCAGTTCCTCTACGAGAACTTGATGATCCAGAACAACGTTATCCATTCCGCCTATGAGAACGGGGTGAAGAAATTGTTGTTCCTGGGGTCATCGTGCATCTACCCCAAAATGGCACCACAGCCGTTGAAGGAGGAAAGCCTCTTGACCGGATTATTGGAGCAGACCAATGAACCGTATGCCATTGCCAAGATCGCTGGCATTAAGATGACCGAGAGCTACCGCAGGCAGTATGGCGTGAACTACATCAGCGCAATGCCTACCAACCTGTATGGCCCGAACGACAATTACGACCTCAACAACAGCCACGTATTGCCAGCGTTGATCCGGAAGTTCCACACCGCAAAGATCACGAATGCACCTTCCGTGGAGGTTTGGGGAACGGGTTCGCCCATGCGCGAGTTCCTGCACGTGAACGACCTCGCAGATGCCTGCTACTTCCTGTTGCAGAACTACAACGACGAACTTTTCGTGAACATCGGAACCGGGGAGGATCTTTCGATCAAGGCCCTTGCGGAGATGATCAAGGACATCGTCGGATTTACCGGTGAATTGAAGTGGAATACGGAGAAACCGGACGGGACCCCGCGTAAATTGATGGACGTATCGCGCCTCCAAAATTTGGGTTGGAAGCATAAGATCGGCCTGCGGGAGGGGATCACCAGCGTTTATGCCGAATTCGCTAAAAGTGAGTTGGCTGCCCAGTAGCCTACTTCCATCCGCATAGCAATTGTTGCATCACGCCCGGACCAGCTCCGGGCGCGGTGCTTTCCAAACGGCAGGTTCCGGCTACCTTTCGGCCCGCAATTGCGCCATGTCCAGTATGATACATGTCCGGTACTTAGCTGTCCTCTGCTTTTCCGCAGCGGTCCTTTTCGCTCGGGCCCAGCAGAACGACATTCCGTTACAACGCGACGTCTACATCGATGTGGAACGCAATGCTGCAAAGCGCGAGGCAAGGGTCCACAGTGGTATGAAACCTGTGTTGGAATCGCGCGCCGACCTCACCAACGTGATGGGCCACCGCGTGGATTCAACCAAGTACTACTATGGGGTAACGGAGAAGATCTTCAGGGACCACCTCATGGAAGTGAAGGGAGAGGATTTCCGCCTTACGGCCGATATACTGTTCGATCTGCAGTATGGCGATGACCTTGGTAACAGCACTGCTTATTCGGACACAAACATCTATTACAACAATGGACGTGGCTTTTGGGTAACAGGGAACTTGGGCAGCAAGATCTCCTTCCAGACCATGTTCCACGAGACACAGATGATCGTGCCGCAGTACCTGTTCGAATATGTACAGGAGATCGGGGTGATCCCGGGTCAAGGGCGCACCAAGCTGTCCAAGAAGCGGATCTACGATTATGCCTGGTCAAGAGGCAACGTTTCTTACAGTCCGGCCCGCTGGCTCAACATCCAGTTCGGTCAAGGGGCGCACTTCGTTGGCCATGGCTACCGATCTGTGCTTTTGAGCGACAATGCGAACGGGACACCCTATTTGGAATTCAGCTTGCTCAGTACGAACCGCCGGTTCCAATACACTACCTGGTGGACCAAGATGCAAGGTGGTGTATTCAACGCGGATCGTTTGCCAACCGGACAATCAAGCGAATCGTTGTTCTATTGGATGCGTGGACGTTTCAACCACCTGAGCATGGACCTTGGTCGGTTGCAGGTTGGTTTGTTCGAGAGCACCTTGTTCGAGAATATCGATAGCACCGGTGTAAAGTCCTTCGATGCCCTGGAGTTGAACCCTTTGATCGGTGTGAATTCGGCGGTGCGCGGTTTCGGTGGTCGGGAGAAGAGTTTGATAGGTATTGATCTGCGCGTGAAGATCACAGAGAAGGGATATATATACGGACAGTTCGCCACGGATGATCCGGGAACCCAACGCTTCGCCTATCAGATCGGTGCGCGCTGGTTCGATCTACTCCGCAAGGACTTGCATGTACAGTTGGAGTACAACGTTGCCCAGCCGTTCATGTACATGCACAACCCCACGCAATTGAGCTATGCCCAGGCGCGTCTGCCCTTGGCCCATCCATTGGGCACCAGTTTCAATGAAGTGGTGGCCATTGTGGATGCGGGTTTCGGTCGTTTCATAGCCCAGGGGAAGTTGGTCATGGGCACATTCGATCGCGACCCCGTCGGTGCGAACTACGGCGGCAATTTGGGCAAGCCCGATACCTACAGCGAAGGCCTGGCCGGCCCGATCCGTAACCATCTGTTCTACTACGATGTGAACGTGAACTATCTGCTCAACCACAATACCAATCTGCGCATACTGGCAGGTATGCAACGGCGAAGTTTGGACCCTGGTCCGGATGAGGTCCAGAGCACTTATCTCTACATAGGTATACGCACTTCGCTCTTCAACCGGTATTACGATCTTTGAACGCACCCAAGTGAAGGAACACGGCTACATTTTACTTCTTGGTGCCATCACGTCATTCTTCGTGGTGCTCTTCACCATGCCTTCTTTGATCAAGGTGGCGCGCATGAAGCACTTGGTCGATGAACCCGGTGAACAGCGCAAAGTCCATCACCGAAGCGTACCCACCATTGGCGGCATCATCATCTTCGCTTCCATCATATTCTCCTACTCGCTATGGTTCCCGAGGGCCGCGGTGATCAACGTGGGGGGTGATGCGGATTACGAGCAGATGTACTTCGCCATGGGTGCAGCCTACCTGGATTTCAAGTTCATGCTCTCGGCCATGGTGTTGTTGTTCTTCATTGGTGTGAAGGACGATATCATCGGTTTCTCTCCGGTGAAGAAATTAGTGGGACACATGCTGGTGGGCTACATTTTAGTAATGATGGCCGGGATCCGGATCACGGACATGCATGGTCTGTTCGGGGTGTACGATCTTCCGGATTACGTGAGCATCGCACTCAGTTTCTTCGTGTACGTCGTGCTGGTGAATGCCTTCAATCTGATAGATGGCGTGGATGGCTTGGCTGCGGGGATCGGTCTTATCGCGGCTGTGGCCTATGGTACTTGGCTGTTCTTGGCCGGCGATGTCGCCCTTTCATTGCTTGCATTCGTGCTGGCAGGTTCATTGGTGGGTTTCATGGTCTTCAATTGGCACCCGGCACGGATCTTCATGGGTGATAGCGGCTCACTGATCATCGGGGCCATCATCGCCGTGTTGGCGATCAAGGTGATCGATCATGATACTACCCGTTTGCCCATCTACCTGAAACAGATCCCCACCCCGATATTCGCCATGGCGGTCATCGCATATCCGTTGGTGGACACACTGCGTATTTTCATCTATCGTATGGTACGCGGTGTTTCCCCTTTCGCTGCGGACCGCAATCATATCCATCATCGGCTCATGGACATGAAATTGGGTCACCGGAAGACCACATTGATCCTGTATCTCTATGCCTTGGTGGTCATCGGGCTCAGTTTGGTCACGCGCAAATGGCACCCCAACATTGGTCTCATGGTATTGGGAACATCAGCAGTTGCATTGGCTATGTTGCCTTTCGTTTGGCCCAAGCGCTCGGAGTGATGAGGCGAATAGCTCCATTAATGGTCCTTTCATTGTGTTGTGGTTTGGTCCATGCACAACCCGGTTGGGCACCATTGAGCAGGGAAGTGGAAAGGCCCTATGCTACACAGGTCCAAGCCTATGGCTCCGCTATCCATTCCGCGATCCGACCATACAGAGCACAGGATCTGCGGATCTCCCTCGGGGCGGATAGCTTGTTGCCAAAGGCCGCCATAAAGAAGTTGGACAGTTGGGCAGGTCGAATGAACGGGCGCAAGTTCCGTTGGGGTCCGATGTTGGAGGCGAACGGAGGCTATGGTATGGGTTCGAATTCGGAAACCATCTATCGAGGTTCCGCAGGGTTTTGGGCGGATCTGGATGCAGGGTCCAGACTGAATTTCCACCTGGATGGCCAAGGGTGGGGCGAACAGCTGCCCAGTTACTTGGACACGGTTACCAGCGCTACCCAAGTAACCCCGGGTGAAGGGTATGCCTATGGCACAACATCCACAGTAACGCACTATGATTGGAATGGCCACATCAGTTGGGATGCCCACAAGTTCATCAACCTCACTTTAGGTAAGGGGAAGAACACCTTCGGCAATGGGTACAGGTCCCTCTTCCTTTCCAGTGAAGCATACAGTTATCCCTACCTCAAGATCACCACCTCGGTTTGGAACATAAAGTACATCAACCTCTTCACCGTGATGAACGACATCCGTGGGGCGGCGGGAGATCCGGGCAAATACGGCACGAAGTACACCAGCATGCACTACCTCTCTTGGAACGTGAGCAAGCGGATCAACTTAGCGGCTTTCGAATCCATTGTGTGGAGCCAAGGTGATAGTTTGTATCCAAGGGGGTTCGATATCACCTACCTGAACCCGGTCATCTTCTACCGCCCGAATGAATTCCAGATCGGGTCTCCGGACAACGCGCTACTTGGTCTCTCGATCAATGTAAAAGTGGGAAAGCACATTCTGTTCTACAGCCAGCTCATGTTGGACGAGTTCTTGCTGGACCAAATAAGGAACGGCTACGGCTGGTATGCGAACAAACAAGCTCTACAGTTGGGAATGAACATGCACGAGGCTTTCGGTGTGAAGGGGTTACAGGTACGGGCTGAATACAACGTGGTAAGGCCGTTCATGTATACACACTCGGATACCCGCCAGAATTATGCGCACATGGGGCAGCCCTTGGCGCATCCTTACGGAAGCAATTTTCAGGAAGGGTTGGTGAATGTGGATCTGGTTCGCGATCGCTGGGTGTTCTCGGTCAAGGGCAACATGGCTTGGTTGGGCGAGGACAGCGTGTTCAGTTATGGGGCCAACATATTCCGCCCGGAGCGCGACCGACCGGTGAAGGAAAATGGGCAATTACAGGACTACGGCTATCGAATTGGTCAATACAAGCTGGCCACGGTGGCACAGGCCGAATTTCGGGTCGGTTGGACCTTGGACCCACGTTCCGCAATGCGTTTGGAGCTTGGGTATCTGTTCCGCACGTACGACGCGGCCACGGCTTCTGTCACAACGGATCACATCATTAAGGCAGGGTTGATGTGCTATTTCAGGGAACGTCATGCCGAGCAGGTGCCGCGTTATGTGCTCAATTGAGCAGATGGTCCAGCTTCCATAGGTCTGATCGGTCCACGATCCCGTTCCCGATCCGTGCAATACATTTGCGGCGCTTTGCACCTCTGTTATCGAAGCACCCGCAACGTGTCCCGCACCACCGTAGTTCATCAGGCACCAGTAGCTATAAAGCTCCGCAGTTTGGCGGTGCTCTTCAAGCTGCGACTGGCCTCGTTAGTGGTCATGAGTGCGGCGTTCGGTTACCTCTTCGGGATCCCCCAAGGTGCCTTTTCCTGGACCGGGATCATCGGTCTTTGTATCGCGGGCACCCTGCTCACGGGTGCGAGCAACGCCTTCAATCAACTCTTGGAGATACGTGAAGATGGCTTGATGGATCGCACCGCACAACGACCCTTGGTATTGGGGGTTCTAAGCACAAGCGAGGCGGTGGTTGCAGCATTTCTTGCTGCCGGGGTCGCCACCCTCATGTTGTGGCTCCAGTTCGGTGCACTTACCGGCATCTTGGGGTTCATTTCACTGTTCATGTATGTGGCCTTGTACACCCCGCTTAAGAAACTCACTTCTTGGGCCGTTTTCGTAGGGGCCTTTCCGGGTGCATTTCCTCCTATGCTGGGCTATGTAGCTGCAACGGGCCATTTCGGATTGGGTGCAGGATTGCTTTTCGCCATGCAGTTCATGTGGCAGTTCCCCCACTTTTGGGCCATCGCTTGGGTCCTGGACAAGGACTATCGTAAAGCCGGATTCAAACTATTGCCCGGTGGCGGGGAACCGGGCCGCACGGCTGCTTCGTTGATCCTGTTGTATACCTTGTTCCTTGTGCCTGTTGGCATGCTACCGTGGGTATTCGGGCTTACCGGCCCGGCGTCGCTGGTCTTCGCCTTGCTCGGCGGCCTGATCATGCTGGTCCCGGCGTTCCAATTGTTCATTGGCCAAGACACCAAGTACGCGCGAAAATTGATGTTCGCTAGTTTCATCTACTTGCCCATGGTGCAGTTGGCTTATGTGTTCGATGTGATATGATCGAAGCGCCATTTACAGAGGAAGAGCTGCACACACGCAGCATCCGCACCCGAAAGAACCTGACGTGGTTGATCGTCATGGCCGTGGTCATGTTCTTCGCCGGCCTTACCAGCGCTTACGTGGTGAGCATGAGCGGCGGCTACTGGGTGGATATCGCTATGCCCAAAGCCTTCTTATGGAGCACCGTCGCTATAGTTGCCAGTAGTGTATTCGCGCAGATCGCCTTGCTGTCCGCGGCCAAAGGGCGTAGGACCTTGGTCACACCCATGCTTGCGATCACCTTGGTCTTGGGCCTTGTCTTCACCTGGTCCCAATTCAAAGGGTGGAAGGAGCTTGTTTCCAAAGGAAATTTCTTGGTAGGCAAGGTTATTGATACCCAAGGCGAGTACGGGGTGGATTATACGGTGCTCTTACGAGGGGTGCCCTTGGTAAAGGAGAACGGCAATTTCTACCAACCCATCGACGTGGAAGGGGCGAAACCCCTGAATGCCGATCTGGAGGAGCAAATGAATACGAGCAGCTCCTTTTTCTTTGCACTTACAGCGGCCCACTTGGCGCATATTGCTTTCGGACTGATCGGCCTTTTGGTCATGATCGTAATGGCTACAATGGGCAAGTACACACCGGCGGACCATGTCGGATTGTGGGCTGGCACCATGTTTTGGCATTTTCTTGGGGGGCTTTGGGTCTATCTACTTTTGTTCTTGACCTTTGTTCACTAACATTGCGCCCGGAAAACGCACAATGGCAGGAGACGCTAGCAAGGCCTTGAGCAACGACGTCCTATGGGGCGGCGGCCGTTCCCCGTTCAGCATCAGCTACGGGAAAATGATGATGTGGTTCTTCTTGGTGTCCGATGCGCTCACGTTCAGTGGGCTGTTGGTCGCCTATGGCTTCGTTCGCCATAGTACCACCGAGGCTTGGCCCATTGGGGAAGAGGTCTTCCGCGCATTGCCGGGTCTAACGGGTTCATACCCACTGATCTATGTGGCGTTGATGACGGCCATCCTGATCTTTAGTTCGGTGACCATGGTACTTGCTGTTGAAGCGGGCCATCGGATGGACAAAAAGGGCGTGATCAAGTGGTTGTTCCTGACCGTTATAGGCGGTGCCTTCTTCGTGGGCAGTCAGGCATGGGAGTGGAGCCACTTTATCCATGGCGGCGGTGGCTACATCACCACCAACCAAGGTGTGAAATACTGGGTACACAACGATACGCATGATACCCATGACCCTTCGAACGCTGCAGGCTTCCATCTTGTACCTGCGCTTGAAGGGCATTACCTGATCGGCGAGGAAGGAGCTCACCACTTGGACCACGAAGCGTCCATGAAGCTGTGGAATGATCGCGCCAACTACGTGGATGGTGCCAATATGGTCCATAACGAGTATGGCCCTCCGCAGTATGCTAATTTCTTCTTTTTCATCACCGGTTTCCACGGCTTCCACGTATTCAGCGGTGTGATCATCAACCTGATCGTATTGATCATGGTCATCAAAGGGGTATTCCACCGCCGAGGACACTATGAGATGGTGGAGAAGGCCGGTCTATACTGGCACTTTGTGGATCTGGTGTGGGTATTCGTGTTCACCTTCTTCTACCTGCTCTGATCGATAAATCGAACGACTGAACATGGAGCGCGACGACATCATAGAATACAGCTTGGATGCCCACCACAGTGAAGAGGAGGGTGCCAAGATCCGCCGCAACATTTGGATGGTCACCCTGTTCCTTGCAGTGGTTACCACCATCGAAGTGACCTTGGGTGCCTATTGGAAGGACTGGTTCGATGCCAGTGCTTGGAACATGATCAAATGGACCTATGTCGTCCTTACACTGGTCAAAGCCACTTACATCGTGATGAGCTTCATGCACTTGGGCGATGAGCGCAAGAACATCCGCATGATCATCTTGGCACCGTACGCCTTTTTCATCCTTTACCTGCTGTACATCGGGCTGGTCGAGTCCAACTACGTGCACCAGATGTGGGAGCATTTCCTTTGAGCACAGAAGGCAAACCCGCCAGTAAGCGCACCAAGCGATTGGTCTTGGGAGGCATAGCGCTTTTCATACTTTCACTTTTCGTGTTCTTCTCCCCCATGTTGGGGCTAGTGAAGCACACGTTCAACTATCTCCCCTATTACGGACCCAAGGAGACCGTGTTGGTTGAACGCGACGGGAAGATGGTCGTTGACACCATTTTTGCACAGGTACCGTCCTTCAGCTTTACGGACCAATACGGTAGGCCCTTCACGGATAAAGATGTGGAAGGCAAGATCGTGATCGCCGATTTCTTCTTTACCCGTTGCCAGACGATCTGCCCGCGAATGAGCGCGCACATGCAGCAACTGCAGATCATGCTGAAGGACGATGCGTTCGACGATGTGGTATTCCTAAGCCACAGCGTGGATCCCGAACACGACACCCCGGAGGTGTTGGACCGCTACGCAAGGGATCTGGAAGCGGACAGTACCCGTTGGAAATTCTTGACCGGGAACGCCTTGGACATCTATCGGATCGGGAACACCGGCTACCTATTGAGCGCCCTGGAGGACAGCACCTCCGCAGAACAGTTCGTCCATGATGGTCGCTTTGTGCTCGTGGATAGACAGCGTCATATCCGTGGCTATTACGATGGCACAGAGGCCAATGGCGTAAATGAGTTGGCAGGTGATCTGAAAATGTTGCTCAAGGAGGAGAAGATCATCGCGCGCGACGCTGCGAAAGCCAAGCAATAGAACGGGAAATGTCCACGGGACCGCATTATCCACCGGCACTCATCTCGGTGAAGGAACGCCCGGCAAAACGATGGATCTGGACCTTCTCCGGTATCGTGTTCTTGGCCGTGGTGGTGCTCAATCGGGTCCAAATACCTACTTCAGGGACGTGGGATGTACATGTCTTCGCCAAAGTGAACGCGGTATTGAACACCTTGGTCAGCATCTTATTGCTGCTGGGATTGGTTACGGCCCTCAAGCGTAAATTCAAGGTTCATATGGGCATTATGGCATCAGCGATGGCCCTCTCGATCCTTTTCCTCACCTCATACATCTTGCACCATTTGTTCGCGGGTGAGACCAAATTCGGTGGGGAAGGGGCCATTCGGGTCTGCTACTACCTGCTTTTGGGAACGCATATCATTCTGGCGGCCACCTCGCTTCCCTTCATACTGCTTACGGCTTACCATGGTCTAACCGCCCATTACGGCGAACACCGGAAGTTGGCTCGAAAGGTTTGGCCCATTTGGTTCTTCGTGAGCGTTTCCGGAGTGGTCGTGTACTTGATGATCAGTCCGTATTACTGAGGAGATCGTGAAGAAATGTAGGAAGTAACCCGAGCAGATCGTGCGCGTGAACGTTGTCCATCGTGTCCTTTCATCCGGTTCATCGAAAACTTCGAACGTTTTTGTTTTCTCCGATTACATTTGCGCTGCATGCGTTCCAAGACCTTCCTCCTTATTGTTGCGCTGGTCGCGTGCACTTTCCCGGACCTCTTGTTCGCACAAGGTTGCTCCATGTGCAAGGCTGTTGTGGAGAATGGCGAGAACGGCGGCAATATTTTTGGTGGTGCACAAAGCATTGGTAAGGGCCTCAACAACGGCATCCTCTACTTGATGGCTGTGCCTTACATGCTCCTCTTCCTGTTGTTCCGCAAGAAGATCGTGGGCTTCTTCAAGGAGTTCGCCGGGGCGCAGGGGTGAACACGGTATTCGGCACGTTCCACATTCGTTCTATCTTTGCGCCTCGTTCTTTCACGTTGCGCTTATCCAGAAAGGCAGAGGGACTGGCCCTGTGAAGCCTGGCAACCGTTCGGTGTAATACCGGAAAGGTGCTAAATCCAGTCCTGCGATCCGTTTACCGGAAAGCGGGAGAAGATGAGCCGAGATCAGGAAGCAGCCCTCAACAAGGAGCTACGTCACCTCATCCGGACCATCGGATGGGGTTTTCTTTTTGGAAAGCATTCGTGCAGGGCGATCGAAGAATGAGCACACTTGAACGCATTGCGCAAGAGCGCATCCTCATCTTGGATGGGGCCATGGGCACAATGATCCAACGGTTGGGTCTAACCGAACAGGACTTCCATCCACCGGGAATGGAAAAGCACGAGATCCTGTTGCAGGGGAACAACGAACTGCTTTCACTCTCGAAGCCGGATGCGATCCAGAAGATCCACGAGGAGTATCTGGAGGCGGGTGCCGACATCGTGGAGACCAACACTTTCAGCGCGACAAGCATCGCGCAAGCGGAACACAAGTGCGAACATTTGGTGCGCGAGATCAATTTGCAGTCGGCGAAACTCGCCAAGGAAGCCTGCGCGAAATACACCGCCATGGACCCGAGCAAACCGCGATTCGTTGCCGGAGCCATCGGTCCAATGAACAAGACCGCATCGCTCAGTCCGGATGTGAACGATCCCGGCTACCGTGCGGTCACTTTCGATCAATTGGTCGTGGCATACAGCGAACAAGTAGAAGCCTTGCTCGATGGTGGCGTGGACCTGTTGTTGGTGGAAACCATATTCGATACGCTCAACGCGAAGGCTGCTTTCTATGCCATTGATGAAGTGTTCGAGAAGCGCAATGAGCGAATACCGATCATGTGCAGCGTCACCATCACTGATGCCAGCGGACGTACACTCAGCGGCCAGACCATCGATGCCTTCCTGATCAGCATGGCGCACGTGAAGCTCTTCAGCATGGGCCTGAACTGTGCTCTCGGCGCGGCGCAGATGCGTCCCTACCTCGAGGCCATCGCCGACCAAGCGAACTGCCGTGTGAGTGTGTACCCGAACGCCGGTCTACCGGATCAGATGGGTGAGTATCGCGAGAGCCCAGAGGTCACAGCCAAGCTCGTCGGAGAGTTCATGTCGCAAGGCTGGTTGAACGTGGTGGGCGGGTGCTGTGGAACTACGCCGGAGCATATTGCGGCGTTGGCGAAAGAGGCGGAAAAGCATCAGCCACGTCCCATGCCAATAGAAGTGTGAACCGCGACGGCGCAACGACGCGACGGTAACGCAACGAAATGCACGCACGAATGAATTCCTCTAAGGTCATCATGAGAACGCTAAGGTCCAACGTCGCGTATTCGTCGCGTCGTTGCGTCGTCGCGGTCAATTGCATTTGCACTCCATGAGCATCCCAACCTATTCCGGCCTAGAACCCCTCCGCATTTTCAAGGAAAGCAACTTCGTCAATATCGGCGAGCGCACGAACGTTACCGGCAGCGCGGCTTTCCGCAAGCTGATCAAAGCGGGCAACTACGACGAGGCCGTGACCGTGGCCCGGCAGCAGGTGGAGAACGGTGCCCAAGTGATCGACGTGAACATGGACGAGGGCTTGATCGATGGCGTACAGGCCATGACCAAATTGCTCAACCTCATAGCTGCTGAGCCGGACATCGCGCGTGTACCGGTGATGGTGGATTCCTCGAAGTTCAGCGTGATCGAAGCGGGCTTGAAATGCTTGCAGGGCAAAGGCATCGCCAATAGCATCAGCCTGAAGGAAGGGGAGGAGGAATTCCTGCGCCAGGCCAAGATCGTCCGGCGCTTGGGTGCAGCGGTCGTGGTGATGTGCTTCGATGAGCAAGGGCAAGCGGACAACTATGAGCGACGGATCGATATCGCGCAACGCGTGTATGATCTGCTGACCACGAAAGCGGGTTTCCCACCGCACGACATCATCATCGATCCGAACATCCTCACGGTGGCCACAGGCATGAGCGAACACGATCGCTACGCCATCGACTACATCAAAGCGGTGCGTTGGATCAAAGCGAATTTGCCGGGCGTGTTGGTGAGCGGTGGTGTCAGCAATGTCAGCTTCAGTTTCCGTGGGAACGAACCGGTTCGCGAGGCCATTCACACCGCATTCCTGTACCACGCCATCCAAGCGGGCATGGATATGGGCATCGTCAACGCGGGCCAGATCGGCGTCTACGACGACATCCCGAAAGACCTCTTGGAACATGTGGAGGATGTCCTCTTGGCACGCAGGCCGGATGCCACTGAACGCATGGTCACCTTCGCCGAGCAATTCAAGGGAGCGCCCTCTGCGGAAGTGATCGCACAACAAGCCGCATGGCGCGAAGGAACCGTCGAGGAACGCTTGAAACATGCATTGGTACACGGGGTCACGGACTTCATCGAAGCGGACACCGAGGAATCACGCGTTGCTTTGGTGGATCCCGTGAAAGTGATCGAAGGTCCCTTGATGGCCGGTATGAACGTGGTGGGCGATCTGTTCGGATCCGGGAAAATGTTCCTTCCGCAAGTGGTGAAGAGCGCCCGCGTTATGAAACGTGCCGTGGCTTACTTGGAACCTTTCCTGCAAGCGAAAAAGGAACAAGACGCCTTGGCCCCAAAACCGGATGGTATCGTCATCGGTACCCGAAAGGAGGGTGCCAAGAAGGTGCTGCTCGCAACGGTGAAGGGTGATGTACATGACATCGGAAAGAACATCGTGGGCGTGATCCTGGCGTGTAACGGTTGGCAAGTGATCGATCTAGGAGTGATGGTGCAAAGCGCCACCATTCTCAAAACGGCGCGGGAAATGAAAGTGGATGTGATCGGACTCAGTGGTTTGATCACGCCTTCATTGGATGAAATGGTCCATGTGGCGAAGGAGATGGAGCGTGAAGGCTTCCAAGTGCCCTTGCTGATCGGCGGGGCCACCACGAGCAGGGTGCATACCGCTGTGCGGATCGAACCGCACTACAGCAAACCAGTGGTCCACGTGATCGATGCAAGCCGATCGGTGCCCGCGGTAAGCAAGCTCTTCAGTGAGAACGAGCGGGACGGCTACGTAGCGGAGATCAAGGCCGAGTACGCGAAAGTGCGCACACATTACGAGAGCAGCCAACGTGCCAAGGAATACATTCCACTGTCCGAGGCACGCGAGAAGAAATTCGTGATAGACTGGAACGCGGAGCCACCCGTACCTGCAAAGAGCACTGGTGTATTCACGTTCCGCAATTTCCCGATCGCCGATCTAGTACCCTACATCGATTGGACACCCTTCTTCATGGCCTGGGAATTGGCTGGTCGTTACCCTAAGATCCTTAGCGACGAAGTGGTAGGCGAGCAGGCCACGCAACTGCACAATGATGCGCTCAAGATGCTGGACCGCATCATCAAGGAACAATGGCTCCAGGTACATGGCGTGGCCGCTATCTGGCACGCGAACACGGTGGACCACGATGACATCGAACTGTACACCGATGCCACACGATCCAAGGTTCTTGGACGCGTACATACAATGCGCCAGCAAAGCAAGAAAGCCCCGGGTGTCCCGTACATCGCGCTTGCCGATCTCATCGCACCAAAGGAAGTTGCGCCAGACCTCTTTGGCGGCTTTGCTGTTACGGCGGGGCATGGCGTTGATGAACGGGTGAAGAAGTTCGAGGAAAAGCAGGACGACTACAGCGCGATCCTCTTGAAAGCATTGGCCGATCGCCTTGCAGAAGCCTTCGCTGAAAAGTTGCATGAAACTGTTCGGAAGGAGATCTGGGGCTACGCTCACCAAGAGACGTTGACGAACGAGGACTTGATAAAGGAAGCATACACCGGGATCCGTCCGGCACCGGGCTATCCCGCGTGTCCGGACCACACTGAGAAGCCTTTGCTCTTCGATCTGTTGGATGCCGAACGACACACTGGGATAAAGCTCACCGAAGGCTTGGCCATGTGGCCAACTGCGGCGGTAAGCGGCTTCTACTTCGCCCATCCGAAAAGCAAGTACTTCGGGGTTGGGAAAGTAGCTCAGGACCAGATCGTTGATATGGCACGACGCAAGGGCAAGGAGACCCAGTGGATGGAACGCTGGCTGGGCAGTAACCTCGCCTACGAACCTTAGGCGGACATTCTTCGTAGGAAAGGGCCGAAATGCTTCGACCTCTTCTCTCCCTTTTCGTCGTGCTCTTCGTTTTCACAGCCTGCGCGCAGGATGTGGTGCAATACACCCAAGCAAATGGGGATTGTACTGGAGCCATCTTCATCCGTGATCCCATCCACGTGGTGGACCAAACGGTCCGTGGATTTGGGAACGTGTTGGAGATAAAGGAGAATCCTTCCGAAGATAAGCAGTGGTTCGAGCGGGAACACCACACCACGTGGTACAAATTCAGGGTGCCGGTGGCCTGTGAACTCACGTTGGATATTATTCCAAAGGACATTCGGGATGATTTCGATTTCCTCATATTTGAAGGGGCCATACCCGGCATTTGTGACAAGGTTGCGAGCAGACAGGTAACGCCGCTTCGGTCGAACATTTCACGCAATGATCCGTCCGTTGGTTCGCGCTGCGGGTTGAGCACCGAAGCGCCTGATCCTTATGTAAGATCGGGTGTAGGCTCCAGTTATAGCAGTGCCCTACAGACCGAGGCGGGGCAGTTGTTCTATCTGGTGATCGATGCACAGGATAAGCCCAATGCGGGATACACCATCCATTTCCACTACGACCCGGTCCCACCACCGGCCCCGGTTGAAGAGATCAAGGAGAAGGAGCAACAGCACGTGGTGATCAACATAACCGATAAGAGCAGCGGCCTACCGATCGATGCCATGCGGACGGTTGAGGGCCTACAGTTCGATAAGGTCACGGAATTCAAAGGAGCAAGCAGCTATTCATTTGAGATGGAATTCTTCCGCACGTTGAAGATCGGCTGTACACGTAAAGGGTACATGTTCTCGACCACGGTGGTCAAGGGGACCGTTGAACCGGAGATCTACGCCTATATAACCTTGGCCCCTATTAGTGCAGGTGAAAAGGTGGTCTTGGACGACATCCGATTCGTGGGCAATGAGAACAAGGTCATGCGTCAGTCAGAAGGAGCGCTTTTGCTGCTGTTGCGTTTCATGCAGGAGAACCCAGAGGTCGCCATTGAGATCCAAGGCCATGTGAACGGTCCAACATTCAAGAACAAGAAGGAGTTCATCGAGCTCAGTACGGACCGGGCCAGGACCGTTTACGATTTCCTATTGGTGAACGATGTTGAGCCGGAGAGGATCGCCTACAAAGGATTCGGGAACTCTGAAATGCTCTACCCGGAACCCCGCAATCAGCAACAAAGCGAGGCCAACCGCCGGGTCGAGGTCCAAGTGCTCGGCACCGGGTCCGGCAATTCGGTCGGCGATCCCCGATTGAGTGCTGCGCCACAGGGCAGGTAGGTGAACCAACATCAGGTTCCACAAGCCAAGACCACCCGGCACCTTTTTCCACCGTTCGTCATAAGCAAAGGGCACATTTCCCTTGCCCCGGTACATTTGTTGGTTCCCGATGATACTTCGGAAATCCAACAAGAGCATGTCCCGTTCGATCCTCCTTCTGCTTACCGTGCTGGTCACCGGTACACAAGCGCAAACTCCATTGACATTAGCACAATGCTTAGCACGAGCCGAGGAGAAGAACATCGCTGTGTTGAACGCTGGACTTGATGCTGACTTGACCGACAAGAACTTGGACCGTACTTATTGGGACCTGGCTCCAAATCTGAACGCAGGGGCCACCCACGGATACAATTACGGAAGGGTGATCGATCGTTTCACCAACACGTTCGCCACGGATCGTGTGCGTACCAATAACTTTTACTTGAGCAGCCAGTTGGACATCTTCCGTGGGCTCAGTAGGCTGAACAGCATCAAGCAAGCAGGGTTCGATTCGGAAGCTGCCAAAGCGGGCATGGAAGCCGCGAAGAATGATGTGCGCTTCAACGTGGTGCAAGCGTTCTTGGACGTTCTGGGCTTGCGAGAACGGATCGACGCCGCGGAGAACCAAGCGGAGAATACCCGCCAGCAGATCATCCGCACGAATGCGTTGGTTGAAGGTGGTCGCGTTGCGCGTGCCGAATTACTTTCGTTGGAAGCGCAATTGGCGCAAGAGGAATACACGGTTACGGACTTTCGGAACCAGCACGATCAGCGCATGTTCGCGTTGGGCCGGGCGTTGCAAATGGATGCCGAGGAGATCGAGCGATTCGACATTACCGGCCCCGCATTGGACGCCACGGATGTGATCGCCCCGACCGCTACCGTGGACGAGGTATTGACCAATGTGCTGGCCAACAACCCTGCCTTTGCGCAGTCCGGGTTGCAAGTACAGAGTGCGGAACGGTCGATCGCGATAGCGCGGGCAGGTGCCTTGCCGACCTTGGCACTCAGTGGTTCGGTGGGTACAGGATACAGCGGGCGCGATGTACAACAAGTGGGCGACCCGGTGGTGGGTGACCCCGTACCGTTCGGTGCAACGGCCGGCGGCGAAACGGTCTTCGTTCCGGACATCCGCTACCAGACCGAATTGACACCCTTCAACAAACAATTGGACCAGAACCTGAACCAGTCGATCGCCTTCCAGTTGAACATTCCCTTGTTCAACAACATGCAGAACAAATATGCCATCGACCGGGCAAGGGTACAGCACGAAAAGTCCAAGAACAGCCAGTTGAATTTGCGCAATGAACTTCAGCAGAACGTATTGAACGCATTGGTCCAACAACGATCAGCGCACCGTCAGTACATAGCGGCATCCAAGTCCGTTGATGCGAGCACCTTGGCGTTGGAATATGCTCAGGAACGTTTTTCGCAAGGAGTGATCACTTCCATTGAAATGAACACGGCGAAGAACAACGTGAACCGGTCCACGGCAGATCTGATAAATGCGAAGTACCAATACGTAATGGCCAGCAAGTACTTGGACATTCTGCAAGGGATGCCCGTTTCATTGTAGGTTCGGGGTCTCGTGTCGTTGATCCTTTCCATAGAGACCGCCACCAAATTGTGCAGCGTGGCCTTGGCGCGCGATGGAGTCGTTGTGGCGCTTCGCGAAGAAGAGAGCGAGCAGAACATCCATGCTGAGAAGTTGAACGTGTTCATTGCCCAAGTAATGGCCGAAGCGGAATGCGACCTGCGAAAGCTGGATGCTGTCGCCGTCGGAATTGGCCCTGGTTCCTACACGGGATCGCGGATCGGTTTGTCCGCTGCAAAAGGGTTGTGCTTTGCATTGGATCGGCCCATCATCGGCATCAGCACATTACGCACCTTGTGTGAGCGAGCAAAGGCAATGGGAGCTGTTCCATTTGAGAGTACGGACACCTTCAACCCCATGGTGGATGCGCGCCGCATGGAAGTCTTCACACAGTCGTGCAATGCGGATGGAATGCCACTGGAGGAAATGGCCCCGTTGATCTTGGATGAGGCATGGGCGGGGCAGGAAGGAGTGAAGCGCTTCGTTTTCGGCGATGGTGCGGACAAGGCCACCGCGCTTTGGAAAGACCAGCCGACCATTGTACAGATCCCAGGCGTAAGACCCAGTGCAGGGGCCATGGCACGCGAGGCGGAGAGACGCTTCACGACGAGAACATTCGACAATCTCGCATACTTAGTACCCGCTTATGGCAAGGCTGCGAATGTTACGCAAAGCAAGAAATTGCGAAATAACTGAACTGTAGTTCTCACCACCCCGCCAGTATCGCCAACAGCGCGATCATCGGAACATCCCCTTCAATATGGAAGAGCGCGTCGGTCTTGTTGCCGAATGGACCTTCCGCCAGAAAAACGGTATTCCCATCGATCACGAAGGCACCATCGGTCTTGTTGCAGAAGGGGCCATCACCGCGGAAGACCTTGTTCTTCTCAAGGATCAGCACGCAAGGTCCTTTCGTGCAGAAGGATCCGCTGCACCGGAACAGCTTATCCCCGTCGGCGACGTATGCACCCATGCCCTTTCCTCCGTTGGCACTGGAACTGTGGAACACCTCCTCTTCATTGAACACGAACAGGCAAGGCCCTTTGCTCCCGAAGGCACCACAACCTTGATAGATCCTATCCCCTTCAACAATGTAGGCGGCATCGCCCGTGGTACCGAAAGTGCCATAGGCGAATTTTACGATCGCTGTTTGCGCTGAAGCATGCATGGCAACGGCGCAGAAGAAGGCCAGCAAAACGGCACGTGTTCCGTGTGAACAGAACATGTTATTGTACGCCGCTTTGGTCATGCTGTTCCAAGCAACTTCTTGCTCAATTCCGTTCGGTTGTAAAGCGCACCACGCGGATCACCCCTGTTTCCATATCCTTGGTCAAGCGTGCCTTTAATGTCATCGTGTGCGCATCATAGAGATACTCCTCGCGCTCTTGTTGGCGGTCATCATGCCAATACGTGCCTTCCATCACGTTGCCCGCTGTGTCGTAGTTCCACGTCCGTTTTGTGGTGCGTTGCTTCTCCAGATCGGGTTGTTCAAGACGCTCGGCCAAACGCCCTTTTTCGTCGTAGTTGAAGGTGATCCGTGAACGACGATTACTGATCAGGTAACGATCCTCGATACTGCGCAAGTAACCGTTGTGGTCCTTGGTGAACAACTGTTCGCGGAAGGGCAATCCGTGGTTGTTGGTGTACAGTTTGCGTTCAGTGGTATCGTTCACCGTTTCGTATCGGAAATGCTCGTCACTGATCTCGGTTATCGCTCCCGGGATCAGGTTGTAACGATCGGTGCCCAGGTTCTCCACGCGGGTATAGGTCTCGCGCACCACACGGTCCTTTTCATCCCGTTCCAAGGCGTAGGCGAAGTGCCCGCTCAGGTCGTTGCGCAACCTGCTTTTCACCAGTCCTCCGGTATCGAAGGTGTAAGTTGTACTTGCCGTATCGCGGCCGCTGCCGGGTTGCCCGAAGGAGTGGTTGCTGTACACGGTCTCACCATTCGTATTGAAGCGGTAGATGTGCTTTTCGCGCTCCTCCCGCATAGGTTGGTTGTCACGTTTCACCAAGCGCTGTCCAATGATCGCGGTAATGCGATTCCGGGCGATGAACTTTGGATCGAAGTGCAGCTCATTCTGATCGGTGGCATCCGCAAGGATCAACACGGCTTGAGCGCGCAGGGTGTCGCACACGATGAGTAGGAAGAAGAACAGGGCGTATCGGGTCATGGGATCTCTTTCAAAGCGGCTTCAACGGTGATCACAGGCAATTTGCATGACTTCTCCACACATACAAAGATCGTGCTACCGGCCAACACCTTGTCCTTCAATAACGGGATCTCGCTGGGTTTGGTGCTGCCCATGAACTGTGCATTCGGCAAATAGTGTGGTGCAAAACCGGCGCGTAACAGCAGAGCGTTGGGTCCGGTTATGGCGATCTCCGGCCAAGGGAACACATGCGCCAACAAGAGCTGCGCCCAATTGCTGTGACCGCTGGGGTACGCCGCCATGCGCTGGGTCATGGTGTGCAGCAGGTTCTTGCTGATGGTGATATAACGCTCATCGTCGAAGAGCTGGCCCAGATGGAAAAGCCCCTTCGCCATGCTGCTGTTCGAAGCAGGGATCACATTGTCATGTAGTTCACTTGGGCGCGCGATCAATGCAGGGTCCAGGTCACTGGTGAAGTGGAAGGTGCCCGTGGTGGGGTCCAAGAAATGCCGGATCGCATGTTCAGCAAGTGCATGGGCCTCGTTCAACCAACGTTCTTCAAAGGTGACACTGTACAACGCGATCAACGCTTCAATGGTGAAGCAATAATCCTCCAAGTATCCGTTGATGCTCGCTTTACCGTCCTTGTACAAATGCCAAAGCCCGCCGTTGTTGCGGTGGCACTTGGTGAGCAACAGGTCCATGGTCCCGGTGGCGCGATCGATCCATTCCTTCTTTCCAAACACCTCGTAGGCATCGCAATAGCCTTTCACCATCAAGGCGTTCCAGGAGGTCAACGATTTATCGTCCAACCCGGGCCGGGCGCGTTTGGCGCGTGCAGCCAGCAGCTTGGTATTGATCGTCCCTACACGTTGGTGCAGCTCCTCCAACGAGATCCCGAACTTCTTGGCGAACGCATCGTCCTGTTCTTGGCGCAACAGGATGTAGCGATCATGCTCCCAACGGCCAGCGGCATCCACGTTGTAGTAGGCGGCTGCAAGGTCATAGTCGAATGCAAGCACCTGCTGCAGTTCATCCTTCTCCCACACATAGAACAAGCCTTCTTCACCTTCGCTGTCGGCATCCAGTGCGCTGTAGAACGCTCCTTCCGGAGAAGTCATTTCTCGTTCTATGAAGGCTAGTGTTTGCTCCACAGTGGCCTTGTACAGCGGATCGCCGAACGCTTGGTAGGCGCGGCTGTAGAGCGAAACAAGCTGTGCATTGTCGTACAGCATCTTCTCGAAGTGCGGGGCCTTCCAAAGGACATCCGTGCTGTACCGCGAGAAACCGCCGCCCACTTGATCGTTGATCCCACCCAATGCCATTTTGTCAAGGGTTAAGGCCACATGTCGTTTCAACACATCATCATCGGTGAGCCATGCATACCGCAACAGGAACTCGTAGTTGTTGGGCATCGGGAATTTCGGCGCCCGGTCGGGACCACCGTGGACGTTGTCGAAATTGGGCATCCAAGCATCCACCATGCGACGCAGGTCCTTTCGGTCGAATTCCGCAGGGGTCTCCGGTACCTGAACCACACTTTGTTCGGCCACACCTTGTTGCAAGCGGTTGGCATATTCCTCCACCTTCTTAGGGTCGTTGGTCCACGTACCATGCAATTCCATTAGCACTTTCTCCCATTGATCAGGTGGGAAGTACGTGCCACCGTAGACCGGTTTGCCATCGGCCAAGGCGAAACAGTTCAGCGGCCAGCCTCCGCGACCAGTCATCAATTGCACGGCAGCCATGTAAACTTGGTCCACATCGGGCCGTTCTTCGCGATCCACTTTGATGCACACGAAACGCTCGTTCATCACCTTGGCGACGCTGTCGTTCTCGAAACTTTCGCGCTCCATCACATGGCACCAATGGCAGCTGCTGTAGCCAATGCTGATCAGCAACAACTTGTTCTCTTCCCGCGCCTTGGTGAAGGCTTCTTCACCCCACGGGTACCAGTCCACGGGATTGTGCGCGTGCTGCAACAAGTAGGGGCTGCTCTCGTGGATCAGGCGATTGGTATGCGTGTGCATGGTATCTTGGATCGCCGTTGAAGGGTTCTCTGCTATTTGTTTGGTGCCGTGTTGTTCGCATCCGACCGCCAGTGCCAGCCACAACAGGACCGGAACCGGAGCATAGGAGGTCAACATGGGTACACAAAGGAACAGGTCATTGTCGCCGCTTCGGTCGCCGTATCGCCCGCACCATCAACAGGGGCGCGTGGAAGGCCATGTTTCTGACCCCGAAGTGAAAGAGCAAACGTGGCCGGGCACGCTCATGGTCTTCGGCATATTCACGCTGCTGCTTTCGTTCTGGTGGGTGGGGGAGAAGACCTTGATCAGCTACACTGCGTTAGGTCGTTGGTTCGCACTTTTCGCATTTGCCGGAAACCTGCTTTCATACAAGGGAGCGGGTTTGCGTTTGGGAATGGAGCGCTTGGAATGGTTCCTGTTCAACCTGCTTGCCGTGGGACCATTGCTCTTCAGTGCGGCACTATGGGTGAATATGTTGGTACACGGACCGGAGCAACTTCAGATCGTGCAGGTCCATCATTACGGGTTGAATGTGAAACGGTATTGGATCGACCATGGCGTGTTGCCACCCGGAGTGCCAATTGAGAAGGCTACAGATCTAGCACCCCTCGCGGGTCAAAAGAACAACGTCTTGGGCACGGCCAAAGGCTGCTTGGGCTATGTGGTGATCACCCGATGGGAAGGTGCAGACTCAGAGAAGCTAGAACCGGTGGAAGGGATGCATCCGTTCTGGCATTAGAACACCACCTCCTCTTCCAATTCGAACGGAAACCGTTTCCGCACCAAGAACGCCTTGCCCACAACGGTGCCCTTCGCGCCCAGTTTCACGCTTTTGGAATTGAGCGTACCGGAAAGCAACAAGCCCAGCAACGACCCGGGTGCCACTTCCGCGTGGATCGGGATGGAATAGATCTGTGTACTTCGCTTCTGCAATGTGAGCGCCGTGTCCAAGATCCCCTTGCCAATGAATTTGCCATTGATGAACAGGTCCACATCGGGGTCCAGCAAATGGATCTTGTAGCCGTTGGGATTGTTAATACGCGCATCGATCCGCACCGCGATCCCTTTCAGGTCCAGTTGGTCCACTTGCACGTTGGTGATATCCTGCAGCTCCACTTGCTCGTAACTGAGGCAGGAGGAGAAGAAAAGGACGAAAAGGCAGGAGGCGAGCGCACTGGGCAGGCGCAGTCGGCAAAAGCAGGAGGAAAGGGCAAGAGGCCAAGGCACTTGCCACCTGCTTTTGCGCCTGCCACCTACACCGGGACCTGCCAACTGGGTCCTCACTTGGTCGAAGCGAAATGATGGAAGAACCGTGGGATGGTACGGATGCCTTGCATGTAATTGAAGACACCGTATTTCTCGTTCGGGCTGTGGATATTGTCGCTGTCCAGTCCGAAGCCGAAGAGGACGGTCTTCAGCCCAAGCACTTCTTCGAACAGTGCCACGATCGGAATGCTGCCACCGCCGCGAGTGGGAATGGGCTTTTTGCCAAAAGTGTCTTCCATGGCCTTGCTGGCCGCGAGGTAGGCCGGTGAGTCGATCGGCGTAACGGCCGCCTCGCCACCGTGGTGGGGGTGGACGACCACTTTAACACCGGGGGGCGCGATCTTCACGAAGTGGTCCTGGAACAATTTGGTGATGGCTTCACTCTTCTGGTTCGGCACCAAACGCATGCTGATCTTGGCAAAGGCCTTGCTTGGGAGGACCGTTTTGGCACCTTCGCCGATGTAGCCGCCCCAGATCCCGTTCACATCCAAGGTTGGTCGAACGCTGGAACGTTCTTCCGAGGAGTAGCCCTTTTCACCACGCACGGCATCCACGCCCAGGTCCTTCATGTATTCCTTTTCGTTGAAGGGTGCCTCTGCCAATGCCTTGCGTTCGGCAGCACTTAATTCATTCACGGTATCGTAGAATCCGGGGATGGTCACCTTACGGTCCGCATCGTGCAGGCCGGCGATCATTTCGCACAAGGCATTGATCGGATTGCTAACCGCACCGCCGTAGACACCACTGTGCAGATCACGGTCCGGGCCGGTCACTTCCACCTCCACGTAGCTGAGCCCACGCAGGCCGGTATTGATGCTCGGAACATCGTTGGCGATCATAGCGGTATCGCTGATCAGGACCACATCGGCCTTAAGGCGTTCCGTATTCTCCTTCACGAAAATACTCAGGTTCGTACTGCCCACTTCCTCCTCGCCCTCGATCATCATTTTCACGTTGCAGGGCAGGCCACCGGTCTTCAACATGGTCTCCACGGCCTTTACGTGCATGTAGAACTGGCCTTTGTCATCGGCACTGCCGCGGGCGTAGATCATGCCGTCCTTGATCACTGGGTCGAACGGGCCGCTGTGCCAAAGCTCTAGCGGGTCGGCTGGTTGTACGTCGTAATGGCCATATACGAGCACGGTCGGTTTGCTAGGGTCCACGATCTTTTCCCCATACACAATGGGATTGCCCGCGGTTTGGCATACCTCCACCTTTTCCAAGCCTGCCTCGGTCATGCGTTGCTTCACGGCCTCCGCGCACCGGGCCACATCGGCCTTGAACTTGGGGTCGGCACTCACACTTGGGATGCGCAGCAGGTCCAACAGTTCGTGGATGAAGCGTTCCTCATTGGTCTTGATGTAGGGGTCAATTGCGCTTAAAGCGGATACGGTTTCCATAGGCCCAAAGGTAGTTGCCGGAAAAACGTGCCCGGATCGTCGCATTTCAAACTTGATTCCATAAAGCCTTAAGAATTGGGTCTTTGCTTTTCTTGCTCCTGCCTCATTGCTCTTGCTTTTGCCCCTGCCCCTGCCTTTTGCCACCTGATCTTCCCAAGGGCAACCTTTTTGAACAGGTCCATGTCATTATCCGCTACGGATCCTTATTTTACCACCCTGTTCAACTCTTAGTACATGCGTCGTATCCTACTTCTGGCGTTGTCCGGTATGCTCGTTTCGTTGCATGTACGTGGGCAAATTGCCGTGGATGTTTCCATGACCCCGACCCAGTTGGTGGAAAACATCCTGCTGGGGGGCGGTGTAACCGTAAGCAACGTGAGCTACAACGGCGTTGCTTCCCCCGCAACCGTTCAGGTGGGTAGTGGTTCATTCACCGGCGTGGGGACCAATTTGGGGCTGGCTGCAGGATTGATCCTTTCCACGGGTGAGATCGATAATGCAGTTGGGCCAGCCAGTAACTTCAGTGGGGATGATAATGATACAGGCTCAGACCCGGACCTGGAGGATATCTCGGGAGGGATCATCACGGATCGCGCAGTGCTTGAATTCGATTTCGTGCCGACCGGAGATTCGCTCAAATTCCGGTACGTCTTCGCCTCGGAAGAGTATCCCGAATTCATTTGTAGCTTCAATGACGCGTTCGGTTTCTTCTTGAGCGGACCCGGTATCGCAGGGCCTTATGCCGGGAATGCAGCGAACATTGCACTTGTCCCGGGCACCATTACTCCGGTAACCATCAACAATGTGAACAACGGTTTGAACAATGATCCGAACGATCCGGATTGTCCTGCTGTTAATCCAGCTTTCTACGTTGATAACGAGAATGGTCTGGATGTATCCTATGATGGCTTCACCGTTGTCTTGGAAGCCTTCGCGTTGGTGCAGTGCGGACAGGTATACCACATCAAATTGGCCGTTGGTGATGCCGGTGGTATTGGTGGATTTGACACAACCTACGACAGTGCTGTTTTCTTGGAAGCCGGCAGTTTTACCAGTTCCGGGCAAGTGACCCCGCAGTTGGTCACTGGGGTCGGTGTAATTGGAAGCACCATGATGGAGGGCTGTGTTCCAGTGGAGTTGGTCTTCACCCGCCAAGGTGACTTGAGCGCAGCCGATTCGATCTCGATATCCGTTGGGGGAACAGCAACGCCAGGAGTGGATTATTCACCAGCACTGCCCACTGAATTGATCTATGCTTCCGGTGACAGTTTGGCAAATTTCGTACTGACCGTTCCAGTTGACCCCGATGGTCCGGAGACCATTGTGATCACAGTTAACCAGCTGGTCTCCTGCTCCGGCAGCGGCCTCACCACGGTTTACACCTTTAACATCGATAGCCCTCCGCCGCTCACTGCCGCTCTGGCCGACATTGACGCGGCATGTGGTGATGTGAACGTGCTGGAGCCGATCGTGGATGGGGGCTTGGGTTATTATGCCTTCCTCTGGAGCACTGGGGAGACCACTTCTTCCATATCGGTTTCGCCATCTCAGACCACCACGTACACCTATACCATTTCGGACAGTTGTGCGGTAGAGCCATTGACCGGTTCTGTTACTGTAAGCCTACCTGTGTTGGACCCGCTCGCCATCACAGTTTCGCCTGCGACCGCCATTCCCTGCTTGGAGACTGGAACCATAGAAGTGCTTACGGCCACTGGAGGGAATGGAGTTTACAGCTACCAATGGAGCCTTGGCGGAAACAATTTGCCCACCACGCAATCCATCATCGTTCCGGCCGGGTCACCCATGTGGTACGTGGTCGAAGTAGAGGAGGGTTGTGGCAGTTCTGTGCAGGACAGTGTGTTGGTGAGCCAAGCCGCCTTGCCCCCCATCGCCATTACAACCACGGGGAATGTTACAGTGATCTGTCCTGGGGATACGACGGAACTGGGGATAACTGAAGTCACCGGTGGCAATGGGGTGTATACGATCGAATGGACTAATGCTGCGGGCGATGTTCTGTCCATGGGGTACACTTTGGAGGTTGGGGTTCCCAATGACGCGAGTTACACGATCAATGTGGCCGACCAATGCGGCACAGTAGGGACCACACAATTGATCACGCTATTGCCCCAATATGAGCAACTGGAGATCTTCACAACCCCGGATCACTTGATCTGCTACGGGGAAAGTACCGTTGCCGAGGTTACCGTTGAAGGCGGCTCCGGCTATTTCTTTGTAGAATGGATCGGACAGGACTTTACGGATCCCGTTTTGGCCGTGCAACCGACACAAGAGACCACCTATGTTGTACTGGTCACCGATCGTTGTGGCGCGGTTCGTTCCGGGGAGGTTACCGTGGAAGTGGAAGCGGTCTTCATTGATATCGCTGTGAACAACCAAGGCCAGGATGACTGGTTCCTTCAAGCAGCAACGATCCCGCGGGCGGCCAGCTACGTATGGGATTGGGGAGATGGGTTCATGTCGCGAGCGAATGAGGTGGCCCACAGTTTCACCGACCTGGAAGACCATTGGGTCCAATTGAAGGTTGTTACACCGAACGGCTGTACGGCACGCGACTCGGTCTTCTTGACCGCGCCTGCACATATCTATTTCCCCAATGCCTTCACCCCCGACGGAGATGGGGTGAATGAAACTTTTGGTCCCATTGGGCACTCGATCGATGAGTTCAGTATGGTGGTCTACAACCGCTGGGGAGAACTTCTGTACAGTACGGATGAGCTATTGGAGCCATGGGATGGAAAGGTGAACGGGGGCAAAATGGCGACAACGGGAGTGTACGTGTACAAGTACCGGGCAGAAGGACATTACTTCCCGTCCACGGAAGGATACGGCAGTGTAACATTGATCAGAGGAACACAGGAATGAGCAACGCATTGAAGGTGACCAAGCGTATTTGGGTTTTGTCCGTTTTGGGTTCCATGACCGTGGGTCTGCACGCCCAAGTCGTGGTGAACACGGCGTTGACCCCTTCACAGCTGATACAGGATGTGTTGTTGGGTGCCGGGATAACGGTGAGCAACGTTAGCTTCAATGGTATTGCCGACCCCGCTACTCCTCAAGAAGGCACGGGGTCGTTCACTGCCACCGGCTCGAATTTGAACATCCCGGCCGGGATCATCCTTTCTTCGGGTTTCGCTGAGAATATTGCTGATGAAGCCTCAGGCTTCCAAAGCGATAATTTTGACCAAGCTTTTGTGGATGCGGATCTGGAGACGATCGCTGATGAGACCATCAACGATGCGGCCGTGCTGGAGTTTGATTTTGTGCCTAACGGCGATTCCGTGAAATTCCGTTATGTGTTCGGGTCTGAAGAATATCCGGAATTCGTCTGTTCCTATAATGATGCGTTCGGGTTCTTCCTGAGCGGTCCGGGTATCAGTGGTCCGTATGCGTTGGGAGCTGTGAACATCGCACTTATCCCGGGGACCACTACCCCTGTAACGATCAACAACGTCAATAACGGGGACAACAACAACGGGGATCCAAATGATCCATTCTGCCCACCTGTGAACCCCGATTTCTATATTGACAACACCGGCGGGACCACAGTTGTATACGACGGGTTCACGGTGGTCATGGAGGCAAAATATTTCGTGCAATGTGGCCAAACCTACCACATCAAGCTGGCGATCGGCGACGCAATTGATCAAGCTTTCGATAGTGGTGTCTTTTTGGAAGCAGGCAGTTTTACCAGTTCGCCCTTTGTGCCTTCACTTACCCCGGGTCCCGGTATAGTTGGGGATAATATCTACGAGAGCTGTTTTGACATGTCGCTCAATTATCTCCGGATCGGGTCGGCGTTGGAAGCGGATACATTCCAGGTCACCTACTCGGGCACCTTTACGAACGGAGAGGATATTGTACCACCGCTGCCTACTGAAGTGATCTTTCCTGCTGGGGTCGGCAGCATTCCCTTCCTCTTCAATGCTCCAATAGATGCGGATGGACTTGAAACGATCACGATCACGGTAGTGAGCATCTCAGACTGTACCGGGGATACCATCGAGAACGTGTTCAACTTCTTTATTGATGCGCCGCCGCCATTATTAGCTGTTGCCGATCCCTTTAGTGTGGATTGTGGGGGCCAAGTGGAGATCGGTGCGATCGTTACCGGGGGGTATGGCGTGTACACCTACGACTGGGGTAATGGGAACACGGATACTACGCTGGTGGTCGCCCCATTGTCCGATACCACGTATCCATTGACCGTCACGGATGTGTGTGGGTTGACCAGTACCGTTGATGTGCCTGTCATTGTTGTACCGTCGCCTAATCCCTTCGGCGTGACCTTTGCGCCGGCCCTCACTGTTCAAGGGAACTCCGTGCAAGAGAGTTGCTATGAAGTACAATTGAATTTCTCGCGCACCGGTGGAACGGCCTTCGCGGACACGGCCTACGTTTCGCTGAGCGGAACATCCACCAGCGGTGAGGACTATACGGACATTCCGGTGCAAGTGATCTTTGCGGCAGGATCGAACACGGTTACCGTACCGGTCACCTTTCCTCAGGATGCCGATGGGCAAGAAACCCTGATCATCACCTTGGGCGATGTATCCATTTGCAACGGTGGGTTCTCCGAGCTCAGTTTCACTTTTACAATAACACAGACCCCAACTCTTGTAGCCTTCGGCGGTGACCAATTGATCCCATGCGGGGGCAGTGCGTTGTTACAGCCCACTACCACCGGTGGTTTCCAGCCGTACACGTACCTCTGGGAGAACCAAAGCACTTTCCCGAACCAGACCGTGACCACCAACGAAGCCACTGTCTTTACGGTGATCGTCACGGATGATTGTGGGAACACGTCCGAAGCGGCATTCAACGTGGATCTGCTACCAGCACCACCGATCCAGATCAATGTGTTGGGTCCGGATGATGTGATCGAAGCTTGCGAAAGCGCTACTATCGTGATCTCCCGCCCTGTAAGTAATACGCAAGGTGATATGTTCGTGGAATTGAGCTACGGTGGTATGGCCGTGGACGGAACGGATTTCAATGGTCAAACCAGTCAGGTTATTACCGACGGCAGTTTTAGCAGTCAGTTCGTTTTCCAGCCATTGGAGGACGGTGTTTCCGACTCTGGCGAGACCGTTGTGATCTATGCATCCTACACCGATGCCTGCGGGCGGACCGTGAGCGATTCAGTGATCGTGACCATTAACGATGCTCCACCGATCATCTTGACCACTTCGGACATTACCGTGGAATGCGGACCCGATTCGTTGGCGATAACAGTTTTGGCCCAAGGCGGCTACCCGGGAGGCTTGGACCTTTCTTGGAACACGGGGGATGAAGGCACTGTTACCTATGTGCAAATGCAGACAGCAGGCGTTTATGTCGTTACTGCTACTGATGCCTGCGGTCGTACTGCAAGTGCCACGGCGAATGTCTTCGTGCTTTGCGACATCGTGGTCCCTAACGTGTTCTCACCCAACGGCGATGGTCAGAACGATCGCTTCGATATCGACGGCATCCTGAGCACCACCAACACCGTAAGGGTGTTCAACCGCTGGGGGCAGATCGTGTTCGAGGCTGAGAATTACCGGAACAATTGGAGCGCTTCCGGTGTGCCGGACGGAACCTACTTCTATGAGGTGATCGTACCTCGCGAACCAGCGCCCTTGACCGGGTCGTTGACAATACTGCGATAGAGTAGAACGATCTCGCGTTAAACTGTGGAGGATCAAACCTTCATACTTGATGCGGAGAAACGATCTGGGCGAAACTTGAGGGGGACCGAGCTCAAACGACTTGACCTCATCTTTGAGTGGACCGTCCATAAAACGGACGTTACCGGAAGCTCGGCACTGCCCGGCACCAATAACCGATCCTTGGAGGACGACCTTGGAAAGATCAACGAGGAGCTTGCCCAGCCAGTGAATGTAAAACTGGTTAAGGAGCTTGCACTTATGACCATGGATCTATCGACCATGAGCGAGCTGTCCTTCGGGATCGTCAGGATACTTTGGACATGCTAGCCCGATCACGTACGGTAGGCGAAGATCCTACGCTCTCAGCTTGGACCTAAAGAAGGCTCGGACCTGAAGCCCGGTGGATACCTTCAGTACGTGAGTGAAGATGTGGGTGTGCAAAACCCCCTCCGCAAGATCATGAACAATGTGATCCGACGAAGCTTGGCTCCGATGCTCTGCCCACCGCGATACACGACTAGGTGAGACGCACGGGCGAAAGATTGTGGGCATTGACCCGCCAGCTGGTCTCTTCGACGCATCAATGGACGCAGCAAGGGCCACTGGTCCAGCCAATGCCGATGCGCTTGGATTACAGCTTGGTGCAGGGTGGCATCATTGACACCACCCGCGAGATATGCTTCAAACTCAACAGGCTCGTGTGGACCCGCGCTGATATGGCGGCGCTGAACGCACAGGCCAACGCGGGCAAGAAGTGGAGCGGATACAAAGGCGATATTGAGGTGTATTGCGGAGGCCACGAGTGCAGGCATGGATGGGATTGGGTAAGTAGCTCAATGCTACTGCGATCGCGCCCCGACCTTGAAATGGTACCCGGAAACGGGCCGTTCAAAGTGCGGTACAAAGCGGGTGTGACTCCCCAGCAGTTCAACGCGGGTGGCCACGTTCGCACCGAGTTGGGCGTTAGTTGCACCTCGCATATCCGAACAACTGCCTTACCACCTTCAGTTGAACTCATTTGATGTTCGGCTAGCAAGGACTGTACGGGTAGAACATGGTTTCATTTCCGATCCGATGCCCAGGGTTAAAGATTCACGAATGTTCGCTCGTCTGCGGTTTGTGTTAGTGCTCCTATTCACAACACAGTCTACGATCGGATGGGTTGCAACAAGGGCGCCCGTCCATCCGAAGAAATATCCCAGAAAGGAGCGATCGGAAATTTTGTCTAGTTGGATCTGCAACACCACTTTCAGCACCAAGGGCTTGCCCATTAGAACGAGAGAACCCCGCGCCGTTTCCGGCGCGGGGTTCTCGCATTCGATCGGTCGTTCTTCTTACGGCTGTATCACCAGTCGCTCGGTATAGGTCTTGTCACCTGCGGTGATGTTGACCATGTACATACCGCCTGCCAGATCACCCTGGAGGTCGATCACCGTGTTGAGGTAACCGTCCTGAACGGCGATCGTGCGGGCCGTTACCCGTTGTCCACGCAGGTCGTAGATGTCCACGCTGACCGTGTTCACATCTGCTGCTACTTCGCTCAGCGCAATGGTCACCAGATCACCGCGGTTCGGGTTCGGGTACATGGTAAGTGCTCCGCCGTTCTGGGTTCCCATGCTGCTGGCACCACCTTGCGCGGTCTGGCAGTCTATGGTCACGGTACACATGCGGCCCCATTCCACGATCGGTGCAGGGTAGCAAGCAGGGCTTGGGCTGTCCACACACCAGGTGGCACCACCGTCCTTGCTCACACGCACATCCACCTCGTAGGTCTTACTGCACTCCAAAGGAGCCCCGAATGCACTATTCCAATTCAGGTAACGCGTTGGGCTCGTCTGTGGTGGAAGCACAATGCAAACGCTCTCACCAGGGATCCGGAAACGGAACTGGAACCGTACGCCAGTACCGCCGGCCAACGGAGGTGGCTCGAACTGTGGTGGTTTGGCCACGATCTTATTGGCGTTCGTATTCGTTCCGCCAAAGGTCCGTGTCACGCCGCAGCTGTAGTCGCTGGTGTTGGTATTGTCGTCTTGCAACCACACCAATGGGCACGCCGCACGTGCCGCGTCCATCTTCATTCTACAGGCCGGTCCAAAGGCTTGGTTCAATCCGTTCACACGTCCGCGCACACGCACGTTCATCAGCACTCCTTCTGGGATGTGTGGTGTAAGCACGGTGTTGAACCAGCCATGGATCTTGAGGCGGGCAGCACGGTTCGCAGAAGCAGGGGAGAAACCATCGCTCACGTTATGGGCGTGGAACCTGCGGAAGCTATAGGTACCGTTCGGATCGAAGATCCAGAACTCGTAACCGCTGTTGGCATCCTGCACAGAGTTGGCACCGTTCGGCACCCATTCCGCAGCAACCAATGGATCCGCATGGCTCACCAGATACCTGTATTGCACCCAATCCAATTTGTCGCAGCTGTGGTTGATCAGGTCAATGTCACCGATGGGCAAGCAGAAGCTCTGCGGCCCAGCAATGCTACTGAGGCTACCGTTGCTGAAGTTGTCAAAGTTGTCGATGATCCTGCGACCGCCGGTGCCTGACTCACGTACTTGATAACCACCGCTCACGAAGCCATCTCCACCGCTGTCATACACGTTCAGCTTGTAGCAACCTTCAGGCAAGCAGCAATCCAACACGATCGGTGAGGTAATGCCTGTTGGGAAGGCAGGATTGATACCGCCGTTGCAGAACACCGTGCTGCTACCTTCCACAAGGATCTCGAAGGAAGCTTCGTCGCTGTTCACATCGGTGCGCAATTCAACCGAGATGTTCTCCGTGCATGGGATCGCAACGCAAGTACAGGTTGCATCCAAAGCTCCAGGGGAAACACCATCTCCAGGGTCACTGTCGCAGAAGTCGCCAACCTCTCCGAAGACCGTTGGGCAGCTGTCGCCACAATCGGCTATGCCATCACCATCGGTATCCGTGTCATCCACCGTTATCGTGGTCACGTCACTATTCGGACAAGTACCATCAGAATACGTGTATGTGATCGTCTGTGTACCTACGCCCGGGTCGAAGACCTGACTGCCAACGGGACCGCTAACACCGGTTCCACTAAAGGTTCCACCGCTCGGGGTTCCAGCCAAGGCCACAGGAGCATCCAATACACAGAATGGACCGTAACTGCCGGCACTGACCGTAGGAATAGGGTTCACCGTTAGGGTCAACGAACCTGAATTCTCGCAGCCGTTACTATCGGTTACTGTTACGGTGTATGCTGTAGTAGCTGTAGCAGTCGCAACAGGGTTGGCAATGGTTGTGCTGCTCAAGAACGTGGCAGGTGTCCATGCCCAGGCGGTAACTGTGCCGCTGTTCGGGTTGTTGTAACCGGGGTTGTAGTAACCGATGGATTGCGGTGCTACTGTTGATGTGGTCCAGTCAGCACCCGTATTGCTGTCGTTTGTAGCCGTGCGCACTGTACCTGCATTGCTGCTCAGCGAAGAGGCACCTGCTCCACTCCAATCAGCAGGGGTAACACCCAATGCTGGAGCGAAGACCCCTGTGTTCGTAGCAACTGCATCGATGATCGTCCCGGACCCGTTCCGTAAGATGAAACAGTAACTGCCTCCTGAGCTGAGAATATTGCTCGAACCACCGGTGATGAAGTACAGGTTCGCGGGACTTTGGGTTCCGAGACCCAAACCGATCACCAACACGCCGTTCGCTGGGATGATGGTACCGGGAGGGAACGTTAGTGCCGGATGGTTGTTCGCGGCATTGTTGCTCAGGTGGTCACTGAAGGTCCAGCCACTGACATCCGCCGGAACGGTCGAAGCGTTGTTCAGTTCCACGTAGTCATCAGGTGTTGTGGGAATGTATGCGGGATAGACCGGCGTTTGGCCCAAAGCAACCCCAGAAGCACCCCAGAGGGTGACCTCTGTGATAAGAACGTTGGGAAGGGTAACACTCGCCGTTACATTCAATTGACTGTTCGAACCAGCGCAAATTGCTGCCGGTGTGGCGGTCAACGATGTGATCGCAGGGAGCGGGTTCACCGTAACGGCCACAGTAGCATTAGCCGAAGTACATCCATTGGCAGATGCCGTTAACGTATAGGTGCCCGAATTTGCCGCGGTCGCGCCAGCTATCTGTGGGTTCTGATCGGTACTGGAGAAGCTATCCGGGCCGCTCCAATTGAACGTGGTTCCCAGATCGCTCGACCCGTTCAACTGCAATGCATTACCAACACAGCCGGGGCCAGCAGAAGCACTAGCAGTAGGCACTGGGAATACTGCGACGGTCTTCGTTGCAGTAGCTTGGCCACCACACGCATCCGTGATCAAAACACTCCAGACACCAGCAATCGCCGCATTTTGTGTTTGGTTGGTTCCGGCAGCGTTTGCATTCGGATCCGTCCATGCATAAGAATAAGGGCCACCACCACCGGTAGGGTTGGCTGTCAACAACACGGGCGTGGTTCCGCAAACCGAGGCTACAGACGGTGTAATGTTGGCCTGCCCAGCGCTCAAGGCAGGGTTGGCGTTTATAGTGATGTTGCCGGTTGCTGTGCAATTGTTGGCCGGGTTGGTCACCACTACTGTAAGCGGATACGTACCCGATGGCGCAGGTCCAAAGACCGGATTGGTGATGTTGTTCGCACTCAAATAAGTGCCAGGGCTCCAAACTGCGTCATTGCTGTTCGGTGTGAAGGAGATCACTTGGCCATCCGTCAAGCTGGCAGTGTTGAAGCTGACCTGAGTTGCCTCAGTAAGGCTGTATCCTAGTCCGATCGTGGCGCTCGCACCGGCATCGTTGGCGCTTTGTGCACCACCGCAGTTCACGTCTTGATACGCGTAATAGATCTTACCGGAACTCAGGTCCAACTGTACTTGGAAAGTGATGATCAGACCTTCCACGGTAGCCGAGAAGTGTCCCCATTCATGCCACTGGATGATGAACAGGTTTCCCACTTGTTGGGTGTAGATCTGTGTTGTGGAGAGGTTGTCCAGATCGTCCCAGAAAACCGCTAATCCTACTGGACTTGCACCGAAGGTCGCAGGCAATGCCAGGTTTCCGTTGTTGACCGCACCTGCCGTTACTCCGAAGATCAAGGCTCCGTTGTCACCAACGAGAGCATCCGTATACGCCACACCGTTGTATGTGAAGCTCGGTATAGTGAGAGGGTGCTCATTATCATCCAGAACAGCCGGGGCGGGAATCCGTTCCCGTCGCACTGATGTCAATGAAGGTTGAACCTCCAGACCCCATGGTGTAGCCGGATGCCGGTGCCGCCACGTTCAATTGACTGGTGGCCGTATTCTCACAAATGTTCATCGGTGTCGCTGTGGTACTCAGTATCACCGGGTTCGCATTCACAATGGCGGCGGTGGTCGCTACGCTCGAACACACGCCAACACTGGCAGTGAAGGTGTAAATACCGGATGCTGCCGCTGTAGGCGAGGCAATGGCCGGGCTTAATTCTGTGCTCGTGAATCCGTTAGGACCCGTCCAAGAATACGTGGTTCCAATGTCCGTAACACCTGTCAAGTTCAACGGGTTACCCTCGCACAACGGTCCATTGTTGCTGGCCGTTGCGGTAGGAGTAGGTGTAATGATCGTGGAAATTTGGTTGGTGGCAACACTGTCCATGGTGTTGGTACAAACCACTTGGCCTTGGAAATACGTGCTGACGACAATGCCAGAAACACCAATGGTGGAGCCTACGCCTACATACGTGTTATATGGGCCACCGGAATTCGGTGAACTGTACCAGCGCACCACAACACCACCATCCGTGGATTGACCTGCAACGGAAAGTGTGGTTGATGTTGGTGCACAGGCCGGTCCCGGATTCGAGGATGTTGCTGTTCCTACTACAGGAGGTCCGGAACATAGCGCCACGGTCTGGATACCGATATTGTCCACATGGAAATCGTAGCTAGGCAGATCGTCCACTGGACCATCTTGTGCCAAGAATGCGATGATCACTTGCTGACCTGCATAGGGCGTAAGGTCGATGAGCTGCGGTACCAATGTGTTCGTAACAGTAGCCGTATTCCCAGCATTGTGGGTGAACAAGGTGCTGTAGCTCACTCCGCAATCCGTAGAGATCATGACGCGAACGCGATCGTCCGTGCCCTGCATCCCGCCGGATACGTCCACTACACCTGAGCTGAGCTCCGTAATAGCGATGCTGTACGAGAACTGTGTGCCGGGTTGTGCAACGAAGCGCGGACCAACAAGCCATTCATTGCGCGTGGCGACCGTTAAGTTGATCCTTGCACTAACACCTGAACCCAATTGGGTCTGCTGTGCTGCGAGTGAACTGGTCCATAGTGATGTGGTCGCAACACCCGGTACGGTTGCACCTGTGGCTTCACGCCAGCCGTTGTTCGGCGCAACAAGAGTGAGCATGTTGGCACCGGTGAAACCTGTAAAATCCTGTGTGATCGGCAAAGCTGTTGGTGTTACAACAGTGCGGTTAACAGGAACCATTGCATTATTGCCGTTGTTCCCATCGCCGACCACACTTGTGTTGGCATTGAAGGTGTAAACGCCACCGGCGCTCATATCCAAGGTCGTGCTCATGGGCACGTCCAATGAAGCTCCCGCGGCCAATGTTCCGGTGTTCACCGTTGCGCTCAATGTCGCAATGATCGCCCCCGTAACATCCGTGGTCACGGTAACAGGATCTGCACTGAAGTCGATCGCATAGACCGCGTTGTTCGTGATGCTGACCGTGACCGGCATGGTGCTCGTATAGCATCCGGTCGTTCCCGGGGATACCAATGCTGTTGCTCGCATATCCAGCAAGGGAGGTGCGCTCGCACAGAAATCAAAGGTGCTGCTCACGGCGTTTCCGTTGGTGTTGTAAACACGGACAAGAATGGTGTCACCGATCGTCAAACCGGTCATGTTCACAGTGTTCGATCCGGTCGTGCTGCACGCTCCAGAAATGGCGACCGGTGCTGCACAAGGTCCGGTGAAGCCGGCCAGTGTCATAGCAGTGCTGCCAGGGAACACGTTCAATACCTGAGCGCGATGCACAGGGGCCGTGGCAACGAAGCGGTACCATAGATCACGATTGGGTGTGCCTCCGCAGTTGTTGGTAATGCCAGTGGTTGCGGTTGCTCCGCCCAATTCTCCGGTAACGGTCTGCACGCAGGTGTAGTTCGGGTTGATGGGTGCAAAACGCGCTCGGCATGGCTCATCATTCGGGCAAGCGGACAGGTCGAGGAATACCGGAGTTAGGATCTTGTTGCACGACGTGGAGTCGGCATGGCCAATGGTCACATTAACCGAAGTTCCCAAAGGGTATGGGCCGAGCAAATTGCTCGTGAACAAGGGTACATTGAACAAGGTATCCGGATCGGCAGGAAGCACTTGGTAATAGATGTTCACATCACCAGTGCTACCATCGCCACTGCTGAACGGGAATACATCAACCTGGAAGCTACCGGTCGCGCAATCCGGTATGGCGCTTACGAATGCATCCGGTTGGATGCAACCAGGAGTGCACTGAACGGTCCATGCAATAGGGTTCGATGCAAAAGCACCGTCGTCGCAACTGGTGGTGTCGTTGGAGACGATCTCGAAGAAGATCGAATCACCAGAGGAAACAAAGCTGGCACCGCCGATGTTTCCACCGAAATTGCCACCACCCAAGCTAGGGAAGGCATTGCTGGAACCATCGTAGATGTTCACAGCATCGTTCAATCCGATCGTACCTTGACTGAAGTTCAAAGTGACCGTTTCACCAGAGACCGGTGTAACATAGAAGAACGTACGTGTTTCGTTGTTCCTGTAGCAGAAATTATCGGCGGTGGGTGTTCCACAATTCAGAACTACAGGGCAACCGGAGTAGAACAACCCCAGTTCCAACGTACATGTGGAATTGAAGATGCTCACGACCACTTCGTCGGTTTCATTGAATGGGCCGAGGTCAGGTGTGATCGCTCCGGTGGGCAATCCGCTGATCGGTGAACCGGCACCGGGAGCACCGTTCACTGTCCAACTCAGACCTACGGTGGGACTTGTCCCTGTGCTTGTGATATTCACCCCAATACTGAATTGGTCGTTCCCACAATCCGGCAGGACCGTGGTCGTTGCCGTTGGCGGGGCCTCGGTGTTCACTACCACGTTGCTCGTAACAACGCAACCTGCATTCGATGCCGTTACGGTGAAGTTGGTGCCACTCAGCACATTGCTAGCGACCGGGTTGGCGATGAAGGCATTGTCCAACAGCGATGCATTGTCCCAAGAGTAGGCAGGGGATGCAGGAGTGAAGGAGATCACTTGACCATTTGTTAAGCTCGCGGTGTTGAAGCTGTATTGCGAAGGCCCCTCCCCAACAAAATTGAGACCCACAGTTGCGCTCAGTCCTGCATCATTTGCGCTGGATCGCACCACCGAAATTGACGTCTTGATAGGCATAGGTCACTAGAGTTAAGTTGCGCTTGGAAGGTTACACCACCGTTCCGTAACAGCTGAGAAGTGACCGCATTGGCATGCCACTGGATAATGAAGAGGTTGCCTACTTGTTGGGTATAGATCTGCGTTGTGGAGAGGTTATCCAGATCGTCCCAGAAGACTGCTAATCCTACTGGACCAGCACCGAAGGTCGCAGGTAATGCCAGGTTACCGTTATTGACCGCACCAGTTGTTCCCCAGTTGAAACCAATGCTCCATTGGCACCAACGAGAGCATCCGCATAGGCTACCCCATTGTATGTAAAGCTGGGAATGGTAATGAGGATGTTCGGTATCATCGCCAACACCTTGGGAACGACGTCCCCCCGTAGTGCTGATATCGATGAACGAACTACCGCCGCTGCCGAGCACGTAACCGGGAGCTGAAGCCGTAACGCTCAATTGTGTGCTACCACCGGCACAGATCGTGCCCGGAGTAGCGCTCGCAGGAACTGTAATGGTCGGTGGTACATTCACGCTTATGGTTACGGAACCTGGGGCGGATACGCAGTTCGCTGGTGCTGCGGAGGTCACCGTGAAGCTATAGACACCAGCTGCTGCATTGGTCAATCCAGTTATGGATGGACTTTGGTTGGTACTTGTAAAGCCGTTCGGTCCTGTCCATGCGTAAGATGCACCGGGTCCAGCAGTGTTACCTCCTGTAAGCTGAAGGGTTTGGCCCAAGCAAGCAGGTCCTGCTGTTGGGGATGAAATAGGTGTGGGGTCTTCGATCACGGTGATCGAAGTTGTTGCAGGAGAACCACCACAATCGTCGGTAATGGTCACCTGCCACAGACCGGGTATGTTCACCAGTTGTGTTTGATTGGTTCCTGCAGCATTGCTGTTCGGATCGGTCCACTGGTATTGCAGAACACCACCACCGTCGATCGCGTTGGCGGTCAACGTAACGCTGCTTCCTGCGCAGTAGCGAGGCGTTGCAGGCGTAATGGTTGCACCGGAGATCGCGGGGTTCACAGTTAGTGTCACCGTGCCTTGTGCGGAGCAACCCGGAGCGCCGGTAACAGTAACCGTGTATGCCGTGGTGGCAGTCACAGAAGAAGCTGTTGGACTAGCCAAGGAAGGGTCGTCCAAGAATGTGACGGGTGACCAAGAGTAGGAAGAGATCGTTCCTGTATTCGGGTTGGTATAGCCGGGGTTGAAAACACCCATGGTCAATGGAATGGCATTGGTCGCGATGATCCAATCCGAAGCGGTGTTGCTGTCCATGGCAGCAGTGCGTTTAAGACCAGCGAAACCTGACGTTGCACCTGTATTCCCGGTCCAATCGCTGGCCGTAACACCCGTGCCAGCGGCAAATACGTTAGCAGTATTGAGTCCAACGACATCTACGATCGTGGCTCCATTACTTAAAACAACACCCCAAGAGCTACTCGACTGGTAATCTTGCGTAAAGGCACCTGTCCCGGTACTGAAATAACGGTTCGGAGGATCATCCGCACCCGAGCCGTAGTTCACCACAGCAAAACCGTTGGGGGAATGATCGTTCCCGGAGGGAAGGTGAACGGGTGACTATTGTTCGTTGTGCCGGTCGCATAGTCGGCAAGCGTCCAGCCACTGATATCGGCGGGAACGGTGGATGCATTGTTCAATTCGATCAAGTCGGTGTAACCTGTATAGGGTACGACACCAATGCCTGTTGTTGAAGACAGATTGTATAGGATCTCGGAGATCAACACGTTCGGCAGTTCGGCGAATGCATTCACGTTCAAAACGCTGCTTCCGTTCGCACAGATCGGATTGGGATTTGCCGTTACCGACTGAATGGTCGGCGGATTGGTTACTTGTAGATCGGTTGTTGCTGGGGTGCTGGGGCATCCACCAGCAGTAACCACCAACGTGTACGTACCACCATTGCTCAAGGTCAAACCGGAAATGCTGGGGTTCTGGTTCGTACTGGTGAAGCCATCAGGACCACTCCACTGGAAGTCAGTGCCGATGTCGGTACCTCCTGTGAAATTCGCTGTCCCGGCTACGCAGATCGGTCCATCGTTGGATGCGGTTGCGGTGGGTACTTGGTTAATGGTCAGTGCAAAGGGTATGGTTGTCACGGTCGTAGGGCCTGCATTGCAGGTTACATCCACGACCACTTCATAAGTGCCCGTTGGAATTCCGGTGGTGGATTGCACCAAAAGATTGCCCAAGGGTGTGGTATATGGTCCACCCACCGGGCCATACAGCCACTGGAAGGTGATGCCCAAACCCACCGATGAGCCGTCCAAGGTCAAGTCATTCACGTCACCGTCGCACGTGCTTCCATTCCCAAGTATGATACCTGCCGTCGGGGTGGAGCAGGCGTTCAGGATATAAGGCCCAATGTCATTATCCGGTGTGCGGGCCGCACAATCGAGATCGAAGGTGATGTATGCCGGTGGGGTAAGGCCTGCGTTGTTAAGAGCGTTCGCACTAGGGTGAAGGTCACTTGTAGCGGATAGGAATTGCGGGTCCACGCTGATGTTCCCCGAAGCCTGTGCTACTGCGGTATTCCAAGCAGCACCATCGTTGTAGTTGGTGGTGGCACCTTGCACCGCGAAACCCGTAACGCCGACTCCGTCCGAGATGTAGATGTCGTTGTTCGTTCCTGTGGAAGCTCCGTTTCCGAATACCGTAGCACTGCTCGTATGGTTGATGCCATAGTGACGTGGTGTGCCCGTTTGACCGGTAGTCAGGTTCGCGAAGACGTTATTGCTCAACGTGATCTGCGCACCAGTGGTCGCAGTACCTGCGAATTCAAAACAAGTGCTGGAGAGGTTCGCATTGGCCGTTTGGTCAACGACCACAGCGTTGTTCCACACCTCATAGTTCACGGTGGTGCCACCGGTCGTCGTCAGTAAATAGATACCGCGAACACCCCTTGTCGTCGAGGCGGTGCCCGTGTAAGGGCTGATCAGGTCCATGATCGCATTGTTATACATGCGCATGGTGTTCGTACCCGTTGTCTGGTGCGTGGCGCGGATACCGGACATCACCGTGGTTGTGCTACCAGTGCGCTGGATGGTCCTGATGATGTTGTTCGAGATGGTACACGTTCCAGTGAAAACGGTCACGTTGATGCCGTCCAGCTGGCCGGTGCTGTTGGATACGTTCCGGATCTCGTTGTTGCTGATCGTGAAGCCATCCTGATTGGTGGCTTGTATTCCATAGGTCTGGGTGGTTAAGTTCCCGCCGCCAATATCGGAAACCAAATTCGGATCACCGATGGAATTGAAGATCCCGCAAGCGGTTGTTGTTATGCGGGTGTTCACATCACGGAAGGTCGTATTTCCATTGAACCAGACACCGGCGTAAACATTGCGGATCGTACTGTTTGGGTAAAGGTTCTGTGAGTTGGACCCAGCTGCGCTGGTCGGGGTGACACCTCCACCAGTTGTGGTAGCGGTCAAAAATGATAGGGAAGGCCGCAGTCCCGCTAGTGGTTATCGGTGGTGTGTCTTCGGGGAAAGATTGGCCGGCGACCACATTGAAGGTGATGGCACCAGAAAGCGGACCACAACTGGTCGCGCCGTTCAAGGCATTGATCGCATCCGTGAAGTTGTTGAAATTCGTTCCGCCGGTCGCAGCGGTATTGTCGATCGTGAACGTGCCGCCAACAGCAGAGATGATAGGGAGATGAAACCAATGAGATGTTATCGAACGCAACCGGAGTTGTGTGCCACCCTGACCCATCATTCCGCCACGTGAATATCACCCTAATTGTCTCAGTGCGCTACAGTTGCCTATGGCGCTCGCTGGATATTGATACGGTTCGTGGAGACGTAGCATTCAAGTTGCCAAAAACGGTTCCTGCGGTCCAGCAGTGAGCGGATTGGTAATGGGGGCTATGGAGCCAGTCCCCAAAGGTGTCGTAGCCACCGGGGTGACGCAGGTTGGGGCGATGGAAACACAACGAAATCAAAGGTGCTTTCTCCACCACTTGCCAATCAAAGCTCAACAGGATGTTGGTCTCACCTGCCGGAAAGGCCACATCTCCCAGAAATGGACAACATATCCCGAGGTGTTCGTATAGGCATTGGTCAAGCCTGCATCATTGCTGACAAGGCAGTGTCCTGATTGGTCAACAGCCTGGGCGCGGTTCCCACGAACCATTTATTCGTCGGTATTGCCAGCACCATTATCAATCTCCAACCATTGGCGGCGAACGCCGCACCATTCTCGAACCCGCCATCTCCGGCAGGATCGATCGATGTTGTTTGCGCTTTGCTGGAAGCGCTAAAAAGGAAAATGGAACATAGCAACAACCAAGCAAGGTAGTTGGCTTTGATCTTTTGAAAGGAGTTGAGAATGGTCATGTTGTCTTGATTTTGGAGCTTGCTGTGCGGAGAAACGATTCGTCTTTTGGGACGTGAGGAGCCTTGTGCATGAAGTGAGGGATGATCAGCGTCACTTCCGTAATGTATTGAACTTCACCACCGTACTTCCTCACTTGGAACTTGGGGAGAAGCCCAATGATCAGGGTATCCTGGATGCGAAACGCAATCATGTGAAACGCATGAATTGTTATTGATAAGTTGTAGAGAATATGTTTTGTTAAGGACTTTCGAAGGGTTCAAGGAGCCAAATGGACCGGGGTAACTTGGAGCATCATTCAGGTTCCTCAGGAGGGCGATCAAATGGCCCACGAAAAAGTTCAAGGGCTGGTTGGTGTCCGAAGATAAATTGAGAATCTCCAAGAATTGTGATATTGTTCATAACTTTTTCATAATCACGATCGCTGCCCTTGTGTCGAAACAGCGTGTAGATGATGGAATGAGCATCAGGAACTGGCAGTACGCATGGTCTTGGAAGACCGCCCATGTGGATCGCCCGTATAAAACCCCGAACGGGGATGAGTAGGAGGAGGTTTTGGGTCCTACTGCCGAGGCATCACTGGATCTGGAACCGAAAGTTACATGCGGCTATCCGCCTTCAGCCTTTGTTACTAAACTCCTTCCCGTCATATCCGCAGGTTGCTCGATCCCCATCACGGAAAGTATAGTAGGTGCCACGTCGGCGAGCACTCCGCTCTGGACGTTCCAGTTGCGATCATCCACCACGAAGAAAGGCACCGGGTTAGTGCTGTGTGCGGTATTGGGTGTGCCGTCCGCGTTGACGGCCTTATCCGCATTGCCATGGTCGGCAATGATCACGAAGGAGTATCCATTGGCTTTCCCGGTCTCTACCACTTCGCGCGTGCATCGGTCAGTGGTTTCAACAGCCTTCACAATAGCGCTGAACACGCCTGTGTGGCCGACCATATCGGGGTTCGCGAAATTGAGTGCAACGAAGTCCACTTCACCTTTCCTCAGCTCAGCGCATATCGCATCGGTGATCCCCTGTGCGCTCATTTCCGGTTGCAGGTCATACGTTGCCACCTTGGGTGAAGGGAGCATGATCCTGCGTTCTCCAATGAAAGGTTCCTCACGACCACCGCTGAAGAAGAAGGTGACATGTGGATACTTCTCAGTTTCCGCGATCCGGATCTGTTCCTTCCCGGCATTTGCGATCACTTCACCTAGGGTCAACTCCAAGTTGTCCTTGCGGAAAAGTACCTCCACATTATGGTACGTCTTGTCGTACTCCGTCATGGTAACATAGTGCAGAGCAAGCGGCACCATGTGTTGTTCTGGAAAGGGGTGTTGGGTCAGTGCTTGGGTGATCTCGCGGCACCGGTCCGTGCGGAAATTGAAGCACAGTACCACATCACCGTCCCTTATCGTGGCGATCGGTTTGCCATCGGCATCCACCACAACATGCGGCTCAATGAACTCATCTGTCTTTCCACTAGCATAACTGGTGTCCAGTGCCTGCAAGGGATGATGTGCCGCAATGCCGGTCCCATGCACGAGTGCGTTGTAGGCCTTGGCCACTCGTTCCCAACGTTTGTCCCGGTCCATGGCGAAATAGCGTCCGGTAATGGAGGCTATGCGTGCTTTGGTGTTCTTGGTGTTGGCCAAGAACTGCTCCATGAATTGTTTGCCACTATGCGGGTCCGTATCGCGACCATCCGTAAAGGCATGCACGAAGACATCCTGCACACCGGCCCGCTCGGCCATATGGCAAAGTGCTTCGGCGTGGCTGCGCATGGCATGGACACCACCGTCGGACATCAAGCCGATCAGGTGCAAACGCCTGCCCGGTTGTTTCGCAAGGTCGAAGGCGTTCTGCAGAACGGCGTTCCGTTCCAAACTACCATCTTCAATGGCCTTGCTCACGCGCACAAGGTCTTGGTACACAACACGACCTGCCCCGATGTTCAGATGGCCGACCTCACTATTGCCCATTTGCCCATGCGGCAATCCGACATTTTCTCCGTCGGTTAGCAAGGTGGCGTTCGGTGCGGTCTTATATAGTTCATCGATGAAGGGCGTATTCGCTTGCGCAATGGCATCGGTGGCATCGCCCGCGCCTATCCCCCAGCCGTCCATGATGATCAGTACCACTTTCCTTTCAGCCATTCGATCGTCGGTATTGCGGATCCTTCCACAGGATCGCAGCGCAGGATAAGACCCAAAAAGTCGCGCATCATCTGTTCGGAAAGGACACGGCAAAGATAGCCCCGTGGGGGTCGGCTTTGCCCAAGGAGACCGCCCCGCCCATGCGTTCGGCCAATCGTTGCACGATATACAGACCGAGCCCGGTCCCTTTGGCCTTGCGTGTTTCCTCGTTTCCACCACGGTAGAATTTTTCGAAGATCCGTTCGGTATCCGTAGGTGGCACTCCGGGACCTTCATCGGTCACCGTCATGCGCCATCCTTCCATGCCTTTGGTCACACCTATGGAAATGTGTGTTCCGATCGGGGCATATTTGGCGGCGTTCTCGATCAAGTTATCTGCAATGCTCCTCAACGCATTGGCATCGCTCAAAACGGTGAATCCTTCCGGTCCTTTCAATTCGATGAGGTGGTCGGGAGCGATCTGCACCTTGGCGCGTTCGATCACCGATCGCAGAAGGTCCATCACGTCCGTTTCCTTTAGTTCAAGGTCAAGAACCCCTTCCTCGGCACTGTTCGCAAGTAGCACTTTGTCCGCCAAGATGTTCAGTCGGTCGGCCTCTTGCAATGCTTGGCTGCGGAGGTTTTCGCGTTGATCATCGCTGAGGGCGGGGCGTGCCAAGGTCTGCAACTGGAGCTTGATGGCCGCTATGGGGGTTCGCAATTCGTGGGTCACGGCCATCAGGAAATTCCGTTGCGTACGGGCCAGTGCAAGGTCTCGTCGAATTGCCCTGTAGGTGAAAAAGAGCACAGCGAGCAAGATCAACAAGAAAACCAGTCCTTCTCCAATGATCATGCGGATCGCACGTGAGGTGTCCATGGGGTGGTCGGTGGAACCGCCTAGTGCCAAGACCTCCATGGCCAACTGTGCCGCTTCATTCTCTTTGCGCAACAGGAGAACGGCCCACCACGCGAACTGTAACAAGATGTAAAGGGTAAGTGCCCCGAACAAAAGGAAGGTGCGGCGGGGAGTGGTGGACATGGGAGGTAAAAGTAGAACCAACCTTATACGAAAAGATCGACTCGCTCTGCTCGAACTACCCACAAAGGGGTATTGCACGAACCCTTCGATGTTCACATGCTATCTTGCCCGCCGCTGCAAAATGGATCCACAAGGTGCGCGTGCATTCGTTCTAAGTAAGCTTGAATCGGAACTGCCGGTCCAGCGCACCTATCATTCGTTGGAGCATACGCTGGACGTTTACGCCAGTGCAGTGGATATTGCAGAGAAGGAAGGCATCACCGGAGAAGGGTTGGACCTATTGAAGACCGCAGCACTTTACCACGATGTCGGCTTCACCGAACAGGACCTTGACCACGAGACGGTGGGCTGCCGGATCGTCCGTGGCACCTTGCCCGAATTTGGCTATTCGGAACAACAGGTCCAACTGATCTGTGACATGATCGTTGCCACACGCATCCCACAAGCCCCACGGAACAAGTTGGGTCGGATCCTGTGTGATGCGGACCTGGATTACCTGGGTCGCGATGATTTCGGCAGCATCGGGAACTTGTTGTTCAGTGAAATGAAGTTCTATGGGGTGTTGTCCACCGAATTGGAGTGGAACAGGTTACAGGAACGCTTCCTCTCCCGGCACCAATACTTCACCGCCACCAATAAGGTGCACCGCGAGCCGGTGAAGCAAAAGCACTTGAGTGAAGTGAAGGCTTGGCTTGAAAAATTCAAGTGATACGTGCGGATCACTCTGGCCACATCCAAGTATCCGCGAATGGCACCGTCCGAAACAAGAAAACCCCTCCGAATGGAAGGGCTTTCAGTGTGGTGCCTCCCAGATTTGAACTGGGGACACATGGATTTTCAATCCATTGCTCTACCAACTGAGCTAAGGCACCGAACTTTGTACGCCAATTGTTGGTGGTTGGCGAACGGGGCCGCAAATATAGCGAAGTGGACGATCCATGTACACGGATAAAATGGACTTGGTGATCGATGTGGGGAACAACCGCACCAAAATTGGCCTGTTCGGCACTTCTGGGATCATAAGGCAAGACAACGTTGCCACTGGTGATCTTAGGGCTGTAATGGATCTTCTTGCTGGTGCAGATCCAGCAGCAGTTGCCATCGGCTCCACTGCAAAAGTGGATCCCGTCCTATTGGAAGCCATGGGCAAGTTGGCCCCGGTATTGGTATTGGACGGCAATTCCGCTTCACCCTTGTTGAATGGTTACGGGACACCGGCCACCCTAGGTGCCGATCGGTTGGCGAATGCGACAGCTGCTGCGATGCGTTTTCCAGCGCGCACCGTATTGGTCGTAGACGCGGGAACGTGTATCACGTATGACCTGGTGAACGCTGACGGAACATACGCTGGTGGTGCCATTTCACCTGGAATGGAAATGCGTGCGATGGCCATGCACGCGTACAGCGCTCGATTGCCAAAGGTGGAAGTAAGTGGAGTAGTCGCCGAATTGGGCACCACGACCCGTTCGTCATTGGAGTCGGGAATACAATTCGGCATTTTGGGGGAAATGCACGAATTCATTCGGCGTTATGGGCATGAAAGTGCTGCAATGGTCGTTGTACTCACTGGCGGGGATGGGCTACGCTTCGCCAACGCGCTTGAAAATGGCATCTTTGCGATCCCGTTCTTGACCCTTGAAGGCTATTATGCACTGCTTCAACATCATCGCTCGCTGCACGGCGGCATTCTTGCTTCTGGTGCCGGTATTGGCCCAAGGCCAAGCGCCGCAGGGTAGTGGCTCCCCTTATTCGGCCTATGGCTTGGGCGAGTTCGTCGGTTCAACGCAGGTGTCACAAGCCACCATGGGTGGTTTAGGTGTTGCCGTAAATGATCCCGTGTCCGTTGTTTCAATGAACCCAGCTTCCTATGCAGGTTTGAGGGTCACTTGCTTCGAGACAGGTCTGGTATTGCGTAACAGCAAATACAGCACAAGTACCACGAGCGGTGCGGGCCGACGGGTGGACCTGATGGGCTTCAGCTTGGGAGTGCCTTTCGGACGTGGAAAGTATGGTATGGCCTTAGGGGTGAACCCAGTCAGCAAAGTAGGATATAACATTACGGATGCCCAACCGCTTCCGGGGAGTGCCGATGGAGTTACCAACGCGTATACCGGTGAAGGGGGGCTCAACAAGGCCTTCCTTGGAGTAGCGTGGAACGTGGTGAACAAGCGCGATACGCTGAACAATGGGAAACGGCTGGCGATCGGTGCCAATGTGGGCTATCTGTTCGGTCGGGTGGAAGAGTCACGGGAAACGATCTACCCTTCAAATTCCGGTTATTACAACACCAGTGCCGTGTCTTCATTGATCATGCGTGATGTGACCGGCAATGTGGGTGTCCAGTTGCAAGGTGACCTTCGTAAGCACATGGAGCGTGGGGACAACGCCCTACATTACATGGCCGGGGCAAGCGCGGAACTGCCCACCAACTTGCGTGCTCGCCGCACAGAGATGGTCACCAGTTTCGGGCTGAGCTCCAGTGGTGTTGCTTTTCCGTTCGATACGCTGTCTTCCACTGAAGGGAGCAGGAGCGTGCTCAAGTTACCGATCGGGATAGGTGCCGGTTTCACGATCTTCGATCGGCATTGGTCGGTATCCGCCGAAGTGAAATTCAGGGACTGGCGGAATTTGCGGATCAATGAAGGTACTGGCCCCAATAATGATCTGGCCCAAAGCATGGTATATGCGCTGGGGGCCAGCTGGCGGCCGGCCGGAGAAATTGGAGGCACCTTTCTGGAAAGGAGCATTTACCGCCTTGGCGTGCGTTACAACAACGATTATCTAGTGGTCGGTGGCAAGCAGTTGAATGAGATCGGCATGTCTTTTGGCATATCGCTCCCGGTCATGGGGTCCTCTACCCGCAGCAGGCTGAATTTAGGCGCTGAATTGGGGAACAGGGGCACCACGGAGAGCGGACTTGTCCAAGAACGTTATGCCGCAGTGTTCATAGGGGTCACCATAACCCCCGATTTTAGAGAACAATGGTTCAAAAAGAGAAGAATAGAATGAAGATGTCAGTTCGCACAATGTTCCTCATCAGTGTTGCCCTGTTCATGGGTGCGGTCCAAGCGCAATCGAAATACGGCGCTACGGCCGAGGACAGCGTTTCGTGTGTTCAGAACCTTTCGCTCTATCAGGAGTTCATGAAGCAGGAGGCATTGAATGATGCCTACCCGGCATGGAAAGAGGTTTTGCGGGTATGCCCGGGAGCTAGCAAGGGTGTTTACCAGAACGGGGCACAGACCATATTGCCAACCTTCATTGCAGCGGAAAAAGATCCGGCGCGTAAGCAACAGTTGATCGACTCGTTGTACATCATTTACGACATGCGTGCGGCCAACTTCGGTGAGGATGATTTTGTGATGGGCCGCAAAGGCACGGACATGTTGGTGTACAGTCCTGATCGCGTGAAAGAGGCTTACGATATCCTTAAAGCTTCCGTTGCGAGTGCCAAGGGCAAGAGCGAAGCCGGCACCTTGAGCGCCGAGTACCAAGCCTTGAACATCCTCTACGGTCAGGGCCAAGCAACGAAAGACCAGATGTTGGCGGAATACGTGGAACTCATGGGCTACATCGATGCCAAATTGAACAACCCGGATCTGAAGGAACGGGACCGCAGTTACGTTGAGCAATCACGTGATAACATCAACACCATTTTCTTCAACGTCGCCGACTGTGCGGATATCGGCAGGATCGTAACGGACATGGTCACTGCCAAACCGGATGATATCGAGCTGAAGACCCGCCTTTTGAAAGTGCTGAACGGCAAGGATTGCAGCGAAGAGAAGATCTATCGCACCTTGGCAGAGGATGTTCACAAGGCCAATCCCAGCAGCGAAAGCGCCTACAGTTTGGGTATGAACTCGGTGAAAGCCGGTGATGTTTCCGGGGCTTCCAAGTACATGAAAGAAGCGGTGGACCTTTGCGATGGTTGCACGGACAAAGTGAAATACTTGCTCAAAGCAGGTCAGGTGGCCAGTGCGAACGGGAACCATGGTCTGGCCCGCAGTTACGCGAACCAGATCTTGGCGATCGAGAGCAAGAATGGTGAGGCCCTCATGCTGATCGGCAACGCCATCGCAGCTCAGGCAAGTGGTTGCCAAGCCCCGGATGTTTGGGGAGTATACTGGTTGGCATACGACTACTACCAACGTGCCAAAAGTTTGGACCCAAGTGTTTCTGAAAAAGCTTCCGAACGCATGGCTTCCTCTACCGCAAGATTCCCCACACAAAGTGATGCCTTCTTCCATCAGTTGAGCGATGGGCAAAGCATTCAGGTGGCCTGCGGTGGGCTGAACGAGACCACCACGGTCCGTACCCGGAAATAATTCCGGTGGCACGCCAAGCACACATGCCTTTTTGGATCATTCCCACCGTGATCGGGGTGGGAATGTTCGTTTCCTGCAAGAACGATCTGGACAAGGTCGCAGCCGTTGAAGTGGCCGGTTCTTCACCCGATCGGATCACGTTGGATGCGGAATACCTCTTTACCGATTCCGGGCATGTGCGGAACCGGTTGCGTGCAGGTCGCATCTCCGAATGGGGTAGTGATCCCAAGCGCACCGAAATGACCGATGGCGTAGAGATCGTATTCTTCGACACCCTCGGTGGACAGACCAGCGTGCTTACTTCTCAGCGCGGGCTCATCCAGCCGACCGAGAAGAGGATGGAGGTGAACGGCGAGGTCGTGTTCATCAACAAAAAGGGAGAACGTTTGGAGACCGAGCAACTGACCTGGGTGCAGGACAGTGGGCTTGTGCGAACGGATAAGGCGGTGAGGATCCAACGTGGTCCCGATGTGATCCATGGCATGGGGCTCGATGCAAAAGAGGATTTCAGTCACTATGTGATCCATCGCATAACCGGGCAGCTATTTTTGGCACCGGAAGATACCTTGGAGAGCAACTAGTTGTTTCCTTGGAGGTGATCGATCTACGGCGACCAACGGACTTAAGGAACATGCGCAAACTGACCCGTTTCATGGAACACTTTTGGCTGGCTGTGGCCATTGGTACGGGCCTTGCCGCCCTCTACGTGATCCTTACCCAGAGCTTCGATGCGGGCAAGCAGTGGTTATGGTTCCCAGGGATCGCGCTGGCCATGTTCTTCTTCCGTCGTTTCATGCGTGGCAAGTTGGAAGCAATGGCGGAGAGGGAGAAGTAGGTCGTTCCGGGTCGTAGCCCGGAATGACGGGTGAAAGATCAACGAGTTGATCACAAGCTGCATCACGTTGCAAGGGACACCTGATAGTTTGTCCCTATGACCGAATGGCCAGAAGCCAGAGGGCAACAGCCAGACGTACGACCAAACACCAACAAACTATCTTCGTCCCAACTCGGCGTTGACCGTTCCTTGCTTGGCCATTACCCTTAGCGACCTCATTCTCCTTGTGCTTTCCGTGGCTGTCTCTGCCTTGTGTTCAGGGCTGGAGATCGCGTTCTTGAGCAGCAACAAGTTGTATATCGAGCTGGAGCGGAAACGCGGTGCGATCTGGGCACGGCTGGTATCCTTTATGTTGAAGAAACCAGGCCGTGTGATCGGGGCCTTGTTGGTGGGCAACAACGTCGCATTGGTGCTTTACGGCATTTTTATGGCGAAGGCGCTGGAGCCTTGGCTCAATTCATTTGGACTTGGAGGGGTCTTCGTATTGGTGGCGCAAACCACGATCAGTACGCTCATTATTCTGGTCTTTGCAGAATTTCTTCCGAAGGCGATCTTCCGGATGGATCCGAACGGGGCGTTGAGCGTGTTCGCCGTTCCGTTGCAAGTGCTCTACATCGTGTTGTGGTTGCCCATGATGGTGATGAACACGATCAGCGAGGCCATATTGCGCATGTTCGGTGTAAAGACCAAGGCCGGTCAGGTGGCATTCGGTCGTATCGACCTCGATGATTTCCTCAAGGATGTAGGCACCAATCAACCAAGCCATGCGAACATGGACGCCGAGGTGGAGTACTTCCGCAACACCTTGGAATTGAGCAATACCAAAGTGCGTGAGCTCATGGTGCCACGGGCCGAGATCGAAGCCATCCATTCCGAGGAGACCATTGAGAACCTGCGCCAGCGCTTCATCGAAAGTGGCATGAGCAAATTGTTGGTGTACAAGGAGAACCTCGACAATGTGATCGGCTACGTTCATGGGTACGAGCTGTTCAAACATCCGCGCAGCGTACGTGCCGTCATGCGGCCGGTCAATTTCATCCCCGGCACCATGCCAGCCGATGAGGTCCTGCAACTCTTCATCAAACAGCGTAACCACGTAGCTGTGGTGGTGGATGAATTCGGGGGTACTGCCGGCATGCTCACAATGGAAGATGTGGTAGAGACCATTGTGGGTGACATCGAGGACGAGCACGATACTCCGGAGGAAGTGGAAGAACGCTTGGGCGAACATGAATTCCTCTTCAGCGCCCGCACCGAAGTCGCTCAACTGGTTGAAACGCACAAATTGGCACTTCCCGAAAGTGAGGAGTACGACACGCTCGCCGGTTACATTTTGCACAGCATAGGCGAAGTGCCGGAACAAGGACAGGTGGTGGAATTGCCGCCCTTCAAGATCACCATAGCCCAAGTGCTTCATGGCCGTGTGGACCTAGTGCGACTGGAAGTGGTGGATGTGGAGCGGGGCTATCTGGAATAAGAGGGTCGAGTTTTGATCGGTCGCACTTCAGGATCGTAACCGGTTGCCATACAAGGAATTACGAAGCGCGTCTTCCGTTCGGCCCATCCCCCTATATTTGCACCCCTATTCCAAAGAGGTAATGGCAATAATCGGTAAGATCCGCGAGCGAAGCGGTTTGTTGTTGGTGTTGGTTGGTGGGGCCATGGCGGCCTTTATCCTCACCGACTTGTTCAGTGGGCGCGGTAACGGCCGACAAGACCAAGTGCTAGGCACTGTGGGTGGCGAAGAGATCAGCGCCGTAGAGTATGAGCGGCGTGTGAACGACGAGATCGAGAGCTACCGGAATGATTTCGGCCAGCAGGTCGATGCGCAAGTGACCGAGCAGGTACGCAACAGCGTGTGGCAGGAAATGGTGAAGGAACGCGTAATGATGCCACAGGTCGAAGAGGCCGGTTTCAGCATCACCAAGAGCGAATACGACGACATCCGCTTCGGTGACAACATCCTTCCCGAATTCAAGAACCAGCAGAATTTCAAAGGCGAGGACGGCCAAGTGAGCAAAGAGAGGTTGCAACAATACTTCAGCAACGTACAGTTGAACGCGCCGGTGTACCATGCGATCCAGAAGCAAAGGATCATGGATAACCGCATGTACAGCAAGTACACCACATTGGTGAAGAAGAGCGTGTACGTGAACAGTGCACAAGCCAAGGACGATTATTTGGCGAAGAACACGAAGACCTCGTTCAACTTCGTGGGCAAGCGGTACGATAGTGAGCCGGACAGCCTTTTCAAAGTTGAGGACAAGGACTTGCGCCGTTTCTACGATCAACACAAGAACGACAAACAGTACAAGCAGCAGGCCTCGCGTAAATTCGAATATGTGTTGTTCCCTGTGAAGGCCTCTGCAGCGGATCGCGAAGCGGGCAAACTGGACTTGGAAGAGCTGAAGGCATCATTCGCCGCCGCCAAGAACGATAGCACATTTGCTATCATGAACAGTGATTCGCGCACCTACAACATGGCCCCATACACGGAGGGTGCCGCGGATAAGTTGAACGATTCGCTGATCGTAAATGCATCGGTAGGTACCGTGATCGGTCCTTACCAGCAAGGCGAGCAGTGGAAGTTGGTGAAAGTGCACGAGCTGGCAGATGTGCCAGAGGCCCGTGTGCGACACATTCTCTTGAGCACTGGGAAGGAGAAGAGTGATGACGACGTGAAGAAATTGGCTGATAGCCTGCTCACCGTGGTGAAACGCGACCGTAGCAAGTTCGAGGACATGGTGGTCAAGTTCAGCGAAGATCCTGGATCGAACACCAAAGAGAAAGGGGGTGTCTACGATTGGTTCGACAAGAAGCAGATGGTACCTGAGTTCACCGCTGCCAGCTTCGATGAGAAAGTGGGTGCGATCACCATTGCGAAAACGACCTATGGTTTCCACATCGTTGAGGTGCTGGGCCAGCGCAGTCGACAAGAGCGTCGTGTTGTCACGATCGAGCGCGACATGAAAGCGTCACCTGCGACCTTCAAGGAGGAATACAAGAAGGCCAATGATTTCAGCTTGCGCAATAAGGACCTGGATTCGTTCAAAAAGTCCGCAGAAGAAATGGGCTTGCAGGTAACTCCTGTGGATGAGCTTCGCAGCGACATGCGTTTCGTACCCGGTCTTCAGGATGCCAACAGCACCGTCACTTGGGCGAATCGTGCCGAAATAGGCAAGTTGAGCGAACCGATCCAGAGCGGTGACAACTACGTGGTGGGCATCCTAACGGGTATCCGTGCCGAGGGCGCGCCGCAGCTGGAAGATGTGCGCGAGACCTTTACCAAGGAAGTAGTGAAGGAAAAGAAGGCCGAGGCGTGGACCGAAAAGATGAAAGGAAAGGACCTTGCAACATTAGTTTCGGAAATGGGCCTTCAACAACAAACAGCACCGGACCTTGCATTGAACGCGAGCAGCCTACCAGGCGGGTACAGCGAGACGCGTGTGATCGGCGAGATCTTCGCATTGGAGAACGGACAGACCAGCGTGCCGCTGAAAGGCGATATGGCCGTGTACGTGGTGAACGTTACGGGTGACACACCTGCACCAGAACCCCAGGACCTGAACATCGATAAGGCCAGCTTGGTGCAACGCGCCCAATCGCGGATCGATGGAAGCTTGTTCAACGCGCTGAAGGAAGCGGTTGGAGTGAAAGATGATCGGAGCAAGTTCTATTAAGAACACATTCCTGAACTGAACGAAGAACGCCGAGCACTGCTCGGCGTTCTTCGTTCAAGAAGCGATATTACGAAGGCAGCAAAGGCTGGCCCAACAGGATTGCTCCCATGTTAGGGTTCTCTCTATGATCGCGTACCGGTTCGATGGAGCCAATTCCGTACCGAAGCGGACTTTGTCATTGTTTGATCGAGGTCCAATTCAAGGTAATGCCAAGCCCAATGGCAACGCTATTTGGATTCAACGCAGATTGCTCAATCGTTCCGCATCCAAGCGCACGAGAATGCTGAGCAGGATGGTGAAGGCGATCATGCTGCTACCGCCATAGCTGAAGAAGGGCAGGGGGATGCCGATCACCGGGGCCAGGCCGATGGTCATGCCCACATTGATCAGCAGGTGCAGGAAGAAGATGCTCGCAACGCAGTAGGCATAGATCCGTGTGAACCGCGATCGCTGTCGATCGCTGATCTGGATGATACGAAGCACCAACGCCGAAAGCAGGATCACGACGAACGCGGTCCCGATAAAGCCCCATTCCTCGCCTACGGTACAGAAGATGAAATCGGTGCTTTGCATGGGCACGTATTTGAATTTGGTAAGGGTGCCTTCCAAATACCCCTTACCAGCAAAGCCACCGCTGCCTATCGCGGTCTGGCTCTGTTTTACGTTATAGCCGAGTCCTCGTGGGTCTTCCATCTGCCGAGCATCACCAGGGATCCGATCGCGTTGGTGGCTTGCCAACACTTTCGAAAGCGTAGTCCACGCTGCCGATGAACCAGCGGAAGCGATGAAGCCCACTGCGATGAAACCGTAGAATCGTTTACGTTGTCGCTTCAGCACGAAGTTGCGCACGAAGGTCCAGGGCCAAGAAAGAGAACACAGCGATCAAAGGGAGCAGGAAGTACTGACCGCTAAAGATGCATGTCGGTGAACGGAAGGTCGAACGTGGACTCTTTGAAAATGAGCGAGAGCACAGAGAGCACACCAGCAAGGATCGCAAGCAGCAGCACGTTACCTGAAAGTCCTTCGCGGTAGAGCACCAAAATGAACGCGCCGGATACCAGCGCGGTCCCCGTATCGGGCTGCAACATGATCAATGCCACAGGGGTCAGGATCAGTGCAGCGCTTATCACTCGGGATCGGGTATCCACCAAGGCTTTCAACCCGCTCAGGTAACGGGTCAAGGCGAGTGCTGTGGCGAATTTGGCGAACTCGGCGGGTTGTATACCGAAGCCACCGATAGCGAACCAGGCCTTCGCCCCATTCACTTCTTTTCCGAATAGCAATACAGCGAGCAAGAGTAGAAGTACGAATCCGTAGATCCCGTATGCCGAGTCCCGGATCAGGTCGCCGCGGATAAGGAGCATGCATGCGCCAATGGTGAGGCTGATAGCCATCCACACGGCTTGTTTGCCATACTCCTTGCTCTGGTCAAAGATGCTGGCATGTTCGGGATCATATGCTGCGGAATAGATGTTCGCCCACCCCATGAACATGAGCAGGAGGTACATGATCAGGATCGGCCGATCGAAATTGGCAGCAACGTTCTCGCGACCGCTCATCGCCGTTTCCTGTTCGGTTTCACCTTTTTCACATAGGTCGCTTCCTTGGCGATCAGATCCGCTTTCAGCATTTCCTCCACCACTTTGGGTCGTGTAATGGTGTCGGTGAGGTACTGTTCCATCAACAAGCTGGCGATCGGTGCCGCCCAAGTGCCTCCGAAGCCGCTGTTCTCCACATACACGGCCATGGCGATCTTGGGGTTCTCCATGGGCGCGAAGCAGATGAACACGGCATGGTCCTGCCCGTGGGGGTTCTCGGCCGTTCCGGTCTTTCCACATACGGTGATACTATCGATCCGCGCCCGACGTGCAGTTCCACCGGGTTCGTTCACCACGCGCCGCATACCTTCTTGTATATGGTCGTACCACTTGGGGTCCACGCCGGTAATGTGTTTGGTCTGGTATTGGCGCTGTAGACTGTCCGGATGGCCCACTGCACGCACCACGTGAGGATCGTAGTACCAGCCTTTATTAGCAAAGATCGCGGCCAGATTGGCCATTTGCAGGGGGAGCTACCAGCACCTCACCTTGCCCTATGCTCACGCTGTAGATCGTGCTGAAAGCCCAACCCTCTTTCCCGTACTTCCGATCGTAGTAGGCAACGTCCGGCATGTTCCCTCCTTTCGCATTTGGCAGGTCGATCTTTGGCTTTTGGCCCAGACCGAAAGTGAGCATATATCTGTGCCATGCTGAAAGTCCCAATGCGGCATCCTTGAAGCGGCTGGGATCGGCATCGCGTTCGATCATCCGTTTGAACACCATGTAGAAATAGGGGTTACAGGACATCTGGATCGCCTGTTCAATAGTGCCAGCGCTGGGGTGGTTGTGGCAGCCGACCAGACTTTTGTTGCAAGGGAATCCGGTGTTCACGGTGATCGCACCTTCATCCAGAGCGATCAATGATTGCACGATCTTGAAAATGGATCCCGGCGGATACTGGGCTTGGAGTGCACGGTCGAAGAGCGGCTTTATCGGGTCACGTTGCAGGATCCCATAATTGGTGTTGCGCACCCTGCCAACGAGCAGTTCGGGGTCGTAAGTAGGGCTCGAGACGAGGCAAAGGACCTCTCCTGTTCTTGGGTCCAAGGCCACGATACTGCCTTTCTTGTTCACCATGAGCCGCTCTCCCAAAGCCTGCATGTCCAGGTCAAGACCGGTGTACAAGTCCTTGCCTTCCACTGCCAGCGTATCATAAAGGCCGTCCTTGAACGAGCCCTTCTGGTTGTTGTGGACATCCACGAGCACGTAACTCACACCACGTTTACCGCGCAGGTCCTTTTCGTAGTATGATTCCAAACCACCTACGCCGATCACATCCCCGGATCGGTAGTAGGGGTTCTGTTCCACTTGGCGTGCATTCACCTCGCTCAAATAGCCCAGCAGATGCGCGGCCGCGTGCGGCGGATACGTGCGCAAGGTGCGCGATTGGCCATAGAACCCCGGGAATTTATGGAGATGGATACTGATGGAAGCGAATTGATCGGCGGGGATCTGCTTCTCTATTACACTGGGCTTATAGCGAGAGTAATCGGCGGCTTCCTTGATCCGCTGGCGAGGAACCCGGTCGGAACCCGATCAATTTGCAGAAGGCCAACGTGTCGAAGGTCTTCATTTCGCGCGGTACCACCATGAGGTCGTACACGGGCGTATTCGCCACGAGCAATCGGTCCTTGCGGTCATACACCAACCCTCGTGAAGGGAAGATGGTGACCTTTCGTTCGGCCATGTTGGCGGCCTCGGCCTTCCATTTGCCGTCGATCACCTGGATCCAGAAAAGGCGGATCAGAAATATCGAGCTGATGAAGATCACCCCGGCGATGAGCACATATTTCCGGGATTCATAGTTCATCTGCGCTCACGATCGGCACTGCTGGTGAGGAATTGCGCAAGCAGGCAAAGTGCAAAGGTGAACACCGCGCTGAGCAATGCCCGGAAGAAGGTCAAGAAGAAGCCATCGAAACGGTGCAGTTCAACTATGAAGAGCCACAGGTGATGGACCACGATAAGGATGCCTGCATAGGTGATGTACCATGCGAATCCCATGGTAGGCAAGGTCGGTCGGGTCCCGAATTCATAGCCTTCGCGCGGTGAGAGCAAGCGTAGCAGGTGGATCCGTGTGAACATGAGCAGGACACATGCGCTCATGTGCATGCCCGGTGTGCTGCTGAAGAAGTCCATTGTAATGCCGGTGAGGGCGCCTATGGAAAGCTGGGCCCAAGCCGGCAATTCGATGGGCAGCATCAACAAGAAAAGCACGTAGAGGTAGGGCACCATAAAGCCGTTCGCCACGTCCAAGTGATCGAGCACCAAGACCTGGATCAGGATGAGGACCACGAAACGAAGGATATTCGCGAGCACGGTCCCGATCATTGCGCGTGCGCTTTTTGCACAGAGTCACGTTCCATGCGTTGAAGGTCGTCCACGGCATACACGAAGCCGGTGCTTGTCATATCCTCCGTGAGGTGGACGATGATGCTGTGGTAGTTGTTGCCGGGCTGGTCCTCGACGCTTTCCACTACACCTACGGTGATGCCAGATGGGAAAGTACCATCGCCTCCACGGGTCTCCACGGTATCGCCCACGGCCACACGCGCATGCTTGGCGATGTCGATCACCGATGCGGTGGCTGGGTCGTTCGTGTCCCAATACAGCAGGCCGAAATGTCCGGTCCGACGCAACTGGACGCTGGTCTTTATTTCCGGGCTGAGCACACTGATCACGGAAGCGAAGCTGGGCGTTGTTTCGCGCACGATACCCACGATGCCGTTGGTCCCGATCACGCCCATGTCGGCACGTATCCCAGCGCGCGATCCTTTGTTCAGCGTCAGGAAATTCTTTGGTTTATGCCACGTGCTGTTCACCACCTTGGCCGCAACTACACGGTATTCCTGTTGGAAAATGGAGTCATGGATCCGTGCGAACAGGCCTTCAACCGGTGTGTAGGTACTGATATGTCGGTTGCGCCAACGGGCATTTTCTTCGGCCAATTTGCGGTTAACCTCTTTCAGGCTTGCGTAATCGGTGATCTCCTTCCGCCAAGAGAAGATAGTGCCCACCACGCTATTACTGGAGCTGATGGCTTGTGCACGATGGTGTGCGTTCCCGTTGTACAACAAGACCAAAGACACCAGCATGAGGCCGATGAACATCAGCGTACTGCGTATGCGGTGCAGGAAGCGGAAAAGGTCCCTCATGGTCCGATCACATCACCAGCATTAGGGGTGCGGGCGTTTGGACGATGTGTGCATTGTCCCTACTCGCGCATCAGGAACTGGAAGCGGTCGATGTTCTTCAACGCGATACCGGTACCGCGTGCAACAGCACGTAAGGGATCTTCGCTTACGTGCACGGGCAGTTTGGTCTTGATGCTGATGCGTTTGTCCAACCCACGGAGCAAAGCCCCACCGCCGGCCAAATAGATCCCTGTCTTGTAGATGTCCGCGCTCAGTTCGGGCGGGGTGGCCTCCAATGCGCTAAGGATGGCCTCTTCGATCTTGCAGATGCTCTTGTCCAGTGCTTGCGCGATCTCCACATAGGTAACGGTGATCTCTTTCGGTATCCCCGTCATCAGATCACGACCGCGCACGGCGTAATCAGGTGGCGGGTTTTCCAGATCGGTCACTGCAGCACCTACTTCGATCTTGATCGTCTCCGCAGTACGCTCCCCTACAAGGATGTTGTGCTGGCGACGCATGTATTCCTCAATGTCGTTGGTGAATTCATCACCGGCCACACGGATATTCTTGTCGCAGACGATACCACCCAGCGCGATCACGGCGATCTCACTGGTACCGCCTCCAATATCGATGATCATGTTGCCCATCGGCTCTTCAACGTCGATCCCGATACCGATGGCAGCGGCCATGGGTTCATGGATCAAGTAGACCTCTTTCGCTCCGGCATGCTCACTGCTGTCCTTTACTGCGCGCTTTTCCACTTCGGTAATCCCGCTTGGTATGCAGATCACCATCCGCAGGTTCGGAGTGAACAATTGGCGCCCGGGTTTGATCATGCGGATCATGCCTTTGATCATTTCCTCGGCGGCCTTGAAGTCGGCGATCACACCATCCTTCAGCGGGCGAATGGTCTTGATGTTCTCGTGCGTCTTGCCATGCATCTGTTGGGCTTGGCGGCCTACGGCGATCACTTTTCCGGTTGTTCGATCCACTGCAACTATGCTCGGTTCATCAACGACGACCTTATCGTTGTGGATGATCAAGGTGTTTGCCGTGCCGAGGTCGATCGCGATCTCTTGGGTGAAGAAGTTGAACCAGCTCATGGTCCTATGTCAGTGTTTGAAATGCCGTGTACCGGTAATGGCCATTGCCATTCCGTGTGAATTGCAGAAATCGATGCTGTCTTGATCACGAATACTTCCACCGGGGTGCACCACTGCGCTTATCCCGACCTTTTGCGCGATCTCAACGCAGTCAGGAAATGGGAAGAAAGCATCGCTGGCCATTACCGCGCCGTGTAGATCGAAGTTGAACTTTGCAGCCTTTGCGATCGCTTGTTCCAGCGCATCCACCCGGCTGGTCTGTCCGGTGCCGCTGGCGAGAAGCTGGTTGTCCTTGGCCAGAACGATCGCATTGCTCTTGGTATGTTTCACCAGAGCATTGGCGAAGACCAGATCGCGCACTTCATTCGCAGTTGGTGCCTTGGTCGTGGCAGTTCGCATTGCTTCGCGCGTGGCAACTACGCGATCGCTATCCTCAGAAAGCACCCCGTTCAAGGCCGTACGCACCTTGGTCGTGGGCCTAGTGGAAGGACGCCGCTCCAGGATCATGCGGTTCTTCTTCTGCTTCAGGATCTCAAGCGCTTCCGGGTCGAAACCCGGTGCACAGATGATCTCGAAAAAGATGGTGCCCATGGCCTCGGCGGTTGCTTTATCAATGCGCGCCGTGGTGATGAAGACGCCGCCGAATGCGCTAACGGGATCACCGGCCAATGCCGCATCGAATGCTTCCTTCACCGTGGGTCGGATAGCCGCGCCGCATGCATTGTTGTGTTTCAGTATCGCGAATGGCACCTCGTTCGCGCCGACTGTTGCCATATCGTCGATCAACTCCAGCGCGGCATCGAGGTCCAGTAGGTTGTTGTAGCTGAGCTCCTTGCCGTTCAATTGGTTGAACAAAGCGTGCAGGTCACCGTGGAAACGACCGTTCTGGTGTGGGTTCTCTCCGTAGCGCAACACATGTGTGGGTCCGGAAACTGAAGGCAGGCCACCCTCGCCATTGGTGGTCCATGCGTGGATCGCTCCATCGTAATGGGAGCTTACGGCAAATGCAGAAGATGCGAAAGACCTGCGTTGTTCAAGTGTCGTGCCACCACCTTGTTCATTGAGGATACGGGATAATTCCGCGTAGTGCGCCATCGCAGGAATGATCACCACATCACGATGGTTCTTGGCCGCAGCGCGGATCAAGCTGATACCACCGATGTCGATCTTTTCGATGATCTCCTCTTCAGTACCTCCTGCGGCAACGGTTGCTTCGAAGGGGTACAGGTCCACGATCACCAGATCGATCGGAGGGATCTCGAATTCCTCCATTTGCGCCACATCGCTTTGGAGGTCGCGCCTTCCGAGGATGCCACCGAAGACTTTCGGATGCAGCGTTTTCACGCGTCCGCCGAGAATGCTAGGGTAGGTGGTGAGGTCTTCCACAGGGGTAACTGCAATGCCGAGTTGTTCAATGAACGCTTGGGTCCCGCCAGTGGAATACAGGTGCACGCCCAGCCTGTCCAACGCACGTACGATGGGTTCCAACCCATCCTTGTGAAACACGGACAGGAGGGCGCTCTTGATTCGTTTTTGCCCGTCCACTGTGGCTTGCAGGCCATTGATACCTGCTTACAAGGCGCAAGTTTACGGCCAATTGGGTGCGATCCAAGGTGCAATGGCACCGTGTTACGCAAAGGTTACCAACACTCTAGTGGGGGCGGAGATGGTCCGTATGCACTTCTGCCGTGTTGACGCGACCGTGGTATGGCGACCATGCGGATCGCTTCCGGGATGAACCTGATCGGAACTCATGGCGCAAATTTGGGCGGAAGATCGTCAGCCCGCTGCGAAGCATCAGAACCGGAATCCAATGCCCATTTGGATGTTCACCACATCCACGTTGCTGGTCAGTTTTTGATAGGAAACCGACCCGTCGTTGCCGATCGCGACACTGCGCGGATCCACATAGGAAACTTGACCGGTAACAAGTCGTTCCACCCGCAACTCCGCATAGACATTGCTTTTCAGGCCGTACATAACGCCTAAAGCCCAGCCATAGCAGAAGGCCAGCGAGCCATCTTTTTCCTGCGCTTGGTTCTGATCGCTAGTGGTCACAACAGTACGCGTTGCGAAGTGGCGGGCACCTCCAAGCAGATCGCCGTACGGACGTAGTCTTCCATACGAAGGGTTCAAGCGAACGAAGCCGAGGTGGTCGTATACGTTGCTGCTTACCTGAACTTTCGGGCCGTTGTTATTGATGCTGTTGAAGACGCCACCGGACGAAGGCTCTTTCGTTTCGCCGCCCATCCGTGCCCATGCGAAGTCGTACCCGAACTCCAATGGCAAACGGCGCATGGGAAATGAAACGTTTCCGGAGAAACCCACCAGTGTATGCCCAAAAGTTTCCTTGAAATCACCCACCGGTATTCCGATCTGCAAGCCACCACTTAACGTTGTTGAACGCTGGTTCCAGTTGCCCGCATTCCTGTTCATGGTCATGAGCTGGGCACTGCTTAGCAGTGCGAGCGACAGGGTGCCTAAGAGCAATGCACTACGAAGAAAGGAGGTGGAGGAACGGGTCATTGCGTTGGGGGATACCAAAGTACATGCCGCATTAGAACGGTCGCGTTGGTGCTGTGGTATCCGCACACGTGGGCTGGTCGTGCCACACCTGTTATAGCGGCATATCTTCCGCCCATGGAATTGGGTCCGGAGTGGGTAGAATGGGGCTTGTTGGGCCTGTTCTTGGCGAGCTTTTTGGCGGCCACGATACTTCCCTTCAGTTCGGAAGCTGTTTTGGTGGCAATGGCACTTGGGGGCTGGTGCGGGCAGTCGTTATTGGTTGTGGCGAGCGTGGGAAACACGTTGGGTGGTTTAACGAACTATGCGATAGGGCGGTGGATCCCGGAGCGGAGATTGGTGAAGCGGCTCGGGATCGGCTCGGAGAAGGCGGAACGATGGCGTTCATTTGCGCAGCACTATGGAGCTTGGGGTGCGCTGCTGTGTTGGCTACCGGTGATCGGTGATCCCATTGCGCTTGCGTTAGGGGTTTTCCGCACTAGTTTCTTTTGGACGGCGGTACTTATGTTCATTGGGAAGACTGTTCGCTATGCGGTGGTGCTTTGGACAATGCACGCAGCGATCGGTAGTTAACGACGAAAGGCCCCCGAAGGGACCTTTCGCAAACGCACTTCAACTAACCAAAGAAGTACGAACGATAAGTGATGAGTTCAGTACGCCGTGTTCTGTGGATCCCAGTTCGTCCAGCCGTTAGTCCAGTTCGTAGTGCCGAATGCACCGCGGAAACTTACGTTCTCGAAGAAGCTGTCCGCGAACGGCCCGCTGAACTCTGCACCGTTCAACAAGGGTGAGCCACTATTAGGTAGGAAGTTGGGGTTGGTCCGGTTGAAGGGGTCGCCTAGCTGAAGGTCGCTATTGTTCGCAAAGATCGTGTTGTTCCAACCGGAAGTGTTGAACCACGCTGTGATCCCAGCCTGGTCCCAAGTCTGTCCCGAAGGAACATCCAAGGCCGTGCTCATGCCGGAAAGCACATTGTTGCGGAACATCAGGTCACCGTTGTCGGCATTGGCTTGCGTGCTGTTCCCATCAATGTATAGGCCGGTGGGGTACCCTGCGAACACACTGTTGAAGACGCGCGTTTGCGTGTTCCGGCGGAGATGCAAAGCACGCTTGTACTGATCGTTGAATGTTGTGGAAGCATCTGCCTTCGGTCCGAACATGCTTACGTTGCTCCATGTACCTTGACTATATGGCGAAGCGCTATTACCGGCTGCGTCGTTGTCACATTCGAATCCATTGCTCGAACTCTGGTCTGCGATATTCGGGTCACGCAGGCTCACAGCGTACTGCACTTTTCCTTGCCATCCGAAATCCTGGTCGAAATCGTCGTCCCATCCGCGGAAGGCGACCAAGCGCTTGGCGTTCACGGTCCCGCCGAACCATTCGTAGCTGTCATCTCCAGAGTAGCTCACTTGGATATTCTCGATCACCGTACCATTCCCAACGCTTCCCAGCGTAAGCCCGTTGATCTCTTGGTTGGGTTGGAATGCGATCCCGCAGAATTCGATCCGCACGAATTTCATGGTGCCGCTGTTGTCGGCTGGGTCATTGCCGCCGTATTGAGCATCTGGTCCGCCTTCGATCGTTGGGTCACTTGGCTGGTTATTTGGTGCCCGACCGCAAAGGACGATCCCGCCCCAATCGCCGTAATCGCGGCTCCCTGCAGCTTGGTTGCTGGTAAATACAATAGGCTGGCTTGAAGTACCCACGGCATTTATCCTGGCACCACGTTTTACGATCAACGTGCCTTTGCTGGGTTTGTCACCTTTGATGATGGTTCCTTCCTGGATATTAAGTGTCGCACCATCCTCAACATAGACGAAGCCGTTAAGGATGTATTTGTTGTTATTGGTCCAGTTGGTGTTCACAGTTATGCTTCCGGAAACTTGTACCACATCCGCACTTGGTGGTGTGGTCGTGTATTCGCAGCAACAATCCTTATCGGCATCGGGGTCGTAGTTCGTCGCCGTTGGATCCGTGCATCCTTCCTTTTTCTTGCAGGCGGGCAACGCAACGGCTAAGGTGGCGAAAGCCAAAAGGCCCATTGCTTTGTTCTTCCAATTCATCGTCTTGCTTGTTTGGTTTGTTTATCCAACGCAAAGCGACCGTTTTGCTGTTGCGTGATGGCTACGGTGGTCTTAACGTTTTGTGAATTCGGGTCCACCGTATGTTAAGTGAAAGGGGCGGTACACGCTTGCACCGCCCCTTTTCCGATCAGTAAGGAAGGTGATCAAAGCTTCAACCCCAATCCAATGCTGAAGTAAGATCCACGGCGGAAGGAAAGCACATCCTCATCCACCTTGTCCACTTTGCCATTGCCGTTGGAATCCTGGATCAAGCGCGTGCGCTGGTTCAGAATGTCCTGTGCGCTCAATTTCACTTCGAAGCGTTTGCCGATGCCTTTGGTCAATGTTACATCCACCACGTTACGTGGCATTTCGTAGATGTCCGGAGTGCCGTATGTGCCAACAGCGAACAAGCGTGGGCCGATCACATTGTACATGATATTGTACTGCAACTTGTGTTCAGTGTCCTGGTAATAAAGTCCTGCATTAACGATGTAAGGTGATTGGCCCATTAGCGGACGTTTCTGTGCTTGGCCTTCGGCTCCTTCACCCAATGTGACTTCAGTAACGATATAGGCCGCGTTGAACATGACACCAACCCGGCTCATATAGCCAGCGGTGAATATTGAGTTCAGCGAGCGGCGCAATTCCAACTCGGCACCGACGCTTTGGGCCTGCTGTGCATTGCCGAATGTGAAGTTCCGTGTGCCCCCACTACCGGCCCCGGGCAAGAAGAACATTTCGATCGGGTTGGTGAAGTGTTTGTAGAACACCCCGAAGCTGAACACTTCCGAAGAGCTCGGATAGAGTTCGTAGCGCGCATCGACATTTTGGATCGTGGCGGTGTTCAATTCTTCATTTCCGCGCAGTACGTTGTTGAAACTGAAATCGTAGAAGGCGAAGGGTGCCAATTCGCGGAACTCGGGACGGTTCACTGTGGTGGCCCAGGCCAATCTCACTTGCGACTTTTCGGAGATCGATCGGGAAAGATTGATCGAAGGCAGGATGCTGAGCAATGGGTTGTTCCAGGACCCGCGCACCACCGAATGTCGCACTTTTCAGTTCTTGTGTGTTGTGTTCTGCACGCACCCCGGCGCTGATGACGGTGTTCGTCGCCAGGTTGATCGTGGTGCCCACATAGCCGGCCAAAAGCGTGTTTGCAGCCGTGTATCGGTCGCTGGGGTTGGTGCCTTCTTCCAACTTGAAACCATCGGTAGTATTGATATGCTCGGGGCTGAAGATCTGGTCCAACGGCAAGAAGATCTGCGTTTGGTCGAACTGTGCGCTGCTTGCCGCCTTGAAGCTCATCCAGCGCGCACTGAACGTGCGGTCCTTACGTTCCACGAATGCGCCAACACGGATCTTCACTTTGTTCCGCTCACCTTTCAATTGGTGTTCGTAATCCACCTTGCCGGTCATTACGTTCTCGTTCATATTGCTGAAGAATCGGCCCGCATCCAAGGTGGTTGCACCCGGCGGCACGATCACTTGGAATGGAATGTCCGCGTCCGTGGTGTTCAAGTCACGCACTGTTCGTACGCGCCGGAAATCAGGCTCTTTGCTGATGCCAAGACCATAACCCAAAGTCCAGCTCAGCTTGTTCACATCGGTCGTTAATTCATGTTCGCCGTGCAGTTGGCCGCTGTAGATGCTGCGTTGTTGATAGCGGAAAGCGTAGTTCTTCACCTCGAACTGTTCTTCAAAGCTTTTGCCAGTGCGCAAGGTTGCTTGGTCTGTTCCTTGTTGAGTGAAGAGATTGCGGAACTCCAACTTGGTGCGAGTACCGACCAATAGGCTGAAATTGCTCAGCGCACTGATCCGCACTTGGTGGATATTCTCATTGTCGTTGTAGTCGTAGATGCGTTCGCTACGTTGCGCACTTGGGTCGAATACATTGTAATTCTGATTGTTGGCCGTATAGCTCTGGCGTGTGTTACTATAGTTGATGCTGGTAATGTTGCCACCGTTCACCCTACCGCCTTGTTGACCGAAACGCTTGGTCAAGCTTATCCCAAAGCGTTGGTCGGGTGCAGCACTGCTTTCATCAGCGGTCCAGTTGTTGGCCAAACTTTTCCCAGCGGCGGTCAAGCGCTCGGGTGTGGTATGGTACAAGTTCCCGGGGAACTTCGATGGCAATTGACGAAGGCCATTATCGAAGCCCAATGCATCGGTGCCACTTTGTTGACTGCTGTAGAACGGCTTGAATGTCGTGCCATTGCGCAAGGAAGTGGAGTAGTCCACCTTTACTGAATTCTCACTGGGCACATTGATCGTGTACAATTTGATAACACCGCCGGCGAATTCGCCTGGAAGCTCAGGTGCACCCGTCTTATAGACCATTACGCGGTCCAATGCACCACTTGGAAGGATATCGAAACTGAATGCGCGGCGATCAGGCTCCATACTCGGTGCGATCACGTCGTTCAACATAACAGTATTGTACCGATCGGCCAATCCACGGATCATCACGAAACGATCACCCACCATGGTAACCCCCGGGATCCGTTTCACCACATCGCCAGCGGTCCGGTCCTGGCCCTTGCTGATCTGTTCGCGTCCCATGCCGTTCACGACCTGCTCGCTTTGGCGGGTTTCCATCACTACGGCACTTTCCGTTTCCGTACGTCTTGTCGTTACCACTTCCACAGTCTTCATTTCAATGGCTTGCGACTTCAATTCATGGTTCGCGTTCACAGTTTGCCCTGCGATCACAGTGATCGTCTTTTCAACGGCCTCATAACCCACGAAGCTGACCAAGAGCACATGTTCACCGGCATCCGCGTCGAAGCTGAATTTTCCATCCAAGTCGGTAGTGCCACCCGTGCTGGTGCCTTTAATGGCCACGTTCACAAAGGGCATGGGTTGCACTATTCCGCCTTCGTTGGCGGTGATCGTACCGGCCACGGTGCCTCTCTGTGCGAAGGCGATCAGACCAAGGAAGAGAGCGATACAAAGGGTTAACGTTCTGTACATGGCAACAGGAAATGGAATTTGTTCCTTTCCCGTTACAAAAGTCCATTCGGCCTGTTACCTGGCCCTTGCCGTGATGTTAAGGCTCGGTTAGCGTAGGCGGGGGTGAGTTAACGTGTTCTTAACACGATCCTCCAGGAACCACCACTTGGGATGGTCCTTCCGCCGTTGCGCTTCTTGCCACATCACCACCAATCGATCTTGTAGGAGCGTCGTTGCCTCTTCCACGGAATCGGCCACGAAGACGAATTTCAATTCCTCTTCGCCGATCGTTCCTTCGGCGATCATGCGGTCGATCTGCTCCAGCATGGGTGCCCAGTACTCCTTGCCATAAAGCAGGATCGGAAAGTTCTTCACCTTGCCTGTTTGGATCAATGTTACGGTTTCAAAAAGCTCATCCAATGTACCAGCACCACCGGGCATTACCACGAAACAAATGCTGTACTTCAGTAGCAGGACCTTGCGAATGAAGAAGCGTTCAAAGGTGAGGCTGACGTCCAAATACGGATTCGCGTATTGCTCATGCGGCAACACGATGTTGCAACCAACGCTAGTGGCACCCACATCCTTCGCACCGCGGTTAGCGGCTTCCATGATGCCGGGTCCGCCGCCGGTCATGACGGTGAACCCCACACGGCCCACCCGACGTGCAAGGTCCCGGGCTGCCTCGTAATAAGGATGATCTTCCTTGAACCGTGCGCTTCCGAAGAACGTAACGCACGGCCCAACGAAGTGCAATTTCCGAAAGCCCATGATGAATTCGCGAGCAATGCTGATCGCGTTCTGGAATTCACGCCAGCGGGAACGTGGTCCGGCGAGGAAGCGCAGATCGATGTGCTTGGGGTCTTTTTCCGACATGGCCCGCGAAGGTAGCGGCTACTGCAATAGATTTGCCCCTTAACCAAGTACACATGCGTATAGCCATACTCTTCCCATCTCTTCTCTTGACGACATTCCTTTTCGCCCAACCGCAGTTGGAAAATGCCAGCTATGAATCATGGACCGATGTGGGATCCGCCACCGAGGAGCCCGTGGAATGGAGTTCGGTGAAGACCAGCGATGGTGGTGGGCTGATCAATACATTCGCACCACAACTCTGCTGGCGAAGCACCGATGCACATACGGGTACGTATTCCCTCAACTTGCGCACGGTGACCTCTGCCGTTGGAGCAGCGACCGGGTTATTGACCAACGGTCGGGTACATGCTGAATTCACCATTGCGAACAGCTACGTCTTTTCCGACTTGGTTACTGCGGAATGGAACACCGTGTGCGGTTCACGACCGGACAGTTTGATCGGCTGGTACAAAGCCTCACCTGCTTCCGGTGATCGAGCAAAGGTCACTGCATTGATGCACGTTGAACAAGGCAAGTTGCCGATGTTCGATACCTATCCGAATTGGGTTGGCACGGCCGCATGGGGCGCGAACGGGGATACGGTTTCCACTTGGTCACGTTTCTCTGTTCCATTCAACTATTTGGATGAACGCGCACCGGAGCATGTGCTTTTGGCCGTGTCCTGTGGCGACAGTACGCTCAGCACGATCGGCACCCAAGCGTGGTTCGATGATCTGGGCTTGATCTACAATGTATACGCAACGCCGGATGAGTCCATTGCTTTCGTGAATGCAAGTACGAGCTTCGATCTGAACGTAGGATATAACACCAGTGGAGAGCCTAATGCCGCAACGGACTTCTCGGTGGAGATCTCCGATGAGAACGGTGATTTTTCAAATGCAACAGTGATCGGAACGGTGAACAGCACATCCGCTTCTGGAACCATTCCGTGCACGATCCCGGCTGGAACTATACCAGGCATAGGTTACTTGCTGCGAGTAGTAACCCCGTCGGAATATTACGCCCCGGTGCCGACCGGGATCATCGTGGAGATCAGTACTGGGATCGCTTCGATCACAACTGCGGATGCCATTGTACGTGTGATCGATCACACCATTCTAGTGGATCTGCGCACCAGTGAACTCGAACGTCCGCGCTACGAACTTATTGATGCGCGCGGTGCACGTGTTGGCCAGGGTCAACTGCAGGGAAATGCGATGAATCGCATTCCTGTCGATGTCGCGCAAGGCGTAATGGTGTTGCGGGTGTTCCATAAGAGCGGTGCGTTCGTTCAGCGCGTGTTCGTGCCGTAAGGGAGGTCGTGTGGTCCGAGATGATCACATCCATATGCCTTAATTGATGGATCTCTTTTTATCCGTCCGACCCAAACAAGGATCCGGTCGGTCGATGATCAAGGTCGCATGAAGCGGTGCACGACGCCAGCATCCGTGCGCATAAGCAACACCCCGGCACACACATGGCCTAGTGCGATCGCGTTCGTGCGCGAGAAGGTTGTCACCACGCGGCCATGTACGTCGAACACTTCGCCGGATGCCGGTGCGGACAAGCGCAAGAGTTGATCCTCGGCATCTAACCAAACATGCAAAGGCAATTCACCCTGCATATCTGAAACCGGTGTGCCCGTGCCGCCCATGAGCCTAGCCACATAGTTCCGCGTAGTGCCATTGAAGCCTATGAATTCGCCAACGACAATGAGCGATCCATCAGGTTGAAGTGCCAGATCGTACACTCCAGCGTCTAGGCCGAAAGCTCCTGTTCCAGTGCTCCAGTTAAGGTCCAACGAGCCATTGCTGTTCACGCGTGCCACATCATTCGCCAGTAATTCGTTGTAGTCAAAGAACAATCCACCGAGCAGTATACGGCCATCCGGTTGCAGGGCCATGGCGAGTATACTTCCTGATGTACTGGTACCCACATCGAAAGTAGGGTCGAGCGCTCCGGAATTTGTGACCCGAGCAAGGAAAGGTTGATCGGTTCCATTGAAGTCCGTGAATGATCCGCCGATCACCAAGTTGCCATCCGGTTGGCGTACCATACAGTTGATACTTCCGAATTCCGCACCTGATCCCGGGTCGAAGCTGGTGTCCAAGTCGCCATTGGAATTGAGCCGTGCGATACAGTTGCGGTCCGTGCCGTTGTAGCTATTGAATGAACCGGCAATTGTGATACGACCATCCGGCTCCAACGAGAAGGCGGAGATGTCGGTCGCGATACCAATACTTCCGAGGCCGGTGCCTGGATCGAAACCGGGGTCTTGAGCTCCGTTCGAGTTCAAGCGCGTTATGCCTGTACGCGGTGTTCCATCGAAGGATGTGAAGTTGCCACCAACGAGGATCTTTCCATCGGGTTGCAGTGCGATCGTACTCACGATCCAATCAGCGCCCGCTCCTGGGTTGAAGGAAAGGTCGACGGTGCCGTCAACGTTCAAGCGTGTGATCATGCTTTGGCCGGTCCCGTTGAATGATTCGAACTGCCCACCCACTAGGATCTTTCCGTCGGGCTGTACCGCGAAGCAGAACACGGCGAACACATCAGGGTCCGCGTTTGCATTGAAGCCTGCATCCAAACTTCCATCCGCATTGAGCCTGGCGAGCACGCTACGGGGTTGACCACTCACCTCTGTGAAGTCACCGGCGATCAGCACTTTTCCATCGGGTTGCAGGGTGGTCACGAAAACGCGCGCGTTCGGTCCTTCCCCGGGGTCGAAGGTCGGATCCACAGAGCCTGGTTGGGCCAATATGGCGGAGCTGGAAACCATCATACTGATGGCCAAGGAGCGTAAGTTTCGATTCATCATGTGATGTGGAGTTTCGTGAACGGGTGTGCGATATATCAGCTGATAGAACTGCTTCACCGATCAATGATGGACTGAACGACGAAGTACATGACAAAGGAATGTTGCCCATCCATCGCGGTGCAATAGAACATTGGTTATATGCTGTTTCGAATTGTGGCACTGTAAGACGTTGCATGCCTTTTCATTAGGGTATCACAGAGCTGTTCAGGAGTGTTCAACCGAACAAGTTCTGGCACTTTAACGTCGCTGCGCTAACACGAACTACACACTCTCCGTCACCCCAACAACCCCTTCCAACGCCGCCTTCGCGATGCGCATTCTTCACGTCCTGACACTGATCCCAGGGTCCCGGCCTTCTCGTATACCTTGAAACGTCGTGGCTGCGACTGCACCGCACGCAACACTGCGTGGAATGTATCGCCAGCGAAGAACGGATGCTTTTGATCGGCGATGAAGGTGCCGATGAGCGTGCCTTTCTTCAGGACCATTTTCTCCAGGCCAATTTGTTGACCAAGCCAACGAAGGCGGATCGCTTGCATGAGCTCATCCACTTGTTCTGGGATCGGGCCGAAACGATCGGTGACTTCCGTGGTGAATTTTTCGAGTTCGTTCTCGTCCTTGATGTCGTCCAACTTGCGGTAGAGCGCGAGGCGTTCGGCGGTTTCGCTTACGTAGCTGTTGGGGATGAGCATGGTGAGGTCGGTCTCAATGATGCAGTCATCGCTTTGGTCGCGACTTGATCCACGCGCTAATTGCCGATCCTCAAACAGTTCCTTGAAGTGTTCGCTCTTCAATTCGCGCACGGCTTCTTCCAGGATCTTGTGGTAGGTCTCGAAACCGATGTCGTTGATGAAGCCGCTCTGTTCCGCGCCGAGCAGATCGCCCGCACCACGGATGTCGAGGTCCTTCATGGCGATGTGGATACCGCTGCCGAGGTCGCTGAATTGTTCGATCGCTTGCAAGCGTTTGCGCGATAGGTCCGGCAGCAGGTGCGGACTTGGAGCAAGCAGATAGCAGTACGCTTTCTTGTTGCTGCGACCTACGCGTCCGCGCAATTGGTGCAGATCGCTCAGGCCGAAATTCTGTGCTTCGTTCACGAGGATCGTATTCGCATTCGGAATGTCCAGACCGTTCTCCACAATGGTGGTACACACGAGCACATCGGTGTTGCCTTCAATGAAATCCATCATCACTTCTTCCAGCTTGTGGCCTTCGAGCTGGCCATGCCCAACACCAACGCGTGCACCCGGAACCAGCTTGCGGATCATGTCGGCGATGAAGGTGATGTTCTTCACCTTGTCGTGGATGAAATACACTTGGCCACCGCGTGAAAGCTCGTATTCGATCGCGCCGCGGATCACTACTTCATCATACGGTTGCAGCATGGTCGAAACCGGATAGCGGTTCGGCGGCGGCGTGCTGATGATGCTGAGATCGCGAGCGCCCATAAGGCTGAATTGTAGTGTGCGCGGGATTGGTGTGGCCGTGAGCGTGAGCGTATCGACGGAAGCGCGAATGGTCTTCAACTTGTCCTTCACGTTCACACCGAACTTCTGTTCTTCGTCAATGATCAACAAGCCGAGATCTTTATACACAACATCCTTGCTCACCAAACGATGCGTACCGATCAGGATGTCGATCTTCCCTTCCTTCAGGTCCACAAGGATCTGCTTTTGTTCGGCGCTGCTGCGGAAGCGATTGATGTAATCCACACGAACGGGTAGGCCCTTCATGCGTTCTTTGAACGACTTGGAATGTTGCAACGCAAGGATGGTTGTCGGCACCAGCACCGCCACTTGCTTGCTATCGCACACTGCTTTGAACGCCGCACGGATCGCGATCTCCGTTTTACCGAACCCAACATCGCCGCACACCAATCGATCCATTGGTGTTGCCTTTTCCATGTCTCGCTTCACATCCTGCGTGGCCTTTTCCTGGTCGGGTGTGTCCTCGTAAATGAACGACGCTTCCAGTTCGTGTTGCAAGTAATTGTCCGGCAGAAATGCGAAGCCCGGTTTGCTCTTGCGTTGCGCGTAAAGTTCGATTCAGGTCGAAGGCCAGTGCCTTCACTTTCGCTTTCGTCTTTTCCTTCAAGTTCTTCCACGCCGGACTACCGAGCTTGCTCACTTTCGGTGCGGCACCACTTTCTTCACCACTGAATTTGCTCACGCGGTGCAGGCTGTGGATGCCCACGTACAGGATGTCGTTGTCGCGGTAGATCAACCGGATCGCCTCCTGCACGGAACCACCCGCGTCGATCTTCTCCAATCCGCTGAACACGCCGACACCGTGATCGATGTGTACCACCAGGTCGCCTGGTTTCAGTTGCGTGAGCTCCTTCAACGTGAGTGCCTGCGAGTTCTTTCGGAACCCCTCCTTCAGCCGGAACCGATGGTACCGTTCGAAGATCTGGTGATCGGTGTAGAGTACCAATTTCAACTCGGGGTCAATGAACCCTTCGTGCAGGTCAAGCACAAGCGGCGTGAAGGCCACCTCATGCTCCATGTCATTGAAGATCGTGTAGAGTCGTTCGCTCTGCTTGGCGTTGCTGCACGCGATCAAATTGGTGTAACCCGCATTCTGCTTGTTATGCAGGTCACCACTAAGCACTTTGAATTCTTTGGCGAATGTCGGCTGCGGACGCAGTTGGAAATCCACCACAACCTGCGTGCTTTTCTTGCGTTGCGTTATCGTCGCGTCGTTGCGTCGTCGCGGTTGAAATTTTCTCGGTGTCCCCCGTGCCTTTGTGTTGAACCGCATTCGCCCAAAACACTTTCCGGAACCCCAGCAACCCTTTGATCAACGCAGTGTCCGTTGCGAGCAATTCACTCGGGAGCGCATGCTTCTCCTTTTCGGGAAGGCGATCGTACGTTTCGGTAAGCAACTTCAATTGCTTCGCGGCGGCATCGCCGATCGCTTGCATGTCGCGCATCCAGATCGTCGCATCGGCCGGCAATTGCGCGAAGAAAAGTTGTTGTCGTGCAGCGTCTTCATCCTGCAAGTCGGGAACGATCACGGCTTCCGCAAGTCGCTCCACGGTAAGTTGGTCCTGCGGGTCAAAACGACGGACGCTCTCAACGGTATCACCGTAAAGTTCGATGCGATACGGCTTGTCACTTCCGTAGCTGAAGATGTCCACAATGCCGCCGCGCACGCTGAATTGCCCCGGTTCGTACACGAATTCAACGCGCGTGAAACCGGTCTCGTGCAACCATTCCTCCAGCGTATCGATCGGCAGTTCCTCGTTGCGCTTGATCGAAAGCGTGTTCTTCTGCATCGCCTCTTTACTCACAACTAGCGGCACCAATGCTTCGGGATACGTGACGATCACGAGAGAGGAAGAATGGAGGTGAGGAAGTGAGGAAGCCGCTCGCGACATTAGCACCTCAAGAAGTTCAGTGCGCGTTACCCGTTCGCCATCGTGGTGGCCGTCTGGGTCATACGGCGAACGGGATGGTGCCGGATAGAAAAGCATATCCTCGCTCTTCTTCGCATTGCGCGCATCCTTGTCGGTACCGCGAAGTGCTTCCAGGTCATTCATGAAGTACGCCGCTTCTTCCTTATCGGTGAGCACGAACACATGCACGCCCTTCATGCGATCGATGACCGATGCCGCGATCAGCGCTTGCGATGAACCGATGGTGCCGGCGATCTGCTCCCTTGCGGAATCGGGCTGCAGGCCCTCGGCGATGCGCGCGACGCGTGGGTCGTTGCGGTAGAGGGTGAGGAGGTCGGGGAGGGAGGTCAAGGCCATATCGAGGGTCCGGGGTAGATCATTGCATTCTTGAGGATGCTCCGCTCCTCATCATTTAGGATCAGGGTTAACTGCCGCCTCGCTGAGTTGCCCAGTTCAACTATTACGTGCCACTTTGGATCTTCGAGAATTGTCTTGTGGTCGTCGTCTCCAGTCGGTGTCTTGTAATCTCGAAGCGCATTGTGCCATGATTGAATGGCTGCGTATTCTGTGGCACTAACCATTCCACTATCGATGTGTTTGGCATACTCATCATGATTGATGGCATCATCGAAGTAGCCGCACATGAACTCGACGAATGTCCAGTGAGGATTCTGGTTTTTCGTATCAAGCCAAGAGGTTCGCTGTAGATCAATCGAGGTCAATTCAGCGATTGACTCCAGCCAGTTCTTTCGCCAGGTTTCTCGTAGGGTTTTCATGCACGCCAAAATGCCCGAAACCCGGTTCCGTGGTTGCGGAAGAGGGTGAGGATGTCGGGGAGGGAGGTCATTCCTTGGTGAAGAAGTAGTGATAGTTGAGATCTCCCTCAACGGTGAAATAGAGGATGCTTCCTTTCCGAACAAAGGGTTCGCCAAACGACGCCCATTCGAAACGACTTGTGATCGGACCTGCCGTGCTATTGGGCTCTGGGTCTGCTATCAAACGAAGCGTATCACCCACATTGAACCATGTTCCTCTGAACTATAACCATAAGTGCATTGGTTCATGAAGTAGTGATACTTGCCATTGCGATAGAGTTCAAGAAGTGCTCCGCTCTCCGTTTCGTAACTTCCATACCAGCGCTCGTTGAGCGTTCGGAGCGAATCTAAACTTGCCTGGTGAGGTGTCGCCAAGGTGGAAGCTCCAGTCACTCATCTCTTTGGCGTAGTTCCCATTTAATCGGAATGAACGCCTGCTACTGTCCTTGAGCTGGATCTTGATGATGAAGGATGGAGCGTACTTCCTCATTTCCGCCTGTTCCGAAGTGTTCCATGACCGGACGAAGCGATTCAGCACCGGCGATGGGAGAATGACTGAATCGAACAGCATCGTCTGTTGATCCATGTCGCTGTAGATCACGACGGCGTTTGTGACCCGGTCAATATCGATCGCTTCATGAGGAGCGGTTGTACTTGAGGTGTTACACCCTCCTCCGGTGACCAGAAGAAGACCAGCAATAATTAGAAGGCTGACTTGGTGCAGGTTCATGGACGCCAAAATGCCCGAAACCCGACACCGGCAATTCCGGGCATCGGGTTCGGGAACGGGACAAAGCTACGGGAGGTCTACCTGTTCTCCTCGCGAGCACGGCCAGCCCCTTACAGCCTCTGCTCCTCCAACATCCGCTTGAAACGCTGCGCCACTTCGAAGCCTTCCTTTCTATACGGCGCGAGCAAACCCGCATCTGCCTTGAAGCTCACCTTCCGTTCCCAAATGCCGAAGAGCAGGAGTGGGCAATAGCCAGTATACTGCACCTTGCCATCCTTCCTGGAGACCTCAAAGACGATCAACGAACCGCCAGTGGCTTCTTTATAAAAGGTATCATGGTCCGGTCGTTCACGGAGCATGTACACGAGCATGTGGCCCATATTGAACGTGCTGATGCGTTCGGTCGTGCCGTCGAATTGTACCTGTGTGAAGCCTTGTCCTTGGAACCAATCTTCCACAGGACCGGGTAGCGCGGGTCGCTCGCTCATGATCACAGTACGTTTGCTTGTATCCTGAACAAGGATAGAGCTACTTCGTGTCCATCGCAAGCGCCAGCTCATTCAACTTCACCACCGAGTTCCAGTTGCGCGCGGTGTTCACGACGCCCAGTCCTTTGTCGAATTTGGCGGCCAGTTTGGAAGTTCCGAAACCGGACGGGGTGTGGATGTAAGCCACGTCATATCCTCCGAACCGTCCGAAGAGACCGCCCTTCACCACCTTCAATTGCTCGCCTTCCACAGCGACCGCAAGCAGTGCCTGCATCGCAGCGGGTATCGGTGTTCCCTCCAACAGTGCGGCATGCAACAGGGATGGCGTTGCCGTGGCGTCCGGAAACGGATTGCTCTCCATTACCGCCGTCCATTCCGCAGCGGTGGGCGCGAAAATGGCCTTGTCGAACGCGAACTCCTTTTTGCAGGGCGGCCACTTTGGAAATGGTCTCTTCCGCGAAAGCACACTCCCGCACCAACGCATTTCCGCTGCCGATGTGGGTGGTGGCATTCTTGAAACCCGCTTTCGTTAAGGCTTCCTTCAAGGGGCCAACAGAAGTTTGGTAGCCCCGCCTACACCGCGGGAAAGGAGAATGTACGTGGTGAGGCCTGGCATGATCACTCCTTCACGAAACGTGCGCTCTGCACACCGTTCCCGGAACTGATCCGGATCACGTACATGCCCGGTTTGAACGAGCTCAGGTCAAGGTTGTACGTGGTGTCGCTCGTGCGGTCGATCAGCACGGAACGACCTTGTGCGTCGTACACCGTGATATCCGCTGCTGTGCCTTGGCTGCGCGTGATGCGCAGGACTTCCGTTGCCGGGTTCGGTGCAATGCGCAGGTCTTCGCTCGTGTTGGTTCCGACTTCTGTGCTGATCACCTGCACGATGGCCGATGGCGCCGAAACGCAACCAGGGCCTTCGGTAACGACCGCGTGGTAGTTGCCCGTTGCGGTGGCCTCCACGCACAGGTCGTTGCCATCCGGAATGGGCTCACCGTTCAGGAACCACTGCACCGTGCCGAAGGTGTAGGTGCAGAGGTACGGAGCCGACCTGCTGGATCGCTGGCACGAACGCGGTTTGCGGGCAGCCGATCCGCGCCCGGAAGATATCGCCGCCGTTCGCGACACCGATCAATGCGCCATCCACAAAGGCCGCATCACTGAAGGCCGCATTCGGAACTTCGGTGATGTAGTTGTTCTCCCACGTTATTCCGCCATCAACGCTTCGCGAGGTCTGCCCGGATGACCCGACCGCGTAGCCCGTGTCGGCATCGGTGAAAAAGATGGCCTGTGTGGATTGTGGCGTTACCGCTCATGAAGGTCCATGTTTGACCGCCATCCGTGGTTCGATGTCTTCCTGTCCATCCGCGCTGTTCATCCAGGAAGAAGATCGTGACCTCTCCTGCGCTCACCAATGGCCCAAGGTCGTTCCAGGTGATCCCGGCATCGGTTGTTTTGTACACACTGGTTCCTTCGCCCACGGCGTATCCGGTGGTTTCGGTTGGGAAGTACATGTCGTATGGGTTGCCAGCGGGTGTGTAGGTCCAGCTGCTGCCACCGGTCGTGGTCCGGTAGAACCCGCCGTTCAAATTGCCACCGGCAACGATGTAGGTGGTGGGCGAGAAGGAATGCGTGCAGCGTATCACCACTTGAGGTCGCGATCCTGTGGGTCCGTTCTGGATCGTTGCGAAATAATCGCCGGTATGCGTGTTCACCCCGAGACCACCGCCCGAGGACCCGCGCCATCGGACCTAAGATGTACTCCAAGGCCGATCGCATCGGATGCGGCCCAATGCCTCCCACCATCGATCGTCCGCACCTTCCATGGTGCCGGCAACCACCCCGACGGTCATTGGCGAAGCTCATTCTGGTCAAACTGTTCGGTGTACCCGTGCGATGCTCCACGTTGCACCCATGTCCAGCGAACGGTAGACGATCCCGGAAGCACCCATCAGGCCTACGCCTGCCGGTGTGAAACTCAGCGAATACCGTTCGCGGTTGTCGGAGGTTTGCACCGTCCAAGTAGTTCCGCCATCGGTACTGCGGATGATGCGGCTCAATGCACCACAAGCGATCAACGTGTTCCCTTGTACTTCGGGTCGTTCATGGTATACGTGGTCGGGGAGTTGATAGTGGACGGTATCGCCACCATCCGGTGCGCAGGATCACGCCCACCGCGCCCGCCGATTCCCGTTCAGGGCATCCCAGAAGTGGAGGTCCTTGATGTTCACCCAGTTCGGGCGTGGGCAATTGCTCCCACGATGCTTCCACCATCGGTACTGCGTAGGGATGTATTGCGCGGCCACCGCGAAGCCGAGTTGATCATCGACGAAGAAGAAGCGTTCGAGTTGGGCGGTGATGCCGCTGTTCTGCAAGGTCCAGGTCACACCCGCATCCTCGGTGCGATAGAGCTTGCCGGTGGAGGTCCCGACGAATCCAAGTGTATCGTTCACGAAATGGATCGCCGTGCAATTGCCGACCGTCACACCGATGATCGTCACTGTTGGCAGGAAACTGTCGAAGCCATCGTTGGTGCGATAGATCCTGCCGCCGTTCGCAGCGATCACCCCACGTTGTGCGTCCCACATCCACAAGGCACGGGGCATGCCGACGGCGCCGAAGTTGTTCGCTTTGCGGTCCCAATGCGCGCCGCCATCACGCGTGGAAAGATAGCACCCGTACTGGTCATCGATCGCGAAGCCGGTCACCGGGTCGATCGTCTTCATGTCTCCCATACGGTCATCGTCCCTTATGGGCGCGATCGAATGCCATTGTTGGGCGTTCGCTGATGTGAACGACGCGGCGGAGCAGGAAGGCGAAGAGTGATCTCATGGGCGGACGAAGTTAGTTGGGAGCAGACGGCACGCTGGGGCTGAGTGAGCGTTCAGTCGTTGGGCGAATGCAGACTATAGTGCAGCGCCTTGCCAACATGTACGTTAATAGTGGAGCAATGATTGTCGATCTATGAATTGATGGCTCTACGCCTTCATCACCTTCTCCACCATGCCCTTGCTACCGATATACAACGGGCAGCGCTGATGCAGTTCTGTGGGCTTGATGTCCAAGATCAGGTGGTGCCATCGGTGGCTATCCCGCCAGCTTGTTCCACGATCATGGCCAGTGTATTGGCCTCGTATAACAAGCCGCAATTTCCCATTCGGCGATTTCTTCGTGGCAGGGTACATGTAGATCCCGCCCTTCAGTAAATTCCGGTGGAAGTCCGCGACAAGGCTCCCGATGTATCGGCCACTCATATTCTGCTTCTTGCAATCGTCGATGTAGTTGCGCACGCCCTCGCTGAAGTCGAAATAATTGCCTTCGTTCACAGAATAGATGTTCCCTTCTTCTGGAGTGGTCATGTTCGCGTGGCTCAGGCAGAAGGTGCCGATGCTGGGGTCCAGTGTGAAGCCGTTCACCCCGTGGCCCGTGGTATAAACGAGCATGGTGCTGCTTCCATAAATGATGTAGCCCGCAGCCACTTGCGCGGTACCCGGTTGCATGAAATCTTCCATCGTTGCCGTTTCGCCTTCACTTATCCGGCGATAGATGCTGAAGATCGTGCCGATGCTCACATTCACATCGATGTTGCTGCTGCCATCGAGTCCATGGTCACCACGTACTTGCCGCCATTGTTGAAGTGTACGATCTCCTCGTTCTCTTCACTGGCCACAGCATACTTCACCTTGGCTACGGAGTAGGCGGATGAACAGGTCGTTGGCATACACGTCCAGCTTCTGCTGCTGTTCGCCCTGCACGTTCTCACTGCCTTGCGCACCGAGAATGTCCTCAGCCAAACCGGCCTTGTTCACCTCGCGGTTCACCATCTTACCCGCTAGGCGGAAGCTGGTAAGCAGCTGCGTTAATTCGCCGGTCGCATAGGTGAATTCGTGCTGCCGTTCGGTGATGAATTCGGCGAGGGTCTTGATGTTGGCCATGTTGATCGAAAAGAAATACGTAGGAGGGTTCGACTGCAAATATCGGCTGTACGCGATCTTTGCGCACCATGAAGTTCACGATACGCAAGGCAGAAGTCCGCGATGTGCCCCGAATGCTGGAGCTGGTGCGGGAACTGGCGGTTTTCGAAAAGGAGCCTGAAGCGGTAACTGTCACGTTGGAGCACATGCGCGAAGCCGGATTTGGTCCGTATCCCGTGTGGGTCGGCTGGGTAGCAGAGGTTGAAGGGTTGATCGTGGGGATCGCGGTGTGCTATGAGCGATATTCCACGTGGAAGGGGAGACGATTGTATTTGGAGGACATTGTGGTAACCGAGGAAGCGCGTGGTAAACGAATAGGCGAAGAGCTATTTCGGCAATGTGCCAAATATGCTGTGGAAAAGAACTATGCGGGCATGCTTTGGCAGGTCCTTGACTGGAACACGGATGCGATCGGATTCTATGAACGTTTCGGGTTCGGTACTTGATCCGCAATGGGTGAATGGTTCTTTGGAAATGGATGAGTTGAGGAAGTTGGTTTAAGAAGTCTTGGGTCGGGAGTCTTTGAGTCTTGGGTCGGAAGCCTTGGGTCAGGAGTCACTTAGTCTGGAGCTAGAAATAGTTTGGTCACGTTGAACGCCGTGAAATGGGTAAGGTGCAACAACTATATGCTTATCAGAAGGGGTTCAAACTTTCGATGATGATCTTCCGGCGAACGAAGAAATTCCCGGCTGAAGAGAAGTACAGTATGACCGACCAGATCCGTCGAAGTTCACGATCTGTAGTGGTGAATTTGGCGGAGGCTTATCGACGTAGGAGAACACAAAAATATTTCGAGGCCAAACTGAACGACTGTGAAACCGAACTTTGCGAAACGCAGGTATGGCTGGAGTTTGCGTTTGCTTGCGAGTACATTGCACAGAATGAATATGAAGAATATTTCACTTTATCCGAAGAAGTTGGTGGGTTGCTCCACTACATGGCAGCGAATCCTAAGAAATTCCTGTAACAACATGGGCTACATGATGTACCAGAGACTCATGACGCATTCGACTAACGACTCACGACGCATTCCGAAATGAAAGTGTTCAAATTCGGAGGGGCTAGTGTGAAGGACGCGCAGGGTGTTCGCAACCTTTCCAAGGTGTTGACGCACTTCCAAGATGATGATCTCGTCATTGTTGTCAGCGCTATGGGGAAGACCACCAATGCGTTGGAGAAGGTTGTGGAGCAATTTGCCAATGGGAATGGAGTGGATCCTGGTTTGGAAACGTTGCGCCGGGCCACTTGGCAATACTCGCTGAAGTAGCACCGCAGGATAGCGGCAGCAGCGGAACTGATCCTGCACTTCGATCGGCTCAATACCTATTTGAATGGCACGCCATCAAGCAACAGGGATCGAGATTATGATCACGTTGTTTCGTATGGCGAATTGTGGAGCACGTTGATCATAAGTGCACATTTGAAAAGTGTACAACTGGCGAACACATGGGTGGATGCAAGGACCATTGTGCGAACCGACGAACTGTACCGCGCTGCGCGTATCGATTGGGCAACCTCGGAATTACGGGCTTCGACATTGTTTAGCGAGGTCGATGGAAGTCCTAAGCGCATTGTTACACAAGGTTTCATTGGCTTTAGTTCCGAGGGCACCAGCACAACATTGGGGCGCGAAGGTTCCGACTTCAGCGCAGCCATCTTCGCTTACTTGCTCGATGCGGAAAGCGTAACGATCCGGAAGGACGTCCCCGGGATGTTCAACGCGGACCCGAATGTTTTTCTGACACGAAGTTGCTCTCGCACATCAGCTACCGCGAGGCGATCGAGTTGAGTTATTTCGGAGCCAGCGTGATCCATCCACGCACATTGCAGCCGTTGCAGAAGAAGAACATTCCGCTCTATGTGCGCTCTTTTGTCGATCTGAACGCACCGGGCAGCACCATTGATGACCGAAGCGAGAATGATTCGTTGATCCCGTCTTTCATTGTAAAGCCGAAACAATTGCTGATCAGTATCACACCGCGCGACCTGAGCTTTATTGTAGAGGATAATTTGAGCGACATCTTCAAGCGCTTTGCAACAATGAACGTGCGGATCGAACTGATGCAGAACAGCGCGGTGGCGTTCAGCGTTGTTGTTGACGATTCGTCAAGAGCGCGCTCGCTAACGGAAGAGTTGCGAAAGGATTATGAAGTGCTGTACAACGATGGTTGCGAATTGATCACCGTACGTCACTACGATGAGGTCACACTAGAGGAACTGCTGAAGCATAAGGAAGTACTGATCGAACAACGCTCACGGACCACGGCACGGTTCGTTGTGAAAAGAGCCAGATGAAAATGCGACACACTAGGAACTTCCTTCTCGATCCAAGGTCACTGATCGTCGTGCTCCTCATCACCTGTTCGCACTTGGGATTTTCCCAGAGCCGCACATCCGCCAAAGACAGTCTGAAGTTGGTGGTGAAGGAACTGCGCCATCGTATGTTGGTCGCCGACAGCACTGGTTCCGCGGCATTGGGAGCAGAACTGCGGGTGTCGCTTTCGCGCGAAGTGAAGTCGCCGGAAGCGATCAAGCTCTTGCAGCAAGCCACGGATACGCTTCATCAGATCGGTCCGCGAAATACTGAGATCGCCGTCCGGTCCGAGTTGGCGGAAGCGCTGCGTGAAGCGGGAAAGGCGCCCCAAGCCTATTCCGAATTGCTCCAAGTGCGCAGCTTGATAGAGGCACGCGAGCGGGATTTCGGTGAACGTGCTGGAATGGACAGCGTAACGGCTGTTGCACGATCAATGGCCTTGAATGACAGCCTCTCAAAAGTGAACGCGCAAGAAAGTGCAGTCCATGAAGCGAGCATCAAGAGATCATCCGAACTGTTAAGGACCTGGCAATGGGCAACGCTCGGTATAGCCTTGTTGTGGTTGGTTTCCATGGCACTTCTGTTGTACAGAGCGGGCCGGTTACAGCGTCGCAGCATCAAGGCAATTGAAGAATTGCAAGTGAAAGTCCGTGCCTTGGAGCAGCGACCTGTGAACGTTCAACGCGTGCCGAAAGAAGAGTCCTTGCCTCTGCCAGTTGTCAAAGAGATTCCTTCAGCAGTGAAAGGAGTAGCTGACCAGATCGACCCGATGATCCTTGGCATGTTCCGTAGGCAAGCTCCGGAGCGATTGGAAACGCTGAAAGCCGCACGGGATCGTGGAGATAGTGATAAAGTCGTTCGTGTGGTCCATTCGTTGAAACCACAATTGGTGGCGATCGATGCCGGGCGCTACACACCCTTGTGTACCGCGATCACTTCTGTAGAAGCTCGCGTTGACCAAGCCAAATTCGATCGGACGTTGGATGAATTTCAGGTCCAAGTCGAACGAACACTTCGAGAATTAAAGGACTAACGGTCTTCGACCAACTTGATCACCCGATCCGGGTAATCGCTGATGATCGCATCCACGCCCAGGTCCAGCATGCGCGTGATATCAGGCACTTCGTTCACCGTCCAGACCACCAGTTCAATATCCCTTTCGCGCAGGTTCTTCAACATAGCCTCGTTCGCCATGGAATAATGTGGGCTGTAGATGTTGGGCTTGAAGCTTAAGCGGGCGAGATTTCCTTCAACTCCCAGGTCATTCTCCACCAGAAGTGCAACGAGGAGGTCATCCCGTTCGGCATGCACCGCTTCCAAAATGGCAGGATCGAAGGATTGAAGGATACAGCGCTCGGAAAGTCCAAGTGAATCCACGGTCTCGATCACCGCATGTGCGAACTCCTTCGGTTCCGGCTGAAAGGTTCCGTACAGCGCGGGGTCGCTCTTGATCTCGATGTTGTACGACGGAGCACCCACACTGCTCATCAGCGCATGTTCATCGACATCCTCAACAACTTCACGCAGTGTCGGTTTCACGCTTTTGCGTTGATCCTGATCGGGGAATCTTGGATGTTCCAGGGATCCACAATCGTATTGCTGGATCTCCATCACGGTCATGTGGTAGATGTTGTGTCCACGTTCTTCAGCTTCCGGGATCCTTGATCCATCAGGGTCCATGCAGATGGTGTGGTCCATCCATGGTTCGTGGGATACGATCACCTGCCCGTCCTTGCTGATGACAACATCCATTTCCACGAAGTCGCAACCCAATTCCACGGCTTCACGGAAGGCCCTGATCGAATTTTCCGGCAATAGCCCTCTGCAACCGCGATGGCCATGAACGTCAGGATGCAGGTTCTTTTGGGGCATGCAGGCGGATAGTGCGGCCACAATGATAGCGGCGGATAGTGTTCCGATCTTAACCATTCGGGAAAAAGTGCAGGATCTTGGCTGCGAGGACCTCAGCCATTTTCTGTTTCCCCTCGTGCGTTACACCTGCAATATGCGGTGTGATCAGTACACGGTCATGGTGCAGTAAACGCTGCTGCGTAACATGGTCGTTGTTCGGGTCCAGACCGGTGAGTTGGGGTGTTTCGAATTCCAACACATCGAGGCCTGCCGCGATCACGCGACCGTGATCGATCGCATCGAGCAAAGAGGCCGTGTGCACAACACCACCACGAGAGGTGTTGAGGAACCAGATCGGCTTACCGGGTCGAAGGAAGAAGTCATGGTCCGCATAGTAGCGCGTCTCTTGGCCCAAGGGAAGATGCAAACTGATCACGTCACTTTCACGCATCACCTTCTCCAAACTGCATTCCTCAATTCCCGCGCGTGCAAAACCACTGCGGTATTTATCGTGCCCAAGGACCGAAACGCCGAAGCCTCGCAATTTTTCAGCGAACGCACTGCCCATGTTGCCGAAGCCGATGATCCCCACGGTCTTGCCACGGAGATCAGTGCCACGCATCGCTTCACGTGGCCACGCACCGCCGCGCACGGCGGCATTGGCAGGCACTAGAAGTTTCATAAGCGCGAGCAATAACATAACGCAGGTCTCGCCCACACCATCGCGATTCCCTTCCGGTGAATTGAGCACACGGATCCCGTTCTTTCTGCAATAGGCCGTGTCAATGTTCTCCAGTCCGGACCCGACACGCGCGACGAATTGCAACTGCGGGCACATTTCGAGCACGTCAGCACACACCAGACTGCTTCGCACGATCAGTCCGTTGAGGGCTTTGTACACCAATGCATCCAGCGGAATGTTCGAAGGGTCCAACTGCACACATTCATGCCCGGCGCGCACCAATCTTTCAGTGAGCAACGGATGTGCTTTATCGAGAAAACCGATACGCATGTTTCAGGGGAAGAGGCCGTACATGAAATGCCCAACGGTGAAGTACGTGAGCAGTCCGAAAATATCGTTGAGCGTTGTAACGAATGGTCCGGTGGCCAAGGCGGGGTCCACATCGAAGCGGTCCATGGCCAAGGGAATAACAGTGCCGAACATGGCCGCTGAAAGGATCACGGTGAACAACGCAATGCTCACGGTATAGGTCAGCGCTTGTTCCTGTTGCAAACCCAAGTTGATCAAGAAGATGATAAGACCGCACACTGTTGCGCTTAGCAAGGCCACGCGCAATTCCTTCCACATACGCGCGATCATGTTCACACTTTGCATGTTCCCTGCAGCCAACCCCTGCACTACGATCGCAGAGGATTGTACACCCACGTTGCCAGCTGTAGCTGCTATCAGTGGCATGAAAAAGGCCATTTCAGGTACGATGCGCAATTGATCTTCATACTGGGCAATGATCCGGGAAGAAAGTATGCCACCCGCCAGCCCGATCAGGAGCCAAGGCAACCGCGCGCGCATTTGCACGATCGGACTATCCGTAGCGTCGACGTCCTCACTGATACCACTTGCGAGTTGGTAATCCTCGGTGGCCTCCTCGCTCATAACGTCCATGACATCATCGAATGTGATGCGGCCCAAGAGCACGTTCGTCGCATCCACCACAGGTAGCACGACCACATCGTACTTCTTCATTCGATGCACCACTTCTTCCGCCTCGGTCTCCACGGTCACCGAAATAGCATCCGTTTCACAGATGTGCTTGATCAATGTGCGGGTGCTTTCGGCACTGAAGAGAAGGTCCTTCAATGGAAGTATCCCATATAGCCGATCGTCCTTGTCCACCACATAGATGGTATAGATGTGCTCGATCTCGTGGGCCTGTCTGCGCATATCCACGATCGCGCGTGCCACGCTCCATTCGGCACGAACGGTGATCACTTCCTTGCCCATCAAGGCACCGGCAGTACCTTCCTCGTAGGTGAGCAGCTCTTGGATGTCCTCGCGTTGCTCTTGATCTTCGAGCAGGGCGATCACCTCGCGACGCTTGTCCTCGGAGAGGTCGGCCATCACATCCGCAGCATCATCGCTGTCAATGTGCTCCAGTACGTCCTCTGCGATCTCTTTACTGGTCAAGGAGTTCAGGAGTTCGTCGCGGAGGTCCTCGTCAAGTTCGATCAACACTTCCGCAGCGGCTTCGCCTTCCATCAACCGGTACACGTACACGGCCTCGTCCAAGGGCAACCGATCGATCACCATGGCGATATCCGCCGGGTGCAGGTCGCGGATCAACGCATGGATGGCCGAGTCGCGTCCTTCCGCTACGTCGGCACGCAGGGCTTCAAGAACGGGTTTGGTCAATTCGAAGGACATGGGGCGGGGCCTCGATAGGCCCTAATGCTGAAAGCCGTGCGAAACTACGAAGATGCGAAGGTCTTCAACGGTAGTGATCCGGATTCAATCGACCTTTTTGCAGGCCAGCGTCAATGCGATGAAATCCGCCACGGAAAGTTGTTCCGCTCTTTTCCCTGCAAATTCAGGTGGTACGCCCTCGGGCAATTCCTGCAAGCTTTTCAAGGCATTGCTCAGGGTCTTTCTCCGTTGGTTGAATGCCATCTTCACCACGCGGGCAAGCAATTTCTCATCGCATGGCAGTTCCTTCACCTCATTCCGGCGCATCCGGATCACGGCGCTGCGCACTTTCGGGGGTGGTATGAAGGCGTCCGGTTCCACAATGAAGAGCACCTCCATATCGTACCATAATTGCGCAAGCACACTGGTGATCCCGTAAGTGCGGTTACCCGGTCCGGAACAGAAACGATCGGCAACTTCCTTCTGGAACATGCCCACCAGTTCAGGGAAATGATCTCGGTGTTCCAGCACTTTGGAAACGATCTGGGTGCTGATGTTGTAAGGGAAATTTCCGATCACGGCAATGTGGCCTTCCGTGATCGAATCGGGATCCATCTGGAGGAAATCGCTTTCACGCACTTCCAGATCGGGATATTTATTGGTGAGGTGTTCCACGGATTCCGTGTCCACTTCGTAGCACGTGAGCCGAAGGTCCGTTCGCTTCAGCAAATGAGCCGTGAGTGCTCCGGTACCAGGGCCAACTTCCACCACATTTTTGTAGCCGCCATGGCCCGTAAGGCCTTCGGCGATGCGCTCAGAAATGCTGTCGTCCTTGAGGAAATGTTGGCCGAGATGCTTTTTGGCGCGAACGTGCATTACGCGGTGTGCAATACTTCGAGCAAGGTGCGGAAGGCCACGAATTTTCCACCGAATTGTTTCTCCGTCTCAGCTTGAAGGCGAGGCGCATGTTCCGTTTTGTATCGCTCCAAGGTGGGCATGTCGGCGCAGGTATATTGGATCGCATAGGTGATGCCGCCTTCGTCATCGACCAGTACTCGGCATAGGCGATTATCAAGGAAAAGCCCGGTGGCCATCACGTCGGGTATGTGGATCTCCTTCATCCAATTGAGCCATTCTTCATGCACCTCCTGATCAACGTTGAGGGTTACGTTGTAGATGATCATGGCTGCGCGATCGGTGGTTCGGGTTTCGCGGGGGCCTCAAGGACGTCACCACGTAATTTGCGGAAGCGATCCCGAGCCTCGGGAACGAAGATGGAACCGGTCTGTTCAAAGAGCAACCGTTCATAGAAACTTTTTGCTTTCTCTGGGTCCTTCAACCGATCCTCATACAATTTACCGAGGTCCAGAAGGGCATTGTCCACAAGGATGTCCAGCGGATAGAGTTCGAGGAGTTTTTCCAAGTGCACTGCTGCATCCGTGTAGCGATGGCGGGCGTAAGCGATCTGGAAGCGTTCGTAGAGGATATCATCACCCAGACTGTGTGCAGGGAATTCAGCATCGAGCGAATCGAGCACCGCCAACGACCCATCATACTTATGCTGGAAGCGCAACAATTCCGCATGTGCGAAATAGCTCAAGGGTACGCTGTTGCTGTCGAGCCCCAAGTTGTCGGTTATGCGCAAGGAGAGTTCCATGGCATCGTTCGCGATGAGTTTACTGGTGCTCGCCTTCAACACTTCCAACTGCCCTTGGGCCCAAAGGAAATCACCGGAATAGAACGAGACCTTGGCATTGCGGAGCCGCGCCTCATGTCCCAACACATCGTATTTGTAGTCGAGGTCCACTTGTGAATAGAGCAGGGATGCTTCCCATATATCGCCGTTGAGCAAATGGATATCGCCAAGGTCCAGTTTCAGTTGCGCTTTGGTCTTCGGGTCTATGGTGGGCATTGCGATCCCTGCATCGAGCAACTGCACCGCACCGGCCGCATCATTAAGGTAGTAGGCTTTCAGGTGCGCACGGTCGCGTAGCAGGTCCATGGTGCTTTGGCCAAGACCGAGTTCCGTAATGGTATGTCCGGCACGCGCATCCAAGTCCTCCAAGTCGGTGATCGCGGGTTCCGGCTGTTCGGTCAGTTCATCGTAGCGTGTGCGTACGGCACCGATCCGGGCTTGGATGTAATTGGCATCGTTACGGCCAAGGCTCAAGACATATTCGTAGCATTTGAATGCGGTCGCGTAATCCTTGTTCGCCAAGGCGATCTGCGCAAGGTCCATCAATCCGATGCCACCTTCATCGAACCGTTTGTCCATGGCCTTGCTTTGAACGAAGGCCGCGGTCATGTCCTTTTGCTGGATGTACATCCAGATCAGCATATTCGGAAAGACGGTGCGTTGTGGGTCCTTTTGGATCCGGCGTAACAATTCGGTCCGAAGCACTTCCGAGCGTGCATCGGCAATGGAAAAGTCCAGCGAGCGAGTTAAGGCATTCTGCACGGCTTGTATGTAGCCCTCGTTCACGGCGAGCAGGTCCATGTACGCACTGATCATGCGCGGAACATCACCTTTGGCACCGTACAGTCCAGCTATTTCATAACTGAAGCTTTGGCCTTCGGGCATTGTTTTTCCGCCGCGCTCGTAAGCTTCCAATGCGCGGTCCACTTGATCGGCATTGATGAATGCATTGGCTACTTGGCGCACACTGGATTGATCGGCGCGCATCTGTTTGATGGCCTTATCGAATTCCTTGTTCGCCTTGTCCTCGTCATTTTGCAAGAGGTACAATTTGCCCATGTCGATGATAGGTCCCGGATCACCATTGGCGCGCCGCATCTGGTCCTTCACCAATTTCGTGGCCTTTTCGAAGTCCTTGATCGCCACATAGCTTTTGTACAATTGCTCGTAGTAGAAGGCTGTGGGCTGTTTGTTGTACAGCTTCTCGTAGTACATGATGGCCTTCGGAAAGTCACCCTGCTGGAAGTATTGTGCAGCCAACTGCTCATCGGCCCCGGGTTGTGCGCGTAGCAAACCGGGAAGCAAGATCAGCGTCAACAGGAAAAGCAATGATCGTAACATGCCCATCACGGCTGAAGAAGTTTGTCGCCATGACCAGACAGCAAACTGTCCACGACGGCTTGGTTCGCCAACACGTTCTGGGTGGTGCGGTAGTTGGTGATCACTTGCTGTACCATTTCGGACAACTGCTCAGCGTTATTCCGCTCCAGCGTAATGGCATTCGCTGCATCCTCAACATCGAACGCAGATGCCAGAAGATCATTTCGCAGGTTCTTCAATCGCCTTGTTGCTTCGGCGGTGGTAGCATGGACTTGCTGGTGGTCCAGTGCCATGTGTTCGGCCTGCTGAAGTTGCTTATAGTGCCCTGCGAGGGTCATGGCCGAAGAACGGTCGAGCGTATCGTCGAAGCGCTGCAGGAAGCGTGAACTGTCATGTTCAAGGATCATGGTTGCCTTGTAGTAGCGGTCCAGGTCCAATTCGTTCAAGGTAAGGTTGGCAGCTTCCATTGAGGTGATCAAACTGTCAACAACAGCAATTTGTTCGGCATCAGGGACATTTCGGCACGCGGTTGCAGCGGATAATACCAAGATCGAAGCGAACGCTGTGCCACGGTTCATTTGGTGATCATGGCGAAACCCGTGTAGGGTTGCAAGGCTTTTGGAATGCGAATGCCTTCAGGTGTTTGGTTGTTCTCAAGCAAGGCAGCCACGATGCGGGCCAGCGCTAGGGCGCTTCCGTTCAATGTATGTGCGAGGTGGTTCTTCTTATCCGCACCCTTCACCCGCAATTTCAAACGGTTGCTTTGGAATGTCTCGAAGTTGCTGATCGAGCTCACTTCCAGCCAACGTCCTTGGGCAGCGGCATACACTTCCATGTCATAGGTCATGGCACTGCTGAATCCCATATCGCCACCGCAAAGCAATAGTTGGCGGTAAGGCAGTTCAAGATCGCGCAACAAACCCTTAACGTGCTCCACCATCTCTTCCAGCACGGCATAGCTGTTGGCAGGTTCTTCGATGCGTACGATCTCCACCTTGTCGAATTGGTGCACCCGGTTCAGCCCCGAACATGCGCGCCATAGCTGCCCGCCTCGCGACGAAAACAAGGCGTGTAGCCGACCATCTTAATGGGCAACTTGGAAGCTTCCACGATCTCATCACGATACAGATTGGTAATGGGCACCTCGGCCGTGGGGATCAAATAGAGCCCATCGACCGTGGCATGGTACATCTGTCCTTCTTTGTCCGGCAATTGACCTGTAGCGAAAGCACTTTCGGCATTCACCATGTGCGGAGGAATGATCTCGCGATAACCCGCTGTGATGGCGCGGTCCAGAAAGAACGAGATCAACGCACGCTGCAACTTGGCCCCTTGTCCACTGTACACCGGAAACCCTGCACCGGTCACCTTCACGCCAAGGTCCATGTGGAGAAAGCCGTATTCCTCGCCGAGGTCCCAATGCGGTTTGGCATCGGGTCCCAGTTCCGGAATGGCACCTTCCTGCATCACGGTCACGTTCTCCTCCGGTGTTTTTCCGGGCGGCACCTTTTCGCTAGGGGCATTGGGGATGGTGCAGAGGTGGTCATGCAGCGCCCGTTCGGCATTCTCCAAGCTTTCCTTCAGCGTGGCCGCCGTGGCCTTGAGTTCTACGGTCTTGACCTTCGCTGTTTCCGCCTCGTCCTTTTTGCCGCTTTTCATCAGGTCGCCGATAGCGCGGCTCAACAGGTTCATTTCAGCCAAGCGGGCATCCAGTTCACCTTGGGTAGTGCGGCGCAGTTCGTCGAGTTCAGTCGCGCGGTCCAACAGGACCTTTGCATCGATGTTCCGCAGAGCCAATCGTTTTTCGGCGGTTTCGCGGTTTTCGCGCAGGTAATTCAGTTCCAACATTGCTCAAGATCGGTTGCCACACTTTTTGCGGAAGGCAAAGGTAGCCAAAGGGTGAAGGGCGAAGAAGCCATCAAAGACAAAGAAAAGCCCCTCCACCAAAGGGTGAAAGGGCTTCAGGTGGTTGTGTTGGGAACGGGGTTACTTACCGCCGTCCAATTCGTCCTGCCACGCCTTCAGCTCGTCCCACTTACCAGCTGCAGCGAGTTCAGCTTGCTTGGGCCAAGTACCAGGGTTGTGCGAAGCGAAGTTCGGACCAGCTTCGGTCAGGATCTCTTGGAGACGCTCAACTGAAGTGGATGCGAGCTCAGCAAAGGAGTTGATACCGGATGCGTTGAAATGCTCAGCGATCTTGGGACCGATGCCTTCCACTTTCGTCAGGTCATCAGCCTCGGACTTGGCAGCAGCTTTTGGAGCAGCGGTCGTTGTGGGGCTAAGTACTTCCGACTTGGGTGCTTTCTTTTTGGCCACCAGTGCAATTTGATCGGCAACGGCTTCAGCAGCGAGCACGCTTACCACACTACGGTGTCCGCGTTGGCGACGGAAGGTCACCACGCCATCTGCGGTAGCAAAGAGCGTATGGTCCACACCAATGCCCACGTTCTTGCCGGGGTGGTGCTTGGTGCCGCGTTGGCGCACGATGATGTTGCCTGCGATGGCAACTTGGCCACCGAACAGTTTAATGCCCAATCGTTTGCTGTGCGATTCGCGGCCGTTGTCGGTACTACCTGCGCCTTTCTTGTGTGCCATTTCGTGTGATGTGTCATTCCGGGTTTGACCCGGAATCTCGTGGATGCTGAATTACTTCTTGTCGTCTTTTTTCGGTGCTGCCTTCTTTGCAGGAGCAGCTTTCTTGGCGGCGGCCTTTTTTGGTGCAGCCTTCTTGGCGGCAACCTTTTTCGGTGCTGCTTCCTTAACAGGTGCTGCGCTCTTTTTCACAGGCTGAGCCACTTTCATGGCCATTACCTTGGGAGCACTGCTCTTGCTGGCGTCGAATTTCTCGCCTTTGCCCAGGATCGCTTCGATCCATAGCTCGGTAAGCTGTTGGCGGTGACCATTCAGCTTTTGGTAACCCTTACGGCGCTTCTTCTTGAAAACGAGCACCTTGTCACCTTTGCTGTGGGAGAGAACTTTCGCAGCGATCCGAAATCCGTCCAAGCTGGGTGTTCCCACGTTGATGGTCTTGCCATCGCTAACTAGAAGGACGTTGGCGAGTTCCACGGTCTTGCCTTCTTCGGCTTCCAAACGGTGGACTTTAAGCTTCTGGGCCTTGGTCACTTTGAACTGCTGGCCTGCGATGTCTACTATAGCGTACATGGGATCTCCTCGGAAATGGGCTGCAAATGTAGTCGATCAGGTTGATCTGACAAGTGGGGGTGGAAAAGAAGGATTTGTAAGGCTATGGGTCGTATGAAGTTCGCTCCACTGCATTCAACAAGCGCAAGCGGTCAATCACAAACGACTAACTACTCTCCCCTAAAGCTTAAAAGCCTTCTTAACAACGGCCAAGGCGTTAAGGTCTTCCCACGGGAAAAGCTTCACTTTCACTTTTTTGGTCTTTCCGGCGCTGGTGAATGTTTTCTCCACCACTTTGCTTTCGCGGCCCATGTGTCCGTAGCTGGCTGTCTCACTGTAGATCGGTGTGCGAAGCTTGAAGCGCTTCTCAATGAAGTAAGGCTTCATGTTGAATTCCGGCAAAGCGGCGATGGTGTCCGCTATCGCTCCGTCGTTCATCTTCACTTTGCTGGTACCGTAAGTGTTCACGTAGAACCCAACTGGTTCTGCCACGCCGATGGCGTACGCTACTTGCACCAGAACTTCATCACACACACCGGCTGCCACCAAGTGCTTGGCAACGTGACGGGCAGCGTAGGCTGCGCTACGATCCACTTTGCTCGGGTCCTTTCCGCTGAAGGCTCCACCACCATGGGCTCCTTTTCCACCGTAGGTATCTACTATGATCTTGCGACCTGTGAGGCCGGTATCGCCGTGCGGACCACCGATCACGAACTTGCCTGTCGGATTGATATGGTAGGCGATGTCCTTACCGAAGAGGGCCTGTACACGCTTGGGCAATTGTTTCATCACCCGAGGAACGAGGATCTCGATGATGTCCTTCTTGATCTTCGCTAGCATCACCGGCTCCTTGTCGAAGTCGTCATGTTGTGTGCTCACCACGATGGCATCGATGCGCATCGGCTTGCCGTTATCAGCGTATTCGATCGTCACCTGGCTCTTTGCATCGGGGCGCAGGTAAGGCATCTTGCTGTTCTTCTCACGACGGATGGCTGCGAGTTCGCGCAGCAGCATGTGGCTCAACTCCAACGGCAGCGGCATGTAGTTGTCGGTGTCGCGGCAAGCGTAGCCGAACATCATGCCTTGGTCACCGGCACCTTGCTCCTCGGGATCCTTGCGTTCAACGCCTTGATTGATGTCCGGGCTCTGCTCGTGTATCGCGCTGAAGATCCCGCAGCTGTTCGCCTCGAACATGTACTCGCTCTTCGTGTAGCCGATCTTGCGGATCACCTCGCGGGCGATCTCCTGCACATCCAAGTATGCTTTGCTTTTCACTTCGCCGGCCAGCACAACTTGCCCGGTGGTCACCAACGTTTCGCAAGCAACTTTGCTCGTGGGGTCGAAGGCAAGGAAGTTATCGATCAAGGCATCGCTGATCTGATCGGCGACCTTATCGGGGTGGCCTTCGCTAACGGATTCGGAGGTGAAGAGGTAAGGCATGTTTTCTTTTTGAAGGCTGCAAAGGAACAAGTTTGAACGGGATGCGACAAGTAAGAATTTTCAGGCCTCGTAAAGGCGTATTGTCCAATTCTCCAATTTGCAAGTTCACCGCTTCGTCAACTCCTTGAAGACCTCCTCCAAGCCGCGTTCGCTCTTCTGCATGCCCAGCACCTGAAGGCCGTTCTCCACGGCGAATTGGAACACCACGGGACGAATATCGATCGCGGCATCGTGGGCCAGTATCCAAGTTGTGTCGGTCTTGCGTTTGGCCATTTGCACACCGCTGATGTTGGTGAGCAAATTTGCGTTCACGGGCTTATCAAATTCCACTTCCACGGCTTCGCGTTGTTGGGTGCCACTCCGGAGCGTGCTTGCCTTTTCATCCGCGACAACCTTTCCCTGGTCAATAATGATCACACGGTCGCAGATGGCCTCCACCTCCTGCATGATGTGGGTGCTCAGCATCACGGTGCGTTCCCGGCCGATCTGTTTGATCAATGCCCGGATGTCCACCAATTGGTTCGGGTCCAAACCACTCGTCGGTTCGTCAAGGATCAGCACTTGCGGGTCGTGGATCATGGCCTGCGCCAACCCGACACGTTGACGATACCCCTTGCTCAGCGCGCCGATCCGTTTCTTCTGCTCAGGTCCCAAACCCACTTGGTCGATCATTTTCTTCACCCGTTGTGAACGGTCCTTCAACCCATGCAACCCTGCTGTGAAATCGAGGTATTCCCGAACGTATAGATCCAGATAAAGCGGATTGTGTTCCGGCAGATAACCCACCATGCGCCGCACCGCCAGACTGTCCTTTTGGATATCGGAACCGCACACGCTGGCCGTACCGCTTGTCGGTGGCAGGAAGCAGGTGAGGATCTTCATCATCGTGCTCTTGCCCGCGCCATTGGGCCCGAGAAAGCCCACGATCTCGCTGCCACCAACCTTGAATGAGACATCGTCCAACGCCTTTTGTGTACTATAGACCTTGGTGATGTTGTTGACTTCGATGGACATGGTGCGAAGGTAGAATGCGGAACGAAGAGAGGAGCGGAAACCAAGGAACGGTTGTTGTCCTATAACCGAGGATCTATTCCGTTGCCCCACCTTTGCACGATGCCTACAGGCCTCATCATGCGATCCACCGGCAGCCGCTACTTGGTGCGCGGCAGCGATGGCGTATTGCACCAATGTGTTGCGAAAGGCAATTTGCGGATCAAGGACTGGGGCAGTACCAATCCTGTATCGGTGGGTGACAACGTCGAATTCCTTCCGCAGGAAAGCGAAGAGAAGTTGGGTGCCATCCTGGAGCTGAACGAACGCAAGAACTATTTGGTCCGGCGCAGTGTGAACCTCTCGCACCACAAGCATGTGATCGCTGCCAACTTGGACCAAGCGATGTTGTTGGTAACGGTTTCCAGACCACGGACCTCCTACGGTTTCATTGATCGGTTCCTCGTTACTGCCGAGGCCTACGAAGTACCCGTGGTGATCGTGTTGAACAAGATCGACGAGCTGAACGGGCAAAGCACCGAGCTGATGCTTGAACTCGTTGACACGTATCAGGAAGCGGGCTACACTGTATTAATGACCGCCGCCTTGAAGGGCAAGGGCATAAAAGCGGTGAAGAACATCTTGCTCGGCAAAGTGACCTTGCTGGCGGGTCATAGTGGCGTTGGTAAGAGCACCTTGATCAATGCCATAGATCCGGAACTGGATCTCTTCACTTTGGAGATCAGTGAGAGCAGCGAGAAGGGGCAGCACACCACCACGAATGCGGAGATGTACGAGTTGGATGTGGAGGCTTGGGGATCGGCTCCGTCGGGGACGCAGGAAGTGAAGGAGGGTAAGCCGCCGCCGACCTTCCTGATCGACACCCCGGGCATAAAAGGATTCGGATTGGTGGACCTGCGCAAAGAGGATATCGGTGATCAATTCCCTGAAATGTTCGCGGTGAAGGGAGATTGCCGCTTCAACGATTGCATGCACAAGGAAGAACCCGGCTGTGCCGTTCGGAAGGCCTTGGAACGTGGGGATATCGCCGAAAGTCGATACAAAAGCTACATTGACATGCTCGAAGGCATTGATGAGGAAAGCCCGTACAGACTTGACCAATGACATTTCAGGGACACATGACAAAGACAATTCGGAACAGTGCCGTGCTACTCGCATTCGTCACGATCGGTTGTTCCAGCACGCAACCGGTTGCAGTAGCACCTCCACCGCCACCGATCGCACCACCCGTTGTGGACCATGCCGCTCAGCTTTCCATGCAAGGCGCCGATGCCGTGTTGTGGCAGAACAGTTCCGCTGAGGCGTATCGGTTGTTCCAACAGGGCTACGAACTGGCGCGGTTGAAGTTGGATGCGAACTTGGCCAAGCACATAGAGATGAAGGATCCCGAACCGTGCGCTGTGGTCGTGGATGTGGATGAGACCGTGTTGGACAACAGCCCCTATCAAGTGGAGCAGGTGAAGAAGCACGAGGTCTTTGATCAGGATACTTGGAAGCAGTGGACCGACAAGGCCAGTGCGAAAGCCTGCCCCGGTGCCTTGGAATTCTTGACCTATGTGAATACCGCAGGTTGCGAAGTGTTCTACATCACCAATCGCGACAAACGGGAGCAAGCAAGCACCTTGAAGAATCTGAACCATCTGGGGTTCCCGAATTCCGATACCAAGCATTTGCTCTTGATGGAAGGCACCAGTGACAAGACCGATCGCCGTGCAAAAGTCGATTCCACACATAAGATCGTATTGTTCATCGGTGATCAGTTGCGCGATTTCGATGAACGCTTCAAGGACCGGAAAGTGGATTCTGGCAAAGGACTGGTGGACAGTATGAACGACGCCCTGATGAACAACTTCATCCTCTTGCCCAACCCGATGTACGGAACTTATCGCGATGCTGTACAAGGCAAAGGCAGTGATACGGAGAAGCAGCAACAAATGGAAAAGTGGTTCCAAGAGAACGGGTATTGAAATGCGTGCAGTTCTACAACGAGTTAGCGAGGCGGCTGTCGATATCGAGGACATGCGCCGGGCGCACATCGGCAAAGGCTTGTTGGTCCTGCTGGGAATTGAGGTGGGCGACACGGAGAGCGATCTGGAATGGATCTGCGGCAAGGTCATCCGAATGCGGATATTCGATGATCTGGACGGGGTCATGAATTTGGACATTACCCAAGTACGCGGTGAGGTGTTGCTCGTGAGCCAATTCACCCTGCATGCCAACACCGCAAAGGGGAATCGCCCCAGTTACATGCGCGCGGCAAAGGCTGACGAAGCCACGCCACTCTATCTGCGGGCCAAGCAGTTGTTCAGTGAATTATTGGGCAGGCCGGTACGTTCCGGGGAGTTCGGTGCGAACATGCAAGTGTCGTTGGTGAACGATGGTCCGGTAACGATAATGATCGATAGCAAACTGCGGGAATGAAAGAGGTCACAGCACCATTGGCAGTGCTTCAGGAAGAGGTGGACGGTTGGATCAAAAGTGTCGGGGTGAGGTACTTCGATCCGTTGACCAATATGGCCATGCTCGCGGAGGAAGTGGGGGAGGTGGCCCGCATCATTGCCCGACGTCACGGTGAACAAAGCGAAAAGGAAAGTGACAAGAACAAAGTGCTGGGCGAGGAGCTGGCAGATGTGCTCTTCGTGGTCCTGTGCTTGGCCAACCAGACCAACACCGACCTGCAGGCGGCATGGCAATTGCGAATGGACAAAAAGACCAAGCGTGATGCGGATCGCCACACGAACAATCCAAAATTGAAGTAGATCCATACCGATCAACCCGATAATTGCAGATGAAGAATCCACTACTCCTCGTTACTGTCCTGTGCGCCATCCTAGGCTCATCATCCAACTTGGTCCAAGGTCAGGAGATCAAGCTAAAGGCCAAGATCAGCGAAGCAGCCTACAATGACGATGTGCTTTTACCAAAAGTGCAGTTGGTTACCACCGAGAACAGTTTGGTCGTGCTCTCCAGCAATGAAGGTGAAGGCAATGCCACCGCGCTCCAGTACCGCCTGGAACTTTACGGCACGGACAAATTGGAATTGATGCGTACCATCGAACCCGTGCGCAAAGCGCCTGCCGGGGTCGCGGCCATTGAAACCGCACTGATGTTCGGTGGAAGATCGATCCTGATCGGTTCACAGCGTCGACCGGCAGAGAACCTGATCAAACTTTATTGGCAGCAATTCGATCCGCGCTTGGCAAGGAACAACGCTCCTTTTTTGGACCTCGTGTCCTTGGACCTTGCTCCGGCTTCCGCGGGCAGCGCACTAACCGGCGACGGGGCTGCGCCGCTCGGGTTCCAGGTCACGCCTTCACCAGATGGTTCCAAAATGCTGCTCGCGGCCGGTGATCTTCCACTGGCGAACGGACGAACATTGCACGTGTTCTTAGTTGTGGACAAGGACATGCAAGTGTTGTGGCAGCAGGTTGTTGTGAGCAATGGCGAGATGAAAAGTTCGCATCTGCACAGCGCTGTGGTGGACAACAAAGGCACGTGTACCGCGTGGTTGGGCAACACGATGCTGCAAGAGCCGACGAAAGAAGGCGTGGGCAACGTGGCGACCAAGGTCTACAGAATGAGTTCTGAAGGGGTCGTTGAGGCGGACTTCAAAATGCGGGACAACTATTGGCCTGCCAGTGCCCGGCTGCTCGTGTTGGACAGCGGTGCAGTGGCCTGTGCCGGGGTGTTCGGCAGCAAAATGGAAAAGAAGGACTACACACCGGGAACCTTTCTTGCGCTGTTGGCAAAGGGCGAATACGAATTCAAGCAAATGGCCACCACGAAATTCCCTTCGCGGGGTCAAGCCGGCGAAAAGCCCTACGAGAACATGCGCACCGCGAATTTCCTGCTCGGTCCGAAAGGAAGCACCTTCTTGGTTTGCGAGGTCGGCGATCTACAAGATGCAGTGGTCACGAGCACCTTTGGTCGGAACACGAACGTAACGGAACGGATACACGGCGATATCGTGGCGCAGTCCTTCTCGGCGGTTGGCGCCTCCAATTGGATGACGGTAATACCGCGGAACACCAAGTCCATTTCGCATTTGTTGGGTAAGACGCAAAGCCTCGTTTACGATGGCCGACTGAACATTTTCACCTTGGATGATGAAGCGACCATTGCCCAACGGTTGAAAGGCGAGCGGTCGGCTGTTGCCGTTGCCACGGAAGGCACACGCACCCTTCACCATGCGTTCGATACCAGAGGCGGCTACATCAGCAGATCCACGCTCTCGTCGGGTAAGGATGTCGATTTCATGATCGGTGATCAGCCATTGCAAGCTTCTCCCGACTCGTTCTACATAACAGCTCAACGAAAACTCGGCAAAGGGAAAGTGGTGCCGGTCAAGCTGGAGTTCTCGTTGGGGACGAAGTAGTTCCACGAAGCACGTCCTGGATGCCGGTCAACGCGCGTTGGGTGGCACCGGTCCTGGCCTGCACATACTCCGAAGCAGCCTTTGATGCTGTCTCTAGTGCCTTGGGGTCGTTCAGCAAGTGTTGAAGAACGGCGACCAACTCTTTGGCATTCTTCACCTCGAACCCGGCACCGACCTCGATCAATCCTTTGGCTTCGGCGAAACTTCCGTGGTGGGGTCCGAAGATCACCGGCTTTCCCCATGCCGCAGCTTCCAGCAAGCTGTGGATCCCGCTACCGAAGCCGCCACCCACGTACGTGATGTCTCCATACTTGTACAAGCGCGATAGTAAGCCCATGCGGTCAACCAGCAATGTGCGTGCATTCAGAGGATCATCATCAGGTGCATCGTTGGTCGATCGACCAGCTGGCCTTTGTCGTTCCAGTTCGCTTTCCAGTTCGCTCCAAACCGCCACCGGGATCGGATAGGATGTGGCGATCTTGGCCAAGGATCCGGTACTCAATTCATGGGGTGCAACGATCACGCGTGCTTTGTTGGTCTGTTGTTCCAAGGCTTCCAGTAAAAGGGCATCATCGGCAGGCCATGTGCTGCCGGCCACGATCACCGGGCGGAACTCTGCTTTTCGGTAAGCTTCCGCAAGGGGCAAGACGGCATTGATGGCAGCAATTTCAGCGACCCGGTCGAAGCGCGTATCACCGCTTACGACGACGTTCTTGATCCCGATCCCGCGCAGCAATTCAAGCGAAGCTTGCTCCTGTACAAAGATCCGTTCAAAGGTCTGGAGCATGGCCTTGTGCGCACCCCCATACCACTGGAAGAAAGGTTGCGAAGGCCGAAAAATGGCGCTTAGGAGGAACGAAGGCACCTGCGCCTTTTCTAACGTCATCAAATGATCGTACCAGAATTCGTACCGGACGAAAATGGCCATGGATGGTCTTACCGAGCACAAGAACCGTTCGGCATTGGCAGCGCTATCCGGCGGGAGATACTCCACGTGGGTCGCCAACGGAGTGTTCTTTACCGCTTCAAAACCACTTGGGCTGAAGAATGTGATGAGTATGGGTAGGTCGGGTTGCTTGGCCCGAATAGCTTCCAAAAATGGTCTGCCTTGTTCAAACTCACCAACGCTCGCGCAGTGCATCCAAAGACATCCGGTCAGCGCATTGGCTTTCTTATCCAACCGTTCCCAAAGTCCCTTACGACCATTGATCCATTGCCTCGCTTTGGGCAAAAACGGAGCCGCCACCCTCACTCCGAGGTGGTATAGCGCCGTTCCTATGTGGATGTGGAGGGGCATCTTCTTTTGTCGATAGATCGCTTCCAACTACTTGCTGTTCGCTTCTAGCTATTGGCTATTCGTTCCAAAGGGACAAATAGTAAGTAGCCAGCAACCAAAAGCAGATCAAGCTGCAAAATTGCCCCAAAAGAGGAGAAGGTTGTTGGTCGTCCAGCCCTCAATAGTAATGGAACCCGGTATCAACCTTCCTGTAGATCGGCAAGGACCACCCGGCACGTATCCCGCTCAAGAGGTCCACACGGTTCGGTCTGTTGAATTGTTCGGTATCGAAATTATAGGCGCGCAGCGCTTGGGTAAAACCGGCCATGAACTCCAGACCGATGTTGAAATTGATCCGTCCCTTGTTGCCGAAATACTGATAGCCAACGTAGCCTATGGCAGCAGGCCCGGCAGCGAGGCGATCGTATCCATGCAGGTATTCGTCCTCCAATTGCGGTACCACGTTCTTCTGGCTTTGTATGCGCACCTTATGCCGCATGTAGCCACCACCCATTTGATCACCACTCCGGAATTCGGATTGGGCTTGCCCAATTGGAAGGTCTTTCCAACGTATGCAAAGGCGGTCCAACCGCGCTCATAAAGGAAAACATCCGCTTGCTTACCCTCTACATCCACGACTTGACCTTGGCTGTTGATCACATTGCGCAGGATACCCGGCTCTTTAGTCTTCTTCCCGAAAATGAAACTCCCTTCCACGCCGAGCAGGAAGTTGCTCTTTGTTTTCCGGAAGGTCCCTAGGCCGATGTTGCTGTTCGTACCGAAGCGTTCGGCCAGATCACCACCTGGTAATTGTTGGGCATAGCTCGCATGAACGGCGAACAACGCGATGGTGGTGTCGCGAATGGATTGTCCGCAAAGTGCGTGCGCTCCGCTAAGCAGCAGGGCAAGGGCAATTGATCGAAAAGCGGGCATGGCCGGCAAAGGTAACGGGGTTGTTCGAGTTGAATTGTTGTGCAGGTCCAAGCATGTTTGAATGGCGGGCTTTACCAAGCCCCGTCACATCCATTATCTTCGCGCACCGTTTTCGAACGGTCCCGGAAAAGTGCCTATGAAACCCATCCAAATGGTCGACCTGATCGGCCAGTACCAGAAGATCAAGCCCGAGGTGGATGCTGCCATGCAGCAGGTGCTGAGCACGGCGGCCTTCATTAACGGGCCCGAGGTAAAGGAATTGGAGAAGGAGCTTTCCGCCTATTTGGGTGTGAAGCACACTGTGGCCTGCGCGAATGGGACCGATGCTTTGCAGATCGCCATGATGGCCTTGGGCTTGAAGCCGGGCGATGAGGTGATCACGGCATCGTTCACATTCGTTGCCACTGTGGAAGTGGTGGCCTTGTTGGGCATAACACCGGTATTTGCCGATGTCCTTCCGGGTACCTTCAACTTGGACCCTGCGGACATTGAGCGCAAGATCACGCCGAAGACCAAGGCGATCGTACCCGTGCATTTGTTCGGTCAGGTAGCGGATATGGACGCGATCATGGCGATCGCCGAAAAGCATGGATTATTCGTGATCGAGGACAATGCACAGGCCATCGGTGCGGTTTATACGAGCAAGGACGGTACCAGGCGGAAGGCGGGTTCGATCGGACATGTCGCCAGTACGAGTTTCTTTCCTAGCAAGAATTTGGGCTGCTATGGTGATGGCGGCGCGATCTTCACGAACGACGACGTACTGGCCGGGAAACTGCGGAAGATTTGCAACCATGGAAGCGACGTCCGGTACTACCATGAAGTGGTAGGGGTCAACAGCCGATTGGATTCATTGCAGGCCGCGATCCTCCGGATCAAATTGAAGCACTTGGACCAATATGCCAAGGAGCGGAACAGGGCGGCGACGCATTACGATAATGCATTCGCAAGCCTGGAGCACATTGCCGTTCCTGAACGCAGCTCGAACAGTACGCATGTCTTCCATCAATATACCTTGAAAGTGACGGGTGGCCATCGCGACGGTCTCAAGAAGCACTTGGAGGACAAGGGCATACCGGCAATGATCTATTACCCTGTACCCTGTCACCTGCAAACTGCGTACAAGGCGTCCCGCTGTCCGGAAGGATCGCTGCCGAACACCGAACAACTCACCCATGAAGTGCTTTCTCTACCCATGAGCACCGAAATGGACAACGAACAATTGTCATACATCACCGAAGCAATATCAAGCTTCATTAACGCATAACCATTAGATCCCCTGCGAGAGGATGAGCGCCACACCACGGCGTTGGATCTCGCGCCCCAAGAATGAACATTGCAGTAGTAGGAACAGGATACGTCGGTCTGGTGACCGGAACATGCTTCGCCGAGACCGGTAACCACGTCATCTGCGTGGACATCGACGCGAACAAGGTACAAATGATGAAAGACGGCAAAGTGCCGATCTACGAACCGCATCTTGATGTTCTGTTCGAACGCAACATTCGCCAAGGACGTTTGAGCTTCACCACCGATCTGCCCAGCGCGATCAAAGATGCACAGATCATCTTCTTGGCCCTTCCAACACCTCCCGGTGAGGATGGAAGTGCCGATCTGAAGTATGTATTGGGTGTGGCTGATGATCTGGGCAAGATCATCACCGATTACAAGGTGATCGTGGACAAGAGTACGGTACCGGTCGGCACTTCCGAAAAGGTACACGCTGCACTTGCCAAGCACGCCAAGGAAGATCTCTTTGATGTGGTCAGTAATCCCGAATTCCTGCGTGAAGGCTTTGCGGTTGACGACTTCCTGAAGCCCGATCGTGTGGTGGTTGGTACCAGCAGCGCCCGTGCCCAAAAGGTGATGGAGGACCTGTACAAGCCCTTCGTGCGCCAGGGGAACCCGATCATCTTCATGGATGAGCGCAGTGCAGAGTTGACGAAATATGCCGCCAACGCTTTCTTGGCAACCAAGATCACCTTCATGAACGAGATCGCCAACTTCTGCGAGAAGGTGGGTGCCGACGTTGACAAGGTTCGGATCGGCATGGGTACGGATACGCGCATCGGCAAACGCTTTCTCTTCCCTGGTATCGGATATGGTGGTAGCTGCTTCCCGAAGGACGTGCAGGCATTGGCCAAGAGCGGCGGCGATGCCGGTTACAATTTCGAGATCATCAAGAGTGTGATGGACGTGAACGAGCGCCAGAAGACCACCTTGACCGATAAGATCAAGAAGCACTACGGGGATTCCATCAAAGGCAAGCATTTCGCTATGTGGGGTCTGGCATTCAAGCCGGATACAGATGACATTCGCGAGGCACCTGCGTTGTACATGATCGATGCTTTGGTGGCCGCTGGTGCGACCGTTACCGCATTCGATCCAGAGGCTATGCCGAACGTGGAAAAGCTGAAAGGTGACACCATGAAATTCGCCACCGATGAATACGCTGCATTGGAAGGCGCCGATGCCTTGATCGTGGCCACCGAATGGGCACTCTTCCGCACACCTGATTTCGCAAAGGTGAGCAAGGCCTTGAAGGAGAACATCGTATTCGACGGTCGCAATCTTTACGATCTGGATGAAATGAAGAGTCTGGGCTTCCAGTACGTCAGTGTTGGCCGTCAAGTAGTGAACGCTCCTGTAAAAGTGAAGGCATAATGGCGAAAAAGAGCATGGTGGCGGTGAAGTCCCGGAAAACTACGGGTAAGAAGGTCGCAGCAAAAGCGAAGCCCGCTCCACGCGGAAAAATGAAACTGGTGAAGCCGGTCCACAAGGATCGCGTGCTCATCACCGGTGCCGCAGGTTTTCTGGGTTCGCACCTGTGCGATCGGTTCTTGAAGGAGGGCTACCATGTGATCGGCATGGACAACCTGATCACCGGAAGCTTGAAGAACATCGAACACCTCTTCAAGCGCGAGGACTTCGAATTCTACCACCATGACGTGAGCAAATTCGTACACGTTCCAGGCGAATTGAAGTACATCCTGCACTTCGCAAGTCCGGCTTCCCCGATCGATTACGAGAAGATCCCCATCCAAACCCTAAAGGTGGGGTCTTTGGGCACGCACAATCTGCTTGGCCTGGCCCGGGTGAAAAAGGCGCGGATCCTTGTGGCAAGCACAAGTGAGGTCTACGGCGACCCTCAAGTGCATCCGCAAACGGAAAGTTACTGGGGCCATGTGAATCCCGTAGGAAAGCGGAGCATGTACGACGAGGCGAAACGCTTTCAAGAGGCCATCACCATGGCCTACCACCATTACCATGGCTTGGAGACGCGCATGATCCGGATCTTCAACACCTACGGACCGCGCATGCGATTGAATGATGGTCGTGTGGTGCCCGCCTTCATGGGCCAAGCACTGCGTGGCGAAGACCTGACCATCTTCGGCAAAGGCGCACAAACGCGGAGTTTCTGCTACGTGGACGACCTCGTTGAAGGCATTTACCGGTTGCTTTTGAGTGATTATGCTGGACCCGTGAACATTGGGAATCCCAAGGAGATCACCATCAAGCAGTTCGCGGAGGAGATCCTAAAGTTGACAGGCACCAAGCAAAAGCTCATCTACAAGCCCTTGCCGAGTGATGATCCCTTGCAGCGCCAACCAGACATCACCTTGGCCAAAAAGTTGCTCGGATGGCAGCCTAAAGTGGATCGTGCGGAGGGCATGAAGCGCACGTTCGCGTACTTCAGATCCTTGTCAAAAGCGGAGCTCAACGAGAAGGAGCACTTCAGTTTCGAGAAGTACTCGAAGTAAGATGCTTGGTTCGATGAGCTCTCTCACTTCGGGGAGTGATCTCATGGAAGCTTGAGTAGGCTCGGTACTTTCGCGCTTTCCTATGAAGACCAAGAGCACTGCGAAGTCTAAAGAACCCGCACAAGAAGAGCGGGAACTGGTCCCCATCCGCGTAGCCGGAGTTCCGGAACACTTCAACCTGCCTTGGATGCTGGCATTGGAGCGGCGTTCGTTCGTACGGTCCGGTCTGGACGTGCAATGGCGAACCGTCCCCGAAGGCACAGGGGCTATGTGCAACTTGCTGGATGAAGGCGCCGTGGATGTCGCGATCTTGGTCACGGAGGGGGCTGTCCGCTACCTCTTGAATGGTGGCAACGCAAAGATCATTTCACCCTACGTGGATACGCCGCTTACATGGGGTGTACACGTTGGTGCGGGTACCGAAGTGCGAACGCCGAAGGATCTGGATCGAGTGCGTTACGCCATCAGTCGTCCCAATTCCGGAAGCCATTTGGCGGCCTTGGCGTATGCGCACGAGCACGGTTGGGCCATCGCTGAGAGCGACCTTTTGACTGTGAACGACCTGAAAGGTGCCGAGGAGCGCCTGCAGCAGCCGGACACGGTCGCCTTCCTTTGGGAGAAGTACACAACTAAACCGCTCGTGGACAAAGGAATATTTAGGCTGGTCGATGAGTTCCGTTCCAACTGGCCGGCATTCATGGTGGTCGCAACGACCAAGTTCATTGAAGAACATAGGCCCGATCTGGAGCGCATGCTGAAAGTGATACGTGACCAAGCAGCGGGGTTGATGTCCAAACGCACGGCCCCGGAAATGGTGGCACATCGATATGGCTTGAGCGTTGAAGATGCCAAGGCATGGTTCACGGATGTCCGCTGGAACACAGGTGCGCAGGTGGTTCCAACCGACTTGGAACAAGTGGCGAGGCAACTGCAATTGGCCGGTCTGCCAGGTTCTCCGGAGGGGCTTTTGGAGCGCCTCGTAAAGGGTGTATCCGCACGTGCCAAGGGTTGAGCCCGCAGCTTTCCGATCCCATCCACCTTTGGTACCTTCGCGCCCCAACATGGCGCCGTTCGCAGGCATCCATGATCAGTTTCTTAGATGAGCTACACTGCCCACCCCACCGCCGTGATAGATGAAGGCTGCACCATTGGTGAAGGCACACGGATATGGCATTTCAGCCACATTATGCCGGGCTGCACGATCGGTGAGGGCTGCAACATCGGCCAGAACGTGGTTGTAAGTCCTCAAGTGGTGCTGGGCAACAATGTGAAGGTGCAGAACAACGTGAGCATTTACACAGGCGTGCAGTGCGAGGATGACGTCTTTCTGGGCCCTTCCATGGTATTCACCAATGTGATCAATCCGCGCAGTGCGGTGGCCCGCAAGGACCAGTACCTTCGCACGCTCGTGAAAAAGGGTGCGACCATAGGGGCCAATGCAACGATCGTCTGCGGGCATGACATCGGAAGATTCGCCTTCATCGGAGCAGGGTCGGTCGTTACCAAGGAGGTGCCCGATTACGCGCTGGTAATGGGCAACCCTGCGCGGCAAACCGGTTGGATGAGCGAGTATGGCCACAAATTGGAATTCGATGCAAATGGATCGGCGACCTGTCCTGAAAGCACCCAGCGTTATTCGCTCAAGAATGGCAAAGTGACAATGGGATCATGAGCAACCCGGCGCAACTCCCAATGTCCAACAGGTCCAGCGCTCCGAACAAGGATGGCTTCCAATAACGACAAGATCAAATTTGCGGTGGTTGGCTGCGGCCACATCGGCAAGCGGCATGCACGTATGATCGCGGAGCATCCGGAAGCCGAGTTGGTGGCCTTGTGCGATATCCGTGAGCAGAAAGAGGTCGGCGTTGAAGATCACACAGCGCCTTATTTCAACGATCTGGCGACCATGTTGCGCGAAGTACCGGGCATCGACGTGGTTTCTGTTTGCACACCGAACGGTCTTCATGCTGAACAGTGCATTACCGCATTGGAACAACGCAAGCATGTGGTGTGCGAAAAGCCGATGGCCTTGAGCAAGGCCAAGTGCGAAGCCGTGATCTACAAAGCCTTGCAAATGCATCGCACGGTCTTCGGCGTTATGCAGAATCGGTACAGTCCGCCGAGCCAGTGGATCAAGAGCGTGGTGGACCAAGGACTGCTCGGCAAGATCCATATCGTGCAGGTGAATTGCTATTGGAACCGGGACGAGCGTTATTACAAAAAGGGATCCTGGAAAGGCACTGCCGACCTCGATGGCGGCACGCTCTTCACGCAGTTCAGTCACTTCATAGATACCTTGTATTGGCTCTTCGGTGACATCACCGACATCCAAGGGAAATTCGCCGATTTCGAGCACAAGGAACTCACCAGCTTCGAGGATAGTGGCCTGGTGAATTTCAAGTTCCTGAACGGTGGTATGGGCTGCTTGAATTACAGCACAGCGGTGTGGGATAACAACATGGAAAGCAGCATGACGATTGTGGGTTCCACCGGTAGCGTGAAGATCGGCGGGCAGTACATGGACAAGGTTGAATACTGCCACATCAAGAACTACACCATGCCGGAACTTGGACCTACCAATCCGGCGAACGACTACGGCACTTATAAGGGGAGTGCCAACAACCACGGCTTCATCATAGACAACGTTGTGGACACATTGAAAGGAAGGAACACCATGACCACCAATGCCCTCGAAGGCTTGAAAGTGGTCGAGATCATTGAACGCATTTACAAGAAGAGGAATGAGCAATCTGTATGACCGCCTACTGAAAAAGGAGGCGAAATTGGCCGTGATAGGCTTGGGCTATGTGGGCTTGCCGATCGCGTTGGCCTTCGCACGCAAGATCAAAGTTGTCGGCTTCGACATCAACCAGAAGCGCGTGGACATGATGCGCAATGGCGAAGACCCCAGCAACGAATTGGATGCGAAGGAATTTGAGGGTTGCGACATCGAATTCTCTGCAGACTTGGAGGATCTGCGCGATGTGGAATTCTACATCGTAGCCGTGCCCACACCGATCGATAGCCAGAACATCCCGGACCTGACGCCGCTATTGGGTGCCACACGAACCGTAGGCCAAGTGCTGAAGAAGAACGACTACGTGGTGTATGAAAGCACCGTGTATCCGGGCTGCACCGAAGAGGATTGCGTGCCCTTGTTGGAGCGCTTGAGCAACTTGAAATTCGTGGAGGACTTCAAAGTTGGCTACTCACCGGAGCGTATCAATCCAGGAGATAAGGAGCACACATTGGAAAGCATCATCAAAGTGAGCAGCGGTTGTGATCCGGAGAGCGCTGAGATAATCGCGAAGGTCTACGAGCTTGTCGTGAAGGCCGGCGTGCATCGCGCAACTAGCATCAAAGTGGCCGAGGCCGCAAAGATCATTGAGAACACGCAGCGTGATGTGAACATCGCGTTGATCAACGAACTCTCGATCATCTTCAACCGCATGGGCATCAATACATACGATGTGTTGGAAGCCGCAGGCACCAAGTGGAATTTCCTCAAGTTCCAGCCGGGTCTGGTGGGTGGTCACTGCATCGGTGTGGATCCGTACTACCTCGTTTACAAAGCGAAGGAACTCGGTTATCACGCGCAGATCATCGATGCCGGCAGGTTCGTGAACGACAGTATGGGTGGCTACACCGCGAAGCAAACGGTGAAGAAGATCATCGCCGCAGGGACCAATCCTGCTGATGCCCGTGTGCTCGTGATGGGCGCAACGTTCAAGGAGAACGTGACCGACATCCGCAATAGCAAAGTGGCCGATGTTGTCAATGAGCTGAAGAGCTTCAGTTGCCACGTGGACGTGACCGACCCGCACGCCGATGCTTCGGAAGTGGAGCACGAGTACGGCTACAAATTGGCGCCAGAAATGAAAGGACCCTACGATGCCATCATCGTTGCGGTGAACCACAGCGAGTATGCCTCCAAGGACGAGAAGTGGTTCAAGAGCATGATGAACCCGAAAGGTGTTCTGGTGGACTTGAAGGGAGTTTTCCGGACGAAGATCAAGGATCTTACATACTGGAGCTTGTGAGCACGGAACGCAATATTCTGATCACCGGCGGCGCTGGTTTCATCGGTAGCCATGTCGTTCGTCGCTTCGTTACGAAGTACCCGAACTACCGCATCATCAACTTGGATGTGCTTACTTACGCAGGCAATTTGGAAAACCTTCGCGATGTGGAGAGGGCTTCGAATTATACCTTCGTGAAAGCGGACATCTGCGACGCCGAGGCCATGACCAAGGTGTTCAAGGAATACGCCATCGACAGCGTGATCCACCTCGCCGCCGAAAGCCACGTGGACCGCAGTATCACAGATCCACTTTCGTTCGTGCGCACAAATGTCTTCGGCACTGTGACGTTGCTGAACGCTGCCAAGGAAGCATGGAAACATGGCTCGGGGGTGAGCTCCACCCCTCTCCTTGGGAGAGGGCCAGGGGGTGAGGGCCGATTCTACCACGTCAGCACCGACGAGGTCTACGGTTCACTCCACGACGATAGCCTTTTCCTGGAGACCACGCCGTACGATCCGCAGAGCCCGTACAGCGCAAGCAAAGCCGCGAGTGACCACTTCGTTCGTGCCTATGGTAACACGTACAAACTGCCTTTCGTTGTGAGCAACTGTAGCAACAACTACGGCAGTCACCACTTCCCGGAAAAGTTGATCCCGCTCATGATCAACAACATCCGTAACAACAAACCATTGCCGGTCTATGGAAAGGGCGAGAATGTCCGTGATTGGTTGTGGGTGGAGGATCATGCAAGTGCGATCGATACCGTCTTCCATAAAGGCGTGAACGGTGAGACCTACAACATCGGTGGCCACAATGAGTGGACCAACATCGACCTGGTCCATCTGCTCTGTTCCATCATGGACGCGAAATTGGAACGTGCGAAAGGTGAAAGTGCAAAGCTGATCACCTACGTTACCGATCGTGCTGGACACGACTTGCGATATGCGATCGACGCCGGCAAGATCGAACGCGAATTGGGCTGGAAACCGACCATCACGTTTGAAGAAGGATTGGAGCGTACGGTGGAATGGTATCTCGCCAATACCGAATGGCTGGACCATGTTACAAGTGGAGCATACCGTAGCTATTACGACGCCCAATACGCGCGCTGATCATGGGATTGCTCAAGAACCTGTTCGGCAAAAGGGAGCCTGATCTTGGACCCGCGGACCTATCGGTGTTGCAAGTCGATATCCATTCGCACTTCATCCCGGGGATCGACGACGGGTCGCAGAACATGGAGCAGACCATGGAACTGCTCACAGCCATGGCCGAACTCGGTTACCGCAAGGTGATCACAACGCCACACAACATGGCCGATGGCTACAAGAACTCACCGGAGATCATCCTTGGTGGGTTGGAACGTGTGCGTGTCGAGATAAGGGAACGCGGCATTCCCATGGAGATCGATGCCGCTGCCGAATACTATTTGGATCACGAGCTGGAGCAAAAGGTCCTGGATAAGAAAGTGCTCACTTTTGGAAAGAACTATGTGCTTTTCGAACTGCCCTTCATCAGTGAGCCAACCATGATGCTGCAACTGATCTTCCAGATGCAGACGATGGGATACCGCCCCGTACTGGCGCATCCGGAGCGCTATCAGTTTTGGCACAATGAATTCACCAAGTACGAGAACCTGAAGGATCGCGGAGTACTGTTCCAGCTAAATATGATCGCGCTAACTGGTGCATACGGCCCGCAAGCGAAGACCATTGCCGAGCGCTTGATCGACCTGGGCTACTACGAATTGATCGGGAGCGATTGCCACAGCATGAACCACGTGGAGGCGATCAAGAACACCCTTCACCGACCGTACTTGCATAAGATCATCGCCAGCGGGAAACTGCTGAACGCGACCTTGTGATCACGCCCGTTCCCTCGGAAGGAAGACGCATAGCAGACCGATCAGCGGCAGGTAGGAACACACTGCGAACACGGTATTGATGCTCGTGGCATCGGCGAGCGCACCCAGCACCGCAGAACCGATACCGGCCATGCCGAAAGCGAAGCCGAAGAAAAGGCCGGAGACCAATCCGACCCGACCTGGAATGAGCAATTGTGCATACACCAGGATCGCGGAGAAGGCTGATGCGAGGATGATCCCAGCCAACATGCTCAGGATGATCGTCCACATTGGTCCGGCGTAAGGCATCATCAAGGTGAAGGGCGCGGCACCCAGAATGGAAATCCAGATGATCGTGCGGTATCCCACCTTATCACCGAGCAATCCGCCCGCCAAGGTGCCCACTGCCGCAGCGAGCAAGAAGAGGAACAGCTGGATCTGCGCCGCTTGAATGGTCATTTCGAACTTGCCGATCAAGTAGAAGGTGAAATAGCTCGTCATACTGGCCAGGTAGAACTGCTTGGAGAAGATCAACAGCAACAGGATCGAGATCACACCGAACACATGCTTCTTCGGGATCGGGGCGCGTGACACGGCGGGCTGGCGCGCTTGACGATGCGTGCGCAAGGCCATCATGCGCAAGTACCATTTGCCTACGCGCCAGAGCACGATCATGGCGATCAACGGCAACAGTGAGAACAACGAGATCCTGCTTTGACCCAATGGAACGATGATCGCAGCAGCAAGCAGCGGACCCAGCGCCGCACCGGCATTTCCGCCTAGCTGGAACACCGATTGGGCCAGTGCACGTTTACCGCCCGATGCCACGTACGCCATGCGCGATGCCTCCGGATGGAAGATGGATGATCCAATACCGACGAGCGCAACGGCCATCAGGATCGAATGAAAAGAACCGGCCCGAGCCAACAACAACACACCACCCAACGTGAACACCATGCCACCGACCATGGCAAAGGGTTGTGGTCTTCGATCGGTCAAATGCCCAACAACGGGTTGCAGGATGGAGGCCGTCATCTGGAAGGCCAATGTGATCAATCCGATATCCGAAAAAGAGAGGTTGTAGGCATCCTTCACTAGCGGATACAGCGCCGGGATCAGTGACTGGATCGTGTCATTCAGCAAGTGCGAAAAGGCGATCGCGACCAACACCGGAAAGGCCGTTCGCTCAGCGACGTGCTTCACCGTGTTTTGGGGAACGATATGCGGAGAGGCTGTGGGGACGGACATTGGGCGGCGAAGGTATCGCCGTCGCTCAGGCCCAGGGTTGCCATGCCGTATTCCTTCGGCTGGTGAAGTGTTCGGTCTAGCGCACAACGCTGCAAACAGGTGGGATCGTATAAGCCATCCTTACCGCATCAACACCCATCGTGTAGCCCACTGTTGATCTCTATTCTGGATCAGGGCAGTATACGGGCCGGGTGCCAACGCTGGTAGGTCGATCGATGTGCGGGTCGCGCTGACCTGTTTACTGAAGGCAACGCGACCGGCTGGGTCGAGGATCGTGAGCAAACCAGCTTGGAACTCGGTCGGATAGATCAACCGCAAATTGTCCCCGGTGGCACGTACTTGAAATTCGCCCGCAGCCGAATCGTGTTCATCGAACCCAGAAGTAAAGTCGCAAATAATATCAGGTGAAACGCGGTAGGCGGCTCTACCCGAACTATCAGAGCACTGAAGGTTTATACTGGACTCGCAGCCATCACAAAGACAAATCGCCGCATAGAACGGGTGCGTGGTGGAACCGATCCCTTCGATCCATTCCATCGGAGTGAAAAACGGTTCATTCCCCTCTGAAGGGCAGAGATCAATAAGCATGGTGAAACGCCTTCTTGGAGTACCGAGCACTTCGATCGTATCAATGGATTGGACAATGGCCATAGCCGTGTCCGGAAGGGCAAACGTTTCGGAACCTACGTACGTGGTTTCACCCGCATTCAAGGAGAAATCGTACAGGAGATATTCCTTATCCGTGCAATTGGTAGTTCTTCTTAACAAAGTGCGCTGGCCATCATTACGGAAATACGCCGGACCAATGGGATTGAATTCTTCCACGGCACTATAGGTATGACCACATAAATCAATGGATGTGGAACACGAGAAAGCATTGTTGAAGGCGAATGGACCCAAGATGTACCAAGAGACGCTCCAACGCGGTTCATCTGCAGCTGTTGGAAAGGGCTGTTGTGCCGAAATACTTTTGGTTAGGACGCAACCCACAAGACAGAGGAACCATACGTTTCGCATGTCTTTCCAGATATGAAAAGAAGACGTTCGTTGGAGGTATTTCGCTGCCTAAGCCGCCACCGTCTCAACCTCCTTATCCACCTTTTTGAACAACCCCTGCAACACATTTCCGGGGCCAACTTCAACCACCTTCTTGGCACCGTCGGCCAGCATGTTCTGCATGATCTGGGTCCAACGGACGGGAGCGGTGAGCTGCGCGATCAGGTTGGCCTTAATGCGTGCAGGGTCCTTGTGTGCACGGGCATCCACGTTCTGGTAGATGGGGCAGCGTGGATCAACGATCGGGGTGAATGCGATAGCGGTTTGCAGCTCTACTCGAGCAGGTTCCATTAGCGGGCTATGGAAGGCACCACCAACCTGCAGAACGAGCGCACGACGGGCACCAGCGGCCTTCAAGGCTTCGCAAGCGGCGTTCACGGCTTCGACACTCCCACTGATCACGAGTTGGCCAGGGCAGTTGTAGTTGGCAGGTACCACCACGCCGGGGATCTCCTTGCAGATCGCTTCCACCTTATCGTCTTCCATGCCGATGATCGCGGCCATGGTACTTGGTTGTAGTTCGCAAGCCTTTTGCATGGCATTGGCGCGTGCTGCAACCAGCTTCAGACCATCGGAGAATTCCATGGCACCGGCAGCAACCAACGCACTGAATTCACCGAGCGAATGCCCAGCCACCATCGCGGGTTTGAACGCGTCGCCCATCACCTTGGCCTTCACCACGCTGTGCAGGAAGATCGCGGGTTGGGTTACGTTGGTGCGTTTCAGGTCCTCATCGGTACCCTTGAACATGATGTCCGTAAGGTTGAAACCGAGGATGTCATTGGCATGTTCGAACCAGATGCGCGCATTGCTGTACGCGTCGTACAGGTCCTTGCCCATACCGATGAATTGGCTGCCTTGCCCGGGGAAAACGTATGCGGTCATGGTCGTGGGTAGATGTTCAATATTCGAAGCAAACACACTGCATTACGATAGTAGCACTCGTAGCCTTGACGCATGCGTCGACCTACGGGTGCGTTGACCGATGGGTGTAACCTAGTCCCTACGCCCGCCGAACAAACGCAGCAGCATGAGGAACAAATTGATGAAATCAAGGTAAAGTGTTAGAGCACCCATGAGTGCCATCTTCTGTGCACTCTCTGTTCCGGCAATGGCTTGTTCGCCGATCCGTTTCAATTTCTGCACATCGTATGCGGTAAGTCCGGTGAAGACCACCACTCCGATGATGCTAATGACATAGCCCATGGTATCACTTTTCATGAACATGTTCACCACGGAGGCGATGATGATCCCGATCAGGCCGATCATCAGGATACTGCCCAATTTGGTAAGGTCCGTCTTTGTGGTGTAACCTGCAACGGCCATGATCCCGAACACCGCTGCGGTGATGAAGAACACGTTGGCGATCGAGGTCATGGAATAGATCAGGAAGATGTAGCTGAGGCTGATCCCCATGATCGTGGAGAAGGCAATGAAGGTGGCGAGCAGCATGGTACCGCTCATCTTGTTCACCAATCCGGCCATGACGAAGACCAAGCCAAGCGGTGCAAACATCATAACCCACCCGAGGATGGTATTGCTGCCCGTTTCAAAGTTGATCAGGTATTGCAGTTTGGTCATGTCGTTGCCGAACCACCACGCCATAATGCCGCTGATCACGAGCGCCATGGTCATGTAGGTAAAGACATTGGCTAAAAAGGTGCGTACGCTGGATTCGTCGCCGATGCCGATGAAGGCGGGGTTCTGTGGGAAGGTGTTCTGCTCCATGGTTGGAATTGAAGATACAAAGATCGTGCTTTTGGGTTAACAGTAGGTTGAAGGTTGAAGAAGGTTGAGGCAGTTGAAGGTTGAATGCCATGCGATCAGACATCTGCCTCCAGTAAAACTCCGAGTCTCTTCAGGCAGAACGTCGGATCTCGCGACATGTGGTCGGTCTGTGATGGTGCGCAACGTGAAACTAGCAGTGAACGTGCTTTTTCTACTCACCTTGAACGCAGTTCGATCGATGTCTGGACCATCGTCAAGGGGAGGATGGATCTCAATAGGCCACGCGCAGAGCACCGTACAACGCGAAAGGGCAGCACACTTGCCGGGATAGTCAACCTCTCCTTGGGAGAGGGGCTGGGGGTGAGGCGCTCAATGCAACCTGCTCCCGATCAATTTGATGAATTCCTCACGGGTCTTGCTCTCTTCCAAAAATGCACCGGTGAACGCGGATGTGGTCGTTACGGAGTTCTGCTTCTGGATCCCCCGCATCTGCATGCACAAGTGTTGGGCCTCTATTACGACCGCAACTCCGTGAGGCTTCATGGTGTCCTGGATACAATCGCGGATCTCGTTCGTAAGTCGTTCCTGCACCTGCAATCGGCGCGCGAAAGCATCCACCACACGGGGGATCTTGCTCAGGCCAACGATGCATTTGTTCGGGATGTAAGCCACATGCGCTTTTCCGAAGAAGGGCAACATGTGGTGTTCACACATGCTGTAGACCTCGATGTCCTTCACCAGTACCATTTGCGAATAATCCTCGGTGAACATGGCACTCTTCAGGATCGCAGCCGGGTCCAAGTCGTAGCCGTGCGTGAGGTATTGTAGGGCCTTTGCAACACGCTCGGGCGTTCTTTTCAACCCTTCGCGCTCGGGGTCTTCACCAATGGTGCTTAGGATATCCGAGTAGTGGTCACCGATCCGCTTGATCGATACGGGATCGTATTGATCGATCCGCTCATAACCTTCGCCTTGTATCTCGTGTTCACTGCTCGCCATGATATTCCACGTGGTTGTTCTCGGTCTCTTTGATCTTCACGCAATGCAATGAACAACCGAGGGCTTGAATTGGTTCCTTCACTTGTTCCCAAAAGGCGATGGCCAGATTTTCCGTGCTGCTCAGTCGGCCTTTCATGAACGGTACGTCCAGATCGATGTTCTTATGGTCCACATGGCGAATGATCTGGTCGTGGATGATCCTTCCCAATTCGCTCAGGTCCACAACGAAACCCGTTTCTGGGCTGGGTTCTCCCTTCACCGTTACCCAGAGCTCGTAGTTATGCCCGTGCCAGTTGGGGTTACTGCATTTCCCGAAGACCTCCATGTTCTTTTCGGTGGTCCATTCCGGACGGCTCAGTTTATGTGCGGCGCTGAAGCGTTCGCGTCTTGTGATCTCTACTAGGGGCATCGGAGCGTTTAATGGGCCGCAAAGGTAGGGCGGGGGCGGGAGGCAAAAGCAGGAGGCAACTTACGGCCAGAGACGTTGCTTCTAGCTCCTGCTTATTGCCCCTGCCACCTGCCAATTGCCCTTGCCACCTGCCCTTGCCAACTGCTACCTATTTTAGCGGCATGATCGTGGTAACGGGAGCGGCCGGTTTCATCGGCAGCGCATTGGTGGGTGAATTGCTTCGCGAAGGATGGCAGGATATCGTGGCAGTGGACGACTTTTCACGTGCGGATAAAGTGGCCAACCTTGAAGGGAAGAAGCTCACAGCCCGTGTGGATCGAACGGAATTCTTCACTTGGCTCGCGGCCAATGAGAAGCTGGTCCAATTCATTTTCCACTTGGGCGCGCGGACGGACACCACCGAATTCGACCGGTCCATCTTCGATGATCTGAACCTGGGTTACAGCAAACAGGTATGGAAAGCCTGCGTGGAATATGGTATCCCGCTGGTCTATGCTTCATCCGGCGCTACTTACGGCAATGGTGAGTTGGGCTACGGCGATACCGACGATTCGCTTCCGCAGCGCTTGCAGCCATTGAACCCCTACGGAGATAGCAAGAACGACTTCGACATTTGGGCATTGGCCGAAACACGCAAACCGTTCTTTTGGGCAGGCCTTAAGTTCTTCAATGTCTACGGGCCCAATGAATACCACAAAGGCCGTATGGCAAGTGTGATAATGCACGCCTTCAACCAGATCCAAGCGACCGGTGGCATGAAGCTCTTCCGCAGCCATAACCCGGACTACAAGGATGGGGAGCAATTGCGCGATTTCGTTTACGTGAAGGACGTGTGCCAAGTCTGCCTTTTCCTGATGCAAAACCGGAAGCATAGCGGCTTGTACAACTTGGGCACAGGGCAGGCGCGCACCTTTCTGGACCTCGCTCGGGCCACCTTTTCCGCAATGGGTAAGCCGGAGGACATCACGTTCGTGGATACACCGTTGGACATCCGCGACAAGTATCAATACTTCACCGAAGCGAAGATGGAAAAGCTGAAGGGGGTCGGGTACGAGCTTCCCTTTACCCCGTTGGAGGATGGTGTGCAGGACTATGTAACCAACTACTTGCTGAAGAAGAGCTACTGTTGAAGCCCACGCCGAGAGTTGGCTCTGGTCGAACTTCAATACAGGCGCGTTCCAGTTCCATAGGAGAACAACGAGAAGCCGCTGTTCAGAGGCACAAATGCTCAGTCCTGCAAGGAGGCCTGTTGCACCTCGTTCGCAAGCGCGATGGCCATTTTTCGGATCCGCAGCAAGCGATCCCTTAGCGCCGCAACGTCCAACGTGGCTTCTTGTTCTGTAGGAGGTTCGTTCCGCAACTGTTCCTTCGCTCCTTGTAGCGTGAATCCCTTTTCCTTCACAAGGTGCTGGATGCGTTGCAACTGCTCGATCTCCTTCTTGGTGAACAGGCGATCCCCCTTGCCGGAACGCTTTGGTCGCAAACTGCCGAACTCCTTCTCCCAGTAGCGGATCAGCGAAGTATTCACGCCCAATTGCCCCGCGACCTCTCCAATTGTCCAATACAATTTCTCCACCGTTCTTTCTTTGTAGGGCATGCGCTGCGAATGTACCGATCAATCGAGGGACTGCCCAGCGTTCCGCGAGATCTCAAGCATTCTCGCGTATTCTTCGGGTGTCAGGTCGTTGAAGTAATAGTTCGCAGGGTCAACGGCTTCGCCACTCTTGTGTACTTCGTAATGAAGATGTGGACCTGAACTCAGTCCACTGTTACCTACCAGACCGATCACATCGCCGCGTTTCACCTTCTGGCCGTTGCGCACTTTCAACTCGCTCAAGTGGCCGTACAACGTTTCGTAATCGAAACCGTGGTCCACGATCACGTGCATTCCGTAGCCGTTCGTGCTGTAATCAGCAAAGGTCACTTTGCCATCGCCGGTCGCGTGGATGGGGGTGCCCACCTTGGAGGTGAAATCCATGCCGGCATGGAACTTCGGGATCTTGTGGATCGGATGGATCCGCATACCATATCCCGATGCGATGTAGGAGAGGTCTTCGTTCGGAATGGGCTGCACCGCTGGGATACATGCGAGCATTTCCTGCTTACGCATGGCCAAAGAGGCCACTTCATCCAATGAACGGGACTGCACCACCAATTGCCGGGTCAACTTGTCCAGCCTTTTCTTGGTGTCGATCACGAGGTCACTATTCGCAAAATTGCTGAGGTCCTTATAGCGATCCACGCCACCCGCTCCGGCTTGGCGCATGGTCTCAGGCAAAGGGTCGGCTTCGAAGATCACACGGTAGATATTGTCATCGCGGCGGCGCACATCCCCCATTACACGTTCCACCTCGCCCAGCTGCTTGTTCAGCATTTCATACTGCAACACCAATTGTTGGTTCTCCCTGCGGAAGGCTGCTTCCTTCGGTGAATCCACGAATTGATAGACCAGGAAAATGCCAATTATGCCAACCACCAACCCCGGGGTCAGCATAAGTAGCGTCCGCTTCGTTTTCTGCCATGCACTGAGCCGGATCCGCTCGAAATTGAGCGTCTTGGGGTTGAAACGGTATTTCTGCTCCGGCATCGGGTGGACGGCGAAGATAATCGCGTTGGGCACTTTCACGGATCCGGGCCGCAGTGCGACCTTTACGGCCCCGTTCACGTTCTGCGGGAGACTTTTCTCACCATATGCTCACGTCCCAACAGATCCGCCAAACCTTCCTCGACCACTTCAAGAAGCACGGTCATGCCATTGTCCCAAGCGCCCCCATGGTGGTGAAGGATGATCCCACGCTCATGTTCACCAATGCGGGCATGAACCAGTTCAAGGACCTGTTCCTCGGCAATCGCCCGGCTACTGACAAGCGTATCGCGGACACCCAGAAATGCCTGCGTGTAAGTGGCAAGCACAATGACTTGGAAGAAGTGGGCATGGACACCTACCACCACACAATGTTCGAGATGCTCGGCAACTGGAGCTTTGGTGATTACTTCAAGAAGGAAGCGATCCAGTGGGCGTGGGAATTACTCGTGGACACCTACAAGATCGACACGAATAAGCTGTACGTTACCTACTTCGGCGGCGATGAAAAGGACGGCCTCCCAGCCGACGAAGAAACGCGCGACCTCTGGCGGAATTACTTGCCGGATGAACGCATCCTGCCCTTCGGACGCAAAGACAATTTTTGGGAAATGGGCGACACCGGACCGTGTGGTCCATGCACTGAGATCCATGTGGACGTGCGCGGAGAGGACGAAAAGGAATTGAAGCCTGGGGCGGAATTGGTGAACAGCGATAACCCGCATGTGATCGAGATCTGGAACAACGTGTTCATGCAATTCGAACGGAAGAGCGATGGCTCCTTGCACACACTGCCTGCACAACACGTGGATACCGGCATGGGCTTCGAGCGCTTGTGCATGGTGCTGCAAGGCAAGCGCAGCAATTACGATACGGATGTGTTCCAGCCACTGATCCAAGCGATCGCAAAAGCAGCTGGAAAGCAATACGACAAGGAAGAGAAGGCCGACATTGCCATGCGTGTGATCGCCGACCACTTGCGTGCGATCAGTTTCGCCATCGCGGATGGACAACTTCCCAGCAACACCGGGGCAGGATATGTTATCCGTCGGATCCTGCGCCGGGCTGTACGCTACGGCTACAGCTTCTTGGGCTTCAATGAGCCGTTCATGCATGATCTTGTCGCTGTGCTTGCGAAGCAAATGGGAGGGCAATTCCCAGAGTTGAGGAACCAACAGGATATTGTTGCCAACGTGATGTTGGAGGAAGAAAAGTCGTTCTTGCGCACCTTGGAACAGGGCATCAAACGATTCGAGGCACATGCCCGTGATGTGAGTCAGAAATTCACTCGCGGTGCTGAGTCCGACGTTTGGAAGGAACACGGACCTATTTCTGGATCGTTTGCATTTGAACTCTTTGACACGTTCGGCTTCCCTATCGACCTCACGCAGCTTCTAGCGAAAGAGAAAGGGCTGTGGGTTGACATGGACGAATTCCAACGACTTCTTCAGAAGCAGAAGGACCGATCCCGTGCAGCCACCGCGGTAACCACTGGCGATTGGACGGAACTGGGCAAAGGCGAAACAGAATTCGTAGGCTACGATGAACACACTTCACCCGCCAAGATCCTGCGTTATCGAAAGGTTTCCGGAAAAGGCGGCGACCAATACCAGCTTGTGTTGGACCGCACACCGTTCTATGCCGAAGGTGGTGGACAGGTCGGTGATCAAGGCTGGTTCATCCAAGGTGAAGACAAGGTCGAAGTGCTGGACACCAAACGCGAGAACCAGTTGATCGTGCATTTCACGAAGTCACTTCCGAAGGATCCAAGCGCGCCGATCACCGCGCAAGTGGATGGCACACGGCGCAACCTGACCATGCGCAACCACACGGCCACGCACTTGTTGCACCATGTGTTGCGCAAGCAGTTGGGCACGCATGTGGAGCAGAAGGGATCGCTCGTTGCTCCGGACCGCTTACGTTTCGACATCAGTCATTTCGCGAAAGTTTCATCGGAGGAATTAGCAAACATCGAACGCGAAGTGAATGCGATGATCGCGGAAGACATCACCTTCGATGACAAGCGAAATGTGCCCATTGAGGAAGCCAAGAAGATGGGTGCCATGGCGCTCTTCGGTGAGAAATATGGCAACGAAGTCCGCGTGGTGAAATTCGGGCCGAGCGTTGAACTCTGCGGTGGAACACACGTGCCAAGAACGGGCGTGATCGGACCTTTCCGCATTGTAAGTGAAGGAGCATTGGCTGCGGGCATTCGCCGGATCGAAGCCGTAACCAGCGTGGAAGCTGAACGCATGATCAACGGCAAATTGGAAACACTGGAAGCGATCAACGCACTGTTGAAGAACCCCGCCGATCCCGTGCAAGCCGTGCAGAAATTGGTGGAGCAGAACGCGATGCTTACCAAGGAATTGGAAAAAGCGAGCAAGGAAAAAGTGCGTGCCTTGGCCATTGAACTTCCGGCAAAAGCAACCACCAACTCCAAGGGTTTTCAATTCCTGGTGGAGCGCTTGGATCTGGATGCCCAGAACCTGAAGGACCTCGGTTATCAATTGCGCGAACAATATCCGGACCTCGCATTCATTGCCGGATCAGTTTTGGAAGGAAAACCCATGTTGGCTGTTTCGCTTGGGAAAGGGGCCATGGAGAAAAGCGGTCTAAAAGCTGTGGACATCATCAAGCAGATCAGCCCAATGATCAAAGGCGGTGGCGGTGGCCAACCGGATTTTGCTACAGCTGGAGGAAAGGAGCCGAGTGGGATGGGTGAGGCGCTGAAGAAGGCTGGGGAAATGCTCGCCTGATCACACCATTGTCGGCTCTTGTTGAGCGCTTTTTCATTGCCCCACTGCTTGATCGAGTTCATCGATCATCTCCGCAGTGGCTAAACGTTGCGCTTCACAAACCGTCAACGCGATCCGGCTCAGGTCCCGGCGTTGTTTGATGAGTTCGTGGAGGCGGTAGCGATCCTGTCCGGTCATGGCCACGTCGTTCTCAATGTTGCCATTTACGTCCATGGAAAAATTCGGTGTGGAGTTTGAAGCGTTCAGGCTGAAGAGTTCGTCGATGAGCCCGTTGTTGGTATTGACAACCAAGGTGGTATAGTTCAGCCGTTGATGGTAGCGCATCAGATCGGTTCGCAAGTGGTGATCACTAATGAGGTTCATGCCGCCGGTGGAAAGCAGCACTTTGAAAGTGGCATCGCTGGCCACGAGGGTTTTGCGCCATCCAAGACTGTAGGATCCGAAGAGTTGTGCTTCAAGCTCCTGCACGCTCATGCCCCCATTAAAGAAAGCCATGGCCGAATCTGCTCTTCGGATCATGGTGCTGTCGTGTACCATCTGGGCACGTATCACTTCGAGTTGCAACTGCAGGTCCTCGCGGAGGTTCTCGAAGTGCGTCTGCTCGCTGGCCTTGTCCTTCTGGTCCGCCTTCCACGCGTTCAGTTGCAGCGCGATCAGTATGCCCACCACTACCAGAACGATCTCACCGAAGGCATAGAGCAGGTAGCGCTTCAGTCTGCCATCAGCAAGTAGTTTTTGGCGGGTCTTGTTGAATGCCTTCATTGGTGGGCACCCAAGATAGGCGGGTCCGTGGTAGCGAGCTGCGCCAATGCAAAAAGGCCCGACGTGTCAGGGCTTTTGCGATGTTTCGGAAGAAATGATCAAGCCACCGCAGTGCGATGCGCCAATGGCCGGGGAGGAGTGGGTATATGGCTGCCGTAGACAGGTCCTCGATACTTGGCCTCGTAGCTCAAGCCGAGGTTAAGGATATAAAGACCGTTGAGCACGATCACAAGCACATGGTCCAGCAAGGAGTTCTTTCCGAAAGCACGGCAGATCTCGATCCACACCTTGGGCATGAAATACAGTTGGCCCCAAATAGGTACGAGAAAGAACCAAGCGTGGCTGGCCGGCCGCCCAACGATCTTCAGGAACACGATCACGTTCCAGAAAGGAACGATCGCCGCGATGCCCGGTTGGCCTGCCTTTTCATACAGACGCCACTGACCCACTATACCGATGATCGCCAAGAAGATCAACGCATAGTACAGGGCGTTCCCCATCTTGTGATAGAAGAAATCGTGAAGTTCCATTAGGTAGTGCATGGCAAGCTGGTTTAAAGTTTCCACAGATTGCAGTCCGTGGGTGGTTCCTCCTTTGGAGACGAACACCAAAGGCGAAGGTTGCCTATTCAACGCAGCCTTTTCCGATCATGGTGCATGGGTTTCGCCCAAAAGCATGTTAAGAGCGACGGTTCAGCAGTGGCGGATTGCCTTTTTCGTTTCGTTAACCATCTGTTGGTCAGTGTCATAGGAAATGGGAAGGAGGTTGGTCCTGGAGCTGTTATGCCCCATTGGAAGGACTGACCGCTTCACTAGCGATGCAACTTGCTGAACAATAGAAGTTCAGGTGTGGGCCTATGTGCGCGGAACAGCGAATGTCTTTACATCGCCTTCTGTGATCTCTTTTCCACTGAGGATCACCAATCGCTCGATCACATTGCGCAATTCCCGTACGTTTCCGGTCCACGGTAGCTTTTGCAGTTCTTTAACGGCCTTATCAGCGATCTTCTTAGGCGCAATGCCCTGTTCCCCGCACACCGTGGCAATGAAATGCTCGGCCAGCTCGGGGATGTCCTCGGTGCGTTCGCTCAAGCTGGGTACGTGGATCGGGATCACGCTTAGGCGGTGGTAGAGGTCTTCTCGGAAACGGCCTTCAGCGATCTCCTTCTTCACGTCCTTGTTCGTTGCGGCCACTACGCGCACATCCACCTTCACGTCCTTATCTCCACCTACCGGAGTGATCCGGCTTTCTTGCAGGGCACGGAGCACTTTGGCCTGTGCGGCGAGGCTCATATCGCCTATTTCGTCCAGGAACAAGGTGCCTCCAGTTGCCAGTTCGAATTTGCCTTTCCGGTCCTTGATCGCACTGGTGAAACTGCCCTTCATATGTCCGAAGAGCTCACTTTCGATCAATTCACCGGGGATCGCAGCACAGTTCACCTCAATGAAAGCACCTTGCGCCCTTGTACTTTTCTCATGGATCAGCCGCGCCACGCCTTCCTTACCGGCGCCATTTCCGCCGGTTATGAGCACGCGGGCATCGCTCGGGGCCACCTTCTCGATCATGTCCCGGATCGCTTGCAAGGCTTTTGAACCGCCCACCATTTGCACACCGTTGTCCTTGGTCTTACCGGCTTTGGTGCGGAGTACTCTGGTCTCCTTCACCAGATCACCGCGGTCCAGTGCATTGCGCACGCTCACCAAAATGCGGTTGATATCGGGTGGTTTCTGGATAAAGTCGAAGGCGCCTTTCTTCAGCGCATCTACGGCGGTATCGATGGATCCATGCCCACTGATCATCACCACGGGCAGGTCGGGGTCCATGATCTGCAATTTCTCCAGCACCTCTATGCCGTCCATTTTGGGCATCTTGATGTCGCACAGCACCAGGTCGAATTTGGTCTTCTTGGCGGCCGCGAGCCCAGTGGCGCCATCCTCGG